>JAFYIZ010000004.1 GCA_017538365.1 bacterium | reverse complement strand
TTATTTAAGAAATTCCAGCGGCGGCATGAATTTCTCGGTATTGTAAAGTTCTATCATAAAACCTTCTTCCTGATAGGTGTAAATCTCCCAGACGATTCTTCCGTCACGTGTGACTTCAAAAATCGTGGAGTTTTGCGAATCATCGACAAGTCCTTTCGTAACAAGAAAGTTTCCGTTTTCAAGGTAATCGACATCTCCCCATCCGGCATAGGAGTACCAACCGTGTCCTGAATCAATTCCGTCATATTCAAAAGTTATTTCGGCAGTCATTGTCTCCTCATTTATCTCATATTCGATGATTCTTGAATAAAAACGCTCTGTTATTCCGTTATCGAAAAAAAGCAGCCTCTTTCTTGAAGAATCAAAGAATTTAGGGTCGTGCGTATTTGCCGGCCAAGGGAAAGGATGCTCGGAAAGCATTGTGAAATCACCGTCTTTGCCGAATTTCCACAAAATTTCTTTGGTGTTCATATCCATTTTGAAAAAACCCAGCCAAAGAGAGTTGAAATATAAAATATTCTCCTCTTTAAGCATTATAGCGGCATTGTTGTGGGTCCAGTCGCACCAGTACTCGGACATCTCGGAACATTCAACTGTGTCGAAGTAATCCGGAGAATCGAAATATCCCCAGCTCCAAAGTTCATTATAGTCCCTGTCAACATTCACAATTCTGTCGCTGATCACACGGTCATCATACTGTGAGCGGACCAGAAGGAGCGTGTCGTCATCGAGAGCCCGGTAGATATGATGCCATGTCGTCTCGCCGTACAAAGTCCATGGAATGTACGGTGATTTCCAGACGATATTCCCTTCCATATCGATTTCTATTCCTTCTTCACTCAATACGTCTTCCATCTGCCATTTCTGAATACCTAGAAGCATAGTATTAGTTTTTTTGCGGTAGGACGGATCGGTCAAAAGCGAAAAACCGGGAAGATAGTGCTCAAAATACCAGACTACGAAACCGTCGGTATCGACCATGAAGACTATAGGTTCCATTCTTTCCTCATCTGGCGCAGCCTGCTGCGTCACTATCAAGAAACCTTGCTGTACGCTTTCTTTTTCGTTTGCGACAAGGAGCAGAGGGAAAATGGAACTCGGGATTTTCCCTGAATGGAATTCGGTTGTTGCAAGAAGCTCCGGTGTTTCTTCGTCCGAATAGATTTCAATTGTGTAATTGAGATTTTCCCTCATTCCCCAGAGGAAAAAATAGTGGTCGTTTTTCTCCGTTTCTTCCGCAATTTTATAGCCTGCATGATTTGTTGAGTAATATTTCACAAAAGTTTTTTTCTTATCCGCAGTCGAAAAAGTGAGCCTGCATGAAAGAACATTTTTATTGTTTTCCTCGACTTTCAGATTGAAAAGCAATTCCTGAACCGTGTCGGCATCTTCATCAGGTTCATCAACTTCTTTATTATTAATTTTGTTTTCACAGGATATGAGAAAAAATATAAATAAAATCAGTAGACTAATAATTTTTCTGTTCATCCATGAACTCCAATGGAGGTATAAATTTGTCAAATTTATATATTTCAACCATAAAATCTTCATTTCGGTAGTTTTCAAGTTCCCAAACGACTCTGGCATCACGTGTAATCTCGAAAATCGATGATTTTTCAGGTGGATCGACAAACCCCGTACCAACCAAAATATTACCGTTTTCCATATAATGGACAATACCCCATCCCTGATCGGCAAACCAACCGTGTCCGGCATCTCTTCCGTCATATTCGAAAGTAATTTCAGCAGTCATGGTATCTTCGTTGATTTTGTATTCTATAACTCTTGAATAGTATCTTTTTTTCAGTCCGTTGTCGAAAAACAGAATGTGCAGAACCGAACCGTCTCTCAACAGTTGCGGCGTATGAGTGAAATCAGTCCAAGGAAATTCATTGTCCGAAAGCATGATAAAATCACCGTCCTCGCCGAATTTCCACAGAATTTTCTTTGTATTCAGGTCCATTTTGTAAAAACCGAGCCGGGGAGAATTGATATAGACAACACCTTCATCTTTCAGCATGGTGACATAATTCGTATGTGTCCAATCACAAAAGTAGTCATAAATTATTGAAGTAGGAGGACATTCTTCAGGCGGAACAAAAGTATCTGTATAAGCCCATGACCAAAGTTCGTTGTAATTTTTGTCAACATTGATGATTTTGTCGGAAATTATAGTGTTGTTATTCAGATATTCCGCACCGATATAAAGCACGGTATCATCGTCAAGGATGGAATATTGATGGTGCCATCCCGTCTCACCGTAAGAATAACTTGCGATATCTGGTGATTCCCAGACAGTATTTCCCTCAAGATCTATTTCAAACCCCTCTTCGTAAGGAATTTCGGCCAAAGAAAGTTCCTTATTGATTCCAGAAACAATTGTTTTTGTTCCTTCGCGGTATGTAGTATCAGATAAAAGTGCGCCTTCCAAGCCGTAGTATTCGTAATACCAAACAATAAAACCGTCTGTGTCTACCATGATTATTGCAGGATTCTCATTAATATAGGGCTCCGTATTCGTGGTCTGCGTCATAAGAAGAAATCTAGGTTGAACACTCTCTTTTTCATTTGTGACAAGGTGAACAGGATAAATCGATTGAGGGATAAATCCTGAATGAAATTCAGTTGTTGCAATAAGCTCCGGTGTTTCTTCATCCGAATAGATTTCAATGGTGTAATCAAGGTTTTCCCTCATTCCCCAGAGAAAGAAATAGTGGTCGTTTTTTGCCGTTTCTTCACCGATTTTATAACCTGCATGAGTAGGCGCGTAATATTTTACGAAAGTTTTCTTCTTGTCCGCAGTCGAAAAAGTGAGCCTGCATGAAAGAGAATTTTTCTCGTTTCCCTCGACTTTCAGATTGAAAAGAGATCCTTGCTCCGTGTCGGCATCGTCATCAGGCGTTTCACCGGTATCGCCGTCATGAGCAGTATCGCTGTCTTCGTCAGAAATTTCCTGAGCAGGACCGGAAAGTTTATTTTCGCAAGAAATAGAAAAAATCAGCACAAACACAAAAAATATTATCGGAAATCTACGCATAACCACTTCCTGAAAATCAACAAACAACCCTCTTATTTTACAGATGAAGCATGAAATGACAACTAATTGAAGGAAAAAAAGGCTTGATATCGAAATAAACTACACAAAAATTTAAAAGATATTATATTGTCACGCATTTTGCTGCTTATTTAAAGATGGACAGAAAAGTTTCGTTTTTTATATCAATTTTTTAGGAGGTTACCATGCAGATCACGTCTAGACTTGAAGAGCTTAGAGCTTTGATGAAGAAGAAAAACATTGCGGCTTACATTATTCCGAGTGCCGACCCGCACCAGAGCGAATACGTTGCGCCGCGTTGGAAATCGAGAGCGTGGATAAGCGGCTTCACCGGTTCTGCCGGAACGGTCGTAGTCACGATGAAAAAAGCGGGGCTCTGGACTGACGGAAGATATTTCCTTCAGGCTGAGAATCAGCTCAAAGGCAGCACGATAACCCTTTTCAAAATGGGACTTCCCGAAACTCCGAGTTACACCGACTGGATCGGCAAAGAACTTAAAAAAGGCGACACAGTCAGCTTTGATGCGGCTGTAATGTCGATAAACGATGTCGACGACCTGAAAAAAACTTTCGAGCCGAAAGGAATAAAAGTCGCTTCGAGCGAAGACTTGATCGACAAAATTTGGAAGGACAGACCTGCATTCCCGAGCGGAAAAGCTGTTCAGCATCCCGTTAAATATGCAGGTGCCGGCAGAGTTGAAAAGTTTGATAGAATCCGCGCAAAAATGGCTGAACTCGGTGTTGACTACCACCTTTTCGCTTCTCTTGACGACCTTGCGTGGATCTTCAACATCCGCGGAAACGATGTCGAATGCAACCCGGTAGTCATGGGGTTCGGCGTTATCGGCAAAAAGACGGCTGACCTTTTCGTAAAAGAGGGCAAATTTAATAAGAAAGATGCCGATGCAATCGCGAAAGACGGCGTAAAGATCCACAAATATGAAGAGATCTACGCTTTCATCAAAGGGCTCAAAGGAAAGATCTTTATCGACAAGGCACGCACTTCGCAGAGCCTTCTTGACGCAGTTGACTGCAAAAAAGCTGAAGTCGTAAACGGCGAAAACGTTTCGCAGATAATGAAAGGCATCAAAAACGCGACAGAGATCGAAGGAATGAAGAAAGCGCACGTCATCGACGGTGTTGCGATGGTTAAATTCCTCTGCTGGCTCGACAAAAATATCGGAAAAACGAAAATCACCGAGATTTCGGCAAGCGACAAGCTCGAAGCGTTCCGCAAAGAGGGTGAAGGCTTCGTCGGACTTAGCTTTGACACGATTTCGGGTTACGGTGCTCACGGTGCGATAATCCACTACAGCGCGACTCCCGAGACCGACTGCGAGCTCAAATCTGCAGGGCTTTATCTCGTTGACAGCGGCGCGCAGTATCTTTTCGGCACGACTGACATCACAAGAACTGTCGCAATGGGAAAACTCACCAAAGATATGAAGAAAGATTTCACGAATGTTCTCAAAGGCCACATCAGAATTGCTCTCGCCAAGTTCCCGCAGGGATTTACGACGGGCGCCAACATCGACGCTTTTGCAAGAGAGGCACTTTGGAAAGACGGCAAGAACTATCTTCACGGAACAGGCCACGGCGTAGGTGCTTACCTCAGCGTTCATGAAGGTCCTATGAGCATTTCGACCCGCAGGAGCGACACGAAGATCGAGCCCGGAATGATAGTTTCGAACGAGCCCGGCTACTACGAGCCGAACCAGTACGGAATCAGAATCGAAAACCTCGTTCTTTCCGTTCCGAAAGAAAAGACCGCATGGGGACAGTTCGTCGGTTTCGAGAATCTCACGATGTGCCCGATCGATATCCGTGCGATAGAACCTGCGCTTCTTTCAGCTGAAGAGAAAAAATATCTCAACGACTATCACAAACTTGTCTTCAAAACTTTGTCCCCGATGCTCGGCAAAGAGGAGAAGGCTTGGCTCAAAAAGATGACTGCTGCTATCTAAATCTCTTGTCTGCTTCAGACTGCTTTTTCGGAGGATAAATGCTGACTGAATGGAATTCGATAATCGACTGGATCGGTGAAAAATCACTTTCTGAATACGGAAAAGCCTCGCTCCACAAAACTGAAAGATTGTCAATCGATGACTGCGAAAAGGAGTTCGCGTTAATCGGCGAGGCTGCTGCGCTTTCGGCTGAATACCGCTCGCTTTTCTCGTTCAATCTCGACAGTGTCCGCCGCGTCATGTCTCAGTTTGAGGATAACGAACCTTTGGAAGCTGCGGATTACAGGGTGATAGGCGACTTTTTAGGCGTTGTCAGAAAAACAGGCGAAGAGCTTAAAAGGCACGGATTCACGCCGAAAATCCATTCACTTCTTGATTTCGAATACAACGTCAGCCTGGAAATGACGATAAAGCAGGTCGTAAACGAAAAAGGGGAGATAAATTCGAATGCAAGCCCCGAGCTTGCCGCAATCAGGCGCCATCTTGCCGATACGCACCGCAATATCGGAGAAGAAATAAAAAAAATGATAAATTCGCCAGAATACGGCGGTTTTCTGCAGGAAGACTGGTTCACAATCCGCGATGACAGATATGTTCTTCCGTTCAAATCGGTCTACAAAAGAACAGTAAAAGGTGTAATTCACAACTACAGCAGAACAGGGCAGACGGCGTTCCTGGAGCCGATGACTTTAATCGAGCACAACAACTCGCTTTCGCTTTTAGCGGCTCGCGAACTTGAAGAGATAATCAGGATTCTGCGCGAACTCAGAGGACTTCTTTTCAGAAATTACAACTATCTCGAAAAGTGCGTCGAAAGGGCTGTGCATATTGAAAACATCTTCACGAAATACTTCTGGATGAAGGAAAACGGCTGCGCAATCCCTGAATTTACTGAAGATTCGATGAAACTTGAAAACGCGTGGTTCCCGCCGGTTTATTTAAGCCGCGGCGAAAACTTGGTAAAGAACGATTTTATCTTTTCGGATGAAGAGAAGATCATGGTCGTAAGCGGCCCCAACGCAGGCGGAAAGACTGTTTCGATAAAGACTGTCGCGGCTATAGCCGAGCTTGCTGTCCGCGGTTTTCCTGTTCCTGCAAGCTACGCGCACCTTCCTTTTTTTGAGAATATTTTCCTTATTTTGGGCGACAATCAGGACGCTTTCGCCGGAGAATCGAGTTTTTCAAGCCATCTTCGTCTTTTAAGTGCGACTGCGGAAAAACTGGGCAGCCGTGATTTGGTTCTTATTGACGAGATCGGAACGGGGACAGATCCGCTTCAGGGCGGCGCTATCGCAGGAGCTTACCTTGAATTTGTCGCGGAAAAAGGATGTTTTTCAGTCGTTACGAGCCACCTTGCCGAAGTAAAATCAATCGCGCTGCAGAACAAGAAATTCATTCCTGTCGCAATGGGATTCGATGAGGCAAAAGATAAGCCGACATACAAGTTTTCATACAATATTGTGGGCTCGAGCAACGCACTTTCGCTTGTCAGAAAGATCGGATTTCCTCAGGAATTTGTTGAGAAACTCGAAAAACTTCTTCTTGCAAAGGAAAGCGGAGTCGAACCGCTGATTAACCGTCTCCACAAAAAAGAGGAGCAGCTGGCAATTCTGACTGAAGAGGTCGAGGCGGCGAAAGCCACGATCAAAGCGGAGGAACAGGAGATAACTGAACTTCGCAGAAAGCTCGAAACCAAGGAAAAACGGTTTGAAGAGGAACGTCTTCGTTCGCTTAAAAAACTGGTCGAGATGGAGGAAGCGGAATTGAAGAAAAAAGTAGAAAAAGTTTCTGAAAAGGATGTCGCGCAGAAAGTTGTCCTCCTTAAAAAAGAGAAGGAAACGCTTCAGGACGCGATAAACAGACAGACCGTCGCACTCGATACGAAAGAGGGTGAAAAACTTGAAGATGTGCTCGACAAAATTGTTCCGGGAAAAACGGTGATTTACGACAAGCTATTGAAACTGGAAGGTGTTCTGCAGAAAGTTAAAGGTGCAAAAGCGGAATATACAAGCAGCGGAAAACAGCTCGTCGCTCCGACAGAAAGGCTTGTAGTGCTTGAATTTTCGAAGGAAGTAAAGACAAAAGCATCGAAAAATACGGTCGAATCAAAGTATATCGAAATGTGCGATGTCCGCGGAATGTTCGTCGAAGATGCAGCTGAAAAAATCGAAAAATCACTTGACACCGCTTTCGGGGGAGGGGCGGTATCGCTTACGATAATCCACGGTCAGGGAAGCGGAAAACTCAAAAAATTCATCCGCGATTTCCTTCCCGATTTGCAGAAAAGATACAAATTCACGTTCGCGCCCGGCAGTAACGAAGAGGGCGGCGATTCTGTTACGGTGATAAAATTTTAGGTTCTGAAATGCGCTTTTTTCCAATATTTACACTGCTTTTGCTTCTGAGTTTTGCTGTTTTCGGGTGCAGTTCCGAAAAAAAAGCTATTTTGGTTTTTGAAGACTCTTTCGAACGTGCTGAAATCAGTGAAAATTATGAAGTTCAGGGAGGCGACTGGAGGATCGAAAACGGAAAACTCAAGAGCAGAACTGCGAAAAACAGAAATCTTGTTCTTAAATCAGTCGATCTGCCGCAGAACGGAATAGTCGAGCTCACGATGAAAAGCCACAGCGACGCAGTTGATGTAAAATTCAACCTCTGGGGCGACGGAAAAATCCACGACCACGGTGACGGCTACACTTTCATTCTCGGCGGCTGGAATAACCGGATCTCTGTAATTTCCAGACTTGATGAGCACGAAAAAAAGAGAAGCGAAAAGAGAAACGCCAATCTTGAAAAAGAGATTCTATACAAAATAAAAGTTGAAAGATTGTTCAGTAAAATCAGATGGTTTGTGAACGGAGAACTTTTTCTTGAATATAGCGATGAAACTCCGCTCAAAGTGAGTGACGGCTTTTCAAAACTCTCTTTTGCAAACTGGAAATCGGATGTCGAATTCGATGATTTGAAAATTTACGCTTTGGAGGAAAAATAATGTTTATCGCAGTCGAAGGGATCGACGGAAGCGGCAAAAGCACGACTATCCGCGAAATAAAAAGATACCTCGAATCGAAAGGAGAGGCTGTTTATCTTACTGCTGAGCCGACAACGCTTGCTACCGGAAAAATCGTGAGAAATTTCTTAAGCGAAACAAACAGCGATACTCCGCTGATACACGAAATGCTCGCTTTAGCCTTTGCTGCGGACAGAATCAACCATCTGCGTGAAGAGATCTGGCCTGCGCTCAGGAAAAAACAGACCGTTATCACAGACAGATATTTTTTCAGTTCGGTTGCGTATCAGTCGCTCAATGTAAGTTACGAGTGGGTTAAAGGAATAAACCGCTTTGCAACACTGCCTGATGTGCTCGTTTTTATTGATGTTTCAGTTGATAAGGCAGTTGAGAGACTGACAAAATTCCGCACTTCGACCGAGATTTACGAAAAACGGGATCTTCTGCAGCAGATTGACAGAAACTACCGCGAAGTTATCAAAGAATTTGAGGACAATCTCAAAGTCATCTATCTTAACGGAAACTTGGATATCGACAAAATCTACGGTGATGTCGAAGAAAAATTCGCACCGCTTTTTGCAGATAAAAAGTAATCAGAGTTTATTTTCAGAAAATATTCAGCGTCGCTACTTTCAAAGCCTCTTTGATGCTCATTTCAGGGTGCGCGGTGCGGACTGAGTTGAGATTTTTGCTGAAATTTCCGAAAGAAAAATGGGGATAAAAAAAGATTTTTTCTTTAAACTCAGGAGCCTTTTCACAGCGTTCCTTCAAAGTTTTGAGATACTGCGCGAAAAGTCCTTTTTCGGTAAGTTCGCTGCAGCCCGTAATCCAAAGCTCGCAGTCTGATGCTTCAAGCATGTCAACTGCCAAGTTTGCCATAAAAACCTGAGAATCAAGAAAGAGATTTTTGAACTCTTTGAGCTTTTTTAAGTCGCTCGTGCTTTTTGTGTGGATGAAAGTTTTGTTCAAAACGGCGACTTCTTCATCAAAATCGTTTGTTAAACCGTTGTTCGCAAAGAAATTGCGCGCCATTTTGCCAGCTTTTCCGACTAAATAGCACTCCTGCGCCTGCTCGGTCATTCCGGGATTGTCGGCGACAAGAATGTATTTCAGATTTTTAAGTTTAAGCAGGTTTTTATTGAAAACTGCCGCGTTTGAAAGATGGTAGCCGTAACTTTCACACAGTTTTGCAATTACTTGAAAAAACTCCGGGTTTTCAGAATTTACTTTAGAAACGTGTTTTTGGAAATTTCGGACTAAGTCCTGGATTTTATTCATAAACGTGAACCGGAATTTCTCCTTTGATTCCGTAGTAGCAGCCTTCGGCCAAAGCTTTCATTTCGTCTTCGCCGGGGAAAACTTCGACATCGGCAATGAAAGAAACTCTTTCTTTGATCCAGCCGACGAACATTTTGTCGTAAGCGATTCCGCCGGTGAGGATGATGACATCAACTTTGCCTTCAAGAGCCGCAGCGAGAGCGCCGATTCCTTTTGCAACCTGATAAGCCATCGCTTTGTAGACAAGTTCCCATTCCTTGTCGCCTGCTTTGACTCTCTTTTCTACTTCATACGCGCTGTTCGTGCCGAGGTAAGCAACAAGACCGCCGTTTCCTTTGATCTTTTTCATGATCTCAGCTTTGGTGTATTCACCTGAGAAGCACATATTTACAAGCTGTCCTACAGGAACGCCGCCGCTTCTTTCCGGGGTGAAGGGGCCTTCGCCGTTGAGCGCGTTGTTGACATCGATTACTCTGCCGCCTTTGTGAGCTCCGATCGAAATTCCGCCGCCCATGTGTGCAACGATGTAGTTCAAGTCTTCATATTTTTTGCCTCTTTCGCGGGCATATCTTCTTGCAACTGCTTTCTGATTGAGTGCGTGGAAAATGCTGCGCCTTTCGATTTCGGGCATTCCGGAGAATTTTGCGATAGGTTCCATCTCGTCAACGACCGATGTGTCGACAGTGTACGCCTTTACATCTTTTCCGCTGAGTTTTGATGCTTCTTTTGCAATTTCGTAAGCGATGGGAGCACCTAAATTGCAGACGTGCTCGCCGATTTTCGGATGTTTGATGTCGTCAAGCATAAGCGGGTTGATTTCGTAAACGCCGCCCAAAATCGGTTTGTGGAGTCCGCCTCTTCCTGCGATTACATCGAGGGAAGCGACGTCGATTCCTTCTTCTTCAAGTTTTTTGAGAACGATATTCTTTCTGAAATCATACTGATCGAAAACATTAGTAAAACCAGCCAATTCTTCTACATCGTGTTTGATGTTTACGGTCAAAATCTCTTTTGTGTCTTCATAAACCGCCACTTTTGTGGAAGTCGATCCGGGGTTGATTGCCAATATTTTCATGACTCCTCCTATTTCATTGCCGCAGCGAGTGCGATCGAGTAAAGTTTTGATTCTTCCGAGTCAGCTCTGCTTGTAAGAACTATCGGAACGCTTGCTCCCATGATGACTGCTGCCGAATGTGCGCCGCCTAAGAAGTTCATCGATTTGTAGAGGATGTTTGCAGCTTCGATATCGGGGCACATAAGAACATCAGCGTCTCCGCCGACTTCTGTAACAATTTTTTTGTGAGTGCACGCTTCTTTCGATATTGCGTTGTCGATTGCGAAAGGACCGTCAACGATGCATCCCGGGATTTGTCCGCGTCTGTTCATCATCGTGAGCATTGCAGCGTGAACCGTGGGTTCCATCTTTTCGTTTACGACTTCAACAGCAGCAAGAACTGCGACTTTCGGATTTTCGATGCCGACTCTGTGGCACGCTTCGACAGCGTTGTTAACTATCGCGACTTTCTCTTTGAATTCAGGCGCGATGTTCATTGCAGCGTCAGTAACGACAACGAGTTTGTGGTAATACGGAGTTTCAAAGAAAGCGATGTGGCTGATGGTGCTACCTTTTCTGAGGCCGTTTTCCTTGTCGAGAACTGCTCTGAGTAAGTCAGCCGTCGGAACGAGACCTTTCATCAAAATCTCGGCTTCACCGTCTTTGATTACTTTTACAGCTCTCTGGCATGCAACTTTCGGTTTCGGCTCGTGAATGATTTTGATTCCTTCGAGGTTGAGTCCGATCTGAGCGGCGATCTCTCTGATTTTTTCTTCGTGACCTACAAGAACGGGAATTACGATCCCTTCCTTCATCGCGTCTTTGATCGCGGAAAGAACAGGTTCGTCTTCAGCAGCTGCAACAGCGATTCTTCTGGTCTCATGACCTTTTGCCATCGTGATAAACTCTTTGATAGATTTGAATTCCATTTCTCCCTCCGAATGTTGTTAATAATCAAAAACCGGAACACTATAGGAAATTTTTTCGGAAAGTTCCATTTTTTTTGTGTTTTTCAATCTTGTTTTTTCTCAACTTTTTTCTAAAATCGCATTCCAAGTTCTTTTCGGGGTCAAAAATGGCTGGTTTTTCAAAAAAATTCTTTTTTCTTTTCGTTTTTTTCCTTGTTTTTTCTGTTTCTGCGGCTGAAAAAAAGCCCGAAGATCTTTCTCTTGTGCGGAAGGTGGCCGACGGAACTTTGAACTATTCTACTTTCGAGCTCACGATCACAGGAAGCGGTATTCCTGAAACCAACGTCACCAACCTCAATTCGGCGAGGATCACGGCTGAAAAGGCTGCTGCGGCAAACGCAAGGCTGAAGATCGTAAAGATCATTAGCGGGCTTGTTCTTTCGGGAAAAACCACAGTCGGCGCATATTTTGAGGGAAAAGGCGATCCCGATTTTGTCGACAGGCTCGTTAACATTGCCGACATAAAGGATGTGACTTATGAAAGATTTTATTCCAATTCGTCAGTCGATCTGACTTATAAAGTCAATGTTTCAGGATATTTGAGAAAAATTGTTGAAGAAGCGCGTGAAGAATTTTCAAACAAAAAAGACCTTCTTGCGGTGTCAGATGAAGCCGCGAAAACAAAATCGGTTCTCCTCATAAATTTCAAAACGAAAATCGAGCCTCAGCTTTTCTTTTCCATTGTTAACGAAAAAGGGGAGAAGATCTACGACATTTCAATGAGCAAGGAAGCCCGCAAAAGCCCTGCGTCACTTTTCTTCGCCAAGAAAAAAGCTGATGCCGTTATCGAAAAAGAGAAACTTGAAGGCGAGGTTCTTTCATTTTCCGCACTTAAGATAAGCGGCTCAGAGATCGTGATAAAAAACAGCGACGCCGAAAAAATAGCGGCAGAACTCAAAAAAGAGTGCTTCGAAGAAGGAAAAATCATCGCCGTTTCGGCGGAATAGCAAAAATTTTCTTAATAAAATCAAATAGTTGTCAAATTTTTCGGGGGGGGTAAAATTTTCTCAATAAAAATCGGATTTTGTGATACTAAATATGTGTTTGGTTTGTTTTTTAACTTTATGGAGTAAGCCATGAAAAGATTTTTGATTTTGTCGGTTGCGGTTTTTGCAATGTTTTTTGTTGTAAGCTGCGGCGGAAGCGACAACAACGGTAGTGATGAAAGCGGTTTCAAAGCAGTCGATGTCGGCGAGTGTCGTCTTGCCGAACCGCCGCTATCTTTCAGAGACAGGATCTATACCGAAAAAGAGAATGAATTTGTCGATTCCTGCAATGAGTATGTCGAAGTTACTGAGAAAAAAGAGAACACGATAAAATTCAACTGGTTCGGCGAGATGCACTGCGGAGATGACTGGGAATACGGTTACAAAGCTGCAGGGATTGAAAACAATGTTCTGAAAGTGAACATCCTTGAGCGCGACACCGACCTCGATCTTGCAGCCGTCTGCGATGAATGCTGCTACCTCATGCCGATAGAATACACTGCTTCGACCGCCGAAGAGATCGACTCGATCAAAGCGATCGAGATCAACTATGAAGGCAAAAACCACAAAGTTACTTTTGAGTTATAATATAACTCCGACGGCGGCTCAATGCTGTTTGTCTAAGGAATCTTTTTCATAAAACAAATTTCTTTTGCTTTAATTGAAATTTTTAATTTTTAGTCTTGACAATAAAGAAAAGTTGAATAGGATAAATAAATCGTGGTAACTAAGGGAGTATTAAATGGCTTCGATCAATTGTTATCAAACGATCAGCGACATTCCAGAAAGTCAGGGGAAGGAAGTCCTGTTAAAAATTTTGAACTCTCCGAAAGCAGACTGCGACAAACTGAAAAAAATAGCTGCCGACTATGAAAAAAAGGCTCTTGAAATGATGCAGGCTGAAAGCAGGGAACAACAATGAGTTCTTTCCCGCTTGAAACCGAGCTTTTTATATTTATGCTCTTCCCGAGGACAAATTGATAAAACATTATAAAACCATGGGTTTTAACAGATTGACAGCCGAAGAAGAAAAATTCGTTCATCAGCATATAAAGCCGAAATACGACAAAGGCTGCATCTTTATGTATCAGTTGATTTAATTTGTAGAAAACGTCACGAGTAAAATCTTTATCATGGATTATTCCAAGGCTGCCTGAGTTCTAAAGCAAATCCGACGGCTGTTCGATGCTGTTTGTCTGAAAGTTCAGTTTAATTTCCCATATCCACAATGGAGAGGGGAATAAAAGAGGTGAGGTCTGCATGCTCAAATTCTTGACAAAAGCCCCACATTTTTAATAAAAAAGCGGCGAACGCGGCTTTTTGAGGTGATATGTCAAAAACAGCTTTTATTTTTCCCGGCCAGGGGGCGCAATACGCCGGAATGGGCAGGGAATTTGTGGATAATTTCAAAGTTTTTTCAGAAGTTTTCAAAGAGGCTTCCGACAGATTGGGTTTTGATCTGCTCAAAACTGTGACTGAAGGAACTGACGAAGAACTGATGCAGACTGAAGTGACGCAGCCGGCGATACTTACCGTTTCAAAGGCGATCCTCGAAGTTATAAAGCAGGAATTTGGTGCCAGAAGCGATTTCACGGCGGGCTTGAGTTTGGGTGAATACACCGCTTTAGTCCATGC
This sequence comes from bacterium, assembly GCA_017538365.1. Classification (GTDB taxonomy): domain Bacteria; phylum UBP6; class UBA1177; order UBA1177; family UBA1177; genus UBA1177. The sequence continues at coordinate 89,814 of JAFYIZ010000004.1, read as the reverse complement.
CGGTGCTTTGAATTTTTCTGATGCAGTTGCTATTGCCAAAGAGCGCGGAAAGATCATGCAGGAGGCAGTTCCGGCGGGAGTCGGTGCGATGGCTCCGATAGTAGGTCTGAGTTATGAAGAAGTTGCCGGATTTATTAAAGAAATAAAAGGTCTCGGAGTAGTCGAGATCTCAAATTTTAATTCTCCGACACAGGTCGTTGTTTCGGGAAACACTGAGGCGGTTCAGGCGGCGGTCGATTTTATAAAGGCAAATTCAAAAACGAGAGTCCGAGCGGTCTTTCTTCCAGTGAGCGCTCCTTTCCACACTTCGATGCTAAGAAGTGCTTCTGAAAAATTTGCCGAAGTTGTTGAAAATGTTGAAGTTTATCCGATGGATCAAACTGTTCTCTCAAATGTCACGGGTTTGCCTTACACCGATAAAACGGAGATAAAACCGGCGCTTGTAAAACAGTTTTACAGCACTGTTCTCTGGAAGCCCTCAGTTGATTTTATGCTGCAGAACGGAGTCGAGAGTTTTGTCGAAATAGGGCCTGGAACATCGCTTTCCGGCTTGGTGAGAAAGACTGCGGCGGCTGCCGGAATTGAAGTAAAGATTCAAAATGTTGAAAATATGGAAACTTTTAAAAACCTGAATTTATAGGAGAAAATCATGTGTTTCGAAAAAATCGCGGATATCGTGAGACATCATCTGGCTCTTGATGAAAATGTCGAAATCACTCCCGAATCATCGCTTAAAGGTATGAAGATCGATTCATTGGATGTCGTTGAAATCATTATGAAAATAGAAGATGCTTTCGAAATTGAGATCCCTGATGAAAAACTCAAGGAATTCCAGAACTTAGGTGATATCGCAAACTATATCAAGTCAGTAAAAGAGTCTTAACTCATGCTTAAAAGAGTCGTCGTCACAGGGCTAGGCTCAGTCACTCCGTTCGGGGTAGGGCACAGAACCCTTTTTGACGCTCTTGTTGCCGGAAAATCGGCGGTTTCTCTTGTTTCTTCATTCGACACATCGGAATTTAAAACGAAAATAGCTGCTGAAATAAAAAATTTCGATCCTGATCCCTACTTTCCGAAAAGTGAAACTCGCAGAATGGATAGATTCACGCAGTTTGCCTCAGTTGCTGCAAAAGACGCTATTCTTGATGCGAAAATTGATTTGAATCACCTTGATAAAAACCGCGCCGGAATAGTTTTGGGAAGCGGTTTCGGCGGCATAATGACTACTCTTGAACAGCACAAGATCCTGCTTGAGCGCGGTGCGAAAAGAGTCTCTCCAATGTGCGTTCCGATGATGATACCCAACATGGCGGCTGGGACTTTGGCGATACTTTTCGGTCTGCGCGGGCCCAACGAAACTGTATGTACTGCCTGCGCCTCGTCATCACACGCGATCGCTGCGGCTTTCAGGATGATACAAAACGGAAAGGCTGACATTATGATCTGCGGCGGGAGCGAAGCACCGGTAAATCCGCTGATTGTTGCGGCATTTTCTTCAATGAACGCCCTTTCAAAACGCAACGACGAACCCGAAAAGGCAAGCAGACCTTTTGATAAGGACCGCGACGGATTCGTTCTGGGCGAAGGGGCGGGAATACTCGTCCTTGAAAGTTTGGAACATGCAAAGGCGAGAAAAGCCTACACTTATGCAGAGATCGCTGGAGCCGGAAGTTCTACCGACGCATTCCACATAACTTCTCCCGATCCTGATGGTTCGGGAGCTAAAAGCGCGATGAGAGCGGCTCTGGCAGATGCCGCGATAACTCCCGATGAAATCAGCGCTGTGACTGCCCACGGAACTGGAACGATTGCGAACGATGTGACAGAAACAAAGGCTTTGAAGGCTGTTTTCGGAGAACACGCGTACAAAATTCCAATAAATTCCATAAAATCGATGCTCGGTCACGCTTTGGGTGCGGCGGCGGCATTGGAAGCGGTTTCGGCAGTCTCGTCAATAGTCGAAGGCATCATTCCGCCGACAATAAATCTCGAAAATCATGATCCCGAATGTGATCTTGACTATGTTCCGAATACCGCGCGGAAAGCTTATTTGAAATATGTCATGACCGATTCATTCGGTTTCGGCGGGCAGAATTCAGTTTTGATCTTTAAATCTGTAAATAATTGATTTTTTTAAGGTCAATCGCCGTAATTTTCGCGGACAAAGTAGTTGTTTCCGATTAAAAGCGCCTCTTTTTTCGCTTCGTCGATATCCGCAAGCATCATTTCGTGAGCCAGTTCTTCAACGGTGGTTTCGGCACTCCAGCCGAGTGTTTTTTTCGCTTTTTCGGGATTCCCGAGAAGGATATCGACCTCGGTCGGACGGAAGTATCTGGGATCGACGCTGATTACAATCTGGCCCTTTTTGATCTTGATTTCTTTAGTAAATTCAGATAGTTTTGCCGTGTCGATTTCTTCGATGACACCTTTTTCATCGACTCCCTTTCCCGTGAATGCGATCTTTACTCCGACGCATTCGAAGACCATTCTGACAAAATCGCGGATCGAAGAAGTCCTGCCGGTCGCTATTACGAAATCGTCAGGTTTTTCATTCTGCAGGATGAGCCACATTGCCTTGACGTAATCTTTCGCATGTCCCCAGTCGCGCTTTGCATCAAGGTTTCCGAGGTAGAGCATATCCTGAAGACCGAGGATTATCCTTGCCGCAGCGCGGGTTATCTTTCTAGTGACGAAAGTTTCGCCTCTGCGCGGTGATTCGTGGTTGAAAAGGATTCCGTTGCTTGCGAAAATGCCGTAGGATTCGCGGTAGTTCACCGTTATCCAGTATGCGTAGATTTTAGCAGCCGCGTACGGGCTTCGCGGATAGAACGGTGTTTTTTCGCTCTGCGGAATTTCTGCGACTTTGCCGAAAAGTTCGGAAGTCGACGCCTGATAGAATCTGGTCGATTTTTCCATGCCTAAGATCCTGATTCCTTCAAGGAGTCTCAAAGTTCCCAGAGCGTCTGAATTTGCGGTGTATTCTGCTGTTTCAAACGAAACTTTTACGTGCGACTGTGCCGCTAAGTTGTAGATTTCATCAGGTTTTACTTCCTGCATGATGCGGATGAGGTTCGTCGCGTCTGTAAGGTCACCGTAATGAAGTGTGAATTTTCTGTTTTTATCGTGGATGTCTTTGTAGATGTGGTCGATCCTGTCGGTGTTGAAAGAAGAACTTCTCCTCTTTATGCCGTGGACTTCGTAACCTTTTTCAAGCAGCAGTTCCGCTAAATAAGAGCCGTCCTGACCGGTGATTCCCGTGATAAGCGCCTTTTTCGTCATGGTTTCTCTCCAAATAAAACAGCAAAAACGCAAAATTTTATTTAGCGGCGCCTCTTAGTCAAGAAAGGAAAAATTTGTTTTTTCAGCTTAGTTTTCAATAATAGTGTGATTTTTATTTTGATAGAGGAAAAAATGAGAAAATTTCTGCTTATTGTGGTTTGTTTAATATCGCTTTTCCGGCTTTCCGCAGTTGAAGACGCAACTCTAATTAAATCCGATGAGACTCAGAAAAGTTACGAGCGGAAGGCTGTCATGGGCTTCGGCGACATCGGTTTCATGCAGGATTCTGTGAGGATTCCGATGCGCTACTGCGAAATAAACGAAAAAGGCGAGGGAGGCTGCATTCCTTGGAGTTTTACGATAAACTATCCGCTTGACAACAAAGAAAAACTCAAGGCTGCGAAGATTTTTTACCAGTGGACGATAACGAACCGCTTCGACAAAATAATCCTTGGTGACAACGAGGCTTTCATGCGGACGAAAGGTGGCGAAGTAAGAATCGATCTCGGTGGTCGCATCCCGACTTTCAGAGCCGGAACGAGCGACAGGGAGTCTTTCAGGCGTCATTTGGAGCATTACCTCAATACTGACGTGAGAAAAGTTTTCGGAAATCTGCTTGATGCAAGTGCTGAGCAGCGTTATTCCGAGCTTTCCGAGAAAGAGCAGGAGACTTTCATGGTGACGAAGGCGAAGGAACTCGGTCTTTCGGCTGCTTTTGTCAAAAATCTGCTGAACTCTTCCTACGTTTTTGCGGCTCACGTCGCTCCGATCGGAGGGGCAGGCAGGGTCATCCGTTCGAAACACAAATCGGTCGTTACCGGACTTTACTACTATTCGTTTGATGTCGAGATCGAACTTTCTGTGAATGTCGTTTTCATGATTTACCGCTACAACTACGAAACGAAGCGCTTCGAGCATTACGGCGATATAGTCGGTCATTCAGGTGCGATCTCGGGTTCGACCGATACCGCGCTTCAGATAATCCCGACACCAAAACAAGTAATGTTGGTTTTCAACGATGTTTTCCGCACCGCGATAAAGGCGGCTTCGGTAAACGCCAACTTCGAGCTGAAAAAAGACGACAACTTCGCTATTTTCATGCCCGTCCGGTCGACTGACGGCAAAAAGATAGAAAGCGAATTCGGAGTTATGGAAGATATCCGAGTCGACCATCCTTTCGAGATCCTTGAAACGGTTGAAGGCAAAACTCAGCGCAAAGGTTTTGCAAGAGCGCGTGATGTCGCTGTCAACTGCAAGGACGGTGGCAAACCTACGATCATCAAAGTGACGAACGGAGACGCCGAAGAAGGCGACCAGCTTCGCGAATATCCGTGGACGGGACTTTATTTCAATCTCGGTTTGGATGATAATTTTGTTTATGCAAAAGGTGATGCTTCCAGCTATTCAGACGGTATCGGAGTTATGCTGATTGCTCCGGGATTTCATCTGGGTGCGGATGTCGATTTAGGTTATGTGATGAACAGGCCTGCTTTAAGCGAATTTTATTTCAGGGCTTTTCTCGGTTTTAATGTAGGCTTTGAGGCGGAATACAAAGATGAAAATAGCTACAGTATCGGAGAAGCTCTTTATTGGTTCGGAGGCGGTGTCGGTATTGCTAAAAGGTTTTATGCCGGCGGGGCGGGATTTTTCTTTGCTCCGGCACTCGACGCATCCTATCACGGCACTTTGAATGACAATCGTAATTACCAGCATTTTACTCTGACTCCGCAGATCCATCTGGGTTTCAGCGCGACTCCCAGCTTTGATTTTATCATAAAGGCCGGATGGAATGTCGGTTTTCTCACAAAGGCTGAGTCCGATGAATACAGCGGAATAATGGAAGATGTGTCAAGCCGGTATTCAGGCTTTGTCCATGGGCTTTACGCATCGCTTGATTTCAATTTCCATCTTCCGATAGTCGGTGCAATGGCGAGAATGTACACGCCGGCTTCGAATGCGTGCAGGTGAGAGGTGAAAAATGTTTTTTTGTGTTAATTTTATAAATCGGAGGAAAAAATGAGAAAATTTTTGGTATTCATGCTTGTTTTGGCGCTTTCTCTGGTCGGTTGTTCCAACAAATGCGATTTCAAAAAACAGCAGACACCAGCTTTGTATGAGGCATCGTTTGTTGAAAGCTCGGGAACGGGCGAAATGATGATCAAGGCTACCGGTATAGGCTGTTCTGTCGAAGAGGCGCTGGAAGAAGCCAAAAAAACGGCTGTCTGGTTCGTTCTTGAAGGGGGCGACAAGCCGATTCTCAAAACTCAGGCCGAAAAAACGAGGGCTTACGGGCTTGAGATCCAGATGTATGCGAATCCTGTGAAGTATATCCGCTGGGTATCCGACATTAAATCGAAGAAAAAAGAGGGTGGCAAAACGAAAGTTACATACCTTTTCAAGATCGATGTCGCTATGATCCAGCAGGAACTTGCCGCAGCCGAGATAATCACAGCTACTGAAGAAGTCGCGGAGAGCATCGGCCTTCCGACGATTTCCGTTTTTGCAGACAAGGGCGGCGATTTCGCGAAAACGGCTGTCAGCGCGCTTCAGGAATACCTGCAGGATAACTCTTTCGAAGTCTACAAGGCGGCTCAGGGCGACACCGTCAACAAGATCGTTGCAAAAATGGCTGCACTCGAAGGTGCTGAGACCGATCCGATGCACGATATGGCTTTGAGTTTCGGCACTGACGTCTATGCGAAAGTAAACTATTCCGGTGTGAACGGCAGCGTCGGTACGAAAGCATCAGTCGCAGTCGAAGTTTTTGAAACGGCAACGGGAAAAATGCTCGGAACGACTACCGGATATTCGGCTGAAAGGCGTGTCAGCGACGCAAACGCACTCGTTCAGGAAGCAGTAAACGACGCAAGCGCCAAAGTAATCAGCCAGATCCGCAAAGAGTGGATGGAAATGAGCAAGAAAGGGAAACCTTTCAAACTTGTTGTCCTTTCCAACAGCACCGACGGCGCGGCAGTGAGTGATGCGGTTTACGCTGTGCTTAAAGGACTTTCAACAAAGCCGGTAAAACCGCAGGCCGACGGCAAATCGACATTTTCATACATCGTTTACCTCAAGGATATTCCGAACGCTTATGAGTTTTTCCTTGCTCTCAAAAAGGCTTACAGCGGCCCCGGTCAGCTTGAAAAAGTGAGTGACGCAGGTTCTTTCCTCGTTATCAAAGCGGCTGGAAACGGAGAAGTCGAACTTGTAATAGAATAGGTCGGATATGAGAAAAGTGTTTTTTTGTAACTTGCTGTTTTTATTGTCTGTTTTTGCTGTTTCGTGTGCGACTGCGGCAAAATCGGATTACGAAAGTGTCCGCCATAATGCTTCCGACGCTTTTGCCGGACTTGAAGGAAAAGAGGATGCTTTTGACGAGGTCGGAAGCGGCGGAGAAGCTCTTTTTGCGGCAGTCCTCAAAGGAACGGGAACTGGAGAGGATGAAAAATCGGCTAAAAACGACGCTCTTTCACAGCTTGCAAACTCAATTGTTGCCGACATAGTTTCCAAAACGGTGATAAGCCAGGAAGAGCGTGACGGCAAATATACGGAATCGCTGAGAAACGACATAGTTATCCGCTCAAACGTTTCTTTAAAAGGTGTTCTTTTCACAAAACCGGTGGAAAAAGGCGGTTTTGTTGAGGTTACTGCCTTTATGACGCGGAATTCGATAGAAAATACGATAACTTATCTTCTCAAAACTATGCCGGAAGATATTGAGACGCTTCCCCCTGAAAAGTATGACGACGTTCTCACGATGATTTATCTTTCGTATTCGCTGCTTTATGCCGTAAGCGACAGGCAGGTTCCCGAAAGAGAAAAATATATCGTGGCGCTCTCTGCTCTGAAAGCCGAGGTTGAAAAGCTCGCTTCTTACGGTTCTGTATATTTTCAGGCTGGTTCCGATGTGAAAGGAGAAGTCGTGATCGACGGAAAATCCTACGAGCTCAATAAAAAGATATTCCTTAAACCTGCAAACTATAAATTTGAAGTAAAATTGGATGGTTATAGAAATGTTAGCGGGTCTGTGAATCTTTTAAAAGGCGATAAAAAATTTGTGGAAATCCCCCTTGTTCCCGAACTTTCAGGTAATTTCGAGATTTTTTTGAGTGTCGAAAGTCCGGTCGGAATGAGCGGTGACATCGAAAAGGCGCTTCTTGATTTCGGCATCGTCCCGACTCAGAAAGAAGAGCTGCCGCATAAAGTTGTCATTGTCGTCAAAACTGCTTCAGTCCAAGTCGACGGCTACGAAAGAATAACGGTTTCTGTTGATATCAACACATTCAAAAACGGTGAAAAATTCAAGATCGCGCACTATGACCACAAACCTTTTTTCGTAACGGCGCAGAATAGAGACGAAAAGGTGAAGGAAGAGAGCCGGAAAGTCGCTCTTGCTGTCGTAAAAAAGTTCCTTTCAACGATAGACCTCAAAGCGTTTTTCGACGTGACAGAGTAAGAAAATATTCCTTGAAATTTTTGCAAAAATCGTTAAAATACTGCGTTTTTTTGTTTTGTAGGTGAGAAATGAAAAAGTTTTTGTGTTGTTTTGCCGCTCTATTGATGATTGTTTCGTGTTCGGGAAACAGTGAAAACGTCGAAAGCAAGTGGCGCGTCATAAATGAAGAAACTTACGAACCGAAAATAGACGAAAGTCAGCTTTACACGTCTCTTGACGAGCTCGAAAAGCTGATTGTCGCCCCGCTTTCATACTTCCGCGACAAAAACGGGATTTACTCGTTTTCTCAGAGTGTCGATTACGAGACGGTTTCCGTTATAAAAACCGCGGCGGATGATGGTGAGAACGAAAAGACGACCGAAAGAAAGCTCTCGCTGCACGAGAATTCAAAGTATAAAAGCGACAAGTCCGGCAACTTTTCGATGAGTTACCAGAACAACAAGAACGAAGGCTGGGATATAATCTGGAGAAACAACTTCTTTTACCGCAAACAGTTCGGCGGCGAATTTACGAAAACTTTCAGCATGGGCGAGCACGTTACGCTCCGCGACAACCTTTTCGGCGCGATTCCGTCAATTTATCTCATGCTTCGTGACCACGCTTCGATAGATTCTGAAAAGGCGTGGAAGGTAGGTTCGTTCAAAGGGCATCTTGTTACGATCGTTTTCAGCGATAGAAAAACCGACCGCGCCGCACTTCCCGAAAAAAAGTATCTTCAGAACCTTCAGGGTACCGAGGAGATGCGTGATGATTCTCTTATCGCGGGTTTATCCGGCAAAAAGAAAGACGGTATTAAAGGAAAAATGACAGTTTTTGTTGCTCTTGACGGAACTGTCGCCGAGATAAAAATTGAAGAACTTTCGTTCAGGTTCACCGATGAAGACGTAACCTTCAGCATCAAAGGAGTACGCAGCCTTTCGACCGATTTCGCCGAAACAATCTCAGAACCCGAATACAACGAGGAATACCACAGAAGAACGCTTGATTCTTCGGTAAACATAATGAAGAAAAAGTCAGAAAAAAAGGAAGAAAAACATGACGAAGAATGAAAAATTAGAGACGGTTCTCCGCACGCTTTCCGATAAAAAAGGTGTCAATATCATGGCTTTCGACGTAGATAAAAAGTCTGGATATACCGATTTTATCGTTTTTGTAACGGGAACGAGTACGCAGCACAATACGACTATGGCCGATTCGCTTTTCAGAGAGCTCAAAAACGCCGGATTCGCAAAACCTTTGATCGAAGGCGAGACGAGCGCAAAATGGATTCTTGTTGATGCGGGAAGCGTAGTAGTCAATATCATGCTTGAAGAACTGCGCGATTACTATTCTCTGGAAGATATCTGGTCAGGCTGCGCGAAAGTTGACGTGAGTTCTTATATTCAGTAATGAAAATCACTCTAATCGTTGTCGGAAAACTCAAAAGTCAGTTCAAGGAAATAGACGATTTTTTCCAGAAAAGGATAAAAATCTATTCTCCGCTTGAAGTTATAGAACTTAAAGAGCGTGGTGATCTTGAACTTGAAACTGAAAGCATAATAAAATCAATACCTTCGAACTCTTTTGTCATCGCACTCAGAGAAACAGGAAAATCTTTTGATTCGCTCGCTTTCGCAAAACTTTTAAGCGAAAAATCGGTTTCTCACGGCTCAATCGTGTTCGTTGTCGGCGGCGCATACGGTTTCGGCGATATCAAAGAAGACCTCGCTCTTTCAATTGCGCCGTGGACTCTGCCGCACCAGCTCGCCAGGATCAACATTTTAGAGCAGATCTACCGCGGCCTTTCAATAAACAGCGGCTCAAACTATCATCACGGGTAAAATTATTGAAAAAAAATCTTCAATCCTTAGAATTGCCCGGATTTTGATGAGGTTCGCATGAAACCGTCGCTTTTCGTTCTGTTTTCATTTTTGTTTCTCACTTTTCCGCTTTTTTCCTACCATGACTGTCTGAATGACGAAAATGTGACGGAAGCCTGCATCAGAGAGCTTTTCAAGGCTAACGAATTTGCCCTTGCCGCATCGCATATCGACAAGGCTGAGTTTGCCTCAAAAACCGATTTCACGATACTGAAGATCGAGCTTTTCATGAAGCTCGCAAGATACGACGAGACCGAAAAACTGATCTCTGCGCTGCCGAACGACGTCAAAAACACTCTTTATTACAAAATGATCCTCGTCAAAACTTTCATCGCAAGAAAGCGCTTCAATCAGGCTCTTGAGATAATTGACGAGATAAAAAGTTCGTATCCGGTTTACTATCTTTTCAGCGATCTTGAGTGTGTGAAAGGTGACATTGCGCTTTACAGAAAACAGTATGATTCAGCGATTGAATTTTACGACAGGTGTCTTGATGCGCAGGATAACGGTGCAGCGGCTTACAACCGTATTTTGGCGCTTGAAAAAAACGGCGAGCCGCAAGTCGCATTTCTTAAAGATTATGTCGAATATATCGACAGCTACGGCTCTCTTTCGTGGAAACCGCAGATTGTCGAGAGGCTTGTCAAACTCAAGAAAACCAAGAGCGTTCCGAACTCGTCTTCACCGTATTATGTGAGATGGCTTTCGATAATGCGGCGTGAAAACAAGCTTTCTCAGTTTTTCAGCGATGAATATTTAACTCTGCCGCATCCGGCAAATCTGGAAATTGCCGATTATCTTGTTGCCGCCAAACGCTATTCCGATGCGCTTAAAATGCTTGATGAAGCGCTTGCAAAGCAGACCAAAGCGAACGATGCCAAATACAAGCTCGTGAACAAAAAATACAGGATTTTGAATCAGGCGGGGCGCGAAGTCGAAGCGGCAGATTTTCTGCTGAAATCGTCGGATGAATTTGCCGGAACGCAGAAAGACAGGATGAAATTTCTCTCAGCTCTGGTATATTTCGAAAACGGCATGTCGGAAAAGAGCAAGGAGATTCTGAGCGGGATAGTAGAAGCAAAGCAGAATTCAAAATATTTCATGCTGGCCCTTTACAAACTGGGGCTCATCTATCTTTTTGAAGGAAATGACCTCTACGCCTTCACGATGTGGTCAGAATTCCTGCTTTCCGAAAAGGTTAATTGCGATAAATTCGTAGACGGGAAGGGGAGTTATGAGGCGATAACAGGGCTTACCGCGCTTCTCGACAGGATAAACGGCTACTGTGCCGCACTGTCGGACGTCAATTTCAAGTGTTCGGTCGATGAAAACGGTATTTCTGAAAGTGTCAGCAGCTTCATTTCGTACTACGATTTCACATATTTCCACATAATCGAGCGCGACGAATTCAAAAAGAAGCCTGATTTCAGCAACGTTTCGGCAACTTCGCAGAAGTGGCTTGCAAACAGAGTCGAAAACAGTGCGACGAAAGAGGAGTTCATAGAGACTCTTGCCCAGCTTCAGCCCAAAATAAAGAAGCGCGAGCCTGCTTTTATGATCGATCTTTTTCTTAAGGCAGATGACTTTGACGGAGTTGAATTTTATGTCGATATGATGCGGATATACACCTCTTACAACGAGGCAAAACACGCTAAAAACGCAACTTCGATGAAGGTTCCGATGCCTGAAGCGCAGATAATTGACGAATTTTCATCGAACTACAAAGAAATCCTTTCGAAAATCCACCTTGTCTACAACAAATTTTTCAAAAAAACGGCAAAAATCACAAGCTACTACTACAACCAGCTTAACGCCGATTTAACCTATTCGCCGCACTACGGCAAAAAAGAGGAGTGGCGGCTTCTTTATCCGACGCCTTACCTCGAAGTCGTCCTCAAACTTGCTGGAGAATTCAATGTTCCGGTTCAGCTCATCTATTCGATAATGCGCGCCGAAACTTACTACAGGGAGTCGCTTTCATCGAATGTCGGAGCGCTCGGACTTATGCAGATAATGCCTCAGACATTTGAAAAAATCAGCAAATTCGGCGGAATCAAGATAAAAGACCCGATGGATCCCTACGACAGCATGAAGGCTTCGGTCTGGTATCTTTCAAAACTTTTAAAGCGTTTCGACAACAACCTTATCGCAGCCACAGCCGCATACAACGCAGGTCCCCACAACGTTTCGGACTGGATATCGCGCTACGGCGGGAAGGAAGCTTATCTTTTTGTCGAAATGATTCCTTACAAAGAGACGCGCGATTACGTCAAAAAAGTTATGCGCTTCTACATGATTTACAGCTATATCTACGAAGACGAATTCTTTAATGTCGGTTTAAACGGCGTTTATGATGTCAACGAAAATAAAGATGTTGTGAATTTCTAAATTTGATAAAATAAATCAAATTTATATTTGACAAAAATCTTTTTTCAAGTAATAAATATCCGCTATGTTGTTATTTGTTAATGCGTGGTGAAATCTATGTTTGCTTTTATCTTGGTTTTTATTTTGTTGAGTTCATGTTCTCAGGATGTTTCTGTTGATTATGACCTGTCCGAAGAGTGCGGAGGAAAGTGCTATACGGCGCATGACATCAATTCTCTGCAGGATGCTCTTGTAAATTCGGCTGCCGCTTTTTCAAATTGTGTCTGTCTTGGAAGCGGAGTTTTCGATGGTTCTATTACAGTGGCAAAACCGCTTCGTCTCTTTGGCAGGAAAGACGGCTCGACTTATTTGAAAAATCTTGTAATTTCAGACACTTCAGGTGTGATGCTGCGGGATTTTTCCTTTAAAAATGTCTCAACTGATTCGGCTGCGCTTTTTATTTCGGGAAGCTCCGTCGAAATGGAGAATATCTCTTTTTCAGGGATAAGTGCGAGTTCAGTTTTCGGCGGTCGCGGGATCGTGATTTCGGGCAAAGATTCCGATGTTTTGATGAAAAATTCAAAGATGGAGCGCACTGACGGAACCGGAATTCTGATAAACGGCGCGCACAAAGTAACTCTTGAAAATGTCACTCTCTTAAAATGCGGTTTTGCCGCTTTATGGGCGCAGAATAATAGCGGCAAAAAAGGAAATTTGTCTGTTTCTGGAGCCGTTTTTTCAGATAACGGTGCAGCTGCAGTCGAAATTCTGGGAAACACTGCTTTTCAAATTTCAGAAAGTGTAATCGAAGGAGTGAGAAAAAGGGATGTCATGCTTGAAAGCGTGGGCGACGGAATCGTCGTGAAGAACTCTTTTCTTACGGAAGCTGATTCGATTTTGATTGAAAACAGCTCAATCAGCGGTTTTCCGCGTGCCGCTATAATCCTCGACGGTGTTGACGGTTCCGCTCCGGTTGCTGCAGCATTCAAAAATCTTTCGGTTTTTTCTGAAGAGGGAAGCTTCGGGCTTGTTGTTCAGAATGCAGTTGAAAATGACTCTTTACGTGAAGGTTTCACGCGGAACGATTTTTTGTCAGCCGACATAAAACGCGAAGAAGAACTTTTTATAATCGATACTTTTTTTGAACTGCAATGATGGTGCTTGTTATTGTTTTTATTGCATTTTTTATCTTTTCGTGCGGCGGGGCTGCGGAAAATATTCCGGTAGAAAATGAAGATTTTGACGAATTTCCCGATGAAGCGGCTGAAGAGTGTATTGAAAATACTGTTTCATATCAAAAGCCGGAATTGCCTGAAAAGCCTGAGATTTCTGAAATGAAAAAATACGACAGAAATTTCGACTGCGTTCCTCTGCCTGAAGCAGAAAACGGAAAATTGATTTTAGGTGACGGCTGTTTTTCGGGCTGCATAAAAGCGGAAAAAGAACTTTTTATTTCCGGAAAGGGGTCTGAAAATACTCTGATTGTCTGCAGTGATGAAGAAAATCAGGCAGTCGTGGAAGTTGGTCAAGATGTTGAAATTACTTTGGAAAATGTTTCTCTTTCGGGAAATGTCCGCTGCATTTTTGCCGGAAACGGAAGCAGAACAGTTGTTAAAAACAGCGTTCTTTCGCACTGCACGAAAGGGGGAATAAACATCTGTCCCGATGAGGCTGGCTGCCGCGCCGATCTTATGGTAACTGACAGTTTTATCGGCGACATCGACGAATCGGCATCGGGAATAAGTTACGGAATTTCTTTCGGAAACGGCAGCTTGAGTGTTTCAGGAAGCGAAATGACAGGTGTCAATTCTTTCGGAATAGCGGTTTGGGGAGAGAGCGGCAATTTGAACAAAATTAATATAGAAAATTCTGTGATTTCAAGTGTTTACGGAGGACTCCGAAGCTATGAAGGACACGGTTTTTATGCTGAAAACTCTGCCGACATAACTATAAAAAAGAGCTTGATTTCCGATACCGCAACTTCATTTATTTTAGTCTCTTCTGAAAGTGATGAAATAGATTTAAAACTCATTGATTTTACTGCTGAAAATATGCTCGAAACTATAGAAGAGCAGGGCGGGATCGTTCTTGACGGCAATGTGAAAGGCTGCTTTGAGCGGGTTTCAATAGAAAATAGCAGAGGAAACGGCGTTTTTTCGCGCGGAGCAGTGCTGTATGCCGAAGATCTTGTGTTTAAATCGGTTTTTTCTGACGGTTTGGGGGAGAACGGTTTTGCTTTGCAGCTTGTTGACGGAAGTGAAAGTTTTATAAAGCGCCTTTCTGTAAATTCTGCTGAAAAGGCGGGAATCCTGCTTGACGGAGCGTGCAGCGCCGATATCGAAGACTTTGAAATTATTTCAACAAAATCAGATAGTTATGCGGGAGAATTCGGAGTGGGTGCGGCAATTCAGGATGGTGCAAATGCCGTAATGAAAGACGGCCTTTTTTCAGAAAACAGAGAAACGGGAATACTTGTCATAAGTTCTGAAATTTCTTTGGAAAATATCGAAATCAAAAACACTCTGCCGCGCAAATGCACAGAGACCGAAAGCTGCGTTTTTGCTCCGAAAACCGGTTTCGGTCACGGAATATCGCTCTATTCTTCATCCCTTCTCAGATTCGATTCAATGACACTTTTCAACAACAACAACGGCTTGAATATCGCCGATTCCGAACTCAGGAGTTTCGGCTCGAAAAAGCTCTTGTTCGGGAACAATATGACAGCCGTCAATGCTTGGAATATTAACGATTTCAACATGTTGGAAGAAAGCCTCTCAAATTCTTCTTTCTGCGGAAACGGCTCTGTTTTTACTTCAGAAACGCAACCTGTGAGAGACGGTCTGTAAAGTTTCGGCTTAAAGAATCGTAATTTTAAAAAATCTGACTATAATGACCGCGCTTTGTTTTTTAGAGGTCGATTTTTATGGAAAATGCACAAACAAAAAAACTCGGAACTTTTTTAGGTGTCTATACTCCGACGATTCTTACGATTTTCGGCGTTATCATGTATATGCGTGCCGGAAGTCTTGTCGGAACTGTCGGACTTTGGCCGATGGTTTTCATCGTTCTTATTTCGAATTCGATAACTTTGATAACGACTCTTTCCTTTTCATCTATTGCGACAAACAAGAAAATCGGCGTCGGCGGCGCATATTACATTGTTTCCAGAAGTCTGGGCTTTGAAATCGGCGGTGCTGTAGGACTTCCGCTTTTCCTTTCGCAGGCGCTTTCGATAACGCTCTATTCGTTCGGTCTTGCCGAAGTCATAAAGATGCTTTTCGAGACTTCGTTTTCGCTTTACGCGGTGACCTTCGGAATAATCGCAATCGTTGCGGCAGTCTCTTTCGTGGGAGCTGGTTTTGCGATGAAAACGCAGATTCCGGTTATGATTTTCGTAGCAGTTTCAATACTTTTTCTCATAATCGGCGCATTCATGAAAGGAAGTTTTACCGAATGTTTTTCGACTTTCCCGACAAGTGCGGGTGAAATTTTTGCGCGTCACGGTGACCTTACGTTTTTTACGGCGATGGCGATATTTTTCCCTGCCGTGAGCGGTATTATGGCGGGTTTGGGGCTTTCGGGAGATTTGGAAAATCCGCAGAAATCGATTCCGATAGGCGCAATTGCCGCGACTCTCACCGGTTTTGCGTTTTATATCACTCTTCCGCTTTTTCTTTCGATGGGTTCGGCGTCAGACCCGGAAATGCTTAAAGATCCGATGATATGGTCGAGAATTTCACCGGTAAACGGCAACATTGTGATACTTCCCGGACTTTTCGGCGCGATTTTTTCGAGTGCAGTCGGATCGATGCTCGGTGCGCCGAGAACTTTCATTGCGATGGCGTGCGATCAGGTCGCTAATCCGAAAGGGCAGAAGTTCCTGAAATCGAAAAAAGGGGAATATGCATCGTTTGCTCTTTCACTTGCAATAGCCTGCGGCGCGGTTTTTCTAGGGGATCTCAACACGGTCGCTTCGATTCTTACAATATTTTTCCTCACGGTTTACGGAATCGTCAACATAACGGCGGCACTTGAAACGCTGAGCAACGAGCCTTCATGGCGGCCGCAGTTCAAAATTCCGGCAATAATAAGCCTTATCGGCGGAATCGCCTGCATAATCGTAATGTTCCTGATCGATCCGCTGCTCAGTGTAGTTGCGATAATAATCGAAGTTATACTTTATTTCATTTTAGGACGTGTCGCGGCACACAATTCGGCTGCGGGAGACGCGAGACGCGGCGTTTACGAAAATCTTATCAAAAATTCGTTAGTTCAGCTCAAAGACCTCAAAATGACTCCCAGAAACTGGCGCCCGTACATTCAGGTTTTCATAAACGACAACGAAAAACAGATTAAACTTGTCGGATTTGCTTCAGATTTCGGTCTCAGCAGCGGTATAGTCACCGTCACGAAAGTCATATTCGGTAGACTCGGCGAAGAGAACCTCGAAATAGAAAAAGAAGTTGATTTTATGGAGGATTTTTACAAGAAACACTCTCTTTCGGTTTTTCCGGAAGTTACTGTCATGGAAAATTTCGAAGAGGGAATCCTTGCTGCGGTTCAGTCAAACGGCATGGCGGGGCTTCGCTCGAACACGATAATGATGTGCTGGCCCGACGAGGTTGAAAAATATCTGCCGAGATACCTTTCGGTCATGCGCCGTGTGTCAACTCTCAAAAAATCAACGGTAATCGGCAAAGTTTCGCCCGATTTTGATGTGAAAAACTCGCAGAAAATAATCCATGTCTGGTGGGGCGGCTTGCAGAGAAACGGCGATCTGATGCTGCTTTTAGCTTATCTTCTCACAAAATCTCCGGCGTGGGACGATGCGGTCATCAAACTTCTTCGAATGGTTTCCGACGAATCGGAAAAAGAGGGGGCAGAAGCCGAGCTCAGAAAACTTTCGGCAGATTCGAGAATAAGTGCCGAGCCGATGATAGTCATAAAAGAGAAAAACGAACTTTTCGAGCACGTCCTCAGCCGCGTCAGCAGTTCAGCCGACGTTGTTTTCCTCGGACTCAACACTCCTGCAAAAGGTGAGGAAGAGGATTACGCGAAAAAACTCGAAATTTTTGCAGAGCCTCTCAAGGCGGTGTTTTTCATCAAGAATTCGGGAATCTTCCAGGGGCAGCTTCTGGAAACCGGGGAAGAAAAGAAATGAAGCGGCACTTCGGGATCCCTGGTTCCGTGATTTTTGCGGCGCTTCGGGATCACGATATCCCGAGATTCTGATATCCCGGTATTATTTGCGCCGCCGCTGTCTTTTTTGACTTGAATCGACTTTTGGTTCATAATGCCCCGTTTTTTGTCCGCGGAGAAAAATGGAAAGTTTAAGAGAGACAAACGACAATCTGAATATCAGGCTCGTAAAAGAGTTCAAAAAGCTGAAATTCATTATAGAAAAGTCACCTGAAAACGAAGACGAAGATATTTTCCGCTGGCGGTTCGGCAAATTCGAAAAGCCGTATAAAATCTACGATTCATGGCAGAGAAAACGTGATTCTTCGCCTCAGCTCATGGTCTGGTTCGTTTTTTCTGCGATATTTTACTATGTGACTCTGCTTGAAAAATTCGATGATTTTTCTGAAAAATATGTCGGCTGGCTGCGCCGGAATGACACGAAGTCCCGTTTTATAATCTTTTTTGTTTTTACTCTCCTGCTTGCTTGGATTCTGATCCCCGATTCGGGAAAGGAAAACTATCCTGTTGATGAAAAAAATGTGGGTCATACGATCGACCATTCGATAATTGCCGACAAGGATTACACGATAATCAATCTTGAAGAAACATATAAAAATCAGGAAAAGGCTCAGAAAGAAGTGCCTTATACCTATGATTTCGTCGATCAGAAGAAAAATCTCGAAGCTATGAGCGAAGCGTTCAAAATGATGCGCGATGCGGCTAGAGAGAACATAAAGGAAACGATCGTTGCTAAAAACCTTCCGTTTCCGCCGGAGTTTCAGGATATTCTTGCCGATTATGTCATAAATTCGGGCAAAAACAGCGATCTGCGCGAATTTAAAACGGGACTTCCTGCTCTGTTTATGAACAAACGGAGCGATTTTGAGCGTATAATCGGAACTCCTCTTTCGAATTACGTTTTCCGTGATCTTGCCGAAAATATTTTTCCGGCGCGAATCCCCGATGCGATTGCCGAGATTTCCGACTATTTCAACCAGAACGACTATTACATTCTGCGCGAAGGAATTCCGTCCGACTATGTTCCGAAGTACATTCTCGTCAGAAAAAAGGATTCCTCTTCGCAGGAAGTTTCCGAAGATCAGATTCAGATCGGGAGAATCATAAATTCAGTTGCCCTCAAGGCTGAAATCCTTCACATGAAAGACAAACTCAACATGTCTGATTTTACGGATCACGGTTTTGAAATTATTGCTGAAGTCGGTTCGTGGACGATGAAGGATTCCCTTTTTTACAACAGCAGCATCACGGAAGAGAAACAGCTTGCAGCGAGAAACGACCCGTCAACGGAATCTAAAAGAAAAATTTCGAGAGGCGAGCGCGTAATTTCTTCAGGCGCTGTGATCACGAAGGATGATATCGAAGTTTTCAAGGTTATGAAGGCGCAGTCCGACAACATTTCGGGCGAGTTTTTCTTTTTCGGGAATTTTTTCTATATCGCCGCTTTCATTTCGATAGTTTTTCTTGTTTTCACCCGCTCGATCGGCAAATTCAAATACCGCAACAAGGATCTTCTGCTGATGATTTCGCTTATGTTCACGGCGCTTTTCCTTCTGCGCTATGCGATGCCGTGGATTCAGGAAGTCGCCTATGACAACAAGGCGGTATATTTCTTCTTCCCGCTGCCGTTTTTCGTCGCTGCGGTTAGAGTTCTCGTCAATACTGAAACGGCGTGCTTCTTTCTGTTCATACTTTCGGCGGCGCTGTCTATGTTATTCCCCGAAAACTACTTTATTCCTGTCTTTTATATTTTCGGTTCGCTCATTTTCATGTACATCATTTTCCATGTCGAATCGTCCGGTCAGATCATGTGGCAGACGTTTAAATTCTCGATCGTTTCTATGGGGCTCGCCCTCGTGGTCGGTGTACTTGATTCTTCGTTGAACCACAGCGGAATTCATGTTTTTACCGCTATCGTCTGTGCATTTGTTTCCGCGATGCTTTCCGGTGGAATACTCACGATAATGATACCGCTTTTCGAATCGATTCTGGACTATGTCACAAACATCAAATATGTCAGCTATTCGACAATGAGTAACGAACTCATCAAGCAGATGTCGGTCTATGCGAACGGCACCTATCAGCATTCGCTCACGGTCGCATCGCTTGTCGAAGTCGCTGCGCGTGAGCTCGGGCTCAATCCGCTCAAATGCAAGGTCATGGCTTATTTTCACGATATCGGAAAGCTTGAAAGACCGGAATATTTCACTGAAAACCAGCGCGACAGAAGAAATGCACATGACAATTACCGCCCGACGATGTCTGCTAGAATCATCACAAACCACGTAAAATACGGTCTTGAACTCGCGAAAAAGTATCACCTCGGAGAAGAGATCGAGTCTGCGATACTTGAGCATCACGGTACGACGCTCGTAGGATATTTCTTCAAAAAGGCGAAAGAGGCTGATCCGAATACTTCGGAAGCCGAATTCAGGTATGCCGGACCGTCGCCGCGTTCGAGAGAAACTGCGCTTCTGATGATTGCCGACAGTTGCGAAGCGGCCGTGCGTTCGATGGATAAAAAGACCGAAAACGGCATAAAAACAAGGGTTCAGGAGATAATTGCAGGTAAAATCAGGGAAAATCAGTTTGTCAACTGCAACCTGACGACAAAAGATATTCAGACTATAGAAGATTCTCTCGTCAACACATTCTCCGGAATATATCACGGCCGAGTTAAATATCCGCAGGATAAGGTTAAAGAACAGTCTGCCGCAACTGAGCAGCAAAATGAGCTGACTGTCGCTGCGAACCAGAATGAGCAGGAGATCAAATGAAAATAGCGTTTTTTTCGGAATGCAGCTATGCGCCCGGCGTTTTGAAAGCCGATATGCGCAAAGCCATACGTTTCGCGCTGAAATACAAAAATCTGAAATCGACAGATCCCTATGAAGTTTCGGTGATTTTCACCGATGAAGAGGGAATTCGTGAAATAAACAACAATTACAGGCATATAGACCGTGCGACCGATGTCATTTCCTTCGCTTTTGCAGAAGGCGAGGGGGCTGAATATGCGCCGTTTCTTCTGGGTGACATCTTCATCTGCACAGATGTCGTCGCAACTCATGCCGAAAAATACGGAACGACTTTTGAAGAAGAGATGATTTTCATGGTCGTTCACGGAATTCTCCACCTTTTGGGTTTTGATCACCACAAAGCGGCAGAGCGCTCAAAGATGCGTGAAGCCGAAATCGTGGTAATGAAGCAGATTTTTCCTCAGTGGAAAGGGCGCGGCGAAGAGTAAATGTCGAAAATAAAGATTTTTGCCGCAGCTTTTTTCTTCATTTTCTGTTTTGCTCTCAGTTTTCCGTTTGTCATTCCTGGCAGCAGCGAGCCTGTTTTTCTGCACCAGCTTATGGGCTGGATTCTGATTTTTCCTGTGCTTCCGCTCTTTTTTCAGATTTTGAACTGCTGCGCGACATTCAAAAAAAAGGTTCTCACGATATATCTGATTACGATGCCGGCAAACGCATTCGTTTTTTACTGGATATTCTATTCTCTCAATGTTTACGGCGGGATGAGTGTCGCCGGAGGCATTCTTGCGCTGATTCTGATGTTCCTGATTCTGGGTACTTACTGGCTTTTATTCTTTGTTCTCTGCCGTTTTTTTGCCAAAAGACCGGCAGAATCAGGCACTTTCGGTGCTTTGATAACTGCCGGTGAAGGTTCTCCGCTTCCTTTGAAGCCTTGGTTTATTGCGGTTCTGTGGGTCGCAGTAGAATTTCTGCGCACATTTTTCCCGGTTGATTTTTTCTGGGCGGCACTCGGTCATTCGCAGTATTCGAATAAAGTTATCCTGCAGTGGGCGTCGTTAGGGTCTGTCTACATAATTTCGTTTATGATTGTGTGGAGCTCGCTTTACGCCTACACGCTTTTCTTCAAAAAGCACGATAAAAAAGAGGGTATCGTCCTTGCAGTCGTTATAACGCTGCTTTTTTCCTATTCGGCTTACAAACTTGTTTCTTTCAAGTCGGCGGTTCCCGAAAAAGAGATAAAAGTCGCGCTCATGCAGCCTGCGATAAACCAGTATGACATCAACGCAAAAGAGGAGACGGTTTTTGAAATGATCGATGTTTTTGTCGACCAGCTCAACAGTTTCGACCGCGACACAGACCTTGTCGTCTGGTATGAAGCGGCGATGCCTCTCAGAATTCCTATAGGTTTTGACAACTTCGACTACGTTATGGACCGCTATTTCCCGCGTGCCTACAACTTCCCGAATCAAATCGTCGGGTTGGACATGGTAGACAGAATCGATATGAGTTTTTATAATGCCGCAGGGTTCATTCAGAACGGAAAAATCCGCGAAATTTATAAGAAAATCAAGCTTGCCCCCTTCGGCGAATACCTGCCTTACAGCAAAGTTCTCCGCTCGCTCGGGCTTTCGATACTTGTTCCCGAATTTTCAGGCGATTTCGTCCGCGGAACGGAATACACAGTCTACGATTACGGTGATTTCAAAGCGGCGATTCTCATCTGTTACGACGGAACTTTCAGTGAAAACGTCGCAGGTTTTGTTGAAAACGGAGCCGAAATATTAGTCAACATCAGTAACGACGCGTGGTTCGGCGATTCGAGTGAAACCTTCCAGCACGGAATGTTTTATCCTTTCCGCGCGGTCGAAACGGGCAGAACGATTGTCAGAAGCGCAAATGTCGGAATCAGCGAAGTCATTCTTCCAGACGGCACATGCGAAAATTCAACGAAATTCCTTGAAAGAACGACGATAAACCGCAAAGTTCCGCTTTATAAAATCGATACCGTTTACCAGAAATTCGGAAACTGGTTCATCTGGCTTATCTACATCACTTTCGGGCTTTTCCTGCTTGACAGGCTGGGGAGAACCGAGAAAAAGAAGGGAAAAAGAAAATCCTGATTCTTAACGCCGCCGTCGGGATCACGTTATCACGGGATCACGGTATCCCGGCAAGAACAGGCGGCGACGGCGCGACGGAAAAAAATCATTTGAAAACAAATCCGTTGAGAGTAAAATCCCTCGGTTTTTTATTTTTCGAGGTGAAAAATGAACAGTATTTACATTCTTGTTTTTTCGCTTTTGTGGGTTGTTGTTGCATACTTCTGGTACGGCAACAGCGTAATTAAAAAGAAACTCATCGATCCGGTTGACGAAAATCCGACTCCTTCACACGCAATGAATGACGGTGTCGATTTTTATCCGGCACCTTCGATAGTCCTTTTCGGACACCACTTTTCATCGATTGCCGGTGCAGGTCCTATTGTCGGTCCAATAGTAGCTGTAACGTGCTTCGGCTGGGGTCCTGCGGCTATCTGGCTGCTTGTGGCAGGTGTTTTCATCGGTGCGGTACATGACTATCTTTCGCTTATGATTTCCGTCCGCCATCAGGGAGTAAGTATTCCCGATACGGCTGAAAAATACGTTTCGAAAAAGGCGAAATTCCTCTTTCTGGTCTTTGTATGGCTCACTATCGTTCTTGTCATCGCGGTTTTTGGCAACCTGGCTGCAACTTCGATGATAACGAAGCCGGAACTTGTCATCCCGACTTTCGCGCTCATTCCGCTTGCAATGCTTTTCGGTGTCATCAATAAAAACAGATGGCTTCCGCTCTGGGCGAACACGATAATTGCTATCGCAGGGCTTATTTTCCTCATCTGGCTCGGCTTCCAGTTCCCGATCACGATCGGAACAAAAGAAACAGCTTATTCGATCTGGTTCACGCTCCTTATGGTTTACGGATTCGCAGCTTCGGTTACTCCCGTCTGGATACTTCTCCAGCCGCGTGACTATATTTCAAGCTGGGTCCTTATCCTCGGAATCTCGCTTGCATTTATCGGAATTTTCATTGTTCACCCCGACATGAACGCTCCTTTCGTTATTGCCGAAACATTCAAAGATTCGTCTCAAGGACCGCTTGTTCCTTTCCTTTTCATCGTCATCGCCTGCGGCGCGGTCTCCGGTTTTCACAGCATCATTGCTTCGGGAACCACTTCCAAGCAGCTTGATAAAGAGAAAGACGCGATGTTCGTCGGTTTCGGTGGAATGCTCATGGAAACGGTCATCGGTATCGTCTGCGTTATCATTGCTGGTGCTGCGATAAAATGGGGAACGGGCGAGAACGAGCTCCAGTGGATATTCAAAAATTCGGGCGGCGCTCTCGGCGTTTACGGAAACGGCTTCGGCAGGCTGACATCCTTTATTTTCGGTAACGAAGTCGGTGTCGTCATCGGTATCACGATAGTCAACGTCTTCATTATGACGACTCTCGATACAAGCGTCAGACTTGCTAGATTCCTCACGAACGAAATGATAGGCGACAAACTTCCGGCAAAACTCCAGAACAAATTCTTCTACACTGTAGTTGCGATAATCCCGGCATTCCTGCTCGGCATCACCGATTCGTGGGCAAGCGTATGGCCTCTTTTCGGTGCGGCGAACCAGCTTGTTGCTGCACTTGTTTTCATAATCTTAACTGCTTACTTCTATTCGAAAAACAAACCGATCAAATACACGCTCTGGGCAACGATCTTCATGCTTACGATGACGATATTCGCTCTCTGCTGGATGATCTGGAAATACTTCGTGGCTGCTCCAAATTACTTCCTCGGCTCTGTTGCTGTGATCCTTGTCGTTCTTGCAGTGTTGATGATAATAGAAGGCTGCAAAAAGATCGGCAGCGCTAAAAAAGCGTAATTTTTTAAGGAGTTTAAATGTTTACGGCTCAAATAATAATCTATATTCTTCTCGGTTTTGCCGCTGAAATGATTGACGGTTCGCTCGGCATGGGCTACGGCGTAAGTTCCAACACTTTTTTGAGAACGGCAGGCGTTCCGAGCGCGATTTCAAGCGCATGCGTCCACGTTTCGGAGATTTTCACGACTCTCGTTTCGGGGCTTTCGCACCTTAAGATGAAAAACGTCCACAAAGGGCTTTTTTTCCGCCTTCTTTTCACCGGTATTCTGGGCGGTATCGTCGGCGCGTATCTTCTCGTAAACTTCGAAAGTAAAGAGCTTGACATCGTGATCGACATCTACCTTCTAATCATGGGCGGATTCATCTTTTCCAAGATTTTCAGAAAGCTCGGAAAACCGCGTGAATACGGCAACTATACGATCCCGCTCGGTTTTGCAGGCGGTTTCACTGACGCAATGGGCGGCGGCGGCTGGGGCCCGGTAGTAACGAGCACGCTTCTGGCTTCAGGTCACGACGTTCCCAGAACGATAGGCACAGTAAATACGGCTGAATTTTTCGTAACTATCGCCGAAACGACCACGTTTGTCGCAATGATCGGCGACTTTAAAAACTACACCCAGATAATTCTGGGTCTCATCATCGGCGGAATGATTGCGGCTCCTTTGGGTGCATATCTCTGCAAAAAAATTCCTGTCAAACTTATGCTTGGTCTCGTTGGAGTTCTTGTAGTAATTCTCAATACTTATAAACTTCTTAAACATACCGGCGTACTTTAGGTCTTATGGAGAGTTCCATGAAAAAAACGGTGTTCTGCTGCTCGCTCGGATGCCCGAAAAACAGGGTCGATTCTGAAGTCGTGATAGCTCAGTTCTTGGATAAAGGTTGGGTGATTGCCGAAAGTGCAGGCAAAGCCGATCTCGTGATTCTCAATACCTGCAGTTTTATAAACGATGCTAGGGAAGAGTCTGTCAATTCGTTTTTCGAGCTTCACGGCGGATTGAAAAAAGGGGCGAAAATCGCTGTTATGGGTTGTCTGCCGCAGCTTTATCCGAATCTTGGCGATATGCTGCCTGAAGCTGATTTCATTTTCGGAGTGAATGATATTCCGAATGTAGAAAAAATCGTCTCGAAACATTGGAATGAGGGCTACAGAGGGAAAAGCGAAAAGTCCGAATTTCTCTACACGTCCTCGATGGGGCGCGTTCTCACTTATTCGCCGTGGACGGCCTATCTCAAAATTGCTGACGGCTGCGACAACTTCTGTGCATACTGCTCGATTCCGCATATCCGCGGCAGATACCGCGAGCGTCCGCTGAAAGATATAGTTGCCGAGGCTGAAAACCTGATAAAAACAGGGGTTAAGGAGATTGTCGTAATCGCGCAGGATACGACGCAATACGGCTCGAAGACCAATTCGTCGCTGAAAAAACTGATCCGTGCAATCAACGCTTTGAAAGGTGATTTCAGGTTCCGCGTGATGTATCTCTATCCGTCGGGAATTGACCGCGAACTGCTTGAAACCATTAGAGATTCAGAGAAGATGCACAACTATCTGGAAGTGCCGATCCAGCATATTTCAACCACTGTACTCAAGGCTATGAACAGGCGCTACAGCGAGCAGGATATTTACAATCTGATTGAGATGATCAAAGATGTTTTCGGCGAAAACTATCTTCTTCGAACGACGGTTATTTCATCTTTTCCGGCTGAGAAAAAAGAGGATCACGAACTTCTGAAAACATTCATTGAAAAAGGATTTTTCGACTATATCGGAGCGTTCAAATACTCGAAAGAGGAGTCTTCGGCATCGTTCAAAATGCGCGCGGTTGCTTCGAAAACAGCCGATGCAAGGTTTGCCGAAATTGAAAAGGCAACTCACGAGTGCATGGAAAACCGCCTCGAAAGATTTGTCGGGCGAGAGGTCGAAGTGCTTTACGAAGGGATCGATCCGGAACTCAAAGTTCCGGTTGGAAGATGCTGGAATCAGGCTCCTGAAATCGACGGAATCACGATAATCACAAACCTTGAAGGCGAAAAAGAGGGAAGCATCCTCAAATGCAGGATAACTTCAAGGGAAGGCACTGATTTTATTGCCGATATAATTCGCTGAATTTTCCTGAAAAACTTGCAAATAAAGCCTTTATGCCTATCATAGCGCGGTTTTTTTATTTAGAGGTGAAAAATGTTCGACATCAAATTGATACTCAAAGATCCTGAAAAGGTTAAATTCAACCTTACAAACCGCAATTTCAAAGACCTTTCAGTCGTAGATCAGGTCATTGAACTCAGCGAAAAGAGAAAAGCTCTTATAACCGAGTCCGAGCAGACGAGAGCTAAACAGATGACGCGCTCCAAAGAGATGCCGCTCATCATGAAAAACGGCACCGCGGAAGAAAAAGCGACGATCAAAGACGAGCTCAAGGAACTCAGCGACAAAGTCAAATCGTACGGACCGTTGGTAAAGGAAGTCGAAGATAAGATCAACACGATCCTTCTTTCTATCCCCAACATGATGGCTGACGATACGCCGCTCGGCAAGGACGATACTGCAAATCCTGTCGTTTCGATGTGGGGCGAAAAGCCTGTTTTCGATTTCCAGCCGAAAGAGCACTTCGATATCGCAGTCAATACGATAGATTTCGAGCGCGGCGTAAAACTCAGCGGTTCGCGTTTCATCGTCTACAAAAAGGAAATGGCCCGTCTTGAACGTGCTGTTATGAACTATATGCTTGAAAATGCTGCAAAAAACGGCTACACCGAAATCGTCCCGCCTGTTATGGTAAGCCGCGAGACGATGACCGGATCAGGTCAGCTTCCGAAATTCGAAGACGATGCATATAAAACGACCGACGATATGTTCATGATCCCGACAGCCGAAGTCAGCCTTGTTAACATGCACCGCGACGAAATCCTGGACGATGCAGTTCTTCCGCTCAAATATGCGGCTTACACACCGTGTTTCAGACGCGAAGCGGGAAGTTACGGCAAGGATATGAAAGGCATAATCCGCCTTCACCAGTTCAACAAAGTCGAACTCGTCAAATTCTGCCGCCCCGAAGAATCGCTGAAAGAACTTGACCAGCTTCTCTACAATGCTGAAGAGATTCTTCGCGGTCTCGGAATTCACTACCGCGTAGTATGCCTCTGCAGCGGTGACCTCGGTTTCAATGCAGTCAAAACTTTCGATATCGAAGTCTGGCTGCCTGGTCAGGGAACTTACCGCGAGATCTCAAGTTGCTCGAGCACAGGCGATTTCCAGGCGAGAAGGGCGAACATCAAGTTCAGACGCGACGCTTCGTCAAAGCCGGAACTCGTTCATCTGCTCAACGGTTCGGGACTGGCGATCGACAGAACGCTTGTTGCCATCATCGAAAACTACCAGCAGGCTGACGGAACGGTCAAAGTTCCTGAAGTTCTCAGAAAATACATGAACAACGAAGAATTTATCAGATTGTAGGTAAACCATGAAAATTTTGTTTGCGGCTTCTGAGCTGAAGCCTTTCGTTTCGACCGGAAATATGGCTGCGTCTGTCGCTAAAATGCTGAAATCGGTTTCGAAAAAGTGCGATGTCGAGTGCATACTTCCTTTTTTCAGCACGATAAACAGAAAAAAATTCAACATAAAACCGACCAAGATATCGTTTGGTGTCCAAGTCGGTGAAAAATATGAAAAAGCCGAAATTTTCGAAGCAATTCACGAAGAAAGCGGCGCAAAAGTTGTTTTTGTGTCGAATCCGTATTTTGAGAGAGACGGTCTTTACGGTAACGTTACGGGCGATTATCCCGACAATTCGGAGCGTTTCATATTCTTTTCGAGAGCGGTTCTCGAATATGCGAAAATTTTCCGTCCCGATGTCATCCACTGCAACGACTGGCATACCGCGCTTGTTCCGGTTTATCTTCGTGAAATCTACGGCAAAGAAGAGCCTTTGAAGAACACAAAAACCGTTTTTTCGCTCCACGACATCCGTTTTCAGGGCAAATTCTGGTCTTACGATTTCGGACTTCTGAACCTTGCCCGTGAAGTTTTCGTTCCCGAAAAACTCGAATTTTACGGCGACATCAACTTCCTCAAAGGCGGAATCGTCTACAGCGACGCCGTCACCGTTTCAAGTGAAGAATACCTCGACCAGATCAGAACGAAAGAAGGCGGCTGCGGTCTTGAAGGACTCATCGAATGCTCTCTCGACAAAATTTCAGTCGTTAAAAGAAGCGACAAGTTCGTGGATATCTATAAGAAACTTGCTTAAATAAAAGTTTACACAAACGCGAAATAAGAGGCTTTTTCGGTTGTTTTTTCGATGATCAGAAAGACTTCGCCGTTAAATTTTATGAGGTTGAGGCCGTTTTTGAGATCTAAATGCAACTCTTCGATTTTATTGCCGTTTTTCAGGTGTCTGAAGCCTTCTTCATCGACTTCGCAGCTGTTGCTTCCGGCCAGAAATTCGGGAACTGAAAGAAGTGCTTTTTCAACATTTTCAGGGTTTTCTTTGAGTTCATCCATCGAAACGGCGTTTTCGAGTTTGAAAGGTCCCACTTCGCGCCTGATGAGCTCGGTGAGTACTGCGCCGCAGCCTAAAAATTTTCCGATATCGCCTGCCAAAGTGCGGATGTAAGTTCCTTTCGAGCATTTTACCCAAAACGAAAGTTCATCTTCGCCGGTCTGTGTGATCTTGAGCGTTTTTATTTCGACATTTCGCGCTTTCATTTCGGGAGTTTTGCCTTCTCGAGCCAACTTGTAAGCTCGTTTTCCGTCAATTTTAAGTGCGCTGTAGGCAGGCGGGATCTGAGAGATAACTCCTTGAAATTTTTTCTCAATTTCTGCACAGTCGATATTTTGCGGAACAGTGCAGAAAGGGATAAGTTCTGTCCCGAGATCAAGGCTGTCGCTCGTGAAACCGAGTTTGATTTTTCCTGAATAGACTTTATCGAAACCGGTAGCAAGCGAGATCAGTTTTGTCGCTTTTTCTATTGCAACAACAAGCACTCCCTGAGCAAGCGGATCGAGAGTTCCGCAGAAACCTGCTTTTTTGATTTTAAGCAGTCTTTTCAGATAGTTGAGTTCGCCGTTTGAAGAAAATCCTTTTTTTTTATTGAGTATTAAAAAAGAAGATTTTGTGGGATCAAAAGACATTTTTTAAGATTATTCTTTCGTGAAATTGTCCTTGCTTACGCCGCAGATGGGGCATACCCAGTCTTCGGGAAGAGCTTCAAAAGGGGTGCCGGGAGCGATTCCGTTTTCAGGATCGCCGACTGCCGGATCATAAACGTGGCCGCAGATTCCGCATACATACTTGTCCATGATTTCCTCCTAATTTTTATTGTTGATTTTTTCTCCGATCTCTCTGCCGAGTTCGAAGCACTGTGTTTTGACTTCTTCTGTCGGAGTATAGAGCGCTTTTACGCTTCCGACTACTTCGCCGCACATCTCTGTGAGCATCTGTGTGAGATTTTTGATGCTTTCGCCGCTCCAGCCGTAAGAGCCGAAGGAGGCTGCAAACGGAGTTTTGAATTTAAGCCCTTTGAGGTAGCACATAACGTCTGCGACTGAGGGGAAAAGCTCGTTGTTTATCGTGGGCGAACCGACGATGAGGGCCGATGCGTCAAGAAGTTCCGCCGCGACTTCGCTTCTGTCTGAAGACTGCATGAAAAGCGATTTGACTTTGATTCCCTGAGATGCAAGGCCGTCTTCAATATATCTCGCCATTTTTTCAGTCGAATGCCACATCGAATCGTAGACGATGACCGCTTTTTTGTCAGTTTTTCTCGCAGACCATTTGTCGTAAAGGCCGAGCATTTTCGAGAAGTTATCCATGTTTCTCCAAACCGGACCGTGGTCGGGGGCGACTACTTTGAAAGTAAGTCCGCTTGCAGCCACTTTTTTGAGCAGATTCTGCACGAAAGGGCTGTAGAGCGTTATGATGTTCGCGTAGTAACCTGTCGACATTTCCTGCAGAAGTGACCACGGAAGCTCGTCATCGAAACGCTCGCTTGATGCAAGGTGCATTCCGAAAGCGTCCTGACTGAAAAGGACTTCTTCTTCGGCAAGATAGGAAAACATGCTGTCAGGCCAGTGGAGCATCTTTGTTTCCATGAATTTCAGCGTTTTGTTGCCAAGTGTTAGTTCTCCTCCGTCCGCAACTGCTTCGACCTGGAGACTGGGGTAGTATGCGTTCAAAGCACGGACGCCGCCTTTTGAAGCGAAGATCTTTTCAGGTTTTACGGTTTCAGCGATTTTCGGTATCCCGCCGCTGTGGTCCGGTTCCGAGTGGTTGGAAACGATGTATTCGATTTTCTGCGGATCAACGACTGAAGCGACTCTTTCCAGGAGTTCGCACTCATTGCCTTTTTTTACTCCGTCGATGAGGGTGATCTTATCCGCCATGATGAGGTATGCATTGTAGGTCGTTCCCTTAAGCGTCGCATATCCGTGGAAATAGCGGATGTTCCAGTCGATCGCGCCTACCCAGTAGACCGATTCGCTGATCTTTATTGCATTGAGATTCGACATTTCATCTCCTATTTTTTGTTTGCCCAGAGTCCGTGGATGTTGCAGTATTCGCGGGCGATTATGTCATCGGAAAATTCCATCGGGAATTCTGCTGTTGGTGCTTCTCCCGGTTTGAGATACTTTCTCATGACGATGTCGCCGTTTATCACTTCGATCCACTCGATGTAGTGGTTGTCCATCATCGGATGAGGAGTAGAGCCGACCGTGACTTTGATGCCGCTAGCCGTTTTTTCAACTACCGGAACATGCTTTTCAAGCGTCTGATCGGCAGTTTTTACCGGCATGAGATCCATCTCCTTGCCGCAGCAGACAAGCGTTCCGCCCGCTTCGTGAGAGACGGTGACGATGTTTCCGCAGATGGAGCACTTGTAGACTTCGTTTCTTTTCGTCATTTCAGACTCCTACCAGTTGGAGTTGAGAACTTCGAAGTAAGCTTGAGGATGCTCGCAAGCGGGGCATTTTTCTGGAGCTTCTTTGCCGACATGGATGTATCCGCAGTTGAGGCAGCGCCACGTAACTTCGCGGTCTTTTGCGAACATTCCGCTGTTTTCAAGGTCTTTTATGAAAGCATTGTATCTTTCTTCATGGTGTTTTTCTGCGATTGCGATTCTTCTGTACATCTCGGCGATGTCAGCGAATCCTTCTTCGTCAGCGATTCTTGCGAATTCGGGGTATGCTTCAGTCCACTCTTCGTGCTCGCCTGCAGCAGCAGCCTTGAGGTTTGCAAGGGTGTCGGAGATCATTCCAGCCGGATATGTAGCGGTGATCTCAGTGTTTCCGCCTTCAAGGAATTTGAACATTCTCTTTGCGTGTTCCTTTTCCTGATTTGCAGTTTCTTCAAAAATAACAGCTACTTTTTCAAAGCCTTCTTTTTTAGCCTTGCTTGCAAAGTAGTTGTAGCGCATTCTTGCCTGGGATTCGCCTGCGAAAGAGGTGAGAAGATTCTTTTCCGTTCTTGTTCCTTTAATTGATTTTGCCATGATCTACTCCATTGAAATTAGTTATTAAAACCCAAAAAAACGATTTTTAAATGACCTGCCCCATGATATTTACACCCAAATTTAAGTCAACATTTGAATTCAAAAACACCTGGGAAAATATCGGATAAAAGAAGATCCTGCTCGATCTGTTTCGTATCGCTGTTGACTAAAACGACGCGCATTTTCGGGTTGAAATCGGCCAAAGCCTGCCTGCATATTCCGCAGGGAAATACTGCTTTGCCGTTGAGGCTTGAGGCGATAACTATCGCTTCGAAATCGCGCTGTCCTGCCGTGATTGCCGAGAAAAGTGCCGTTCTTTCAGCGCAGTTGGTCGCTCCGAAAGAGGAATTTTCAACATTTACTCCGGTAAAGATCGAGCCGTCTTTGGTGATTATCGCCGCTCCGACCGCGAAATTAGAGAAGGGCGCGTAGGCGTTTTTCCTCACTTCGAGTGCCATTTTTACAGCTTTTTCAAGAGTTTTTTTATTCATCTTTTTCCTCTAAAACAAGCGAAATGAAGCGTTTCATGAAGGCTGAGAAGCGCACTTCTGCCTTAGCTGCGTTTTCGCTCACTTCTTCATGAGTTAGCGGGTTGAGCGAAAGCCCTGCAGCCTTATTTGAAATGAAGCTGATGCCTGAAACTTCGATTCCTGCGTGTTTTGCCGCGATTACTTCAGGAACTGTGGACATTCCGACTGCGTCAGCGCCGAGAGTTGCGAGCATTCTGACTTCTGCGGGAGTTTCGTAGGTCGGCCCGGTGAGCGCGATGTAAACTCCTTCTTTGAGAGAAATTCCGTGTTCCATCGCCGCTTTCTGCATGAGTATCGCCATTTTGCGGCTGTATGCGCTCGACATATCGGGAAAACGCGGGCCGAGATAGTCTTTGTTTTTGCCGATAAGCGGGTTCGTTCCCATCATGTTTATATGATCGCGGATTATCATGAAATCGCCTGCGTCAAAGTTTCTGTTTATGCCGCCTGCCGCGTTCGTTACGACGAATCTCTTTATTCCGAGAAGGATCAGAGTGCGCAGCGGAAAAACGACTTCCTGCATCGAATAGCCTTCGTAATAGTGGATTCTCCCCTGCATTATCCAGAAGTTTTTGCCCGAATCAGCATCTTTTGCAAGGATGAGGCGTCCTTTGTGACCTGCTACAGTCGAAGCCGGAAAATCGGGGATCTCGCTGTATGGGATCACTAAAAGCTGCTCGGCATTTTCAGCGAAAGCACCGAGACCGCTGCCTAAAGTTATGAGCAGTTCAGGCATTTTGAGATTCCTTTTTTCAACAAGATTTCTGATGTAGGAAGCTGCATTTTTTAATTTTTCCATGATTTTCTCCTTATTTTATGAATGTCCAAAGAATAAATGCCAGAATGTTGGAAACGACGTGGTATGAGATGCTGTAAAAGATTCTTCCTCTGCTTTTTTCGGTGAAAAGTCCGAACAGAAGTGAGGGAAAGAATGTCGCCGCTCTCGTTATGTCAAGGAATGCCAATGCGTGGACAAGCCCGAAAAGAAGCGACGTAAAAAGGTTTTTGAGCGAAACTATCTTCAGAATTTTTTTATCGAAATGGGAAAAAACGTGCTCCTGAATATATCCGCGGAAAAAAAATTCTTCGGGAATCGCCGCAACTGCGATGGCGATAAGCCCTTTTGTGACTGCCTTCATCAGTTCATTAGTCGTCGGTGTTGCGAGCGCACGGTGTATGAAGCCGAGATTGTATGCAAAAAATAGCGGCGGATAAAGCACTAGTGTCGCAACTGTCACCCACAAAAAGAGTTTCAGACCTTCTCTTGAGGGGATGAACAGCTTTTTCGGCCTGAAAGTCTTGTCGCAGAGGAGCGGAAGGATGAAAAGCGCCGCCGGAAATATAAAATGTCTTGCAGAAAAGCGGTATTTGTTCATAAAAAACGAGAGAACCGATATCGCTGCGAGAAGCAGAAACGGAACAATGAATTTCGAATATTTTTTCTCTTCCATCACTTATCCGAGAGCGTGTTCTTTGAAACCGGCTTGATGTAGAATATGTAGATGACTGTCATGAAAAACGACATCAAAACTACAACTGACGAGAGCTGCGGTGTGACGATCCCGAACGATATCGCAAAAAGCTGGAAAAAGAACGGGAGCGAGCATATTGCAGCTCCTTTCACGATTTTTTCCGGAATGTGCCTCGAAACTATGATGAAGTTGAACAGTGTTTTCATGAAAGGTTTTGTGATGAAAACATCTCCTTTCGCGGTGTCAACTCCGCCCCATAGCGCCTGGATCGCCGCAGTGTTTTCGTGCTCCTGCTCTGTAATCAGTATGTCATCGCTACGGAATTCGATTTCGTCAAGTGATGCCTTTGTCTCGAGGTTCTGCCATAGCTGCGGTTTCACCGGGTTCACGATCACTGTCTTTATCCCGAATTTTTTGTTGAAAAGTTCGATAAATGCTGCGTTTTCGGCAGGTCTTACCTTGTCAATCGTGTAGTAGCCTATGACTCTTGTCCCTTCGGCGAGGGCAATGTGTTCGCTGTCAGCCTCTTTTTTAGGAACGGAGAGTCCTTCAGCCGAGCAGTGTTTTTCTGAAATCAGAACATGGAGAGGCGCCATTGTGAGGGTTCTTCCATCATCGAAAGTATGAGTGAAACATTTGTTTTTGCTGATGTCCTTAGTCTGTTCGGGGTCGTTTTCGGCAGCCTGATTGAGTTTGCCTATCATGTGCATGAAATCCTCTTTTTTGACATCATCAACTGTCTCGATTCCGGAAAGGTTGAGGTGCGGGATGTTGAGATACTTGTCGGTATCGAAAACAAGTCTCGAAATTTTCGTCTCGTTGTTGAAGAACTTCATGTTGTTGAGAAGTACTGAAATTGCTGTCGTCGTAACGATGAAGTTTATGAAAAGGGCGGTAGCAGCCGCAATCGGAGCGGGAGAGTAGAGTGTAACAACGAGAAGAAGCGCCTCATAAAGCGATTTCGTCTTGAAAAAGTGGATGATCCCGAAAATGAGAATTATAGCTAAAAAGCACTTTATAATTTTCGGCATGACCCTGATTCCAAGCGGGGTAGGCGAGCCTTTGGAGCTTTTGAAAAGATATGAAGCGAGTATTACGACAGGGATAAAACCCGAGACTTCCCAACCCTGGAAGGGATGATCGGCAAAAGTGAGAAATACCGAAACCGCGAAAGGAATGAAGGCAAAAAGTGCAACCCACGGCAGTTTTTTTATTCCTGTTGAAAAAAGTTTAATGAAAACAAATATATACGCCGGAGTGAAGTAGTAAAGTCCGAAGAAGTAATCTGTCTTTTTTATCAGCACAAAATAGACGATATAAAAAATGTAGGCTAGAAGCGAATAAAGAAAAAAATGAACTGAAAAATTGAGTTTTTTCATAATATATCCTTAAAATTATTAAAAAATATCAACGTTGCCTTTCCCTTCGCGCACGATTTCGTATTCGTCTCCAGAAAGCTGGACGATAGTCGTAAGATCCATCGCGATATATCCGCTGTCTACCATTAGATCGACAAATCCGAGCCAGTCAGGGCTGTCTTCTTCAGGATCGCAGAACTCTTCGCCGTCATCATTGGAAGCGGTCGAAACGACAATCGGTTCGCCCATTGCCTCAACAAGATCGTTCAAAAATCGGCTTTCAGGAATCCTTATTCCGATTTCCTTTCGGTTTTCAAGCATGATTTTCGGAATTTCGCGGCTTGCCGAAAGAATGAATGTATAAGCGCCAGGCAGACAGCGTTTGAGCAGGTTGAAATGACGGTTGTCTATGTCGGCATAACGTGCAATGTCGCTCAGATCCTTGAAAATCAGGGAATAGAACTTCCTTTTTTTGCTCTGTTTTATTCGGTTGAGTTTGTCGAGAGCGCTTTTTTTGCCGATTTTTACCGCTAAAAGATATGAAGTGTCACCCGGAATAAGGACGACCCCGCCGCTTTCGAGCACTGCTGCAGCCTTGTCTACCGCCCTTTTTTCCGGATTGTTGAGATGGACTGAAATCCTTTCCATTTAAACCTCGTGAAAAATCAAAAACTGCCGATTATATAATGTCGTTTCTCCCGTAAATCAATTCCGAACTGAAAGGTTCGAGTTCGATCGTGGTTTTATTCTCTTTTATTTCCGGCTCTTTTTCGGAAAACAGAGCTTCCGCCTCGCCTTTAAAGCCTGCTTCATTGAGATCGATCGTCACTTTTTCGCTCTCTTCACCGTTATTGAAAACGGCAATTACTGTGTCTTTGTCGTGCTTCATTGCAAAGGCGTAGATATTGCCTTTGACGATGAGGTCTTTTCTCGTTCCTTTTGCAAGAGCGGGGTGATCCTGCCTGAATTTGCCGAGAATACGGGTGCGTTCAAGGTTTCTTTTCTGGTTTTCACTCAAATCGTCGCCGAAAACATTCATTCTCCTGTTGTCAGGGTCGTTCGCGCCGGGCATTCCGAATTCATCGCCCTGATAGATTATCGGGATTCCGGGATGCGTAAAAAGAAAGGTGATTGCGTTTCTCATTTTGCTGAAAGGAGCTTCATCTTCTGGAAGTTCAGGCGAATTTTCCCAAACTTTTTGGTTCGCCTCATCTCCACCATTCGACAAAACGCCGTCAAAGTCTTTGTTGGCAAGGCTGAGTGCCCGCGCAACATCGTGGTTGCCGATAAAATTTCCCATGATCGAGCCTTTGTAAAAATCGTTCTGGTAGCGGTAATCGTTGGTTTTGAGAAACTCCGCAAAAGTTTTTACCGTTTCGCTCTGAAGCAGGAAAGTCCGCACTATGTGATGGTAAAGCGGGAAGTCGAACTGCCCGTCGAGTTTGGTTTCACCGAGATAGTAGCCGATTTCGTCCCAGCCTGTGTCGCCGGTGAAAGTTTCTCCGATCATGTAAAAAAGGATTCCTGTTGTTGTGACTTTGCGCTGTATCGCAGTTTTAAGAGAAGATGTGAAGTCGATTTCCATGAGCCTTATCGCGTCAAGGCGCAGTCCGTCGATGTCAAACTCCTGAATCATCCAGATCAGATGGTTTATCACAGCTTCGGTCGCATCGTTGTTGCGGTAATTTATATCGGCGAGATAGTCGGTGAACCAGCATTCTACCGGTCTTTCCCAGCCGCAGGTGTAGCCGCCGCTCGAGTTTACCGGAAGTCCGTCAGGCGCCATGTTGAACCAGCCCTGATTTTTGTAGGTTTTCCAAAGGTATGAATCTGTGTGAACGTGGTTCGGCACAAAGTCGAACATGATTCTGATCCCTTTTTTATGGGCTTTTTGAATGAGTTCGTGGAGTTTTTCTGCGGTTCCGAAGTGCTTTTCGATAGGTGAATCCAAACCCGGAATGTGCAGTTCATTCGTCCAGCCTGTTGCAATCGGCCAGTATGAATGATAAGGCGAATAGTAGCGCGTGTCACCGCCCATACCTTTGCCAGGATTTTCGGTGTTGGCGACAGGAGAGCTTATCCAGAGGACGTTTGCACCCATGTCTGTGAAGTAATTGTCATCAATTTTGTCAATGATTCCCTGAAAGTCGCCTCCCTGCCAGTTTGCCTTTTCGTCAATATCCGGAAGCGGGGCGTCGTTGTTTTTGTCGCCGTTGCTGAAGCGGTCTGTCATAAGCTGATAGATGAATGCGTTTTCGTTCCAGTCAAACTCTTTTTCCTCGATCCAGACCGGTACCGTGAGGACTTCAGAGGCGAAGCCGTTGCTATCGAAAATCCTGAAGAACCAAGTATATTTGCCGAAATCTTTTGCTTCATAATTTATTGAAATCATTCCTGTTTCTTTGTCAAAAGAGAAGCCGGCCTTTTCTCTTCCGAGCAGAATCTCTGACTTGTTGAAATCAGGGTTTTTGCCTGATATTCCTGGAGTGAACTTTATCTGGAATTGGATGTTTTTTCCCTTTATTTCAGGACGACCGGCAAGTTCTGCCGTCGGATAGCGGCAGTCTTTGACAACGAGTTTGCTGTAGCGGATATCCTTGTCGAACATTGTGAGAGGGTTAGCCGTGTCAAGGAAGGTTTTCGAGGTTTTTGCCGAGAAAAATTCGTAGGGATAGCTGCCCGGAGCGAGAAAAAGCTCGGCGCTCCAGATGCCGTCTTTATAGGTCATAGGTGTTGTGAGCGACCAGTTGTTGAAAGAGCTTTTGATGTATAAGTCGTCTTCCGCTCTTCCGGCTACGGAAACGGTTGTACCTTGACAGTAATTGCCTGAAGTTTCGCTTCCGCACGATGCAATTGTGAATGAAAAAACTATTAAAATCAGTGCGCTAAACGCTTTTAGAGTGTTGAAAGAAATACATGAATCGTCCATGTGTTTTCTCCTTCTTTCGGTTTTAAATTAAAGCCCCCCTGTGCCGTTATCGAACCGATCGGGGATGAATAGAGCAGTCCGCCGCCGGAGGAGTATCTGAAAAGTTCGCCTTCTCCGACGTGAGTTGCCTCTTCCCAAAGGTTGCCGATATCGAAAAAAGTAACGAAATAGAGGTCTGTTATCAGTTTTATCCTGAGTTCGTTTCTCATAAACATATAGAATTTGCCTTCAGCCGTTTCTCCTTTCTGGTCGATTGGCAGAAGTTCGTTCGTGTAGAATCCCCGCATCGTAGTGTTGCCTCCGAGTTTCAGGACATCGTCGGATGAGAGTTCGCCGGAGTGGGGCAGCAGGAAGGCTGAGCCCAAAAAAGAGTGGAATATAAGCCGGTCGGTCGATTCGATATCTCCAGCAAAATTGGTTTTGTAGTGGAGCGGAATGTATATCGCGAGGTTTCCTTCAAAAAGCGAATACTGGTTTTTATCGCCGGTGACAGACGAAGTGTTCTGGTATCTGAGTGACAGTTTCCATCCCTTGGTCGGGAAGAAAAGTGAATCTCTGAAATCGAGGTAACCTCTGATTTCCGGCGATATGACGAAGCGCTGCAAAGTTTCGTAAGTTACGTCTCCGCTTTCCGCAACTTCATAGTCTTTTTCGTATCTGTATGCAAGCTCGACACCGGTCGAGATGAAGTAACGGTTGTTGAAACGCCTGAAAATACTGAAATAAAAACCGTTCTTGTCGATCATGTAAGGCAGACCGCCGTTACTTCGGATATCATGAACATGGAATGCGTCGATCTGTGCCGAAAGCGGAACTTTAGGGATGTAAGTGTCCTGAAACAAAAACGTGAGGTTGACTTTCCTTTCGGTCCGCTGCCATGAGGTAAAGTCTTCGTCGTAGTATTTTCTGAACCTGTCATTCATGAAAAGTTCGATTTTTCGCGAAACTTTGAGACTGAGTTTTGAAGAAATGCCCGATCCGCCCATGTTTTTCCACTCAAAAGAGCCTAAGAAGCGGGCACCTTCGTCAGTACTTATGCCTACGCCGGGAGAGACTCTGAAACGCTCCGATTCGCTCACAGTTACGACGAGGTCTTTTTCGTCGTTCGGCGTTTCCGGGTCAATGAAATCGATGTCGACCGACTGGAAAATGCCGGTCTGGAGCATGTTTCTGCGGCTGTACTGGAATGAATCTCCGTCAAGAACATCGCCCGGATCGATTCTTAAAATATGGCGTACGACCCATGTTTTAGTCAGGTAGTTTCCTGCAATGACGACTTCGGTGATTTTGACTTTGAAAAGGTATTCGACATTGAAAGTGAGGTAGACTTTGTCGCCTTCAAGCTTTTCTTCGTGTGTCACGAGGTGAAAAATATAACCTTCGTCTGTCAGAAACTCGGAAATACGCTTCTGATATGCCTGAACTATCCTTTCGTTGAACGGCACGGGTTTTGGGAGTTTTATTTTCTTTTTCATATCCTTGTCGAGTTTTTCGTTGCCAGAAAAGGCGGCAACGCCTGAAAGGAAATACTGGGTGTTCTCCGTGACATCGATATTAAGCGAAAGTTTTCCGTTTTTGTCGATTATCTGTACCTTGCCGACCTCAACATCGGCGTATCCTCCGTTTTGATAAATTTTTTCAGTAATTTCGCGTATTTCCTCCAGGTATGCCTTCGGAATGGCGTGGGGTGAGTCGGGGCGTCCGATTTTGTCTTTCCTGCTGTCTTTGAGAGTCGGTTCCCTTTTTCCGTCCGAATCGATGTAACCGCCGCCGGTAGTGGTTCTGTTTATCATAATCAGCGGAAAATTCTCTTCGTCGATTCTGTCGTCGATAAAGTCTATCAGCCTTTGTGTAACGATTTTTCTGTTCCTTTCGTTGCCGACGCCGTTGATGACTATGTCGTTTATGAATCGGCGTTCGTTTTCCCTGATTCTGATGTTGATCGTGCTGAAAGCTTCGCCCGAAACACTCTTTTCGAGGATTTCGGCTCTGATTTCGGCATCGTGGAAGCCGTAGGCCTGATACAGTATTTCAAGTTTTTTCTGGATTCCGGCCGTATCGAAGTGGTAGTTCGGAACATCTTTTGTCACTTTTTTTATCGTGTCAGGAGAAAATGCGTAGGCTCCTTCGATGTTTATTGAAAAATGACTCCCTTTTCTGACTGTCAGTGCGACTGTTCCGTTTTTCCGCTTGTCGGATGATACCGAGATGTTGAGATAACCTTCCTCTTTGTAGCGGTCTGTCACGAAATATTCGATTTCAGTAATGTTTTTGTCAGTGTACGGGCGACCCTTGAAAGCCGCTTCGAGGTCGAATTTCAGCTTTTTGAATTCGGTTTTGTTGAAAGTTCCGTTGAGAACGAATCTTTTTATCTTTTCCTGCGGTCCTTCTTTGACATCTATCGTCATTTTGATCGCAGTCGGTGAGATCTTTTCGGTAGCGATGCTGACACGGACTGAAAAATAGCCGTTTTCGCGGTAGTAGTAGATGATTTCTTCCCTGATTTTCGTGATGTTGTCTTCGAAATAGAGTGAATTGAGTCCGATACCGGAAGCGAGTTTGAGTTCCCTGTCGGTGAGATGATAGTTTCCTTTGATTTTTATCTCTTCGATGATTAGCTGCGGAGTGCCTTTGATTATGATCCTGACCCTGCCGTTTCCTGTTTTTTCGGATAAGACATCGATTTTTTCAAACTTTTTCGAAGCGTAGAGCAGTTTGACAGTCCGCCTGATTTTTTTGATCGACAAAGGCTCGTTTTCCTTGATTTTTACGAGTCTCGCGAAGTCGGAATAGTTGAGAGGACTATCCCAGACGACTTCTTCGACAATATCCGCGCCGAAAAGCGGTAATGCCATAAAAATCAAAAAAAGTAGTAGTAAAAACCGATACTTAATCAAACGGCTGCCAACAAAAAGAAATTAAAACTCTATTTTTCTTTTTTCAGGCTCTTTATTCTGCCTGAAGAAAATGAAGGTATGCCCGATCGAGCCGCAGCATTCGCATTTCAGTTTTTCCTCAATTTCTGCAGCGATCTCCTTTTTTTCGTCGATGTAGTCGATGAATTTGATTTTTATCAGCTCGTGAGCCGTCAGAGCCTCGTCAATCTGTGCTTCTACCTGATCGGTATAGCCGTTTCTGCCTATTAGAACGACCGGATTCAATGCGTGGGCAAGACCGCGCAGATATTTTTTTTCTTTTCCGCTGAGTTTTTCCATTTCAATTCTCCTTAAAATTTTCCTTCAGTTTTTTGAAATCGACCGAATCCATGAACCTCTCGAGGATAACGGCCGCCGCCGTAGAATCAATCACGCCTGAGCGCTTCTTTTCGCGGTAGTTTTTCGCTTTTACGTTTTTTATTTCGATTGCCTCTTTCGAAGAGAGAAATTCATCGACTCCGAAAAAAGGTATGTCTGTGTAAATTTCCTTAAGTCTCCGCTCGAATCCTTTGACCACTGGCATGAACGAACCTTCCTCGCCGTTGCTCTGCATAGGATAACCGATTGCAAATGCAGCAATGTCGAAATCGAGCATTTCAATGAGTCTTTCGAGATCGTCTTTGATGGAATCTTTTCTTTTTAAAGTGCCGATTATTACAGGGAAATTCCATGTCGGATCTGTTGCTGCAACACCGACGAACTTCATTCCTATGTCCAAAGAGACCACCCGTTTAATCATCGTTTTTCCCGGAAAGAGAGGCGAGCTGTTCGATAACTATCTCTTTGATTATGCTGCGGGCGTTCTTTTCAAGCCATGCCGATATTTCAGCCTTTATTATATCTTCGGAAATTTCTGCTTTTTCCGCTTTTTCTTCAGGTTTTACTTCGTCCTGAAGCGTATTTTGGGTTGTTTGCGTTGTTTCCGGTCTGTATTCATAAGCGGTTTCAATCGGTTTTTCCTCTTCTTTTTCGAGGGAAAGCGAATTTACGAAGTTGTCTATATCGCTCTCTTTTTCTGAAAAGTCGTCAAATGAAGGAGGTGTAAAGGTTTTGTTTTTTTCACTTTCAGAGACCTCTATCACCGGTTTGAGTGTTTCAAACACCTCGCTGTCATCATCGCCGAAAAGTTCTCC
Source organism: bacterium (assembly GCA_017538365.1). GTDB lineage: Bacteria > UBP6 > UBA1177 > UBA1177 > UBA1177 > UBA1177. Next base: position 48,135 of record JAFYIZ010000004.1, on the reverse strand, counting down.
GTCGCTGAAGAAGTCTGCTGCCGAATCTGCCGCTTCATCCTTTTTTTCTTTTTCAATCGGTTTTTCCGGTTCTGCTACCACTGCCTCTGAAGTGAGTTCGAAAGCATTGTCTTCATCTTCTAAACCAGAGAGAATATCATCTACAACGGTATTCTGCGTAGTATCTTCTGTTTCCGGATCTTCGGGAACATAAGGAACGAGCCTGTCGAAAACAGTCAGAAGTTCCGTGCGGTTGAAGTTTCTGGGCAAGGTCGGGATCTCAGGATGTTTATTGTTCGTAGCGAGAAGGAACGGAACTCCCGTCGACTTCATCATCTGGATTATTCCCTGCGGCAGTAGCGATTCTTCCGCCACGATGAGATTGAATTTTTCCTGCTGAAGCTTTTCCAGAAAATCGTTCAGAGTGTCTTTCAGCATTATGCGCCAGTCCGAATTGTGCGTATAGTCGAGATACCTTTCCGTGATGACGGGGTTTGTCTCCAAAACAAGGGCTGTTCTTGATGCCATTTTATCCTCCTGTAATATGTTCGAATGAAATATTTTCCAGATATTCTTTTACCGCTTTCATGTCTTCCGGAAGCGGAGAAGTGAAAATAAAATCTTTGCCTGAAAATTGAAATCCCAAAGTTCCGGCGTGCAGAAGCTGACGCCCAGAAGTTGCAAGAAGTTTGTTGAGCAGCGGATCGGGCGATTTGCGCAAGCCTCCGTAAAGTTCATCGTTCAAAATCGGGTGCCCGAGATAGTTCATGTGCATTCTGATCTGGTGGGTACGCCCTGTTTCGAGCGTGATCTTGAGCAGTGAAGCGTATTTGAATTCCGTGACGACTTCGTAGTGTGTTACCGCTTTCCTTCCGTTTGTGACATTCGGAGAAAATCTGAGACGGTTTTTCGGGTCTCTGCCGTGAAAAGTTTCGACTGTTCCTTTAGGTTCTTTCAGTTTTCCCCAGACGATGCAGGTGTATTCGCGCACAATGTCGTGACGCGAGAATTTTTCCTGAAGTTCCGTCAAAGTTTTTTCGTTTTTCGCAATAACGAGAAGACCGGTTGTGTCTTTATCAATTCTGTGGACAAGTCCGGCACGGAAATTCGGATTATCTTTTGATTTATCCTGTAAATTCAAATAGTTGACTAAACCGTTCAATAAAGTTCCTTTCGAGTGTCCGCTTCCCGGATGTACGAGAAGTCCGGCCGGTTTGTTGACAATCAGAAAATCGTCGTTTTCAAAAACTATGTCGAGCGGAATGTCTTCCGGCTCTGCTGAAAGCTGCTCCGGAGCATCGGCTTCGAATTCGAAAAGATCACCTTTTGAAAACTTCGAGGAACTGCTTTTCGTGAGAATTTTGCCGTTTACCGAGAGGTTTTCATTGCGGATGTTTTTTTGTACCTGTGTTCTCGAAAGCCCTAAAATAGAGGCGATAAGGCAATCAACTCTCGTGTTTTCATCGCTTAAAAGTGAAAAAGTTATGCCGCAGCCGTAAATATCCAAAAAAGACCTCGCAACAAAAATGACCCTAAATAATATTGATAATATCTTTAAACTCAATTTTTTAGACCGCAGGCGCGCCAGGCTTGCCGGGATCACGGAATCCCGAGATTCCGAGATCCCGAAGGCGCGCAACCGTGATTCCGGGATCCCGTAATCCCGTTAAGATCCGGCGCGAAAAAAGGTTGTTTTTCCGCGGTTTTTTCTTAAAATCGCGGACCAGATTGTTTTCGAGGTTTGAAATGGCTGAATTTATCGAAACTTCCCCTGATGCTTTCCCAATAATAACCGTAGATTTGTTCAATAAATACGGCAGGTTGATAGTTGAAATGCCGAATTTCAGAGATGCTTCGGTTCTTGTTTCGGCGCTTAGTGCCTTCCGGCTCAAAACACTTCTTTTTGCACCGCAGTTTCTGCTGCTTGAAAGGAGCGGCGAAGAGCGGGACGCGCAGAAGGCGTATGCCGAAATGTCTGCAAATCCTGATGTCATCGTGACGACTCCGCTCGGCGGAAGGCTTTTTCTGCCGGATAATTCCGCGGAACTAGTCTTCAAAAAGAACTCTTACTACAGAATCAGTGATGTCATCAGGTCTTTGACGGAACTCGGTTACAGAAAGGTTCAGATAGTGCGCGATGCCGGAGAATTCGCGGTTAGAGGCGACATCGTCGATATCGGAATTTTTGTCGCCGGAAAGGGTGCACGTCTCGAATTTTTCGATGAAGAGCTCGAAAATATTTCGCTTTTCTGGCTTTCAAACCAGCGTAACGGAAGACCTCTGGATGAAGTCAGTGTTCCGCAGCTCATGTTTCCCGAAATTCTGCGCAGCGACTGGCAGAAAGTGCTTGAGGAGAAAGCTGAAGGGCTTTCGATGCAGCAGATAATCGAGACAGAAGAGCTTGTTTCATCAGGCGGATTACCGAAATGGGATATTTTTCCGCTGATTGCCGGAAACGGAACTCTCTATTCGCGTTTAAGAGCGAAAACAGTAAGATTCGAAAAGTTAAAAGCTGAAACTTATGTCGCAGATGATTTTGAAAAAATTGATACGGAAAGAAAAAAAAGAGTTGAAGAAGGACATTTTATTCCGTTTGAAATAAAAAGCTGTTTTTCCGATGAATCGAGAGAGTTTGATTTTGAAGTAAGTTCCTTCTTTTCTTCGGCTGAATCAATAAAAAAATTTCCAGTGACTCACAAAGCTGTTCCGGTAAAGCTGCAAAGCGACACAGCGTTTGTCTTGAATAAATTACATAAAGAAAACAGCGGATTAGTCATTTTTGCAAAACCGAATGAGATCGATGTTTTAAAGGAAATCGGCGAAAAAAACGATATCCCGATGGTCAATGTCGATGCGCTTCCGCTTGATCTGAATTACGGTGATGTTTTTCTTGTCGACAAAAAAGAGTGGTTCGCTTCAGACGAAATAATCTCAATTCCAGATTTTGATACAGCTTTCTTTTCATCTGATATATTCAAATTATCTGTTTCAAAAAATAAAAAAAGAGAAATAAAACCTGAAGAAAATTTTGAAAACAGAATATTTGAACTTAATTCTCTTAAACCAGGCGAACTTGTCGTTCATTACAAATTCGGAATCGGAGTTTACGAAGGAACTGTAGTTATGAACGGAACAGACTGTCTCGCTCTTAGATACGAAAATGACGATAAAATCTATATTCCCGTTTACAATATGCACTACATCTACCGTTACCGCTGGGAAGAAGGCGTTTTTCCGAAGATAAGTTCAATACGTACCGCGCTCTGGCAGCAGACGATGACACGGGTAAAGCGCGAAATCGAAAAAGTAGCGGCGCAGATTCTCGAACTTTATGCGCAGAGAAGTGTCGAAAGTGTCGAGCCGATGAAGATCGAAACTCCGCTTTACGGTGAATTTTTGAGGGATTTCCCGTTTCGGGAAACGCCAGATCAGGCGCGCTCCATCAATGAACTCGAGCACGATCTTTCGGGTAGAGAGATAACCGACAGGCTTCTTTGCGGAGACGTGGGATTCGGCAAGACCGAAGTTGCGATGCGAGGCTGTATGATAGCTGTTGCAAACGGCAGGCAGGCGGCGGTCCTTGCTCCGACAACGGTCCTTGCGTTCCAGCATCTGCGTACTTTCAGAGAGCGTTTTGCCAAACTTCCTGTGAGAATAGAAATGCTTTCGCGCCTTTACGACAAGTCGAAACAGAATCAGGTGCTTCGTGACCTTGAAAACGGCAGAGTTGACATTATCGTCGGGACTCACAGGCTGCTCGGAAAAGATGTGAAATTCCGCGACCTCGGATTTCTGGTAATTGACGAGGAGCACCGCTTCGGAGTTACACACAAAGAACTCATCAAAGAGATGAAGAAGGATGTTGCGACCCTCTCGATGACTGCGACGCCTATTCCGAGAACGCTTCAGATGTCGCTTCTGGGAATAAGAAAATCGTCATTTATCAAAACGGCGCCGAGCGACAGAAAAAACATCCAGACTTTCGTTCTCGAATACAGCGAAGAAATCATAAAAGAGGCGATTCTTTCTGAACTTGCACGCGACGGGCAGGTCTATTTCGTCCACAACCGCATTGCCGGACTTGACGACATAAAACTGAGGCTCACCCAGCTTATTCCCGGACTCAGAATTGCTGTTGCGCACGGTCAGATGGAGCCTGAGCAGCTTGAAAAAGTGATGGTTTCATTCGTAAACCGCGATTACGATCTGCTTCTTGCGACTTCGCTCATTGAATCGGGCATCGACATTCCGCTTGTCAACACGATAATAATCAACCGCGCCGATATGTTCGGAATGGCGCAGCTTTACCAGCTTCGCGGCAGGGTGGGGCGCTGGAACAGAGAGGCAAAGGCTTACCTTTTTGTTCCCAATCTCAACAATCTTACGCAGGAATCATACGCCCGTCTTTCTACGATCAAGCGCTTCGACAAGCTCGGGCACGGCTACGATGTCGCGATGGAAGACCTCAACATCCGCGGCGGCGGCAACATCTTGGGAATAAGCCAGTCCGGGAAACTCAAAGGGGTGGGCTACGATATGTATCTCGAGATGCTCAAAGACAGGATCGACGAGCTCAAAAACGGAACTCCGCACATCGAAAACGAGTTCGAGATTTCGACCGATTTGAATGCGAATATTCCCGAAAGCTACATTGCAGATACTGAGGTCAGAATGGGATTTTACAGGAAAATCGCAGACTTACGCTCGGCTGACGAACTCAACTGGGTGAAAGATACTCTTCTTGAAATGTTCGGAAAAATTCCCGAAGAAACGGAGAATCTGATAAATCTGACTTACATAAAAATTCTTGCGATCAAGTGCGGAGCCGCTGCTATTTCAGTAGGTAAACACGATTTTACGATCACTCTGGGAGCCTCGTTCATCCCGAAAAGTATGGATGCTCTTTTTGAATTTCTCGACAAATACGATGGCTCTTTCCAAGGGGAAAGTTCTATAAAATTCAAAGTTGAAAATATTCAGAAAATTGAAGAAATAATTAGTAAAATCAAGGAAATCTGCTGATTTTTCCAGAGGCTATTCAAGCGATTTGAGGATCTCTTCCGCCAAATCTTCAGTGATTCCGGGAATTTCGGTCAATTCCTGAACGGTTGCTTTTTTTATTGCAGCAATCGTGCGGAATTTTTCAAGAAGTGCATTCTCGCGGGCTCTGCCGATCCCTTTGATTTTTGAGAATGGGAGTTCGAGTTTTCCTTTGCGAAGCTCCCTGTTGAAAGTTATCGAAAAGCGGTGGGTCTCGTTTCTGATGGTTTTCAAAACGACTGCAAAAGCGGTGTTCTGAAGCACGAGTTCGTTTCCTTTACCGTCAATCAAGAGTTCCATTCCTTTCACGTTGTGGCGGTCTTTGATGATTCCTGCGACCGGTACGAAGCCCTTAATCACCGAATTTACCGATGAAACCTGACCCTCGCCGCCGTCAATAAGCAATAGCGTCGGTTTTTCAAGCGAATTTTCCTGCCAGCGCTTGAGCAGACGAGCCGCGACTTCGCGCAGACTGCCGAAATCATCGACTCCAATGACCGTTTTTATTTTGTATTTCCGGTATTTTTTCTTATCGAATTTTCCGTTTTTCCACCACACTGCGCCTGCGACGTTGTATTCGCCGTAAAGTGTTGAAATATCGAGGCAGAGTATCGAAGAAACGGGCGTTTTGAGAAATTTCGAGATGACTGAAAGCGCCTTGTTAGTCTTTTCGGAGTCGTTGAAGAAAACGCGCATGTTCTGCTCGATATTGGTCTGCAGCATTTTGAGAATCTCGCCGCCGGATGGCCCTGTTTTTCTGATCTTGCGCTGCAGTATCGCCGAAATTTCATCTTTCGTGAGCGTTTCTGGGTAGAGAAAAATTTTGTCGGGCGTCTCTTTTCCTGAATAGAACGAGGTGAGGAAAGTCGCGGTCCAGCTTGACATTTCCTCGAATATTCCCGACGCCGAATATGATTTGAGCGTCATCAGCTTTCCTTCACTGTAACGCGCCGCCGCTGCGAAAAGGGTGTCCCCCTCTCTTTTGAAACAGAAATAATCCTCTGCGCCGCTTCCCGAAAACTCGACGCTGTACTTCCGTCTGATGTCTGGCAGAAGTGTGAGGAGATCGCGCAGCTTGGCAGCTTTTTCAAAATCCAGAACTTTCACGCTTGAGTCTATACGCTCTTTTATCAGTGATTCTATTTCGTTCCATTTCTTGCCCTGAAGCGCTTCAATTGTGTTTTTGACGTTTTCGGCATAAGCCTCTTTGTCTGTGTCTTTTCTGCACGGAGCGGGGCACAAGCCGATTTGTGAGTTGATGCACCCTTTCGGATGACGGTCTGAGCAGTATTTTAGAGGGTAGAGCGTCTGAATCAGCTGTCTCAGCGAATTAAGAAGGTTCACTTGGGTGAAAGGACCTCTGAAAGACTTCAGTTTTTTTGTGAGACGCCTTGTCGTGATGAGGCGCGGCCACTCTTCGTCGGTCACTGCGAGATAAGGATAGGTCTTGTCATCCTTCAGGTTGATGTTGAACATCGGCTGCCTGTTTTTTATGAGGAGATTCTCTAAAACCAGCGCCTCTGTCTCTGAATTTGTCATTATTATTTCGACGCTTCCCGCGTTTTTCATGAGCGTTGCGACCATCTGGCGGCTATCGGTTCCCAGAATATACTGCGAAACACGTGCTCTGAGGTTCTTCGCTTTTCCGATGTAGATCACTTTGCCGAGTCTGTTCTTGAACTGGTAAACACCGGGAGTCTCAGGCAGTTTTTTGAGCAAAAACTCGTCAATTATGTAGGAATTACCGATGTTTTCAGTCAAATCTGCCTCCCAAAATGACTATGCTTTATAGCAGAATCGGCGCTGTTTGACAATATGTAGAGTTTGGTAGCAGGAAAGTAATTTTTCAGTGGATTTCGTTATTTAATGCTTCTGACGCACTGAACATTATGGTAAGTATTTTTGTTGCTTTCAAGTATGCTGTTGTCGTTGTCAGTGTATCCGATCTCGCCATTTTGGAAATCTATACACCAAGAATAAGTATCGTCATTATTTGTGTAGTTTGAACTCCAGAAGATACCTCCTTCGCCCAATTTGCTGTAATAGCCGTTGACAGTTTCATTTTTATCGCAGACACAGCTGTTGTAGCTGTAGCAGGTACTGTTTTTGTACAGACAGTTTGAAGAAACGGAACAAGTTCCACCGGTTACTGTTTTCGAACAGTTGATTATCAAAGTGCGAAGTTCACTTATATTTGGCAAATACCAGTCGTCAAAATCATTTTCTGTCAGTTTTTCACAGTAAGTTTTAGCTTCAGATCCGCGGTACTTTCCAAGTTTCGGTGTTGCCCACACAAGTTTAGTTTCGGGATCTATGCATGGAAACGATTCTGTTTCGTTGTTTTTGCAGGTATTTATACAGTTTTTACCGTCCCAACCGTAATTTTCATTGCATTTGAAGCGGCATTCACCCTCTTTGGATTCGTTGTTGAATACTGCGATGTTTGACGGAACCCACATATCGTTCCAATCCCAAGTCTGTTCTATTTTTGTGAATCTGTTTATTTCGGCGTTTTCCTGATCCAGTTTGCATTTGACTGTTCTTGTAGAGAGGTTTCCGCGGACGCAACGGACATAGAAAGAGTTGTCCGTACTTTTTGTAACTGTGCTTCCGTCAAGAAAATTGACTCCTACAGCATTGTTCGAATCGACCGAATTGGAAGACCATAGAACGCTGATTTCACCGAATTCACTGTAAAGTCCATCGGTATTTCCTTCGCAACCGTCAGTTGAATCGCAGTTTCTGATGAGAGTGTTAAGCACATTTATGCTCGGAAGCTTCCAATCGTCGAACCCGCCTTCATTGAGATTTGCACAATATTCAAAAGTGTCGTTCCAGTGCATTGTATTTTCCGATTTTGCCGACCAGATCAGTTCTGTGTTCAAATCAATACACGGAGTTGTGCTTGTTGAAGAACATGCGGGAAGACAGTTGGAATCGAACCAATAATGATTTTCTTCACATTTGAAGCAGCATTCGCTTTCACTTTCGTTTTCGCAGTAATTTGCTTCTTTTGACGGAATCCATTTTTTACCGTTCCAGACCTGAATGATTTCCGAAACGCTGTTCCACTCTGCGTTTTCTGGAAGTCCAACGCATTTTGCTGGACGGGAATATGCCATGCAGAATTCACCGTTCCATGTATAGTTTTCTTCACAACCGCAGATGAAATCTTCGTCTTTTATGCGGCATTCACCGGTTGAATGAGGAATTTCTTCACAGGGATTTTCCTCTTCGCAAGGTTTTTCATTATTTTCTCCATCATCGGTAAGCTCCTGATCTGAATCCGTAGAAGTATTGTTTTTATCGTTTTTATCAGAATCTGAAGATGCCGCAGATGCCGCATTTTCGTCATCAGAATCTGAAATTTTAGCATTCTCACCGTCTGAGTCTGAAATAGTTTGTTCTTCGTCATCAGAATCATTTTGTTCATCATAAACTGGTTCTGATTTTCCTCCGCAGCTTACGAAGAAAAAGATTGCGCTAAGCATTAAAGCCACAAAAAGCTTTTTCATTTTTTTCCTCCTAAAAAAACGAATTATTCAAAAAACAAAGAATTATAGTGATGTTGTCCGAGAAGGCAAATTTTTTTGATGGTTTGCGTTGTTTGATCATCTCTGTGCTGACTTCAAGAAAAAACAATTTAAGTGCCAAAAAACTTGAAGCAATGCCGAACACGAATAAAATCTGTGGGTTTATTGTTTGTACGGGGTTTTTTATGCTTGTTTCGGTTTTCATTCCTTTTTGCAACGAAGAGAACAATTTAGCTGAAATCATTGATAGAACTGAAAAAGGCGCTAAGGCGGCGAATGTAGATGTCGAGCTTGTTATGGTTGACGACGGCTCTACCGACGGAGGTGCAGCGGTTGTTGAAAAAGCGGCTGAAACTAGACCGTGGGTTCGTCTTTTCAGACACCGCAAGAACAAAGGGCTTACCGAGGCGATGAATACCGGTTTCAAAGAGTGCCGCGGCGAGATCATAGTTTTTCTTCCCGCCGACCTCGAATCCTATCCAGATGAAGATATTCCGGCGCTTATCAAGGCTTTCGAACCGGGTGTCGACATTGTCTGCGGAAAAAGGGAAAAAAGGCGCGAATTTAAAGTTTTTCTCTCGAGAATCTATAATGAAATCAGCATGTTCCTTTTCGGTATAAAACTTTCCGACATGAACTGGATAAAGGCTTTCAGACGCGAATGTCTCGAAGATCTGGAACTCCGCAGCGACTGGCACCGCTTCATTGTCCAGATTCTCCACGCAAAGGGTTACAACGCGGTCGAAGTGCCGGTTCTGTGGCACAGACGCAAAAGCGGTCACAGCCATTTCGGTCTTAAAAGAATCCCGATTTCGTTCTTTGATTCGATAGCGGTAAAATTTATTCTGACTTTCACGAAAGCACCGATGCGTATCTTCGGTTCGATGGGATTCATACAGCTTCTTGCATCTCTCGTTATTGTTGCATGGCTGCTTTACGGTCAGTTCGTTCTCGGGCATTCGGTTTTCAGAATGCGTCCGCTGCTCTATTTCAGTTTGGGGCTTTTTCTTTCAGGACTGATTTTCGTTTTTATGGGATTTTTGGCGGAACTTATTGTCAGTATTCGTGACGACATCAGAAAAATGAAAGATGATTGGGGGAAAAAATGAAGAAAATATCAACACTTGTAGCAATCATTCTGATCCTTGCGACACTCCTTCCTTTTTATTTTGTCAGAAAGCACCTGATTGAGAATGAAAGACCGAAAGTCGAGACGATAGCGGCTTATCCCAAGCCGGAAGTCGCAAAAATAATGTTTCTCGGTCTTAATGCTTTCGCAGCCGATCTTCTTTTTGCAAGGTCGCAGTATTATTACGGAAGTCACTATGTTACTGATAGAACTTATCCTTTGCTGGAACAGATGGTGAGAGTTGTTCTGGCACTCAATCCGAGCCTTGAATACGCTATTCCTTTCGGCGAAGCGGCAATCTCTTCGATGAAGACTGAGGATGCGATCGAATCGGCGAATTCGCTGCTCAGACTAGGACACGAGCTTTATCCCGATGATTATTACTATGTTTTTAACCAAGGGTATAACTACTTTATTTATTTGAACGACATGGCAAGGGCTTATCCTTTGATGTATGAAGCTGTAAGCATGAAAAGTGCGCCTCCGAAAGTGATCTGGCTCGTAAACCACATTGCAACGATGGGGGGCGGCTACAGACTGGGCTATGAATATACGAAAGACCGTCTGGAAAAGACGAAAGACAAAAATATGCGAGATCAGTTTGAAAAGGAGTTACGACACTTTTCCAATCTTTTGGCTTTGAGCGAAGCTGCAGAAGAATACTACAAAAGATACGGAAAATCGCCCGATAAAGAGTTGAAAGAATTGGTCAAATCAAAGCTGATAAAAGAAATTCCGGCAGACGTCTACGGTGGTGAATATTACTATGACGAAGATGACAGGATAGTGAAAACGACGACGCAGGGTGACCGCCAGTATGCCAGAAAGAAGGCTGAAGAGGAAGAAAAGGCAAAGAAAGAGGCTGAAGAAAAAGCCACTCCGAAAGAAAACTCTCCCAAAGAAGAACCGAAAACTGACAAATAATCAAAAAAATGGCGACGAGAACTTGCCGGTATTACGGAATCTCGGCGGCGCTAACGGAATTTCGGGATCTCATAATCCCGATTCTATTTCGCCACGACCATTTCAGCTTTTCTTCTTTTTTCAGCTTTAGCCATGAACCATATTGCGAGGAAGATAAATCCGAGCGATACCCAGTCGATGAGTGCCGGGTATTTTCCGCCGAAAACTGTTGCGAAAATGACTGTCGAAAGGGTTCCTGCGATGAGCGATGTCAGACGGTTTGCAAGGTTTGCGAAAGTAGCCGTTCTTCCTTTGAACATGAAGATGAAAACGGAGAAGAACGCGTTGATTCCGTAAGCACATCCGACAATTCCTGCCCAGATTGCCCAATCCCAGTTCGTGTTGAAGAACGCTTTTGAGAACGGGTCGATTCTCGGACCTGTTACGCCGAATTTGCCGGCTGCGATGAGAACGCAGATTGTGACGAGCGTCATTGTTGTGAAGGAAGAAATCTGTTCGATTGCGAAAAAGGCTTTGTTGTTGTCTTTCTTTGCCGCTTTTTCTTCTGCAGGACGGGTGTTTTTGTAGTAGTTCATAATGTAGATTCTGAATGCGTAAGCCGCGATGTAGCTTGCGAAAATGACCATGAACGGAATTGACGAGAAGGGGCTTTCCTTGCCGTCACTGCCTCCGGTGAAAGCTTTGATAAGTACTGCAAAAAGGGCAATGCACATCGCGATATTCTCTTCCATGAAGACTTTTTTCTTTAAAATGCCCTGTTTGATCTGTATCGCATCAACAATTCTGCCGATTATGATGACCGATCCGCGCATGATTATCATTGCGACCATGACCGAAATGTGGTCGAAAGTGTAGAGCAGGGTAGTTGTCGGAACTACGACCGCGGTGCAGATACCAGAAAAAACGATGTAGGGCAGTTCGCTTGGCATCGATATTCCGCAGACAGTTATCTTTCTTACTGAATCGAGGCGGTACCAGCGCATAATTAAGACGATAGCTGTTACAAGAACGCTGGAAGCCAATGTGCTGTAGAAAAGGTATTCCATGCCGGGAAGTCCGGGGAAGCCTTCTCCCGTTTTTAGGAAGAATTTAACGCCGACACCGGTTATGATGTAGAAAAAGAAGTAGCCGAAGCAAAGCTGCATAAGCCTTGCGGTCGATCCTGAATTGTTGTCTGACAAGTTGTTCTCCTTTAGTATGAATTATTAATAAAATGGATTACTTGGGTTCGCAAGCGACAAGATTTTCATTTGTTATGTCGCCGGTGTTGGATGGACCGACATACATGGGAGCGTTTTTGAAACTGTAAAGGTTGACCTCACCCTGTATGTTGATCGTATAGGCCCCTGCTGAGTAAGTTTCTGTAAGTCCTGTACCTGAAATTTCTACAAAACCGTACCCGAAAGCATGGTCGCACGCATCGGCTTCGTTTTCGACATTTTCCGAAACGATCATTTGAACATTGTCTTTGTTGTTAAGACCTACTGAATAAGTTCCGGGAGAGTGGGCATCTATTACAAAAAAAACATCTGGTGTTTTTCCGGTTGAGTTGTAGGTCTGTCTGAGAATGATTGAATCGCCGGCCTGATTAAGAAAGGCAACAGAAAAAGAATCATCACTTGTAGGATCAGGAATATTGCCGTTGGAACCGAAGTTGCCGTTTACGACAGTACCTGTGAAAGTACCTGATGAAAAAGAAGTTGTTCCTGCTTCGTGAATGTGAGGAAAAGAGCCGGTTATCACAGCATGTCCATAAGGTGCTCCATAACTTTCATCACCGGGTATGCCGCATTTTATGTAAAGCTGTTGACATCGTCTCAAATCATCAATTTCAGTATAAGTCGGACATTTCTGATTTCGTTCATAGAAATCATTTTGAGCTTCTACGACTCCTCTATTGTAACATTCATTGTTGCACTCTATAGAATCGCAGTTTTTCTGACATTGAAAAATATCTCTGCATGTTTCCAAATCTTTAACGACAGGTTCAGTATCTGCCTGTTCAGTATCTGTGTCGTCATCATTTTCAGTTTCAGTATCTGTGTCGTCAACCGGTTCAGTATCGGTGGTTTGATCGTTGTCAGCAGGTTCTGTATCGGTTGGCTGATCGTTGTCGTTCGATTCCGGCTCAGTCGGATCTGTGGTGTCATCATTCGTCGGATTTGTGGGGTCCGTGGTGGAGTTTCCGCTGTCGGTGCAGCTGTATGAGCCGCTTGCGGTCTGCCTGCAGTACTGCCCGAAATTGAGATTGCAGTCTTTTTTAGCCTGCCAGGAAAAATTCTGGCAAATCAAAATCTGTGAGCTGTCTGCCGAACAGGTTTCTGCGCCTTCATTCTGGCAGGAACCGCCGAGCGCATCTGAAATCTCATCTTCGGAACATGAAACGACAAAAATCATTGCCAAAACAATAAACGCAGCAAATAAAAGTTTTTTCATTAAATTCTCCAAAAAAACTAATCATAAACCTTTTGATATTACTCAAAAAGGGGGTTGTTGTCAAACGCAGCGGGATTCCGGCCGGTTTTCGATTTAATTTGCAAAATGTTTGAGTATTCCTAAAATATTGTGTTTTTGATTTTTACCAATTCATTTAGGAGGTCGTTATGATTGACATCAACTGCAAGGCTACAATCGGCATCAACGGATTCGGAAGAATCGGAAAACTTACTCTCTGGAACATGCTTCTGAAGGATGATTTTGACAGAATCGTCATCAACCTCGGGCGTGAAGTCGGCAAATCGCTTGTCGATCTTGTCGATTATGCGATTTACGATTCGACTTACGGTACTCTTCACAATTTCCTTTTCGGTTTCGGCAGCGGAAAAGAGCCTGCGGTCGAGATAACCGACGAAGTAAACGGCGAAGTCACTTTCTACGGCAAAAAAGTTAAATTTTTGAGAAGCGAAAGAAATCCGGAAAAAATTCCGTGGGGTCAGGAAGGCGCGAGAGTCGTAATCGACACGACGGGAAAATTCGTCGATCCGACAGATGAATCTTCGGCAAACGGCACTCTCAGAGGTCACATTGCCGGCGGCGCGAGAAAAGTCATTCTTTCGGCTCCCTTCAAACTTAAAGGAAAATCAAAAACACTTCCGGAAGACGCAGTGATGATGGTTTACGGTGTTAACCACATGAATTTCGATCCGATGAACCACCACATAATTTCGGCTGCATCCTGCACGACGACGGCGCTTGCACACATGATGAAACCTCTTCTCGACCACGAAGAGACTTCGGCAATTCTCACTGCAAGCATGTCTACTATCCATTCTATGACCAACTCTCAGAATGTTCTCGACGCTGTTCCAAAAAGCGGAACGAGCGATCTGCGCAAGAACAGAGCTGCAGGCTACAACATCATCCTTTCGACGACTGGTGCTGCAAAGGCTCTCGAATACATCCTTCCGGTTATGAAAAACATCGGTTTCATGGCTGATTCAGTCCGCGTTCCGGTTCAGACGGTTTCTCTCATCAACCTCAACCTCACTTTCCACACGCCGCTTGACAAGGACGGTTTCCCGAAGATCAACCGCGATTTCATAAACAATGTTTACCGCGAAGCAGCTGCCGGAATGCAGAAAGATCTTCTTTTCCTTTCGGAAAGACAGAATGTTTCGAGCGACCTCAAAGGACAGATGGCTGCATGCGTCATCGAAGGCAACGACACCCACACGAGAACAGGTTTCGTCGATATTCCGCCTTTGTCGAATGTTCCCGTCACCCACGCTAAGATTTTCGGTTGGTACGACAACGAGCTCGGAAGCTACGTAAACTGCCTCACTAAACTTGCAGTCTACGTTTCAAAAGCCATTGCATAGTTTGAGGTAAAAATGTCCTATATTGAATTTCCGCAGTGGATAACATATCTGCTTTATTCCGTTGCGGCTGCGGCCTGCGTTTATTTCATCTACATCGTCTACAACTACAAGCGCGGTCTAAAGACGTCTCCGCGTGAGATCTGGTTTGTTTCGATCTCGCAGATAATCGAATACACCGCTTATTCTGTCATGCTGATGACGCTCACCCTCTTCCTGTCGAGCGATCTCGGTTTAAGCGATGTCGCGGCGGGAAACTACATGGGAACGTGGAATTTAGCCTATACGCTCCTTATTTTCGGAGTAGGTTCGCTCGTTGACGCGGTAGGGATCAAGAAAGTGCTTCTTATCGGCACAATACTAGCGATATTTTCGAGGTTTTTCCTCTTTCTCACGACCAATTTCTGGGTCGTCACGCTTCTCGGTTTCGTTCCGCAGGCAGTCTCAGTCGCATTCATGAGCCCTGTCATTTCTGTCGCTCTCAAAAGATACACGAAATCAGACACTTCGGCTCTCGGATTCGCGATGTTCTATACCTTGATGAATGTCGGTTTCGCGATGGGCGGACTCATTTTTGACGGAATACGTGAAGTTTACGGAGAATACGGAAATATCGCTATCCCGCTTCTGGGCGAGATTTCGACTTACCGCTTCATCCTTCTCGTTGCGTTCCTCATCAGCATCCCGACACTTTTCTTTGTCGCGATAATCAGAGACAATATCGACCTCAACGATGAAGGCGAACTTGTAAAACACATCGAGAACGAGCGCGCTAAAAAAGAAGGCAACATGCTCGTTTCTATAATCGATTCGATCAAAAATTCATTCGTTGATGCAGGAAAGATCTTCGTTAATGTCGCAAAACAGAAGGCTTTCTGGAAGTTCATGGCGTTACTCGCGATACTTTTGGGCGTAAACTATGTTTTCTACCACTTCCACTACACCTTCCCGAAATACGGAATCCGCGTTCTTGGTGAAGGTGCGAAAATCGGCAATATTTACGGCGTTCTGAACCCCGTGATCGTCATTTTCTTCGTTCCGACGATTGCATGGCTCACGAGAAAGTGGAGTGCCTACAAAATGATAACGATAGGTTCTCTCATTTCGGCCGCTTCGGTATTTTTCGTAGTTCTTCCCGATGAATTCTACGCTCCGATCGCAGATTCGATGCTCGGAAGACTCATCTGGCAGAAGTGGCTCGCTCTTCCCGACGGTTCATCGCTTTCAACGATCGCGATCTGCTTAGGCCTTTGCTTCTTTGTCGTTCTTTTCACGATAGGTGAGGCTATCTGGTCGCCCAGACTCATGGAATACACCGCTAAGATCGCGCCGAAAGGGCAGGAGGCAAGTTACCTCAGCCTTTCTCTTCTTCCCAAATTCATTTCGCAGCCTCTCGTTGCATGGATGTCTGGAGCGCTTCTTTCAGCCTACACGCCGGCAACTGAGATCGTCAATGAAGCCGGTGAAAAGACTTTACAGGTCGGCGATATCTCGCATCACTACATGATATGGATCTGGGTCGGCGCGGTAGCAGTCATCTCTCCGCTCGGAATGATCCTTTTCGGCAGGTTCTTGAGAGGAAAAGAGGAATCGTAAATTCGTCATCTTGAACGAATGTGAAAGATCTTTCGTCATGTTGAGGCTTGCTGAAACATCTTTTTGAGATTCTTCGCTTAAGCTCAGAATGACACTCCAATTCAACACTTAAGCTTAGAATGACGTTTAGGCTTTCCCTATCTTTTTGATTATTCCAAAATAAATGTGGATCGTGGTCAGGAAGAATACCGGGATCACAAATGCTGCTGTGATGAGATATCCGACAAGCATTGCAGCCGGTCCGATGAGGGCGAGAACGAAGTATGCAAAAAGGTAGGTGTCACGTCTCGAAAAGTATTTGAGGAAGTTGAGAAGATCCATTTTGGCGTATATCGGCGCGGTGAGATCGACTCTTTTGACGACACGTTTCTTTTTCTCGAACCAGAATGTGAAAGAGAAAATGTTGGTCGTTTTTCTGATGACGATGACATCGAAATAACTTACAAAGTTGTGATACCAGTTGATAGCAACTGAAAGCCACGCGATCCAGATCGGCCATGTTTCAAGATACGGCTGGAGAGGTGCATAAGATACGGGGTTCGCTGTGTAATAGTGGGCGAGTCCGTAGCCCAGACCGATCGTAAGAGATGTGTTTACGAACGAATCTCCGACTGTGTCCAACCACTGTCCGAAGTCGCTTGTTTTGTATGTGAGGCGGGCAACTTTGCCGTCGCAGTCGTCGATGACTGATGCGATCTGGGCGCAGAGCGTGCCTAAGATTATGGCGAGTCTTGATCCGCTGAAAGCAACGAAACCGGAAAGAACTCCGACGATTATCGAGCACCATGTCACCATGTTCGGCGTGAAGCGCAGCGGGATCCACACATTCCTTGTTAGAAATATCGCCATGACCATGTTTATGCTGCGTGAAACAAGGCCGTTAGTCGGTTTACGCATCTCTTCAAAAAGCTCGAAATCAAGACGCTTTTTAGCCTCTTTCGAATCGACGACGACGCGGTAGCCCGGGCCTGTGAAAGTAGAGATATTTTCTGGAAAAATGCCGTTTTTTAAGAATTCTGCGATATCTTCTTTATGTTTTTCAGCATCAAAGAATCCGAACATTCCACCTTTTTCGAAGCGGTCTTCATCGCTTTCGAAATACTGCTGCTCAACTGCAAGTTTGTGAATGAAAAATGCGCCGTTTACGAAGAGCCACTTTCCTGAAAAATCACGCTGCGTCGCCTCGTTGACCGTGATCACTTCTTTGGCGCCGAAGGCTTCCGCTATCTTTATCTGGCGCTCGAGAAGAGTCAGCCCGAGCAGCTTTTCGTTAAGGTCGTAGGGAACATTTTTTCCGTTATAGATCGCAACTGAAAATTCCATTTTTTCACCCCGCTAAATCACAAAAGGAACAAGTGCCGAAAGTATGAAAAGGTATATCGCAAAAGGGTAAAGTACAGTTTTTTTCATCATGAAAACGAGGAGTTTGAGCGCAGCGAGGCTCGATGCGAAGGCAAATACGAAGCCGACAAGCGATGGTATCGGATCGACAAGCGCGAATCCCCCTTTTACAAGTTCAAGAAGCAGCGCACCAAGAATTGCCGGGATCGCCAGCATGAACGAGTATTCGACAGCCTCGTCAGCAGGAATTTTTCTGAAAAGTGCTCCAGTTATCGTAGAACCTGATCTGGAAACGCCGGGAAGGACTGCTATACCCTGAAAAAATCCGATGAAAATTGCGTCAAACCACGAAATTTCCTTATCCGGGTCAGCTTTTTTGAAAAAGGACTGCGCGATAAGAAGCAGTATCGCCGTGAAAGCGAAAGCGACCGTGAGATAGACCGGCTGCGATTTGATCGATTCGAGCATCGGTTTTGTCACAACGAGCATCGCAGTCGTCACGATCGTGCTGACAAGTATCATCATCACGTATTTGTGCGATTTGTTATACTTGAAAGTCAGGCACTCTTTCGTGAGGTTGAGCAGCTTATTCCTGAAGAAAATAAATACCGCAAGAAGCGACGCAACATGCAGCAGAATGTCATAAAAAAGCGGCACATCCTTGTGCCCGAGCAGCTTTTCCACAAAAACGAGATGCCCCGAAGAACTTACCGGCAGAAACTCCGTGAGCCCCTGCAGAATACCCAGAATGATTGAATCAATGATCGTCATTTTAACCTCTATTTATCAAAAAATTCCGCGATCTTGGTGAAGAATCCGTCAAATCCCGAGTTCGACATTACGACGGTGACGGTGTTTTCATTGCTGTTTTCGCGGACCCATCTGATGGTTTCTTCGACATCTTTGATGTAGCGTGCTTTGCCGGGGAATTTTGCGTTTATTGTTGCGACTACGCGCTCAGGTTCAAATCTGTTTTCGGGCGGGAATTTGAACGCTTTCGGCGGGAATCCGACGACCACTTTGTCCGCTTCGGCGAATATTTCGGTGTACTGTTTTTCAAAGACGTTTTGTCCGTTCGAGTTTGTCGCGGGGTCAAAGACCATGTTGATCTTTTTGTCGCGGAAGAAGTCGATGAACGATTCAAGCGTGAGTTTTACCGCTGTCGGATGGTGCGCGAAATCGCTGTAGATGCTCCCTCCGTTGATGGAACCGATGTATTCCTGACGGCGTTTGATCCCTTTTAAAGTCTTGATGCTTTCAAGAATCTTCGGATCTTTGAGATCGAAGCCTTCGCATTTTAGGAATGCGGCGAGAGCGCCCAGATTCATCAGGTTCTGGTTACCGAAAAGGGGAGTTTCGAAGAAATATTTTTCTCCGTTTTTGAATTCAGCCGAGAAATACATCAGATTTCCGCGTCTTTCCTCAAATTTTACGAAAAGATCAGCCGACTTGTCTGAAATCGAGTAGGTGAAAAGTTTTTCCGCCGGAATAAGCTCTTTAAGTTTCAAATTGTAGTCGAAATCAAGCGAAAGGATCACTCTTTTCTTAGTGATATCAACGAGTTTTTTGAAGTTCTTGAATATCGAATCGACTGAATCGTAAATGTCTGCGTGGTCGAATTCTATCGAAGTGACTATCGTGGTCTCAGGCTTGTAGTGAAGGAATTTCGGACCTTTGTCGAAAAACGCGGTGTCGTATTCGTCTCCCTCGATGACAAAATATCCCGCTCCCTCGCTGAAAGCTGCGTTCGTGCCCGAAAATTCAGGTATTCCGCCTATCATATACGACGGATTTCTGCCGATACCAGTCAAAACTTCGCTGAAAACTGTCGTTGTAGTCGTTTTTCCGTGAGTTCCTGAAATTACGACGGGCGATTTGCCGTCAAGAAGGAAATCTTCCATTAAAGAGGGCATCGAGTAGTAGGGGATCCCGCAGTTAAGAATGAAAGCCGCCTCTTCCGATTTGCCGTTGAGGGCGTTTCCGACAACGATGAGGTCGGGTTTTTCCTCTTTGACTAAGTCGTAGAATTTATCCATTCCGTAGCAGGGGATCTTTTCTTCCTCAAGTTTCGTGCTTACCGGCGGATAGTATTCAAGGTCAGTGCCGATGACGGTTGCTCCGGCGCGTTTGCAGATGATGGCGAGCGAACTTACGCCCGTTCCGCAGATCCTAGCAAATAAAACTTTTTTTCCTTTGAGTTCCATTTTTCTCTCCACTATTCACACGGTTTTCTTGAGCAGGTTCCGCTTTCGGAACCTGATTCTGACGGTTTGCAGGTGTAGTTTTCCGGACAGTCCGAAGGCTTTGAGCAGGTTTTTGTGCCGCAGAACGAGCCCTGACTGTTTGTTTTGCAGATCATACCGGGGTTGCAGTCGTAGTCGGTAAGGCAGCCTCTCATGCAGTAGCCGTTGAGACATGAAACCGGATCGTCCTCGCCGAGACTCGGACATTCAGCCGTGTAGTTGCAGCCGTTGCATGTGCCTGACGGAGACTTCGGCGAGCATGTCAGAGAGCCTCCGCAGTCGGAATTTTCAGCGCAGAAGAAGGCGCCTTCACTCTTGTCAGCGCAGTAACCGTTTTTGCAGACAAAACCTGACGGACAGGTTTGGACGGTTTTAGGCTGACATTTTCCGTCCTTTTCGACTGTTCCCTCGTCGCAGACGCAGGTCGGAACGCCGAGCTTCTTTTCACAAGTGGTTCTGTTTATCTCATTGCACGGATTCGGAGAGCAACTTGAAACGCAGCTTCCGTTTATACATGCCGCGCCTTCAGGACAGCTTCCGCCTGGATTTGTCTCGGAGCATGCAGTTTCGTGACATGAGGCTCTTTGGCACATGCCGTCATTGTCACCTGTAGAACCGATGCATACTGTTCCTTTGAAGCAGTCTTCGTCGGTTGAGCAGTGTTTCTGACCGCAGTAAGTGGAATAGCATTTTCCGTAAGGACAGTCATCGTCATTTTTGCACGTCAGAGCGCATGTCCCGTAAGTGTCGTTACACTGTGTGTTTCCGGGACAGTCGCTGTTGGCACTGCAGCCTGAACATACGCCGCCGGCTGCATTCGGAGCCGAGCAGATAGCGTTTCCGCCGAATTCACGGCAGTCGCTGTCTTTTATGCACTGTTCGTTGCTGAGATCCTGCGGAAGACAGTATCCTCTAAGGCATTGCATATTGTTCGGGCAGACGTCAAAAACGATTTCCTGACATTTTCCGTCGGAGTCTTCCCTGTAGTTTGTATTGCATTCGCAGTGATACCCAGCCTCGCTTGAGTCTGGAACACACGTGTTTTTGTTGGGTTGTCCAGGATTGTTAGCCTGGCTGCACGGTTTTTTTCTGCATGGATTATTGGCACTCATTACGCAATCGTCGCCGGATAATTCATAACCGGTATTGCATTTGCAGGTTCCGTTTTCATTTGTCGAATTTTTAGGGCAGCACTTTCCGTTGCTCATCTGAAGCGGACTTTCACACTGGCAGAAGGCTTCGTCGTTTTTTGTTGTGCACGTGCTGTTTTCAGGGCAGGTATATTCTGCGCAATGGTCTTTTATGCATGTTCCCTGCTGACAGATAGAGCCTTTCTTGCAGTAGCCGGTAAGACCTTCAATCGTATTTTCAGTGCACTCGGCAACGCATATTCCCGGTTCTTCAACAGGCTCGATGTAGTAAGTGTCGCACTGACATTTCCCGCCTTTTTCAGATGAATGAGCCGGACAGCAGATATCGCCGTAAGAGTAGTATGATGAATCGCAGACGCAGGTATATGATGTTCCGTTGTTTTCAGGCATACATCTCGACTTGTGCGCAGCGCGGTTCTCTTCGGTGTCGCACGGATTCGGCGAGCAGATACCGCTTTCGACTGCCTCGGAATCACTGTCGTCTGTCGTATTGTCATCATCTGATGCTGGTTTCTGATTGTCAGAATCATCTTTTTTGTCAGTATCGGAGACATCGGCAATGTCTGAATCGTCTGTCGTATCGGCATCAGTTTCACCAATCTGGTCGGAATCATCTTTTTCCTTGCTGCCTGAACTTCCGCATGAGCATACGAAGCAGAAAAGCAGTGAGAGAATTAGAATAGAAAATTTTTTCATTATTTGCCTCCGTAAAAATTGATAACAAATTCAGCAACTTTATCTACTGCATTCTGGACTTTGGATTTGTCGGGTCCTTCAGCCATGACGCGCATTACAGGCTCCGTTCCGCTGTAACGGACGAGCATTCTGCCGCCGTCAAGAAGGGCTTCCTGCGATTTTATAAATTCGCTTAAGCCCGGAATATTTTCTATCGGGATTTTTTCACCTTTGATTTTCACTTTTGTCTGAATCTGCGGGAAAAGTTCAATCTCGTCTGCAAGTTCCGAGAGTTTTCTTCCGCTTTCAGCCAAAATTTTGAGGGTCATAAGCGACGCCACGATGCCGTCACCGGTCGGATTTATCTCTTTTATGATGAGGTGACCGCTGTTTTCTCCGGCTAAGCTCAAACCTTTTTCATTTATCCTTTCAACCAAGTATCTGTCGCCGACATCGGTTCTTTCAAGGGCTATTCCGCAGTTTTTGAGGTGTTTTTCAAGTCCTGCGTTGCTCATAACGGTAACTGCCGCCGTATTGTGCGCCAACTTGCCGTTTTTACTCAGATATTTTGCGATGATCCCTATGATTTTGTCTCCGTCAACGACTCTGCCGAGTTCATCGACCGTGATAAGTCTGTCGCCGTCGCCGTCGTAGGCAAAACCTGCAAAACATTTGTGATCAAGTATCTTCGGAGCAAGGTTTTCGGGGTGAAGCGCGCCGCAGTTGTCGTTGATATTTACGCCGTTAGCCTCAGTGAAAAAGAAGAATTTTTCCATTTTTGGAAAAGCCGAAAATATCTTTTTTGCGATTTTTGCAGTCGCACCGTTTGCGCAGTCGATACAGATTTTGATTTCGGAATCTTTCAGCGTCTCAAAGGCTTTTACTATCCTTAAAACGTAGTCGAATTCAGGGTTTTCTGCGATCTTAGCAGTTCCGATTTTGTCTCCGACAGGATTTTCTGAAGAGTTTTCATCAAAAAACAGCGCTTCGATCTCAAGTTCCTGAGAGTCGTTCAGCTTTTCGCCTTTGGAGTTGAAAATCTTTATCCCGTTGTCATCAAACGGGTTGTGGCTTGCTGAAATGACGATGCCGAAATCGCATTTGTTGGTGCGGACAAAGTCGCTTACAAGCGGAGTTGAGACCACTTTGAGGTCTGTCACGTTGCCGCCCGCGCTCATTATTCCGGCAGATACCGCTGCGTTCAGCATTTCCGAAGAAATACGCGTGTCTGTGCCTATTGCAGCCTCTATTTTTTTTGCAGGATTTTTCTTCTGAAACCAGCGTGTCACCGCTTTACCGACTTTTACCGCCGATTCGGGCGTAAGCGGATAAACATTTGCCGTTGTCCTTATTCCGTCTGTTCCGAAAATCTGTTTTTTTGCCATTTTCTGCTCCCTTTATCTTTCGTAAACTTTTGAAATTTCTGAGTAAAATTCGTTGATCGTTCCTTCTTCGATCCGTTTTCGCGCTTCTGCGACCAGATCGAGATAGAAGTGAAGGTTGTGGATCGAATTTAAAATCGGTGAGAGGTATTCGCCTGCTTTGTAGAGATGCCTCAGATATGCGCGGCTGAAATTGCGGCATGTGTAGCAGCTACATTTTTCATCCACCGGCCGCGTGTCACGCTCGAATTCGGCGCGTTTGATGTTCATAGTGCCGTTCCATGTGAAAAGCTGGCCGTTTCTTGCGTTTCTGGTAGGCATTACGCAGTCAAACATATCGACTCCTTCCAGAATTCCTTTGATTATATCGCGTGGAGTGCCTACCCCCATAAGATAGCGCGGTTTGTCGGAGGGAAGCTGATGCGGGATAGCTTCAAGAGTTTTGTACATTTCCTCTTTTTCTTCTCCGACGCTTAAACCGCCGATAGAAAATCCGTCGAAGGGAAGGGAAGTCATCTCTTCAAGGTGCTTCATTCTGAGGTCAATATCGGTTCCGCCCTGTGTTATGCCGAAAAGGGCGTTATCGCTTTTTCTCGCTTCTAAACAACGCTGCGCCCAGCGTGTCGTGCGCTCCATCGAATTGATCATGTATTCTCTGGAGCAGGGGAGAGCGGGGCATTCGTCGAACGCCATCATTATGTCGCTGCCCAGTGCTTCCTGGATTTCAATCGATATTTCGGGTGAAATGAATCTTTTCGAGCCGTCCAGATGACTGCTGAAATAAACCCCTTCCTCCTTGATTTTGCGAAGCGGTCCAAGGCTGAAAACCTGAAATCCGCCGCTATCGGTGAGTATCGGGTGGTTCCACTTCATCATGTTGTGGAGCGAGCCGAAAGTTTCTTTTATGAGTTGGTGCCCGGGACGCAGAAAAAGGTGATAGGTGTTGCCTAAAATTATCTGCGCGCCTAAGTTTTCAAGCTGTTCCGGAAGGACTGCCTTGACTGTCCCCTGAGTGCCGACCGGCATGAAAATCGGAGTCTGGATTTCTCCGTGCGGAGTCGTTATCACGCCGCGGCGCGCCTTGCCGCACTCTTTTAAAACCTTGAAAGTTATCATTGAGTCACCTTCTTTTCACGCGCTCCGAAAAGGATTGTGCCGAGTCTTACAATAGTAGCTCCTTCTTCTATCGCGACATCAAAATCTTCCGACATTCCCATCGAAAGTTCCTTGAAAATTTCGGGGTCGGCGCCGCATTTTTCGATGACTTCACTTCTCAGATCAAAAAGTTTTCTGTGGAAAGGACGGAGTTTTTCAGCTTCGATAAAAGGCGGAATACTCATGAGTCCGCAAATCTGAAGTCTATCCAGCTTGCTTATTTTATTGAATAATTCACAAGTTTCGTCAGGATCACAGCCACCTTTCTGAGGTTCTCTTCCGATATTTACCTGAATCAGAATCCTGACGCGCGGAAGTCCTTTTTTCTCAGCCTGTTTCTGAATCTCTTCGGCAAGTTCGAACGAATCGACGGTGTGGATGAGGAAAGCCTTGTCAACGATGTATTTCACCTTGTTTTTCTGCAGGTGTCCGATGAAGTGCCAGATTATGCCGTGATCTTTGAGCTGTTCGAATTTGTCAACAAATTCCTGAACATAATTTTCACCGAATTCACGGAGTCCGACGCGGTGGAAAGCGATGATGTCTTCGACCGGTTTGGTTTTCGAGACCGCGACAAGTCTCACTTCACGGCTGTCGCGTCCTGCTATTTCTGCGGCTGAGTGTATTGCCGCATAGACTTTTTTAACGAGTTCTATTTTTTCTTCCATTTTATTCTCCTTTCTGCCATGCAAGGACAAAGCGCTCCTGCTCGTCTGTTTCGGGGGACCGGAGCCCTAAATAAGCGGGATCTACTCCGATCTGACGGAGAGTGAAAATCTCGTCGAGAACTGTGCTGCGCGTCGCCAGTCCGTGCCGCATCATCCAGCAGCCTACAACTGTCGCAGTTCTGCCGATACCGCCCCAGCAGTGGATGTAAATCGGGATTTTTTTTGCATGGAGCATATCGATTTCATCAAGGATTTTCTTCATCAGCTCAACGCTCGGAACATTTTTGTCGGGAACAGAAAAACGTCTTATCGCGCCGCCTTCGATCTCCTCTTCGCCGCTGTTTTTGAGAAAAAGCCTGAAAAAATCCCAGTAATTTTCGTTATATTTTTCATCCCGAGCCACCATTTCGCCTTCTTCCTGAAGGTTTATGAAAGCGCGTATTCCGATGTCGAAAAGCGAGCGTACACGAAGTTTTGCGTTGAAATCTTCGGAACTTCCGGGAAACGGACCAGCCATGATTTCGCCTGGAATCACCCAGTAACTGTTTTTTATCACTTTTGATGCCATAAAAACCTCTCTTATGCAAAAACCTAAAAATCTGCGACTTATACAGAAAATGGCGGCAAAAGACAAAATTTCCTTTACCATCTTTACAATTTTTTTAGAAGACCTATAATAATGCGTTTGTGAGTTTTTTTGGAGGAGGCAGATATGAAATGCTTTAAAGTTTTGGCTCTTATTTGTTTATTTGTTTTGTTTGTCGGCTGTGAAGAGAGCATACAGAGGCTTACTCCGGCTGCCGATAAACCGGATGACGACGGTTCAGATGTTACTGACGATTCAGATGTGACCGATACAGACGATCCGACAAATCCGACAGACGAACCTACAAATCCGACAGATGATCCGACAAATCCGACTGACGAACCTACAAATCCGACAGACGACCCGACAGATGATCCGACTGACGACCCTACGAATCCGACTGACCCGACAGATGATCCGACTGACGACCCGACAAATCCGACAGACGAACCTACGAATCCGACTGATGATGAAGATATTATTCCGGACGAGGACAATCATCAACTTACCGATGAGGAAAAATGTGCCGCTGCAGGCGGAACATGGAATTCTGTTGCCGAAGAAGATTTTGAAAGATGTTACAAAATCGTTGATTGTGCTGCAAAACCGGCAAATACTGAGTGGCGCGGCGACCAGACTTATACTGAATATTACGATATTGAAGACGGTCAGTGGACTAATTTCGGCGCCAACTATAGAACTGAATACAGCGATACCGGCGAAGCAAAAATATGCCAGTATGTCTGCGCTTCGAATGCTGTTTACGAAGACGATACCTGCAAACCTATTTGTTCGGCGGTTTTCAACGGATCGAGTTCAAAAGTCGTAGTTTCGCACAATGAGCTTCTTAACTTGAATCATTTCTGGACGATCGAAGCTTGGGTAAAGCAGGATTTAAACAATCTTTCGACGAAAGAAAGTTATATTGTAAAAAAAGGTTCTAAATCTTATTCTTTGACTGGCTTTTACAAGTCAACGGAAGGAATGAATCCTATGTCGCAAAAGACTTATTACAACATGGAAGGCGGTTTTTATTATGCTATAACACAAATGTTGGAAAACGATATGACTGTCGAAGCCAAATACCAGAACACAGCTGCTAATTCGCCGATTGTCAGCGGGTGGAATCATATTGCTCTTTCTTACTACATTAAATCAGGAACCGCACATCTTCGTCTTTACATAAACGGAAGATTGGCAAAAGAGGATACGGTAACGACAAATGACCGTGCTCCCAAGTCCGTTGACGATAATCTTACGATCGGATATTACGGAGAAACTACAGATATCGGAGGTGGTATCATCAGTATTGATGGTAATGAATCTTACTTTAAAGGTCAAATTGATCAGCTTAAAATCGGCAAAAAATACTATGAAGACGAGTTCACTCCGTCGCAGCTTTCTGTTGATGACGACGATAACACAATAGCTTTCTATGATTTCAGCAACGATACAAAAGATTCATCCGGAAACGATCTCGACGGTTCTGGTACAAATGTAACTTACTCGACAGACTGTGCATTTTAATTTAATTAGAGGAGGCAGATATGAAATTCTTTAAACTTTCAGCGCTTGTTTGTTTATTTGCCTTGTTTGTCGGTTGTGAAGATAGCGTACAAAGGCTTACTCCTGCTGCCGATAAACCGGATGACGACAGTTCAGAGGTTACTGACGATTCAGATGTGACCGATCCGACAGAACCGACGAATCCAACTGAACCGACAGAACCGACAAACCCGACAGAGCCGACCGATCCGACAGATCCAACTGATCCGACAGAACCGACCGATCCGACTGAACCGACCGATCCGACGAATCCGACTGATCCGACGAATCCGACCGATCCGACAGAGCCAACCGATCCGACGAATCCGACCGATCCAACTGAGCCGACCGATCCGACTAAAGAAGCCTGCTACGATATTTATGAGTGTTACACTCAGTGTCAGGACAACAGTTGTGCTCAAGCATGTTACGACAACGGCACACCTGAAGCTCAGCCAATATTCATGGAAATTTACAACTGCTGGATGAACAATTGTCAGAATGTACACTCGAATGACGAGTTCGCGGAATGTCTTGTCGACAATTGCTATGATGAAGCGGAAGCATGCGGTCTTGTCGGCGGCGGTGATGATCCGACCGACCCTACTGAACCGACAGAGCCGACTGAACCGACGACTGGACCTGATTATTGCTCGGCAGTTTTCAACGGAAGTACTTCCAAAATCGAAGTTGCACACAACGAGCTTTTAAATCTTAACTACAATAGCGGTACATGGACAATTGAGGCTTGGATCAAACAAGCAACAGAAGATGTTCCTTCAGTAAATAATTACAGCTTTTATCCTATAGTCAGAAAGGGGAATTCCGGTTCTAATCCGGTTTACACTCTTTCATCATATTACATTAAAAACAACAAACATTATGTGGCTTCTTATGTGCAGTTTTGGGGTAAAACTCAATATAATCAGCAGGGTAACAGCTATATTTTGAGCGAGTCAGAGGCAACATATTCTGCAGACTGGACACATGTTGCAATGGTTCAGAATGTAGAAACAACAACTTCCGAATGGTCACCGCAGCAGACGACAACCTATAAACTTCTTGTTTTCGTTAACGGTGAGCAGGTTAAATCGGAAACTTATAAAGTACAGAACAGAAATGTGACCCAATTAAATATCTTGACAAACGAAGAAGCCTTTTTAATTGGTGCAAGTCCGAGTTTATATTTCAAAGGTCTTATTGATTCTATTAAGATTTCGAGCACTGCGAAATATACTGACAATTTTACACCCGCAAAACTTACGGCTGACGGCAATGATACAATCGCTTTCTGGGATTTCAGCGGCAACGCTGACGATTCGTCAGAAAACGGACTTGACGGCACAGCTACGGACATAGACTATTCAACCGATTGCGCTTTTTAAATTAAGATTCCATAAATTCTTTTTCTTTACTAAAATCCGTTTATTTGTATAATTCCGCGCTTTTGGAGGTGAATATGGCTTATCAGGTTGTAGCAAGAAAGTGGCGTCCGCAGCGTTTTGACGAAGTTGTAGGGCAGGATCATGTCACTTCGACTTTGAAATACGCGATTTTGAACAAGCGGACGGCTCCGGTTTACCTTTTTACCGGTATCCGCGGAACGGGAAAGACGACGATGGCGAGGATTCTCGTCAAAGCTCTCAACTGCACCGATCTTCAGCCTGACGGCGAGCCTTGCAACAAGTGCGAATGCTGCCGCGAAATCGCAGAAGGAAGAAGCCCTGATGTGGTCGAAATCGACGGCGCATCAAACAACTCGGTCGATGATGTACGTGACATCAAGGAAAATATTTCCTATTCTCCGGTAAAATCGAAATTCAAAGTCTATATCATCGACGAAGTCCACATGCTGAGCAAATCGGCGTTCAACGCGCTTTTAAAAACGCTTGAAGAGCCTCCGGCACACAGCATTTTCATCCTTGCAACGACAGATCCGCAGAAAATTCCGACGACGGTTTTAAGCCGCTGCCAGAGGTACGATCTCAAGCGTCTTTCGCTTGACGATGTGGCTCACCAGCTTGCAAAAATCCTGGACGCAGAGCAGAAGGAATACGATATGGAAGCGCTTTACGCGATCGCCAGAGAAGGCGAGGGGAGTATGCGCGACAGTCAGACGATTTTGGAGCAGCTTATCACTTTCGGCGGCGGCAAAGTTACTGAAAATGAAATTTCGATGATTTTGGGCGCTTCCGATAAAAATCAGCTGCGCGGGATAATCGAATCGATTGCAAAACACGATTCAACCGCAGCGGTTTCTTTTGCGAGAGACATCTACAAAAGCGGAAAATCGATCGAAAAAGCGGCGCGCGACATACTTTCGCTGCTCCACGGGATTCTTCTTTTCAGCGAACTCGGAAACGAAAAATTCATCGAAGCGCCTGCAGAAGAGCTCGAATGGATAAAATCTTGTTCAGAACTTGCCTCGACTCCCGACTGGACGCGGCTTTTCCGTTTCTGGAACGATGAATACGAAGGGATCAAAAGTTCCGATTTTGCCCTCATGCTCTTTGAAGTCGCGGTCATTACGGCATGTACTTTCCCGACGATGAACGATTTCAGGTCTTTCGCCAAAAATATCTCTTCAGCCGCAGCAGCAATGCCGCAGAACGGGCAAGTCGCTGAAAAAAAAACAACTGAACCTGTAAAAACGGCTCAAAATCAACCGAAAATCGAGCCGAAAATATCCGAGATACCGGTAAATACGGAAAAAAAACCTGAAAAGGTTGAAGAAAAAGCTGTAGAATCAGCCGGAAAAATTGAAAATGGCGGGCTTTGGCGCGATTTTACCGAAACTTTCAAAGATAGCGACGCTTTTTTGTACGGCAGACTGAAAAGCTGGCCGTATCAGGAAGATGACAAGTCAGTTTCCGTAACGATAACAGTGACTTTGGCATCTGACGGCAACGATTTCGCCAAACGTCTGAAAACTCTTTTTGACAATTTTTCCAAAGGAAAAAAGGAATTCTCCGTCAGCTTCGAAAAAGGTGAAAACAAATCGATTTTTACGGAAGACGAGCTTCGCCGCATGGAAGAACTTGAAAAACGCAAAAAAGAGATGATTGAAAGCGAAGCTGTGAAGGCTGCTTCTCAGATGGGTTTTGAGATAAAAGGTGTTTTTGCGGAATGAAAAATAAAAAATTTCTTGCCTTTTTTCCGGCACTTATCTTTTTGCTTCTCTTTTTTTTCTGGGGTACGCGAGGAAAGTTCTGGAGCATTTTCACAGCGTTTTATCCGCGTTTCCATATAATTTTTATTGTTTTGGCTGTGCTGTTTTTCCTGCTTGACGCTTTTGTAAAGGATAAGCCTGCTGAAATATTCAATTTTTTTGTCGACAAACGTTACTTTATTTTTCCGTTTTTAGGCTTTTTGTTTCCTGCGCTGATTGCCGTTTTCGTCTTCGATTCGATTCCGCACGTTATTGATGCGAGCCATTTTTTGTGGACGGCGCGCGTTTTCATAGAGACAGGACACTTTCATCTTCCCGAAAGTGAACTTTACGAATACTACCAGAGTACTTTTAACGTTCATATAAACGACCGGTATTTCTCGCTTTTTCTGCCTGGATTTTCGATTTTTCTCGTTCCTTTCGAACTGCTCGGCATTTCGCAGTTCTTTACTCCGCTCTGCAACGGTATCTCTGTGTTTTTACTTGGGAAAATAGCAGACAAGCAGTTTGACGCGAAGACTTCGTTTTTTGCAATGTTTTTTGCACTTTTCAGCTCGTTCTACCTTTTTATGGGTGCTTCTTTTATGACGCATCCCTTCAACCTGATGCTCACGCTGCTTGCGATTTATCTTGTAATGATATCGGAAAACAGAGCGGGATTGCTTGTTGCGGCCGGTTTTGCCGGAGCGTGGACTCTTTTCATCCGTCCGCAGAACGCATTTTTTCTCTATGGCGGCATTCTTATCCTGATGTTTTCCAAAAAAATGAAGTTCAAAAGCGCGGTAATTTTCACGCTGCCTTTCATTTTTATCGGCTTTCTGCTGATGTTCTACAACTTTTTCTACACCGGAAATCCGATGCTTTTCCCGCAGGATGTCTATTTTTTCATCCGCGAACCTTACAAATTCTGCCACAGAATGGGCTTCGGAAAAGGTTGCCCGAACACAGAAGGCGATTTTCTGCCGGCAGAAGGGCTCACTCCGAAGTATGCTTTCTGGGTTTCGTTTGCGCGTCTCACGCTGCTTAATTTCAACCTTGTCGGTCATCCGCTGATTTTTGTTTTCCTGATAGCCTCTTTCTTTTATTCGTTCAGGAAAAGCCTTGAAATGTCGATGTTTTTCTTAATATTTTTCGTTGGTTATTTTTTCTTTTACCTTTCGGGGAATCTTTTCGGACCGCGTTATTTTTCAGAGGTCGCTTCTCTTCTTTTGATTCCGTGCGGATATGCGTTTTTCTCAATGAGAGATTCTGCAAACAAGTGGGTTAAACCGTTTGTAACCGCGCTTCCGGCGGCGATTTTTCTGTTTTTGGTTACAACGATTCTGCCGCCTTTCCTCATAAATTTTTCTGACTCTTTCTGGTCGACCGACAGGGAGGTGGAGCACGCGATAGAACGTGAAAATATAAGCAACAGTATTGTTTTCGTGCCGCCGCTTTACGGAAGTGTTTTTCTGAATCTGATGAAAAAGCCGCCTTACGACGACAGAGGAAATCTGATTCTCCTGGATCTGGGCGAAGAAAACTTCTATGCAGCGGCCTATTTCATGGATAAAAAGCCGTTTGACGGAGCTTATCTTGTCGATTATTACCCGAAACTTCCCGACAAAACCGTTATAACTCCGCTTTTTGAGGCAACGCGCGGCAAAATGATTTTCGAATTTGAAAACAAGCGCCTTCCGAAGACGGGAGAGCCTGATTACGGTGTAAATTTCTCGATGAGCGAAGAAGAGAATAAAAAATTCTATCCGGTTAAGGAACTTTCGGCTTTTGTTTCGAACGAAGCGGTTTTTGCGATTCGTTTCGACGAACTGACCGAAAAAAGTTACTACGATTTTACCCATCCTATAATCGAAGAAGGCGAGTACGAGTTCAATCTTTTCTATGTCGCAGACAAGTGCGGAACAGACGCGACCCTCTTTATCGACGGTGAAAATGTGGGAACTTTTGCATCAAAATCGCCTTTTCAGGAAATAAGAGTCTTTTCAATAAACCACCGTTTTTCGAAAGGAAACCACGTTTTCAAAATCGTTCCCCAAAGCGGCAATTCCTGCCTGATGCTGGACTCAGTCGAAGCTGAAATCATTGCGCCGACTTCCTTGCCGGAATAACGTGATTTCGGTTTTATTGCGCCGCCGTCGGGATTACGAGATAACGGGATTACGGGATCACGGTATGCTTTTGCGGCGCCGGCACGATCAGCTGCGCGAATATTTGTGCAGAAGGGCGAGTGCTTTCTCAAAAAGATCGGTCTGAACCAGAAGGCTGATTCTGAACGAACTAGTGTGGAATCCGGCGATGCGGATATCGTTTTTTCTGAAAAGCGACGTGATTTCAAGCAGGATGTCGGGTTTGTCGGTTATGCCGTCACCGATTATCGAAACTGCCGAAAGGTCGTCGAAAATTTGGACTGAATTGCTGAATTTCGCCTTTATTTCAGAGAGAAACGAATCAATTGAGTAGTTTTCCTTCTTGGAGATGATGAAACTTCCCGTCATGCTGTTTTTGTAGCCGCGGTGGAATGAAATCTGCTTTACGGCGATATTTTTTTCGGAGCAGAATGAAAGGACGTTTGCAATGGTCGAGAGATTTTCCGATTCAGGCTCGTAAGTGTGAAAAAGCAGAACGTTTTTTTCGTATGCAACAGCAGATTTCCTGATTTTTCCTTTGTTTTCGAAGCCGTGTATCACTGTTCCGGGATTGTTCGGCTCGAAAGTGCTTTTGCAGTGGATCGCTATGTTATGCGCTTTTGCAAATTCAACGGCTCTCGAATGAAGGACTTTTGCACCGGCTTCGGAAAGTTCCTGCATTTCAGGGTAGGTCAGGGATTCGAGTTTTTCGGCATAAGGAATGATAGCCGGATCTGCATCGTAAACGCCGTCGATATCGCTGAAAATCTCGCATCTTTCGGCGTCAAGAGCGGCTGCAAGAGCAACCGCTGTCGTGTCGGAGCCGCCGCGCCCCAGAGTCGTTATCTCTTTTTTGAAGCTGACACCCTGAAATCCGCTGACGATAACGGTTTTTCCTTCCGAAAGCGAACTTAGAACGCGGCTCGGACGTATCTCGATGATCCGCGCATTTGTGTGGTGGTCGTCAGTGATGATTCCAGCCTGCGAACCTGTGAGTGAAATCGACGGGATTCCTTTCGATTCAAGCGCCATTGCGACTATTGCGGCACTTGCGCGCTCTCCCGTCGTGAGCAGCATGTCTATTTCGCGCGGATTGCCGTTCGGGGCGAATTCTGCGGCCTCTTTGAGCAGAGCTTCCGTGGTTTTTCCCTGTGCCGACACGACGACGACGGTTTTAAAACCAAGATTGACTTTTTCGGTAATAATATCAATGACTTTTTTTATGCAGTCGCTGTTTTTGAGCGAAGAACCGCCGAATTTCAGCACAATGATTTTTCCGTCGTTCATCTTATGCGCACCTCTTTTGAGTAGACGAGTTCGTTTTTATCGTTGAAAATCATGAAGTCGTAAATACCGCCGCTGATGTGTGTGACCCTTGTCGAAAGGTTGTAGTAGCACATTTCTTCCGAAGATGAATAGCGGAAAGCCTCCTGGAACGATATGAAGCGGTCACCGGCTTCGAGATAGTAGTAGTTGTACTTGTTTTCAAACGAAAGGTTGCCTTCTCTGTCAACGATTCCCATCGTCGTGTTTTTCGGCGCCTGAATGTTGTAGTGACGAACAATAATGTCTTTGCCTGAAACCAAAACATCGTAACTTTCTTCAGTGTTTTCGATATCTTCTGCTGACATGCAGGCACTTTGTGAAACATCTGAGGGATATACGAGCGGGGTTTTGTAGCTCTCTGCGCCGCCGCATGAGACAACAGCCGATGCGAAAAGAAGCGCAACTGCCAGAAAGAGGGATTTCGACTTCATTTTTTAACCTCCGGAACGAAAACGCGCTATTCTATTTAAGGGGCGCGCTATGTAAAGTTTATATCAGGCAATGTTGATGAAAAATCGCATATAATTGACTGAAAAAGTCAAATGGGTATTATCGCCGTTGTTTTTTTGTGCCTGTTTTTTTTGTTGTTGAAGGCTTATGATGAAAAACAAGGTTTATATAGCTGAAATAACTACGATTTTGCCGCATCTGTTTTCTTCTTCCGAAGTTGTGGACATTCTCTATCCGAAATCCATTGACAACGGTCGTCCTCACCGTTTTGCACGGCGTTCCGTCGGCGCAGTCGGAATAACCTACCGCCCGACAATCCTTTCGAGAGATGCTTTTCCGGACAGGGCTCTGGCTACTCCTGAGTATCATCCGCTGGAATGGGGTAGCCGCGCGGTGGAAGAACTTCTGCAAAACGGCTGCGTTTCGCGTGAAGATGTCGGATTTCTGTCGATTGCCTATAATATCCGCTGTGACAAGGACGTTCTGCCGAGTCTGTCGAGCAAAATCGCTTCGAAATGCGCTTTAAAACTTGATTATCCGCCGCAGGAAATGGCTTATCTGGGATGCGCTGCGGGTCTTTTTTCGCTTGAATCTTCGGTAAAATACTGTGCTGAACACAATAAGGCGGCGATAACATTCCTTTTTGACCAGTGTTCATGGATAGTGAACCCCACTTATGATATCGACGATCCCGAATTTAAGGAAAATCTCAAAACGACGCTCCTTTTTGCCGACGGCGCTGCCGGAATTCTGGTGATCCCAGAAAATTTAAGAGACAAATTTGATCTGCCTTTGATGGAAGTTGATGAAATTATTACTGATTTCGTTTCAGGCGGCTCGCTTTCGATGCACGAAGGCAAACTCGTTCTCGAAGACAATCTCAAAGATACCGTTCCTGAAATAGTTCACAACCACATCATAAAACCTTTGGGTGTAACGCCTGAAAATATCGACGAATGGTCGCTTCATCAGGGCGGAATGCCGATACTCATGCGCTTTACGGAACCTGAAATTCTTGGACTCAACGAAGAACAGATAAGCCGCTCGAAGTCGATTTTCCAAAAATACGGAAATTTCAGCTCTCCCAGCGTGATGTTTGTTCTTGAAACGTGGTTCAAAGACGCAAACCGTCCGCTCAAAGACGAAAAAACGAGAGGCTGTGCGATTTCATTCGGTGCGGGTTACTTCATGGGCGGTATGACTTATCACTGGTCGAAAAAATAGATGCGGATAAACAGATTCCTCGCACTCTGCAAAATTGCTTCAAGGCGCAAATCGGAAGAACTTATAACTGCCGGAAAAATCAAAATAAACGGGCGTATTGCAGTTCTTGCCGACGATGTTAATCCGGAAAAAGATGTCGTTGAGTATAACGGCAAAAAATTAGTCGTTCCAACTAGTTACGACTATTTTCTTTTGAATAAGCCCGCTAATGTCATCTCTGCTGCAAGCGATGACAGAGGGCGCAAAGTCGTCACAGATTTTCTGCCTGAAGGTTCGCATGCTGTTCCTGTCGGGCGGCTTGATTTCGACACGACTGGAGTTCTTCTGCTAACTAATGACGGTGAACTTGCATACCGCCTGACGCATCCTTCTTTCGGTATCCGCAAGATTTACCGTGCCAGAGTTCTCGGCGATTTTACAACCGAAAAAGCTGAAAAGATGAAGTCCGGAATTACAGTCGAAGGTGTTTTGATGCAGGCTGAAGCTGTTTCCATAACATCGAAGCGGGGCAGAGTTTCAGATGTCACGGTTTCTCTTCACGAAGGCAAAAAGCGCGAAGTGAAAGAGCTTTTCAAAGCTTTGGGCTGCCGCGTTCTGGAACTTGAAAGATTCGCTTTCGGAAATATTACCTGCCGGGGACTCAAACCCGGTGAAATCAGAAGACTTACTGAAGAAGAAGTCCGGTATCTATATAAATTGACCGGAATCTCGTGATCACGGTAAGAACTGCGCGCCTCGGAATTATTTGATTTTCTTTGCTGCTCTCTGCTTGATTACGTTCGAAACGTTGCGGCTTTTCGCGATATTTTTGAGGTCGTTCATTCTTATTGTTTCGAGAAGCATGAGTGCCGTTTTCATCGGAGTTTTCGGGTTGTTGACGAGGGCAAGTTTGACAGCATAGCTTTTGCTCAAAGCCTTGTTTGAAGAGATAAAGCTTATTGCGTCAAGTGACGACGAAGGATCTCCAGCGATAGATGCGACCTCTTTGTCTGTGATTCTTGCGTTTCCCAAAACCGCCATGACTATCTGTTTGCGCGGATCTTTTATTAGAATTTTTCTGACTTCGAGGTTGCCGAGCATCGCAACTTTGATTTTCTGACCGACATTCATGTCTCTCAGCGCTTCCGCAATGGTTTTGCGCTGTTCAAGCATATCGTCGGCACTCAAACCGTCGAAAGCGGTCTCGGACGTGAGGAAGTCGGGAAAGTCAAAAATCGTGTCTTCAAGTTCGACGACTTCTTCATCTTCTTCAGTCGGCACTTCTTCAGGTTTTTCTTTATGTTTTTCAGCTTCAAGTTCGGCGATTTTTTCTGCAAAGTAGGAGAGCTGTTCTTCGTAAAGAGAGAGTAAAACGTCGCTGATTGCCGAAAGAAGTGCTTTGAAATCTTCTTTCTGAGGCAGCGTGAATTCGACGAAATCCTTGTGTGTTACCAGCGTGGTCCAGAAAGTCCTGTCATTTGTCGCAAGAAATTCAAGTATCCAGTCTCTTTGAAGTTTTCCTGTCAGCAGAAGGGAAATTATGATTGAAGAATCCCTTCTTTCACCGGCGAGTTTAGTCAGAGTTTTAACCGAATTTTCCGGAATTTCGGGCGTAATAATCTTTTTTATTTCGTTCGATTGGGTGAACCTGAGTTTATCGACAGCCGCTTTCTGAACGGTTTCGTCTTCATCACCGCAGAAAAAGATGAGCGCCTTTAAATATTCACTCGCCGTTAAGGGGAGAAGTCCGTTGATTACCGCAAGTTTTTGCGGTGCCGATGTCGCCTGTCTCCACATAAGAAAATCTCCTAAAACAGATTCAAATCAGTTTATTTCAAGAATTTTGCCGCTGTAACCGTCAGCGCCGTCGCTGGCCTGATATGAACCGCCGCCTGTGCCGGCTTTACCTCGTTTGCATTTTGTGTTGCCCGGAACAAAAACGCTGCTTCCGACGGTTACTACGCATATTGTTGGACCGCCGCCACCGCCGCCGCCTTTGCCGCCGTAACCGCCGGTGCCGCCTTTTCCACCGTAACCGCCGCAACCGCCGTCATCCTGTTCACTGTCACCGCTGTATTGCCCGCTGCGTCCGCCTTTTCCACCGTTGCCGGGCATGCCGAAATTTCCTCCCTTACCTCCGTTTCCTCCTTTTCCCGTCTCGAATACGGGGTCTTCGAGATGAATATTTCGGGAAGAAACGGCTATGAGCGAAATACTTGCGCCGCCGCCGCCGCCGCCTTGTCCGCCGCCGCCGCCGCATCCGCCGGCGCCGCCGCCGCCGCCGCTGCTGCCGTAGCTGTCGCAGTTCTCGATTCCTCCTTTACCGCCGCCGCCGCCACCACCGCCTTGGCCGTTTGTGCCGTCTGTACCGCTTGTGCCGTTGGCTGGAATATAGCCGTCTGCTGAAAATGTGCCGTAGCTGCTGCCGCCGCCGCCGTCTGTACCGCTTGTGCCGTCTTCACCTTTAAAGCCGTTTGATTCCGATGAAGAAGTCGAGGTACACTCTCCGTTTGTGCCGCCGTCCCAAAATGGAATGGTACCGCCTGCACCGCCGTTTGTTGTCGAACCCGCACCGTTTTCACCGGAGTAACCATCACTTCTCCTATGTCCTGCATCTCCTCCTCTGCCGCCGTTTGCGCCGCATGTGGAAGTTCCGCCGGCAGCTCCAACAGGTATGGGATAACATGAAGTTTCACAAACAATACTTGCAAACCAGCCGCTTGTGGCTTCACAGCCGGGAATGCCGTCACCGCCATTGCCCCCGTCATCTCCTTTCTGGCCGTTAGCACCATCGGCACCGTCAACGCCGTCTTCTGTAACTATTGACACTTTCTGGAGTTTTATGTTGTTGCATTTGTTTAATACAAGTCCTATAGAACTGCCGCCCGGTATGTCTTTTTTTTCCGATATTATTTTTATATTCGAAATTAATATATCTGTAAGTCTGTCTAAACGCCAACCTGTTGACGGAACGAGGAATACAGGTTTGTCATCACTTTCACCCCAAACGCATCCGGCGCTGTCGCACACTCTGGAGAAACCGCCGAAAATCGCTACGCCGCTTTTAATAGTCGGAATATCTTCAAAAAGTCCGTATGCGAGGATGATCTGATTTCTATCGTAAGCGCTTGCAAGGCTGATAGCTTTGTCTATTGTTTGTACCGGTGCATCCATTGTTCCGTTGTTTGAATCCAATCCTGTGGCCTGATCGACGAAAATCGCCTTTTCGAAGTTGACTTCATCCTCGGGAAGACCTGAATCTGTCGTGTCAGTGTCAGTATCGGTGTCAGAACCGGTGTCAGTATCAGTGTCAGTATCAGTGTCAGTATCAGTATCGGTGTCTGTATCTGTATCTGTATCAATGTCCGTATCGTTGTCGTTGTCTGAATCAGGTTCGTCGTTATCCTGCGTATCTGTGATATCGTCGTTGTCTGTTTCTGCCGGGTCACTGTCTGTTGTATCGTTATCTGTTTCTGGCGTGCCGGTATCCGTTGTGTCCGTGTCATTATCGGAATCATCCGTTTGAGTGTCGCTGCCGTCATTGATTTCGGCATCACCGTCGGTATCGCTTTCCTGTGCGTCGGCATCTTCTGTTTCTCCGGAATCTTTGTCCGAATTCGTGTCTTTGTCCGTTTTGCCGGAGCTGTTTTCATCATCGGGGTAATCGTAAATAGAGCTTTCCCCTCCGCCGCTGCATGCTGCAAAAATCAAAACTGCTGTGAAAATGAGAATGAATCTGGAAATCTTCATGAGATCCTCCTATAAAATGATTGCCGAACAGCCTGAACTGCTCTTTTTTTCTGTTGTTTCTTCTATATCTTCATCCGGTTCTTCGCTTTCATCGTCGGGCTCGGTCTCCGGAATCTCTTCTTCCTGTCTGTTATTCTTATCGGATTCAGGGTCGTCTCCGTCTACTTCGCCGCAGCAGTTTTCGTCTTCTGGAAAATCAAATATGACCGTAAAGCTGACGATGCCTGATGCTCCTGTCGAAGTGGTATATCTGAGATAAAAATCGACGTTCCATGTTCCGTATGTGATTGTGTTCGGCATAAATGTGAACGAATCTCCCGAAGCGAAGTCTACCGCAGTCTGTTCTTCGGGGGTTTTCATCTGCCAGATGAGGGAAATGAATTTGTCGGCATTAAGGACTTTCGCGCTTGCCGGAACGGTTTC
The DNA here is from genome assembly GCA_017538365.1 of bacterium. Taxonomy (GTDB): domain Bacteria; phylum UBP6; class UBA1177; order UBA1177; family UBA1177; genus UBA1177. The sequence goes on along the minus strand of JAFYIZ010000004.1, from coordinate 8,926 downwards.
GGAAGCATTCTGCGTATATTCGATTTCAGGAACGGGAATTTCGCCTGTCGTGATAGATGAAATTGTCACGTAATCAGTGAATTTCGTGAAATTTTTGTTGTAAAACGCATCAAGTTCGCTTCCGGCGGCGATTTTGCCTTTCACTATGACTATAACTTTTTTTGAAGGATCTGTTGAAGCGGCTGCATCGACAATCTCAAAGTTTTCATTGTCAAGTTTGTATCCGTATTCCGATTTCGGCATGATGAAGCGCAGGGTAACATCCTCTTCAGTCGGAAGATAGTTCACGATTTCGGCTGTTACATTCTTAGCTGTGCCGTCGCCGCCTGCAAAAATCGAATCGGTGTCTTCGTAGCCGTGCTGCCACGAATATCTGACCCACAGGTTGCCTGACGGAACAGACTGCATTCCGCTGCCGTTTTTGACGCTGCAGTTTTCGTATCTTTCGCAGGTATAGTTGTATGAAACCTCGTCATCCGACATTGCAACTCTTCTGAAACCCCAGTAGTCGCCGCTTCCGCTTGTCGCCATCGTCGTTGTCATAATAAATTCCATTTTTTCAGGCGCGGTGAGATCGACATCGACATTTTCAAGAAGTTTCGTTCCTTTTTCGAATGTGAAAACCTTGTCGTGGTGCGTGTGACCGGAGAAGTATATCGGCGGATTAGCCTTTTTCGTGAGGAATGACGTGAGCAGGATCCCGTTGTTATATTTCTGGGTTTCATTAGAGTTGAACTCATCGATGACCCACAAATTTGAATCAAAGTCCCATTCGAACGCACCGCTATCCCACGAAGAAGAATCAAAGTTCCATTCCTGATCGTCGATGACGCTCACGATCCCGTATATCTTCGAAAACGATCTGTTCGCGTGGTATTTTCCGGTTGCATCCTGTCCAAGCGGCGTCATGTGACCGAAAACAGCCGCGACATCATTGTCTTCAAGCATGATTTCAGCCCATTTCAGTGTTTTTTCGGCAAGGTATCCGCCCCAGTTTGCCACGGGAGAAGCGCCGGTATCGCCGATTCCGATCTGGTTGCTTGCACGCCTCTGCGGCGTTCCGTCGTAGGTGTTGAGAAGCAGATATGTTTTGTTCCTGAAGTTGAAGGCGTTGTTCATCGGACCTAAAAACTTTGCCCAGTATTCAAGACCATCCGATTCTAGAGGTGATGTCAGGTCATCAACTGTTGTAAACTGGGCATATCCGTCGTGGTTGCCGGGAATCGAGAACATCGGGATTTCAAGGCGCGTCATCATATCGTAAAAATCGGAGTATTCCTGCTGGTAGTCCCTTCCGTATGCGATATCGCCGAGCATGATCGAAAAGTTTGTGTCCGCAGAATTCAGTTGGGAAAACGTCGCTTTTATGATTCCGAACTGTTGATCGTAGTTGAGCAGCGATTTGTCGGCATGGAACGGATAATTTTCGGGATTAAAGTTCATGTCGTCGGTTTTTTTACTCAGCAGATCTTCAATCTGCGGGTCTGCGACGATGAGGAATTTTGTCGGATCGCTCTCTTCGTAGTGCGGAAAGAAAACGGCGTTGCGCGAAACCATCTCGTTTTCATCTCCGGGAATTTTCAGGATCAGATCATATTTCGCTTCGGGCAGGATGATATTCGGACAAAATGTCAGTTTGTAAATGCCGTCGGCAACAAATTCGTAAGAATAATAATCCGGATAGAGTTCCTGGATGGGTACGCATGTGAGAAATTCGCTTCTTCCGGTTTCATCGAGACGGACAAGTTTTACTTTCACAGAGTAGTACAGATTCGGAGAGAAGTGATCGTGTCTGAAAATGACTGAAAAGCACGGTTCGTCGGGCGTCACCATTGCCGGAAAACCGATGACAGGATAGAGAATCCCGTTTATGGCCGGGTTGAGAATCGCTTTTGTCTGAGTTTGGATCTGATAATCTTCAAAAACATCGGAATTCTGCGGAAAACGGTTTATCGAGGCCATGGATTCTTTCGGATTTTCGGCGCAAAGAACCGAAATAAGCAGAAATATGAGAAAAAAAACTGATATTTTTAATTTGAGCATAGTTTCCTCCACAAAAAGCCCCATATTCTAATAATAAAATAAATATAGTCAATGGTTAGTACGGAATTAAGGAATATAATGCGTGATCACCGGATAATCACAAAACCTGCATCGAGCAGCCTGAACCGCTCTTTTCCTGTGAAGGTCCGCTGTCGTCGCCGTGATATAAACCGCTGTCAACGGAATCGGTGTCGCTTTCATCTTTGTCTGAGTTATGATCTGAGTCCGTGTCGTATTCGTCATCGTCCGAGTCACAGCAGCCGTTGTCATAATTTTCTTCAATTTCTATAGTGAATTCGAGTCTTCCCGAGATCCCGTCGGGGGTCGTGTATCTGAGATAGTAATTGTGTGAGAATGTTTTCTGCACGATATCATCCAGTTCGATCTCTTCTCCGCCGGCAAAATCAAAGATTTGCGGATCTGAGTTCATATATTGGATCTGCACCTGCCAGATCAGTGATGAAAATTTAAAAGCATTTCTGACCCATACGTTGTGCACCATCATTTCTGCGACATCTATTTTTTCAGGAAAATCAACAAGAGGAGTCGGAATTTCTCTTGCATTCGACGGTGAAATCGTCACATAATCGGTGAATTTCGTAAAATTTTTTTCGTAAAAGTCATTAAGACTGCTTCCGGCAGCGATTTTTCCTTTAACGGTTAAAAATACGGTCGAAAGGTCGCCTGAAGCGACTGCATCGGCGAATGTGAAATTCGGGTTGTCGAGTGTATATCCGTATTTTGCAGCCGGCATGATGAAGCGAAGCGTCACTTCTTCATCGGTCGGCAGCCAGTTCACGATTTCGGCTGTCACGCTTTCGGATGATCCGTCTCCTCCGCTGAAGAGCGATTCTTTTTCACCGGATCCGCTTTCCCACGAATATTTTACCCACATATTTCCTGCCGGAACAGACTGCATTCCGCGTTTTTCAGGGTCGTCAGGCTGACAGTTTTCGTATCTGCCGCATGTGTAGTTGTATGAAACATCGTTGTATAAAAATTCGGCATTTGAATTTTCTACGCTGACAACCTCGACTTTTCTGAAACCCCGATAGCCTTTTCCGCTTCCCGAGAGAGGCGCCGTGGAGACAAATTCCATCTTTTTGTTTGCAAAGATCCCGCTGTTTTCAGCAAGTTCGCTTCCCGGATCGAACACGGAAACAGCGTCCTGTTGGTCGTGACCTGAAAAATAGACAGGCGGATAGTTTTTATTGGTCAGGATTTTCAGTAGTTCTGTTCCTGTTTCTGAAGAGTGTGTTTCACCTGTCGGTGCAAAATGACCGAAAACTGCGGCGTATTCATAGTTAGAAACGCCTTCAAGCCACTCCAGAGTCTCCGGCTGAAGTTCAAATCCGGAAGTCTCTTCGGAAGCGCGTTTCTGTGCCGTTCCTTCGCTTGTATTGAGCAGAAGATATATTCTTCCGAGCAGGAATGCGTTGTTGGTCGGACCGATGAACTTCGACCAGTATTCGAGCCCGTCAAATTCGGGAAGAGATGTTGTTCCTCCGTCGTTTGAAGCGAAGCAGGTGAGAACATCACGCTCGCCCGGAACCGCAAACATCGGAATTTCCAAATTGAGTGCGAGATCATAAAAGTCACTGTATTCATTATTAAAATCCGTTCCGTTAACTGCATCGCCGAGCATTACTGCAAAATGGCTGCTGCCGGCATTGAACTGTGAAAAAGCCGCATCGACTATCCCTTTTTGAGGATCTCCGTTTTGACGCGGATATTCGCCTGAATTGAAGTTTAAATCTTCACTTTGATCGTTTCCGTCTGTCTGAGGGCTTGAAAAAACGATGAATTTTGCCGGATCTCTGTATTCGTATCGGGGAAAGAAAACGGCGTTGCGCGAAATCATCTCCTTTTCGCCTCGAATTTTCAAAGCGATATCGTATCCTGCTTCTGGCAGTTTGAGTGGCACGGATATTCCCAGAATCCATGTGTCCGGTCCGATCCTGTCAACATACTGATAAAAGTTCTCATAGTGGGTATAGGCAGGATGGAGCGTCAGAAATTCGCTCCTTCCGTTTTCGTCATTCCGGAAGATTTTTACATATTCGACTTCATAAACTGAAAAATGGACGTCGTGTTCAAGCCTGAAAATAACGGAAAGCGAAGTGTTGTCTGCTACCATCGACGGAAAACCGATGACAGGGTATAAAATGCCGTTTATCGGATAATCGTGAATCCCGGCTGTCTGCATCGTCTGCTGGTAGTCTTCAATTGTAAACCGTTCCCCGTATTTCTGAGAACTGCGGTTTATCGACAGCATCGATTCACTGTAAACATGCAGCGTCAGGAATGATAGAAACATCAGAAAAATGACTGAAAACCGTTTCGTCATGGCTCTCTCCGTCCACAAATGGTTTAATATTTTACCGAGGGAAATATTTCCGTCAATTTCGCCGCCGGTTCCAAAAAAAATCTTGACAAATAAAGAGTTTTTCACTATAAACTGCGACCGATTTTTTCGGGGTGTTCTTTATAAAAAGAATTTTAGTAACAGGCGTTGGGGCATCGTCAAGCGGTAAGACACCAGATTTTGGTTCTGGCATCCGGAGGTTCGAATCCTTCTGCCCCAGCCATTGATAATTGTATGTGGAGGAAATTATGGAAACTTTTAAGCTCGCAGTCGAAAAGAGAGAACAGGGCAAAAAAAGTGTAAAAGCGGTAAGAAACAACGGATTTGTTCCGGTCGAAATCTATGGTAAAGGTCTCGAAAGCAATATCAGCGGTTCTGTTGAGAGAAAAGAGCTTATCAAAGGACTTCACACTCCGCAGGGAAAAAATGTTATCTTCGACCTTAATTATGAAGGAAAATCCTACCTCGCAATCGCTCACGAACTTCAGATCCATCCGGTAAAGGACAACATCATTCACGTTGATTTCATGACCGTTTCTGAAGACAGAGAGATCACGATCGTTGTTCCTGTTACGAAACAGGGAAGATCGAAAGGCGAAATCGCCGGCGGAAAAATTTTCCAGGTTGTAAAGGAAGTTAAAGTTGCCTGCAAACCGGCTGACGTTCCGGCTGAAATAGTTGTCGACGTAACGAACAACGAAATCGGCGACCGCATTAAACTTTCGACTCTGCCTTATCCGCAGGGCGTAAGACCTGTTTTCACGCAGGATGCTCCCGTTATCGTAATCAACAAAGGAAGAGGCGGCGAATAATAATCGCTTTCGGTCGTCATTTTGTGGTTCCGTTTTTTCTTCAAAGATCCAGTTCCAACTGAAGATTTTTTAATCACCGGTCTCGGTAATCCCGAAAAGCGCTATTTTACTACACGTCACAACATCGGATTCATGTTTGTCGAAAGTATTGCCTCGTCTTTTAATTTCGGAGAGTTTGAGTTTTCGAAAAAGGTGAACGGGTTTATCTCAAAAGGGAAAATCGGCGAAGAAAACGTCATTCTGCTCAAGCCTTCAACCTACATGAACAATTCCGGAATTGCAGTTAAAGCGACTAAAAAACTTTTCGGGATAAAACCTGAAAAAATCATTGTCGCACACGACGAAATGGATATCGCTTTCGGCTCGCAGAGGATCAGAAAAAACGGAAGTTCCGCCGGTCACAACGGCATAAAGTCGATAATCGCCGGGCTCGAAACGCCTGATTTTACGAGAATCCGTCTCGGAATAGGAAAACCGAATCCCGGAACCGATATAGCCGACTACGTTCTTTCGGAATTTTCGGAAGAAGAACTCGAAATCATCGCTGAAAACCGTGGAAAATGGGCAGAAATCGCAAAAACGCTGGTATGCGAAAGCGTTGACGCGGCGATGAACGCATTCAACAAAAAGAATTAGCGGTGCAGTGTGAAGATCCTTCTTGTTGCGCCTCCGATTTTCGATTTTTATTTCACGACTCACAGAATGGAGCCTCTGGGGCTTCTTTACATCAGAGAGGCTTCTGCAAAAGCGGGGCATGATGTTGCTTTGTACGACGCCACTCTTTCGGGCAAAGTCAAGCGCGTCGTAACTCCGCCGGAATTTGCATATCTCGATAAATTCTACGAAGAAGACTGCTCTCCGTTTTCACTTCACAACGGCTATAAAAGGCTTGGCGACAGCTTTTCGAAAATAGTTGATTTTATTAAAGAAAACAATTTCGATTTTGTCGCTTTGAGTTCTCTTTTTTCCCCGTATCATCCGGATGTCGAACTTCTTGCCGCCGAAATAAAAAAAGTTATAAATATTCCTGTCGTGATCGGTGGAACAGCTGTAAACGCGCAGAAAAAGAAGATTGCCGAAACAACAAATGCCGATTATCTGAACTGCGGAAACGGAGCCGTCACTCTGCCGCTTTTAGCTGACGCGATTGCCGGAAAAATCTCTTTTGAAAAAGTGCCGGGGCTTATCTGGAAAAAAGATGGCGTTACTATTTTCAACGAACCCTCGTTCGAGCCGGCGTGGTGCGGAGATCTAATCCCTAAACGTGAAAATCTGCGCTATTTCCGCAAGAAAAAGATCGCCAAAATGATTTTTTCAGCCGGATGCCGCAACCGCTGCGCTTTCTGCTCGATTCACCGCGACAACAGGCTCGCTTTCAGGGAAATTCCGCACATAAAAAAGGAACTTGAATACCTTCTTAGTATCGGTGCAGAAGTTGTTGACATTGAAGATGACGACATTTTTTCAAACGGTGAATACACAACGCAGCTTCTCGATATTCTTGAAGAAATGCACGAAAAAGGTTTGTCTTTTACGGCTATGAACGGTCTTACTGCAAGAAACATCCTTCCTTATTCAGAAAGGCTCGTAACATCTGGCTTCATCAAGCTTGATCTTTCTCTTGTTTCTGCTGAAAAAAATGTCGCAAAAGGGCTTCACAGGCCGCACGGAATCAATGAAATAGAAGAGATAATCAGGCGTACTGAAGGAAAAACCGAAATCGAAGTTTTTCTCATTCCCGGACTTCCCGGAACTGAACTTCAAGACACCTGCGACACTTTGCTGCATCTTAACAAACTCTGTGTCAAAGGCGGTTTGAGCCCGCTTTACCTTGTTCCCGGTGTGCCTATGTTTGAAGAGATGGGAATCCCCGAAAACGTGCGTTTGTGCAGAGGCAGCGCGCTTTATCCTTTCGATGACGAAAAACGGGCAAATGTCGCGTCACTGCTGAAGATTTCAAGGTTCCTCAACTATTCGCTTGACCACAAAAACGACGAAAACTATCCTGAAATTCTCAATTATTTCAACGAATCTCTAAGACGGAAGCGCTGGTTCAAACTGGGTAAGGACGGAATCTGGCGCGATTCTTTCAAATTTAGTGAAGATTTTGTGATTTGATTTTTACCGCAAAAACCGCGAGGCCGAGCAGAGCCGCGAAAACAATAATGGTGATTGCCGAAAATCCGAGCGAAAACAAGTCTGTTGCAAGCATGGCGAGTGTCGAAGAGACCAGTACGGCAATCGGGAAGGGTTTTTTCTTCATGTTTTTTATCATATTTACTGCCGCGCTGATAATCAGAATTCCTACTGCACATTTTATGCCGCGGAAGGCGTTTTTGACGATTTCGATTTCAAGAAAATTGTCGAGAAACCCTGAAATGATGAGGATTACAACAAACGACGGAAAGACGATTCCGACTGTCGCCGCGATTGAACCTAAAATCCCAGCCTGCCTGTAGCCTATGAAGGTCGCGCAGTTTATGGCGATGGGTCCGGGAGTCGATTCTGCGATAACGGTGACATTCATCATGTCGTCGTGGGTTATCCACTTTTTCTTTTCGACGCAGTTGTCCTCGATGACGCTCAGCATGGCGTAACCGCCGCCGAAAGTGAAGAACCCTATCTTCATGAATGTTAGGAGCAGATCAAAAATTATGCGCATTGCAACCTGCAAAAACAAAATTCGCGGGTTAATACATGAATTTGAGTTGAAAAGCTATTTTAAGGGATTAATTAAAGGATTTTTGTCTTAGTCATCATAAACAACTTCAAAGTTGTCGAAAGCTGCCCATCCGTTTGCCTCAGATGTAACTCTGAACTCTAAAGAACAAGTAACATTGGAGAGACTCTCTTTTAACTGGATGGATGTCGGATGTAATGTGTTGTTGTCATCAAAATCTATAGAACGGTATCCCTGTGTCGAATTTGAAAAATATCTGTGTGTCAATTCCGAATCCCAACCGTACCAAAGTGTGGAATCACAGTTAACACCTATTTGGATTGCTATTGCCTGATCTGTTGCCATGTCGAATTTGATTGCTGTAGCAGTTTTGTCTGACGGAATTTTAAAAGTCGGAGAGACAAAAACTTCCTTTTGGGTAGAAAGCTTTTCAGAGGCTGTAAGTTTGACAGCATAGCCGTTGGTATCGCCGCGATCCCATACTGCAGTGGAGGCTTTTTTCGCTGTCCAAAGCTGAGGAGTTTTACCGTCGGAAAGCCAGTATTTGAAATCGCCGTTAGGAATCTTGTCCTCTTCTACGGCAACAAGATAAGCGTAAGCTATACTTGTGACATTTGACCACTCAGGATTTATCCAAGTCCAGTTATTGCCGTTATCAGTACTGAATCTGAATGTATATTCGTAATCTCCCGTGTTTTCAAATGTGTAAGGAACTTCGTATTCATTGTTGCCGCCGAAAGCTTCACCGTCAGAGTGGTCTGAAACAACAGCTTTTGCGTCATTACAATCTGTGTAGAGCATATCGGAATATTTTGGTCTTACGCATAATTGAGCTTTGACACCCATCAAAGCGACAGATTTATCCCAATTCTCCGTAGTATCGGTAAGACCATTGATATTGACTCTACCGTAAAATTTTTCCTCTATTCCAGTATAACCTGCTATACTCTTAGGCCACTGGATCGTAGCCCATGTAATAGGTTTGGCTTCTTCTTTGACGCAGGTATCACCTTCATTAATTTCTAC
>JAFYIZ010000003.1 GCA_017538365.1 bacterium | reverse complement strand
TGCGCAATCTTTTTGCTGAGACGTTTTATGAAACGTCTCAGCAAAATAGCAATAAAATCAGAGGTTTTAGTCTTTTTTGATTTTCTTTTTGATGTCGCCGAAAAGTTTTTTTGCCCCTTCAACGCCCTTTTTGAGTTCTTCGCTGTTTTCCAAGGTTTCCTTGAGGTTCTTGAGACCGCTTTCAGCCTTTGAATATGCGTCTTTCGCAGTGTTGTAGACGTCTTTCGCGGTGGTTTCAGCCTTGGAGTATGCATCTTCGACGCTCTGCTTGATTTCGCGGACAACGTCGTTGTTGATTGCTGCCTGGGCTGCTGCGAGACGAGCTATGGGAACTCTGTAAGGTGAGCAGCTGACATACTGGAGACCGCATCTGTGGAAGAAGTCGATTGATGCCGGATCGCCGCCGTGTTCGCCGCAGACACCGAGTTTGATGTTGGGACGAGCCTTTTTACCGCGTCTTGCCGCGATTTCAACAAGTTGTCCTACACCTGTCTGATCAATCGAACGGAACGGGTTTTTCTCCAAAATTCCCTTGTCGATATACTGATAGATGAACTTGTTCGCGTCGTCGCGGCTGTAACCGAGGCACATCTGAGTGAGGTCGTTTGTTCCGAACGAGAAAAATTCAGCGTGTTCCGCGATTTCGTCAGCGGTAAGTGCGCCTCTCGGAACTTCGATCATCGTGCCGACAAGGAATTCTACGTTGATGCCTTTCTCTTCAAAGACTTTCGCAGCTGTTTCGCGGATGATTTTTTCCTGATATTTGAATTCGTTTACGTTTCCTACAAGCGGAACCATGATTTCGGGGAATACTTTGACACCTTCTTTGGTGAGTTCGCATGCTGCCTCTATGATAGCTCTTGTCTGCATTTCGGTGATTTCCGGTCGTGTTATGCCGAGTCTGCATCCTCTGAGGCCGAGCATCGGGTTGATTTCGTGAAGAGCTTTGATTTTGTCGTTTATTACTTCTTCGGTGCAACCCATGATTTCAGCCATTTCCTTGATCTGCTGCGGTTCGCTCGGAAGGAACTCGTGAAGCGGCGGGTCAAGAAGTCTGACTGTTACGGGAAGTCCCTGCATTTCCTTGAAAATTGCATAGAAATCGTCTCTCTGGTGTCCGATGAGTTTTGCAAGAGCAGCTTTTCTTCCTTCGAGATCGTCTGCAAGAATCATTTCTCTGACAGCTTTGATTCTGTCGCCTTCAAAGAACATGTGCTCTGTTCTGCAGAGTCCGATTCCCTGAGCGCCGAATCTGCGTGCGGTAGCCGCGTCTCTCGGTGTGTCGGCATTCGTTCTGATCTTGAGCATACGGCGGTTGTCAGCCCAGTGCATGAGCTTTTCAAAGCCTTCGTTGAAGCGCGGAGTTTCGGTCGCAACTTTGCCGAGAAGAACTTCGCCCGTGCTGCCGTCTATCGAAATCCAGTCGCCCTCTTTGAGAACGAGGTCGCCTGCTTTTATTGTTTTTTCATCAACGCTGATGTTGAGTCCGCCGCATCCGCTGACGCAGCATTTTCCCATGCCTCTTGCAACAACTGCAGCATGCGATGTCATTCCGCCGCGGCCTGTGAGAATGCCGTTTGCAGCAACCATGCCGGTGATGTCTTCAGGGCTGGTTTCAAGTCTGACTAGGATCGTCTCTTTTCCGTTTTCTTTCCATGCTGCCGCATCTTCTGCGCAGAAAACTATCTGACCTGTTGCAGCGCCCGGGCTTGCCGGAAGACCTTTCGTGATGAGTTTTGCGCTCTTTTTGCTCTCTTTGACGAACTGCGGGTGAAGAAGCTGGTCAATCTGATCCGGAGTGACTCTGAGAAGCGCATCATCTTTCGTGATAAGCTCTTCTCCGACCATGTCAACGGCGATTTTTACAGCCGCTGCAGCGGTTCTTTTGCCGTTTCTCGTCTGAAGCATCCACAATTTTCTGTTTTCGATCGTGAACTCGATATCCTGCATGTCGCGGTAATGAAGTTCGAGTTTTTTGTAGATGTTGCAGAGATTTTCGTAAACTTCGGGCATGTATTCTTCGAGTGAAGGATACTTCGAAGCTCTTTCTTCTTCGCTGATATTGTGGTCGGCAGCCCATTTTCTGCTTCCGATAAGAGTGATCTGCTGCGGAGTTCTGATACCCGCAACGACGTCTTCGCCCTGAGCGTTGATGAGGTATTCGCCGAAGAAAACGTGTTCGCCGGTCGCCGGGTTTCTCGTGAATGCAACGCCTGTCGCGCAGTCGTCACCCATGTTTCCGAAAACCATGGCCTGAACGTTTACAGCGGTTCCCCAGTCGTCGGAGAAGCCGTTCATTTTGCGGTAAACGATTGCTCTTTCGTTCATCCAGCTTCCGAAAACCGCGTCGATTGCGCCCCAAAGCTGTTCTTTAGGATCGGTCGGGAACTCTTTGCCCGTCTGCTCTTTGACGATTTTTTTGTAGTTTTCAACGAGTTCTTTCAGGTTATCAACAGTCATTTCGAGGTCGTTTTTGATGCCGTATTTGTCTTTGAGGCTTGTGATCGCCTGTTCAAAGTGCTCGCCTTTGATTCCCATTACGACGTTTCCGTACATCTGCATGAAACGGCGGAGGCTGTCCCATGCGAAACGGGTGTCAGAGTCTGTTTTGATAAGACCTTTAAGCGTATTTTCGTTGAGACCGAGGTTGAGGATGGTGTCCATCATGCCTGGCATCGAAGCGCGTGCGCCGCTGCGGACCGAAAGAAGAAGCGGATTCTGCGGATCTCCGAACTTTTTACCCATTACTTCTTCAACTTTCTTAAGGTTTTCATCTACCTGCTCTGCAAGTTCAGGCGGATAGTTCCTGTCGTTTTTGTAGTAGACCGTGCACATATCGGTTGCAATCGTGAAACCGGCGGGAACCGGAATTTCCATGTTGCACATTTCGGCGAGGTTGGCACCTTTTCCGCCGAGAGTGTTCTTCATTGATGCGTTTCCTTCCGAACCTTGAGGGCCGAAGAAGTAAACAAATTTCTTAGTTGCCATTTTTTCCTCCAAAATTTCAAATATTAACGGTTAAAAAACATAATTTTTTCAAAAAAGCCTCAAAAAAATCGCGCTTTTATACTCAAAAAGTCCGAAAATGCAAATCCTCAGAGGCAAAAAATGTGATTTTTCCGATAGTTATTGTGATTTTAAGGAGATTTTTCAGTGGATAAAAAGATGAATTATCAGTTCTTTCTCATTCTGAAAGCGATAGCCGAAAGAAGAAGCATTACAGCTGCAGCAAGTGCGAAAAATGCAGTGTTGTCAGTCTCTTCCGCAGCAACTATCGAACAGCCGCCGTCGCCGCCGCAATCTTCGAGGTCAGGATTGCAGGAGTATTCGTAAGGTCTTGAATCTACCGGAAGACCGAGAACTGCAAGGCTGTTGACCGTGATGGCCGAAACCTGAATCTGGAAAGTTTCTCCGTCGCTGAGAGAGGGCTCAGCTTTGATCGTGAGATATTTGTCGGTATCTTTCGGAACATCGAAAGAAATCGCGAACTGATGTTTCTGCGTTCCGTCGAAAGTGGTTGTCGAAGCAAGTTCGGTGTCACCTTTGCCGTCGTTGTCGGTATCTTCGTAAACCGCAAGTCTGCTGATGCCGTTGCCAAATGTCGCCATATTCGACTTCGGAACCTTGATGGTCATCTTTTTGATTGTTTCGTCTGCACCGTTTGCTCTTACTCTCAACTGAAGAACATCCTGGAATTTGTTCATTTCCGATTTAGCCGGAACTTCAGGATCGTGCGGACCTTTCGTTACGATGAAACCTTCAGCGGGTTCGAACTGGAATTTGCTGAAATCTATCGGCAGACCTTCGATAGTCGGTGTTCCGCCGTCTGCCAGAAGGACTCCGCCGACCTTTTCGATTGATGATGAGAATGTAGCGCTGCTTTGAATTGCGGCACCTTCTTTGTAAGCGGCGTCAAGAACAAAGAGAATATTGTTTTTCTTGTTGTTCCAAAGTCTGTTTTCCGGATTGGTAGCCGAGAAAGATGCGTATCCGCCGGATATACCGTCGGATGTCGAAAGAAGAGTGTCATCCGCATCAACGATTCCGTTGCTGTTGTTGTCTTTGTACATTTTAATGTTGGAAAGGGCGATGTTGCTGTCCTTTACATCGATTTTGAGTTTGATCGAGTTAAGGTTCAGATAGCAGTTTTCACCGGTTCCTGCAAGTTCAAGCTGACCGATAACGAGGCCTGTCTGCGGATTGCCGATGAAGATGACTTCGCTGTTCGGGCTGTTTTTACCGATGCTTGCGGTAATCTCGCTGTTCTGGCATTTGACCATCGAAGGATCTTCGATGCATGCACCGCTTTCAGTGTCGCAGATGTATCCTTCCTGACAGTCTTCTTTCTTCGTGCATGCCGCAGCTCCTACACCGCCGCAGTCTGAAAGGTCAACAGCATCCTGAGAATTTACACAGCCGGTGGAAATCATTCTGAGTTTTACAGGAATACCAAGGTTGGTTTTGTAATCGCTGACTCCTGCGCTTTTGTATATCGCGGTATTTTCGATGACCTGGTTTTTCGGTGTTTCATTTTTTACTTTAGCTCTGAAACGAACCATGATCATGTTGTCGCAGCTGAGATAGTCGCTGCCTTCCGGACACAAGTCGAGTGAATCGGCGACTTTAAAGCCTGTTTCAAGCGGGAAACCGCCGTTGTCGGCAACCGGCATCCAGCGTGTAGCTATTTTTTTGTCGTTTTCAACTTTGAAGCTTGTTGCGTATTCGGTCGAACCCGGAACATATTCCATGCCTGCCGGAATTGCATCCTGAACGACGACGGCATTTGTTGAATCGGTTCCCCAGTTCTGGATTCTGAGAGCGAAAGTGTGCTCAAGACCGTTCTGGCACCATTTTCCTTCCAGCGAATTGGAATCGAAGGTGTTGTTTGCCGGTGAGCAAACGACTTTTTCTGGCTGTCCCGGAATATCGAACTGCGGAGCTCTCGTATCAACCGAAACAATCATATAGTTAGTAATAACCTGATCCTGGTTTGCGCCGATTCTCAAGTTGATTTTCTTTCCGCCTTTTTTGAAGTGGATGGCATAATTAGCCCAGTCGTCGTTGGAGCCAGGCGAAGAATCCATAATGAAAGAGTCAACATCCATGCCGTACTCTATCTCATCATAGTTGAGAGCCGACGGATTTCCTCCGATACATGTCGGTACAGCATCTGCATAACCGTAAACCGAAGAAATTGAGTTGAAAATCTCGGTGTATTCAAGATGTGAATAGCCTTTGTCAGCAAAAGCCGGCGGGTTGCATTCATTTGAAATGAGCAGCCATTCGCCTGCGACGTCGGGTTCTCCCTGAACCTGAATACCTTCCGGAACAGCTTGATGATCCTCGGGTTCAGCATCGGCAAGTCCCGGATCGCCTTCGTGGGAAGCAAGTGTTATTCTGATTTCAGGATCTTTAGGAAATTCGAAACCGGTTACATTGATTTCGCTGAGTTCAAACCAGTACGGCTTGAAACCGTCATACAGATAGATTTTTTTCGGGCTGATTTCGACTGAAGAATAGATAAGAATTATCGACCAGTCGGAAACCATTTCGGTGGTGTCCTTGTAAACAGCTTCGTTTGTGCACTCAAGTCCTGAAAGAGTGTAGTTGCCGAGAAGAGAATAACCATCGTAAAAAGCTGCACCTTCTTTTGCGCCGGCTCTGCCTTTTTCCTGAATTTTCTGGAAGAAGTCGCGGACGTTTACACGGTATGTGAACCAGCTTTTGTTCGTATTTTCGGTGTCTCTGAATGCATCGAATTCAAAAGAAACAACTCCTGCCTCATCAACTTTATAGGCCTTTTTTCCTTTTATCGCGTCGGAGTGCTGTATCGTACCGTCCATTGAAACGAAAGAAAGGGAAACTTCGTTGTCTGTCGGATCGTTTTTCTTGGCAACAGGAACAGCTCCTGTCCAAATAAGATACGCATCTTCGATGATCGCATCTGCAGGGATGTGGTTCGTGTCGAGGGTGTAAGTGCTGGACTCCTTGCAAGTGTCAGCCTGAGGATTTTTTACCGGCTGTTCCTGATCGTTTTTCGGATCTTTGTTTTCAAGGAGCGATTTGAACATTACGTGGTAGCCGTAAGCTCCATCCTCCCATTTCAACTCTTTGTCGCGGTAGACAGATACGGACGGGCCGATAGCTTTGGCTGCATCCGCCGCAAACGGCATCAAAAATGCCAAAAGAGCCAAAATCAGAAATTTTTTACTCATTAAATCACCTCAAAAATGGAAAATGTTAAAAAATACATTACAAAAAAACGCCGGTAATAATAATCCGACACTTTTTTTTGTCAAAGGTTATTTTTGTTGAAATCTCTTGAAATTGAAAATATGACAGATAAACTCAAGACGGTCGTTTTGTGAGTTTGTGATGGCGAATTTTCTGAACAACAGCTGGACGGTATGCGAAGAACCCGAATTTTTCGGGCTTATGCAGGGAACGAAAGTCCATCTTTCGCAGTGCATTTCGTGTACGAGGGAGTTCTGTCCGGTGAAGCCGCAGCTTTTTACGGCGTTTTTCCCGGAGTGGATAGAACTTCGCGAAAGTCCGCTCAATATGAAAATAATCGAACTCAACAAAGGACTTGCGAAAAGACGGAAACTGGCGCAGCTTTACTGCCCGAAGAAAAAACAGGCCTCTACGGACTGCAGCGCCTATTCGGCTTTCTGCCGCTACAATCTGATCTGCGGCGTTTTCAGTGAAAGAAACGGGAAGAATTTCATAAAATCTTTGAGATGGAGGAAAGAGATGGTTTATTTCGTGATGTATCTTGACGGCACGACCGAAGTTGTCGGCAAAAACGATCTGGGTGAGGTCGATATCGACAAAGTCGACCGCGTTTATCCCGGAAACTACGAGGTGAGAATCGTGTCGGAACTTGTTCCGCTCGGCGAAGAAAAGGAAAAACTGGAAGAGACCGTTGCGGCGTTCAAGGAAAAATACAGCGGCAGCGTTGTTTCGGGCGAAGGGCTCGTCGATTTTGAGTCATGGTTTGAAAATGCGTCAAACGGTGACAGCGCGATAATTCCCGAAAAAGTTCTCGTTCCGCAGAAAACCTACAAAGTCGTAAAAATCAAAGACGTCGTCGAACCGACTGAAGTGAAAATCGAAAAAGCCGCCGAACCGGAAATTATTCCCGAAGTAAAACCGGCTCCCGCGCAGGATGTTCAGGAATCGATTTTCGACAGCGCAGAGCAGCCGGCCGAAGAGTCTAAAAAAAGAGGCAGAAAAAAGAAAACGGCAGAATAGATGCTTCTCGATTTTTCTTCACTTTCAAAATTCAGGGCTGAAATCTCCGCTTTGGGAGATTCTCTTTTTCACGGAGAAACTTCCTTATTTATAGAAGATATCATCAATAAGAAAAACCACTACAAAGTTTTTGCCGCTTTTCGTGATGAAAAAGTTGCCGGATTTTTGATTCTTTCGACCGTTCTGGATGAATCTGAAATTCTTGAAGTCGCCGTTTCTGAAAATTTTAGAAGATGCGGATTGGGTTCCGAACTGATGTCTGAAATTTTCGGCTGGTGTGCAAAAAATGAAATTTCGAAGATTTTTCTCGAAGTCCGTGAATCAAATTTTCCGGCTCGGACGTATTATAAAAAATTCGGTTTTGTCGAAAACGGTCTCAGAAAAAATT
This sequence comes from bacterium, assembly GCA_017538365.1. Taxonomy (GTDB): domain Bacteria; phylum UBP6; class UBA1177; order UBA1177; family UBA1177; genus UBA1177. The sequence continues at coordinate 4,442 of JAFYIZ010000003.1, read as the reverse complement.
ACTACCGCGGACCTGTCGAAAATGCCGTTCTGATGTCTAAAGAACTTTCGTAAAAATTTTTTGTTTTCTCTTCATTTAATTGGATTTTTTGTGAAGGCGAAAATTGCCGCAAAGTGAGAAAAAAGAAAAAATCAAACAAACTTGCCTTTTGAAAAAGCTTAATAAAATCATCGTGTTATGGCAAAAAATCGTCAAATCTTTGACAATGGTACTTCCCTCCATACAATGCCTGCGGTTTTTTGGTAATGGTAATATTAGGAGTAGTTTAGAAATGCCGACCATTAATCAGTTAATAAGAAAAGGTCGTAAGGACCAGCAGAACAAAAGCAAGTGCCCGGCACTTGTATCATGTCCCCAGAGAAAGGGTGTTTGTGTACGTGTTTACACCACAACCCCGAAAAAGCCCAATTCAGCTCTCAGAAAGGTTGCCAGAGTTCGTCTGACAAGCGGTTTTGAGGTTACCTGCTACATCCCCGGCGAAGGTCACAACCTTCAGGAACACAGCGTTGTTCTCGTCCGCGGCGGCAGGGTCAAAGACCTCCCCGGCGTTCGTTATCACATCGTCAGAGGCACGAACGATACGTCAGGTGTAAACAACAGAAAGCAGAGTCGTTCGAAATACGGCGCTAAGAGACCGAAGTAAAAAGGAGTTGAGTAATGCCAAGAAGAAAATGTGTTTCAAAAAGAGAAGTTCCGGCAGATCCGAAATACGGAGATGTCCTTCTTCAGAAATTCATCAACAAAATCATGCTTCGCGGTAAAAAAAGTGTAGCAGAAACAATAGTTTATGACGCTATTGAAGCAGCTGCGCAGAACAAGAAAGAGAACCCTGTCGACATTTTCAAGGCAGCTCTCGACAACGTCAGACCGCAGGTTATGGTTAAATCGACAAGAATCGGCGGTGCAACCTATCAGGTTCCGACCGAGATTTCTCTTGAAAACAGCCAGGCTATCGGCATGAAGTGGATGATCATGTTCTCCCGCAAAAGAAGCGAGAAAGGCATGGCAGCTAAACTTGCAGGCGAGATAGACGACGCTTTCAACAAAAGAGGCAACTCTTTCAAGAGAAAAGAAGATACACACAAAATGGCAGAAGCTAACAAGGCTTTCGCACATTTCAAGTGGTAATCGGAGGTTTCCAGTTTCATGTCCGCAGCTGAAAAGCACATAGCTCTCGAAGATATCCGCAATATCGGTATCATGGCGCACATTGATGCCGGTAAGACGACTACTACCGAGAGAATACTTTTCTACACGGGTGTTTCCCGCAAAATGGGCGAAGTCCACGAGGGAACGGCGGTTATGGACTGGATGGATCAGGAACAGGAAAGAGGCATCACGATTACGTCCGCTGCGACGACCTGCTACTGGCGCGAAAAGAGGATAAACATTATCGACACTCCCGGACACGTTGATTTCACTATCGAAGTTGAACGTTCTCTCAGAGTTCTCGACGGTGCGGTCGCTGTTTTCTGCGCGGTAAGCGGTGTCGAGCCTCAATCCGAAACGGTCTGGAGACAGGCAGACAAATACAAAGTTCCGAGACTTGCATTCGTAAACAAAATGGACCGCACGGGTGCCGATTTCTTCCACGTCATCGAAATGATGAAGGCGAAACTCGGTGCAAATGCGGTTGCGGTGCAGGTTCCGGTCGGAAAGGAAGATACTTTCTGCGGGATTATCGACATCATCAGCATGACGACGCGCTACTACGACAGCGATGTTCTGGGTGCCGTTTTCAGAGAAGAGCAGTCGGTTCCCGAAGAATACCGCGAGACGGTTGAACAGTGCCGCGAAAAACTTTTCGAAGCTCTTTCGGACTACGATGAAGAGATTATGGCTCTTTTCCTCGAAGGTGCACCGATTGAACCTGCGAAAATCCGCGCAGCTTTGCGTAAGGCCGTCATCAGCAATTCGATTTTCCCTGTCCTTTGCGGCAGTTCTTTCAAAAACAAGGGTGTTCAGCTTCTGCTTGACGCCGTTGTCGACTATCTGCCATCTCCGGTCGATGTTCCTCCGATAAAAGTTACTTCCGTCAAAGACGAAAAGGAAAAATTCGTCAGACCGACGGATTCTTTCCCCGGTGCTTTGATTTTCAAGATAATGTCCGATCCTTATGTCGGCGAACTCAGCTTCGTCAGAGTTTACTGCGGCGAACTTCAGGTCGGTCAGCAGTATTACAATCCTATGTCCGATAAGGTCGAGCGTATCGGCAGACTTCTGAGAATGCACGCCAACAAGAGGGAGGACGTTGATTCAATCTCCGCCGGCAACATCGGCGCGATAGTAGGACTTAAATATGCTACGACGGGCTCGACGCTCTGTCAGAAGCATGATGCGTTCCTTTTCGAAAAGATTACTTTCCCGGAACCTGTCATCAGTATCGCTATCGAACCGAAGACGAAAGCCGACGAAGAAAGGCTTGCTCTCTCGCTTGAGAAGCTTGCCAAGGAAGATCCGAGTTTCAGAGTCAATACCGACGCTGAGACCGGTCAGACCATCATTTCCGGAATGGGTGAACTTCACCTCGAAGTCCTTGTCGAGAGACTCCGCAGGGAATTCAAGGTTGACGCCCATGTCGGAAGTCCGATGGTAAGTTACAGAGAAACTTTCTCGAAACCTGTCAGAATGGAACACAGACTTGTAAAGCAGACGGGCGGCAAAGGACAGTATGCACACGTTGTCATGGAGTTCGAGCCGCTTGAAGCCGGTTCAGGCATTGTTTTCGAAGATCAGACAAAGGGCGGGATCATTCCGAAGCTTTTCGTCGGCGCTATAGAAAAAGGCGTTCAGACGGCTGCTTTCGGAGGAAGATACGGTTTTCCGGTGGTTGACGTTCATGTGGCTTTGGTTGACGGCTCCTTTCACGAAGTCGATTCTTCTGAAATGGCATTCAAAGTCGCGGCGCTCAACTGTTTTAGAGATGCTGAGGAAAAATCGAGTCCGAAGATTCTTGAACCTGTCATGAAAGTCGAAATCAATGTTCCGGAACAGTATCTGGGTGATGTTATGGGCAATCTTCAGGCAAAGAGATCCGAGATCATCGGTTTTGAAGACGCTGCAGGCGGAATCAGAATCATCAACGTCGAAGTTCCGCTTGCCGAAATGTTCGGTTACATGACGAGCCTCAGATCGCAGACGCAGGGAAGAGGAACTTTCACGATGGAGTTTTCTCATTACAGAGAGATTCCCGATAATATTAAGAAACAGAAATTCGGTATAACTTTCTAACAAAGGAGGAAAAAATGGCAAAAGCGAAATTTGAAAGAAGCAAACCGCATGTAAACATCGGTACGATAGGTCACGTAGACCACGGCAAAACGACGTTGACGGCAGCAATCACGAAGACTCTGGCAGCAGTAGGCGGCGCAGAGTTCGTAAGCTACGACAACATCGATAAGGCACCGGAAGAGAAGGCAAGAGGAATCACGATCGCAACGGCACACGTTGAGTATCAGACAGCAAAACGCCACTATGCACACGTTGACTGCCCGGGCCACGCAGACTACGTTAAAAACATGATCACCGGTGCAGCACAGATGGACGGTGCAATCCTCGTAGTAAGCGCAGCAGACGGTCCTATGCCTCAGACAAGAGAGCACATCCTTCTGAGCCGTCAGGTCGGCGTACCGTACATGGTAGTATTTCTTAATAAAGTAGATATGGTAGACGATCCGGAACTTATCGAACTCGTTGAAATGGAAATCAGAGACCTTCTGAGCAGCTACGAGTTCCCGGGCAACGAGATTCCTATAATCAAAGGAAGCGCACTCAACGCACTTAACTCGGATGATCCGAACGGTCCGGACTGCCAGTGCATCCACGAGCTTATGGACGCAATAGACAACTATATTCCTGATCCGCAGAGAGATATCGATAAACCGTTCCTTATGCCGATCGAAGACGTATTCAGCATCAGCGGCCGTGGAACAGTTGTAACGGGAAGAATCGAGCGCGGCGTAATCAAAGTCAGCGACAAGGTTCAGATTGTAGGTATCAAACCGACACAGGAAACCACAGTTACAGGCGTAGAAATGTTCAGAAAGCTCCTTGATCAGGGCGAAGCAGGCGACAACGTAGGCTGCCTCCTCAGAGGAACGAAGAAGGACGAAGTAGAGAGAGGACAGGTTCTCGCGAAACCGGGAAGCATCACTCCTCATACGAAGTTCATCGGTGAGTGCTACGTGCTTACGAAGGAAGAAGGCGGACGTCATACCCCGTTCTTCTCGGGCTACAGACCGCAGTTCTTCTTCAGAACGACGGATGTTACCGGAACGCTTGAGCTTCCGGAAGACATTAAGATGGTAATGCCTGGTGACCACGTAAAGATCACGGCAAATCTCATAGTTCCGATCGCAATGGACGAAGGTCTCCGTTTCGCAATCAGAGAAGGCGGAAGAACGGTCGGTGCAGGTGTCGTTTCCAAGATAATTGAATAGTTT
>JAFYIZ010000033.1 GCA_017538365.1 bacterium | reverse complement strand
CAAACTACGGTGCCGAAATCGATATTTCTGCAGGTGCAGGAGCAAACACTACTGATATTCAGGGAAACCAGTACGGATATGCATGCAGCTCTTACGGATGCCTCGGAAGCCTTGACAACGGCACCGGCGACTATACGAGCGTATTCAGCGGAACAAGTGCGGCCACATCGGTCGCTGCAGGCGCAGTTGCGCTCATGCTTGCGGCAAATCCCGACCTTACTTTCTCCGGTGCGATGAACTGCATAAAATCTTACGCACGCAAACCGTCAACTTACTGTTCAGAATCAGAAAGTATGTGGACAACACAAAACGACGAATGGATCGAAGGCGGTTCGAAAGAACACTCGCCGTGCTTCGGCTTCGGCATCGTTGACGCAAACACGATGGTTGTCGCTGCTAAAAACGGAACTTGCGGTGCATGCATCGCGACATCGTCAATCGACGGATGTTTCGGTGACTACTACGATAGAGACGATGACTGCGACGGAACAGTTGACAACGGCTGCACAAATGGCGGAAAAGGAAAAGCCGGTGACACCTGCTCCACAGCATCTGACTGCATAAATACGGCAGCAAATCCTAAATGTATCACTGGAGAAGACTGGACAGGCGGTTATTGCTCGGCAGAATGCGATAAAAATGCCGACTGCTACAACGGTGGCAGCAAAGTTGAATGCTATCAAGGTCAATGCATCGCGAAATGCACATACAACGAAGTCCGCTCCGGTTACGAATGTATTTCCGGCAAAATTCTTCCTGAAGGAACAGAAGTTAGTGTAACAAGTTGCGGCAACAACACCAAAGAAGATGGCGAAGAATGCGATGGTGATTACAAATCCTGTCAACAAATCAACAGTAATTTCACAGATGGAAACGCTTACTGCAACTCAACATGTACAGGTTATGACACAAGCACCTGCTCTGGTGGAGGAGATAATCCTGACACTGCCGACACTACCGATACTGCAGACAGCAGCGACACAGCAAACACTGACACCGGAGATGACAGCGATACCGCAGATACCACAGACACGGTAGATGACAAAATCGACACTGAAGCCGACACCGACAGCGAATCTGGCAATTATGAAAATGCAAATCCCAAAATGGGAGAACTTCACGGAGAATGCCGCTCCGACAGAACCTGCAACGCAGGACTTGTCTGCAATTCACACAATATCTGCAAGGAAGAAATAAAATTCACCGGGTGCTCAGCCCTGGTGTTTTAATTTTTTAGACTTAAGCCTGATTTTTCCCGTATTTATCAACGTTGAAAAAGCGCTGAACTTTGAAGATTTCGGAAGCCATAGCGCCGTCGAAAGTGCCTGAAAAAAGGACGTGTTTGTCGGCAAGCATGAGAACTTTCTGAGCAGTTCTTTTTATTGAAAGAAGCTCGTGGGTAACGATAAAATATGTCGTTCCAAGCTGCTCGTTGAGTTTGATGAAAAGCATATCCAGATCACGCGCCGTGACGGGGTCAAGACCTGCCTGAGGCTCATCAAAAAAGATGATGTCAGGGTCAAGAACAAGAGCGCGGGCCAAGGCTCCCCTTTTTTTCATACCGCCCGAAAGCTCCTGCGGAAATTTGTCACGGTGTTTATAGAGATTGACCATGGAAAGTTTTTCATCAGCTATGTCTTTCGCAGTTTTCTTTGAAAAATCGGGATAGTGCATAGTTATCGGAAGCATGATGTTTTCTTCGAGAGTGAGCGAATTGAGAAGCGCCGAGTTCTGATATAAGATACCGATTTTCTTATAGAAATCCGAATTTTCAGGCATCGGGTGAATTATCTCTTCTTCATGGAAGAAAATCTTTCCGCTAATGGGCGGGTTCAAGCCGACTATCGCTTTCAGCAAAGTCGATTTTCCGCAGCCTGACTCGCCCAAAACGATGAAACGCTCCCCTTTTTCGATCTGGAAGGTTATGTCCTCAAGAATCGTTCCCGCGCCGTAACCTGCGGTAAGATTCTCGGTTCGGAGCATTATTTCCCGGGGCATTGTTTTCTGACCGCGTCAGAAATGCTGGTGTTGCTGCCGTAAGCCTTGTCAAACTGTTTCGAGAACTCTGCCGCAAGTTTTTCAGCTCTTGCTTTGAAAGCCGCTTTGTCGCTCCAGGTGTTGACAGGATCGAGGATCGAACTTTCGACTCCCGGGCAGCTCTTAGGAATCATGACATGGAAAAGTTTGTCTTCGGTGTATTCCGATTTTTCAAGTTCGCCGCCGATTGCAGCTGAAACTATCGCTCTCGTAATGTTGATATCCATTCTTTTGCCGGTTCCGTAAGCGCCGCCGCTCCAGCCGGTGTTTACGAGATAAACGTTTACGCCGTGACGGTCCATTTTTTTGCCGAGCAGTTCGCTGTAATCATTCGGGTTTCTCGGCATGAAAGGCGCACCGAAGAATCTTGAGAACGTGCTTACAGGCTCAACGATTCCGGTTTCGGTTCCTGCAAGTTTGCTCGTGTAACCCATGAGGAACCAGAGCATAGCCTGCTCTCTCGTGAGTTTTGCAACAGGCGGAAGAACGCCGTTTGCATCAGCTGTGAGGAAAATGATCGTCGTCGGATGTCCGCTGACAGAGGATTCCTTGATGTTGGAGAGGAATCTCAGCGGATAGCTTGCACGCGAATTTGCAGTGTATCTTTCATCGTCGAAATCGATCGTTCCGTCGGGATAGATCATGCAGTTTTCAATCATTGCGCCGTGTTCCATGTAGTCAGCTTCGTGGAAAACAGCGTTGTAGATTTCGGGCTCTTTCTCTTTTTTGAGGTTGATGAGCTTTGCATAGCAGCCGTTTTCGAAGTTCGCGATGCCGTTATCGTTCCAGCCGTGCTCGTCATCGCCGATAAGTTTTCTTTCCGGGTCAGCAGAAAGTGTCGTTTTGCCCGTGCCGCTGAGTCCCAGCATGAGTGCGCTTTTGCCGTCAGCACCTTCGTTTGCGCTGCAGTGAAGCGGAAGAATGCCGCATTCCGGAAGGTAGTAGTTCATAACTGTGAACATAAGTTTTTTGCAGCTTCCGAGGTATGCCGAACCGAAAACGATACCCATCGAATTTTCATAATCCATGACGATAGCCATGTCGCTCGATTTGTTCTCATTTATCATTCTGATGCGGTTTCTGTATTTTTTCTCGTCAAGTTTGTCGTAGGGAAGAACCAGAAGCGTGAATTTTTTATCCCAGAGAACGCTTTTTTCGATTCCTTCGGGAACAGCTCTGAACATATTGTCTGCAAAAAGCGATGTGAAAGCTCTGTCGGTGATAGTTCTTATCGGAAGAGCGTAGCTTGCATCGGCGCCGATTACTCTGTCGGTCACAAAGAGCATGTCTTTCTTTGCAAGTCCTGCAAGTGCGTCTTCAAAAAGCATGTCGAAAGTTTCCTGCGATACCGGAAGGTTATTCGGCGAAGTCCAGTCGACAGTTTTTTCAGTCTTTGAATTTTTTACGATGAACGTGTCTTTCGGGCTTCTTCCGGTCGATTCAGCCGGCGTCCAGACAGCCAGAGCACCGTTTTTCGTAACAAAAACTTTTTCTTTTGTTACCGATTTGTGGATAAGCATTTCCCTTGACGGGTTTACCAAAACTTTTTTGTGAGCATCAAGAAGCTCTTTAAGTCCAGCTTTGAAATTCATTTCATAACTCCTTTAAATTATTGACAAAATATTGGTTTTAGAAATTTTCTTCATTGAAAGATCGGGATCCCTGCCTCAAATATCGGCAAAGCGGACTAGTCGAACGTGTTGTTCGTTCCAGTCCAGATCATGTGGAAGTATTCACCCATCTTTTCGCCGATAAAGCGCATTGCTTCCATATCGTCGGCATCAAAACGGCTGCTTCCCTTCTTGTTGATAAGCTCGAGAACACCGAAAGTGATGTTGGTTTCGACCGATTTTATGGGAACACAGACGATAGAATTGGTTTCGTAACCGATCTTCTGGCTTATATCCCTGAAGAAACGCGGATCTTTCTGAACGTCGCCGACAGCGATGTAGCAGCTGTGTTTTGCAGCAAAACCGACAAGACCCTGACCTACGCGGACTTTGATACCGAGAACCGAATCAGCCTTCGGACCGCGGCAGGAAACAAATTCCATATCGGTCGTGCTGAGGTCTGATCTTGCAAACGAACCGCTTTCGCACGGTATATATTTGAGAGCCAGATCAAGGAAGAAATCGATTCCCTTCTGCTGCGGCATTCCCCAAGCATCCATGACTTCGGTGAAAAGATCAGCGAGAAGTTCATCTTTCGGAGTGATCTTGTCTGCAACCCATCCTGATTTTTTCTCTTCAACAAGCTCTCTGATATCGGTGGTGTTTGCCGGATCGACTTCCCTGAGATAAAATTTTCTTCTGGAATCGGTATCGGTGACAACGATAAGACCGTTTTCTTTGACGTCGCAAAGAATGTGTTTCATGCAGTCGGCGAGACCTTTACTCGTGAGCGCCTCTTTGAGGGCGTCCATGTAATCCAGACTTTCAGTAGTAATAACAACACCTTTTGAGCTTCCAGCCATTGGAATAAAGACTTCAAATTTAGCCATAATGTTCTCCTTAAGAATGACTCCTACAAAAAAAAACAGAGCATTAAACACCAAAAACGGGAAAATTACAAATATTTATTTATATAAGAACAAGGCAAAAATACCTGCTTCTGAGTCTGTTGAAGAATTACCACCCGTCATCTGAGCAGTTATTGGTGTTGTAGCCGTCGCATGTTGAATTGCAGGTTGCAGTTCCGCTGACATAATTTGAATCAAGGTCTTCGCAGTCTATCGGTGCTCCGTCGCAGACTTCATCACCTTCGACTATGCCGTTTCCGCAAAGTGCAGGAACGTCGTTGTTTGTCGAAATCCAGATGGTGTTTTCATCGTACATGTAAGTGTATCCGTTGTAAGTGTAGACATCCTGAAGCTCTCTGATATCACCGGAAAGCTCGGTGAAAGAAACTCCACCGTCTCCGTCGTCTTCAAATCTGTAGGTTTCGTCATCGCATGAAAGGTAGAATCTGCCGTCAGAGCTTCCGACTTCTATCTCGAAGCATCCGAAGAACTCGTCCGCTTTCAAAGTCAGAGTTTCCGCATCACGGATCTCTACCGGAGAGAACAATGCGTCTTTGTAAAGTCCTATTTCACCGTTTTCTATAGCAAAATCGAGCACTGATCCATTGTTTACCGATGTGAGAACAGAAAGTGTCTCAAGGTCTCTGATTTTTATGCCGTTATCGTCACCGACATAAAGTTTGCCGTCATAAACTTCGACTTTGTACTGAGAATTGAGGAAAGCTGAAACGAACAATGTTTGTGTAAGCGTGTCGTTTGAAGCATCGAGTTTGTAAAGTCCGCTGTTTGTCGCGGCAAAAAGAGTGTCGCCGTAAACTTCAAGGTCGTTGACTCTGCTGCTTGTTGAGAAGGATGAAACTAAAACAGGTGCAATCGGATCGGAAATGTCGTAAACTTTTATTGCATTGTTCGTGCCGACATAAAGTCTTTCGCCTTTTCCATCCAGGCTGTAAACGGTTGCGCCGGCAGAGAAAGAGCTGTACCACGGATGAGTGAACGGAATACAGGTTCCGCTTGTTCCGATGCCGCCTTGAAGTGTTGTTTCGGATTCTTTCAGACAGTAACTGCCGGACTTCAGTTCTTTTGTCCAAGTCATATCTTTCGGATTGAATATCCATTGGAACTGTCTGTCTTCATTATTTACGAAAACTCCGCCACCAAGAGACATCGTTTCGGTTATGTAATCAACAAGAATGACGCCGCCGTATCCTTCTCCCGGACCTCCGGAAACATTGATGTTGCTCCAAACATTTGTTTTTATGTCATATGACAGGAATCTGTCGCTTGCGCCGTTTTCATCCAAACCGCCGAAAACATAGAGTTTCTGATCCATTTCGCTGTATGCGGCAAAGCTGTTTGCAAGACCGCTTGTCGGAATATCCTGAAGTACCTGCGGAGAAGCCATATTGTTCAAATCAAGCAGATAAAGTTTGGTATTGAAAGAGGTTCCGCCTGTTTGTCCGCCGAAAGCAAAATATTCATGCTCACTCTTTTTCACCAGTCTGAAATATCTGCCGAGGTCTATTGTTGCAACAGATTCCCATTTTCTTCCAGATTGTGCGTCAGCAAGGCGGTAGATTCTTGAAATTCCGTTCTGATCAACTGCGCCGATGAGGTAGATTCTATCATTTTCATCGTCATAAACCATTGATGCGCCTGCTGTCAGAACAGGTGAATTCGGATCTGTTTCATCGAGTATTTCAGACATAAAAGTGACAACTTCTGTTTCCGTGTTGTATGTTCCGATATACAAAATACCGCTTGCCGTTACATTCCCATTACGTTGTTGAGGATAAGAACCTCCCCAAGCGTAAATCTGCATCTGATCGTTCTTGATAACAGCCGTTGCCGCCGCACCGGATGTCAAAGTTTGAAGACTTGAAGCAGCGTATTCAAATGAAGAAACCTTGAAGAACTCTTTTGCAAAATGATCTGCTGTAAGCATGTCCCAGATATCCGGCGCAGGATCTCCTGGTCTGCCGAAATCATGAATCATTATTGGGTACGGGTAGAGGTATTCTAATCGGATTTGAGGCAAAACAAGATTAAAATCTATATTGAGATCCATTATCAGATTGAAAAAAGGTTCATATTTCAACGTAAGTTGTTTCGATATCCGCCAACTTGTCGGATCCTGGCATGTTTCAATAATTTTTTCAGACCCCGTTCCATCGCAATCAAACGGAATAAGTTTATTATTTTCCATCAACTGCCGGTTTATTTCAGCATAGTTTCCCTGTTCAAAAGGAAGTTTCTCTTCCGAACTGATATCCTGCCAATGTGAAAAACGGAGAATTACCTTGGCTGAATCTTTATTCCAATTAGGATAATCTTCTGCAATCTGTTCTCTCCAATTCCATATCGGAACACTTCTATGCCCTTCAGGTACTTGCGTACCATGTTCAAAAGGTATATTGCACATATAATCTGGAATTTCTTCATGACCACTCTTACAAGCTTTAACATGTTCTCTGAAGAATTTGTTTTCATCGATATCGATAATTTTCCAATTGCCCACATTATTAGTACTTTCTCCGGTTTGTATAAAATCTTTATATGGTGGACAATTGCCGTTTATAGAATCCATACATAGTTTTTCCCCTTGGTTTTCACAATAACAATATTCGATGATAACATATCTGTTTTTAAGTTCTTCTGTTTTTGCATTAAGTTCATTACTTGTCAAACCAGCATGAATTAAATTGTCCAGATTTTGGAAAGTTTTGAAAGGAAGAGGAATTTTTCCGGGAATAAAATACAAAAATGGATAATCTTTTATTTCGTCAGGTGTTTTCCCAGGGATTGTATTCAGAAACAGATAGCCGTATTCGGAATTGTCTGCCAAAAATGCTCTCGTCGCTTTTTCTTCCATGAATTTATATTTGCCGGATTTCAGATTGTATCTTGTGAATTTCGAATTCCAATTATCATTGAGAAAACTTGAAAGAGTTAGTTTGCCGCCATTAGAGTTAGATTTCCAAATACTGTATAGAAACGGCATGGTATTATCTCCAGTCTTTATCAATTTCGGCGGTAGCCAGAAAAATGCATAATTAAGCCATATCCTCTCAGGATTTTCAAAAAGAATCGTATCGACTTTCTGCCAATGAAATGCATCAGGACTTGCCAAAACTACGAAACCTTTTTGATCAGTCTCATTAAGTCGCGCCGTCATCCAGTAAAGGTCTCTGTGCTTGACGATTGATTCAGCTTCCATAAGTTGCAATGGATAAAAACCGTACAGAGGCTCGGCATCTTCCATATTGTTTGACCATCTTGCTATTCCGTTTGTTATTCCTGCAAAATATTCGTATGATGCGGCGCACTTGATTTCGCTTTCATAAGCAGGGACTCTTGCTATATAAGCTTTCTGGGTCGTTTTTGTTACAGTGTTTTGATCGGCTCCATTGTAATAATGGATGTCAGGCGGGGCATAAGTTTTACAAGTCATGGAAAAATCCCCAGTATAGACTTCCGTTTCACCCGTTCCCATGAAATAAATATATCCTGCCGGATATTTTTCGTCATCAATACTTAAAATATCTTGGCTGATATTATGAATTACGGTCATGTTCGACATCTTTGACAAGTTCGGCCACAAAATATTTCTATTCGGATAGGCAGGGTTCTGGTAACATCTGTCTTCAAGACTGGTAGTGTCACAACTTGGAAAGGAATATGGAAACAACGGATTTTGTATCAATGAATCCTTGGAAAATTTCACTCTGCATTCGTCTTCAAAATCATAGATTCCAATTCCAAGACTTTGTTTCTGTCTTTCCAACTCCTTTTTCAATTCATCTCCAGCCTCAAACGTAAGTTCTGTAACTTCGTTGCCGGGAATAACAATATGAGGTATGTTAAAGGCATTTTGACAGAAAGTGGCTGGTGTCAAAAAATCCCAACTGGTAACAGAATAAGGCACAAATAATTTTTTTGATGTGCATCCGTCCGAAGGTGATCCTGTACAAGCATAAAAATAGCCTCTTGGATAGATCCCGACAAAAGGATTGCTGATAAAATCCCTTTCATAAGCGTTCATCCAGATTGATTTACTTTTCCTATCATTATTGTTGCTGTCTTTTGTTGAGTAAACTTGGGGAGAATCCAAACCTGTTTCGCTTGTATCTTGTACATTAGTGAATTTTACTTTATATTGAGTTTCATTTCCAGATCCGATAAAATCATCAATTTCTGCAGCCAAAAATACGTTGCTTGTGCCGTTGTTATATCTTGGATAATTTCCATAATCATCGTAAAGAAAATATCCTCTTGATGCGTAGGTTTCGACCATGTCGAACATACAGAAATGTCTACATCTGTCTTCTTTACTATTTGAATCAAAATTCATGTATGGAAAAAAGACAGAATAGTCATTTAAATTATTACAAGATGAAAAACATTCGTCATAATTGCTTGATCTTATTTCGGATTCTCCATAGAAAGCAAAGCACCAGTTCGAACATTCTTGGAGATTTGATCCTAATGAATTTTCCAAACAATAACGACTGCATATAGTGTGCAAATTGCTTCCTATTGGAGACGAGAACCTTCCTTCTCCGGCAATGTCGGCAGTCTCGGCATCATCATCGCATGATTCAAAATGACTGTTTAAATCGGAATCATCGATCACATCTTCATCAATGTGAAAATTCAATAACAAATCATTGTCATCATCATTTTCTTCATAGTCGTTGTTCTCATTTTCATCGGTAATTTTACTCATAATACGACCGCATTTATCGCGCATAAAGAAATAGGTATCTCCAAAAAAGAGATACTTCAGCTCGCTTTCATCTGCATCCGGAACAGGCCATCCCATATCTGTTTCATATAAAAGAGGACGGTCATCAAAATGAAATTGCCATTGTTGAGTTGTTATTTCTTTTGAATACCCAAAAGGCAGAAGATAGGTATACTTATTATCCACAGATCCTGGTCCAGTTACCCATCCGTCATACGAAATCCAATTTGATTCATTGGTATTTGTTTCCTCTGCAATCAAAACCAATGAAACAAACAGAAAACCCACAAACATCAGCTTTTTCATGGCATACCTCCAAAAATAAAGTTAGTTAAGGCTTTATTTCATCTTCGGTTTCTTTTATATCTTTAACACACCTAAACCCGACAAAAAATGAATGAATCCAAGGCGTAGCATAATGCCTCGTTTTTAATTCAGCTCCGCTAAAATATCCTCCTCCTTTTGTTACAACTAGGTCGTTCCCGAATTTGCCATGACAAGGCGGAGTGTCACAGAGTTCCATTGTCCATTCGCTTGTTGTCCACTCGCTCACATTTCCTGACATATCCATTATTCCGCCGATTGTTTTATCTTTCAGAAATGTTCCGACTTCTACGACATCCCACCCCACAAATCCGGGATAACCAAATCCCACATTTGCATAATAACTGTCAGGATAAGTCGAGGAATCCGGTTCTTCTTCGCCCCATAAATATGTTTTTTCTTCTCCGTCCCAAGTTGCCTTCATCCACTCGAATTCTGTCGGCAGCCGCTTCCCGAGCCAGTTGCAGTAATTCTGTGCTTCGAATTGATTTATATAAAGGACGGGAAAGTTTTCATAAAAAGGATTGTCGTAGTAATTCAAAACTGTCAGAGATCTTTTCCTCAAAGGCTCAACACACGCTTTTGCAGCAACGCACTGGGCATATTTGCCGTTTGTGACTTCAAAGACATCCATTTTAAAAGGTTTCTCTATCTCATATTCTTTGCCGTCATACATAAATTTCCCTGCGTCAACAGTGACCATTTCTTCATCGCTGCTTGTTCCGGCAAAGCCTTTGCATTCGCCATCAATACAGACATCAAAAAGTGTAGTTTCATCATCATCGTCACACCGTTCATGGTTCGGAATAAAGTGACATTCGCCGTCAGTCACAAAATATCTGTTATCCGTGCATGGATTGTTGTCTTCGCAAAGTTCATCGGCATTTTCAGGCAGTTTTGGCAAGTCGGGAAGTTTGGCTATTTTGTCAGGGAAATAACCATTTTCCAAAACATACCTGTCTTTGATATAAGGTTTATCGCTTGTTATCTCCCAGAGTTCGATAAGTTCTCCTGTTTCAATGTTCAAAACATAACAAACTCCCGTCGAAGTGTTTTCTGTTTCATTGGCCAAATAGCTGAAATACGGATATTCAAAACTCGGCGCAATGAAGTTGCCTTCAAAAATCCCTTTGATTTCGGGTGTCCATTTTTCTTCTCTCTTGGTTTTGAGATTCAAACTATAAATTTCCATTCCGCTGAGTTTTTCGGGATAGTTTTCATAGTAAACCGTGTCTCTGCTTGAACTGAATACAGCATAATCATCTGAAACATAAGGGAAATTGCCTTCATAAGTTAAAACACTCAGAGGAGTCACTTCGAATGTTTCCAAATCTACGATCCAAGCAGTTACCTTCAACTCATCTGTTGACAAACCTTCACCGAGATATCGACCTCGGCATGTTAGATGTTTGCCGTCAATCTTGGGCATGCTATCACATTTCAGGTTGGAGATTTTTTTTGAAGAGTTTGTTTCCAGATTGAATATTGTCGGTTGATCTGAGATATCAAGGGCTGAAACATAGGGAAATTTCAACTGCATTTTTCCAAAACTTCCCCAATCGGTAAGATCCAATATTTTATTTGTCTTTAAATTAACAATCATGAGTTTATGGTGTGAATTATCTGATGAGGTTCTTGTTCCGTCCCAAACATTAAAAACCACCCACTCTTTATCAACAGAGATAGAAGAATGGATGAATTTGGAAACCACAATTTCATAAACATATTCATCTTTTCTGCTGCAGCCATAAATATTCGGGCAATAGGTTTCCCCTTTAAAACATTCGGCAGAGCTTTTCGGATTCAACACAAAAAACACAAAATCTTCGTTTATATCCATTGGACCTTCAGAATCGCCAATTGGATTTTCTAATTCAAGCACCGTAACATATTCGCTTTCTTTGGGATTTGCGTTGCATTTGACATTGGTTTTTACTGGACCGAAACAGAGTTTTGAATCTTCTTGATCTGGATAGATGTAGATGCAAACCGGTTCAGGATAGACAGGCTCTACATATTCATTAGATATTTCATCAGAATCGTCAATAATTTCAGTCTCTTGCATGTCTGAATTATCGTTGATTGTTTCGGAATCTTGCGTGCCTGTGTCTGAATCAGGAATTATGTCGGAATCGTTTGAAGAGTGAGACGAGGAGCAGGAAAAAAGAAGAAAAACTAATAAAACAACCGATAAATTCAAAAACCTTTTCATCTTTCGGAGCCTCCGGAAACCAAATTTATGTAACAATCAGGCTCTTATTATACTGGATATTGAAAAATTAACAAGCAGTTTTTTTGAAAAAATTATAAAAAAATCAAATGTTTTATGGAATAAAATTCCGGTTTCAGGAGTCGGGCAGAACAGTTCACTTGAAAAATTCAATGTTTGCCAGAATCACTTTTTCGAGAGCGTTTCTGGCTCTGTGAAGACGCACTTTGAGAAGGTTTTTGTCGATTCCCAGAAGTTCGGCCGCTTCGGAGTGATCCATTTCCTGTAAATCAATGAGAGTTATGACTTCGCTGTACGCAACCGGAAGTTCCGAAATCAGCTTGCGCAGCATTTTTGCGCGGTCTTCCCTGATGAGTTCAAGTTCCGCCGGAATATCGGAAGGAAATTCGAAACTTTCAATATTTTCAAGACTGACGAACTTTCTGCTTTCGGACAGAAAATCAATGTAGCTGTTTCTGGTTATCGTCCAGATCCATGTCGAAAAAGAGGATTTTCCCTCGAATTTTCCGATATTTATGAACGCTTTTACCAACGCTTCCTGATAGATTTCCTCCGCGACATCGCGGTTCCCTCCGCAAATGGAGACTGCAAATGAAAAAAGTTTGCCGCCGGTTTCCTTCAAAAGCTCGTTGAAAGCCTTGACATCACCTGTAACGGCGCGCCGGACAAGCGTTTTTTCATCAGACGGAATCATTTCCCTGTAACGGGTTTGATGTTGAGATTTATATTTGCTTCACGCAGGAAGAGCTTGATCGCCTTGCGTTTCACTTCGCGCAGATAAGCCTTTTTCAATTCGTAGGGCATGAACGAACTTTTTACGCCGTTTATGATGAGGTCAAGTATATTCTGCGGTGAAAGATTGAAAGTTTTGTATGCCTGCCAGTATTCGTCAGTCATCGTCGTATTCGTAATAAGCCTGTTGTCGGTATTCAGCGTGACTCTGAGACTTAAATCGAGATAGAATTTAAGCGGATGTTCGCTGATGTTTTTGACGGCGCCGGTCTGGACGTTGCTCGAAGGACAGAGCTCAAGCGGAATCCTGTGGTCGTTGACGTAGTTCAAAAGATCTCCGTCTTCGCGCAGTCTGACACCGTGACCTATTCTGTGTGCGCCGCAATAGTGAAGCGCCTGATGAATGCTGTCGGGACCGTAAGCTTCGCCCGCGTGGATCGTTACATTGACATTGTTCGAAAGAATCAGGGAAAACGCGCCGAGATGATCTCTCGCCGGATAATTGTTTTCTGCTCCGGCAAGGTCGAATCCTACAACGCCGCGGTGTTTGAATGCGACGGCAAGTTCGGCCATTCTGAGGCTCACTTCGGGTGAAATGTTGCGCATACCGCAGACGATTACGCCGCTCATAACGCCGAAATCGCGCTGTCCGGCCTTGAGACCGTCGATGACAGCCTCAAGAATTACCGGCAGAGAGAGCCCTTTCTGCGTGTGAAGTATCGGTGAATAGCGGACTTCGAAGTAGCCGACATTCTCTTTGGCACAGTCTTCGGCAAGCTCGTAAGCCGCGCGGTAAAGGTTTTCCCTTGTCTGCAGAACTTTGAGCGTTATTTCAAAACCTTTCAGATAATCGTTTAAAGATGCGTGCGTTTTTCCGGGAGAAATAAGATTCCTCAATTCTTCAATCGAGTCTGCACCGAGGTCGATATGATCTTTTTTTGCCAGATCCCAAATCGTTTCCAGACGCAGAGAACCGTCAAGATGGACGTGAAGATCGGTTTTCGGAAGCTTTTCAAAAAACTCGCGTGTCAGTGTGAGACTGTGGGCGACATCGGAAACCGCATCGTCGACTTTTTTCAGTTCATTACCTTGCACTCTTTAACCTCCATATCGAGCATATTCGCATAGCCGTCGACTCTGAGTTCTTCCCCGATGCGGATGTTGCTGGTGTAAATATTGACTTTGCCCTTCGTGGGATCGGGTTCCTGAATGTAGCAGATTTCCTCGATTTTTCCTTCCTCGTCGAGTCTGACTTTCGCTTTGTAAAGTTTGTCGTTGTTGATGTAGTAAGTCTCGCTTTTTGAAGAAACCGACGAACCTTCGAGCTGAAGCACGAAGTAAACTATTCTGCCGTCATCGTCCGCATGTGCAGCGCTGTCTGCAAAAAAGACCTGAAGGATCGGAACCTGATGACCCGAATTCAAAGTTATCGACTTTTTAATGACCCATGAAGCGCTGTTCACCATTACAGGGTTACCCTCAAGGTTGATATAAGTCAGAACGCCCGAACCGTAGTTGATCGTCTCTGCGTTGCCGTCGTTTATAGTTCCGAGGAACGAAAAGCTGACATCCCACACAGCACCTGCGGCATCATCGTCGGAGACAGTATCGTCATCTGCATCCGGATATTCGATGTATTCGTTATCTACCTGAAAGTCTTCCACTTCGTACTGTTCATCGCTGTTCTGAATACATGCGGTAAAAAATACGCTGAAAATCAACGCCGAAAAAATCAAAAAAACTTTTTTCATAGTCGCCTCCGAAAAAACAAAATCCAAGTATTATAGCGAAACGGATTTTTTCCGCAAAAGTTTTTTTAAAGCGCCGGGAGAGACCTCCTGCCGTAAAGAAACAAAAATCTTGCTTTTTGAACTTTTCTGACTATATTCCCTGCGCTAATTGTTTTTTGAACAGTGGAAAGTCTCCTTGTTCAATGTTTTGGACTTTATACCCGTAAGGAGGAATTATGGAAAGAAAACACTACGAGCTTACTGCTATCCTCAAGCCCGAAGGCGGCCCGGAAGCAATTAAGCAATTCGCTGAGCGTGTAGACGCTATCGTCAATGATTTCGGCGGCAAAATCGTTTCTCTTCGTTCATGGGGCGAAAGAAAGCTTGCTTATGAAATCAAAAAGAATCTTAAAGGTCACTATCTGCTTTTCGACATTATCGGAAACGGCAAAATGGTTGAAGAAGTTGAAAGAAACTTCAACATTTGGGAAGTCGTTCTCAAGTTCATGTCGGTAAAAGTAGAAAAAGTCGAAAATCTCGACGAAATGCTCGAGTCGGCAAAAGGAATCGCTTCCCTTTTCGACAAGCAGGAAAAGAAATCTTCTCCGGAACAGGCTTATGAAGACGGAAGAAACGGTTTCGAAGATGCAAGAAAATACAATGAAGAGCTTCAGAAATCACTGACCAGCGCCGGTGAGGAAGAAGAAGACGTAACACTTTAATTTAAGGAGAGAACCATGGCTTCATACAAAAAAAGAAAAGTCTGCCGTTTCTGCCTTCACACCGAAGTTGAACCGGATTACAAAAATGTAGACCTTCTTCTCAACTACATCACCGAAAGAGGAAAAATAATCCCGAGAAGAATCAGCGGCGTATGCGCAAAACACCAGAGAGAGCTTTCGAGAGAGATCAAAAGAGCAAGATCGATCGCGCTCCTTCCCTACACCGTAACCGGAAGATAGGAGGGTAAAATGAACGTTATACTTGCAAAAGACGTTGAAAAACTCGGCAAAGCAGGCGAAGTCGTAAAAGTAAAAGACGGCTACGCACGCAACTACCTCATTCCGCAGGGATTTGCACTTGTTGCAAACGAAAAAAGCGTAAAACAGCTTGAGTTCAACAAAAGAATGATCGAAAAGAAGATCAATTCCGAGCTTGCAAAAGCTAATGACCTCGCTTCCAGACTTGCTGCATGCGAAATCAAAATCAGCAAGAAAGTCGGCGACGAAGGAAAACTTTTCGGCAGCGTAACAAGCAGAGAGATCGGCGACGCACTCAAAGAAAAAGGATTTGAGATCGACCACAGAGACCTCATCATTGACTCGAATATCAAAAAAAGCGGTGTTTACGAAGTCGAAGTCAAACTTTTCAGAGAAGTCCGCGGCGTTTTCAAACTTTTCGTAGTTTCTGAAGACAGCGAGGAAGCTCCGGTTCAGGCTGCTGAATAATTATCTGTTAGAACAATTTTTCTTTAAAACATAAGGATTCTTCATGGAAGACACATCCCTCAGAATGCTCCCTGCAAATGTCGACGTAGAAGCCGCCCTTTTAGGATGTCTCCTAAACGACGGCAAGCTTTACGGCGACATCGAAGGTTTCGGTCTGCTGCCGGAAGATTTCTCGCAGGAACGCCACGCTGCGGTATTCCGTACAATCAAGGTCATCTTCGAATCGCAGAGAACTCCCGACGCACTCACGGTCATCGACGAATTTGCAAAAATACCGAATCCGCCGGAAGCCTCTTTCGTCTTCGATCTTGCGAAAAACGCACCGATATATTCTGAAGAAACGCTTCAGCAGTACTGCTCGATAATTCTGGAAAAGTCGCTTCACCGCTCGCTGATAGGTATCTGCTCGAACGCGATAGACATTTCGTACGGCCAGAAAACCGAATTCGACGAGCTTTCCGACCAGACGACTAACGAGCTTATCGCACTCGGCAACCGCAGACATACTAACTCGGTTGTACCGTTCAAAACTCTTATGGGCGAACTGCTCGAAAGAATTCAGGAGCAGGCAAACAAAGGCGCTTCGCTTCTCGGAATTTCATCGGGTTATCCGAGGCTTGACGCAATGTGCAGCGGTCTCAAACCGGGCGATATGGTTATCGTTGCGGGCCGTCCCGGCATGGGAAAAACAGGTTTTGCGATAAATATGGCGCTTGCTATAGCGAAACAGGGACTCAACGTCCTTTTCTTTTCGCTCGAAATGCCGGCACAGCAGATTCTGAACAGATTCGTCAGCATCGAATGCAGCATAAATTCAAAGAGTCTCCTCAACGCGAAGTTCGATCCTGATGAAACGAACAGACTGTGGGGAAATTTCGATGCGGTTGCAGAACTTCCTATTTTCATTGATGAATCTTCATCTCTGACTATTCCGGAACTCCGCTCGAAAGCGAAAAAACTCGATGCGGAACTCCGCAAAACTCCGAATTCGAAGAGGCAGGGGCCGAACAAACTCGACTGCATATTCATCGACTATCTCCAGCTCATGGATTCCAATGTTTTTAAAGAGGATAAAGTCCGTCAGGTCGAATACAACTCGAAAAACATCAAGAAACTGGCAAAGGATCTCGGCATTCCGATAATCGCTATGGCGCAGCTCAACCGGAAAATCGAGGAGCGCCGCGGCGGAAAAGTGGAATTCAGCAGCAACAAACCGATGCTGAGCGACCTCAAAGACTCCGGTTCAATCGAGCAGGACGCCGATATGGTCATGTTCATCCACAGGGAAGACGCCTACAAGAAAAAAGAGGAAGACAAAAACAACGAAGCCGAAATTTTCGTTGAAAAAAACAGGCACGGACCAACCGGAAGCATCAAATTCCGCTTCGTTCCGCACTACATGAAATTCCTCCAGCTCGATCCTGTTGCAGACAGCTATGAGCAGGCAAATGAATCCTGAAAACAATAACAGCTTCATCAAAAGACTGTCAAAAAGACTTATCCTGGTTTTCGCAATAATTGCGGCTGTTTATATTTATCGCGGCGGTTTTTCACCGAAAACGGCTTTTGAATTCAAACCTGAAGCTGTTCTTGACAAAAAGATCAAAGAAACCGGTAAAATAACCTATAAATCAGGAAA
Source organism: bacterium (assembly GCA_017538365.1). Taxonomy (GTDB): domain Bacteria; phylum UBP6; class UBA1177; order UBA1177; family UBA1177; genus UBA1177. The sequence goes on along the minus strand of JAFYIZ010000033.1, from coordinate 59,423 downwards.
AGTTTCGACTCTTGAAAACCGCTACACGGCTCACGAAAAAAGGACTTTTTCAAACAACATCCTCACTCTCGAAGGAAAAACCGAAGGCGATTTTGATCCTGTTCTCAAACCTTTGATAAAAGGCAGTACCTATTCGCAGAAACTCGATATTTCCTCTTCCTACTGTCCCGAAGATTTCGTTCCGCACTACCCGACAGCTCTTCGCAATTTCATCTATTTTATGCCGCGCACACCGCTTTTCGACGGACAGAGCTGGGATCTCTTTTCATGCGGGCAAAACTTTTTATGCTCTTATTCCGTTTCGATGAAAGAGAAGGAAAACAAAATCGATTTCGGATGCAGCGGAAGCATCGGCGACACCCACTCTACGCTCGTAGGCTCGGCTGTAATAAACGGCAGTTTTGACGGATTTTCACGCATAGAAATGACAATAGTCAGTGAAAACAACGACTTGTCTTCCACATGGAATTTCGAGGAAGAAAACTCGCCCTTGTCAAAAATTTCAGAATAATATCACCAAGTTACATTTTTTCATGATTTAACTCTTGACACAGCAGCGATTTTGGCTACAAATCTCAAGTTTTTTGTTTTTTGTCTTTTTTGCTCAAATGTTCAAAAATTCAAGGAGGGAACATGAGATTTAAAAGTTTTGCAGCGGCGATTTTGGTTATGTTCGCTTGTTTTTCCGCGGCTGCCGAAACATTTTCGCTTGAAGAGTGCATCGAACGCTCGCTGAAGGAAAGTGAAAAGATAAAGGCTATGCAGGAAAGCGAAGAGGCTGCTAAAAGCGGAAAAAACGGAATGGTTTTCTCATTCCTGCCGACAGCGACTCTTGATGTGGCTCTTACCTGGATGCCGAAATACAATCCGGAAGGTTATTCAAGTGTCGATATGACGACATTTCAGCCTGTAACGGTGCCGTTTCCTGAAAAAACCAGAACTCTCGGAATCACCGTTGTTCAGCCGATAACTCCGCTCTGGAGCGTATCTTACGGCTATAAAAGTCTGGAAACAGCTGAAGATATCGCGAGACTCCAGCGCGAACTTTCTGAAGATCAGCTCAAGCTCGAAGTTATGAACCTTTTCTACAACTACCAGCTGCTTAACGAAAGCATGGAGATCCTCAACGAGACAAAGGAACAGCTTCAGAAATATTACGAACAGGCGAAAAACTTCTACGATGCGGGCGTTGTCGACAAGCGTTCGGTACTCAAGATCGAGATCGAAATGACGCGCCTCGAGCAGCAGATCCAGACAGTCATCGGAAACACCAACCTCATAAAGAAGAATATCGGGATCCTCATAAACGCTCCGGCTGACTCGTTCGAACTTAAAAAGAAAGAAGTAACCGAGAACAACCTTTCAGCAGATAATTCTCAACTTGAAAAAATCATGCTTGACAACAGGCTTGAATACAAACTTCTGGAAAAAAGCGAAAGCGTTTACGAATACTCCGAAATGATGGCTGCTCAGCCTCTCATCCCGACTCTGGCACTTGTCGCTGGCTACAAAAAGGACTGGGATGCAGGCTCAATGAAACCTGAAGATACAGTTTTTGTAGGCGGCCAGCTTTCGTGGTCGATAGGTTTCGACTGGGGAAAAACCGCTTTCGATATCAAGCAGTCGAAGCATAAAAAAGTTCAGACAAAGCTCGAAAACGCGGCTACGAAAAAGCAGCTTTCGCTTCAGCTGACCCAGCTTGAAAACGATGTCGAAATCAAGGCTATGGCGATAGAAATTTCAAAAAGAGAGATCGAATCGGCTGAAGAAAATCTCCGTATCGAAGAAGACAAATACAAGGCGAAAATGACGACGGAAACCGATCTTCTCAACGCTTCCATATCGCTGAGAAGCGCTAAATTAGGACTTCTCACGGCACTTTACGAGCACGAAGTCGCACTCCACACGCTTGCGATAACAATCGGCACGGAATACGGAAAAATCACCGAAGGAGAGTAGCATGAAGATCTCAACCGAAGAAAAAAAGGCGATGATTATTCAGAATTTCGTCTCTCTGCTCAAGCAGTACGGTATCGAAAAGGTGACTCTCAACGATGTTGCCGAAAAATCGGGGCTTACGAAATCGGCGCTTTACTACTACTTTGATTCTAAAGAGACCCTGATGCTGGCGAGCTTCAAAAAATACCGCGCCATGATGCTGGAAAGACTCGACTCGACGATCAAAAAAGCGAAAAATCCTAAAGAGACCATCAAACTATACTGTGATTTTCTTTTCGATCTGCCGCAGGACAAGGATTTTGCCCGTCTCATGAGTTTTTCAGACAATGTCATTGCCGAACTTGCGAAGTATGTCATCAATGTTCCCGCAATAACAAGCGAGATCGTGCAGAGCAAAAAAGCTGATTTCGACCAGGTGATACTGATGATCGCAAAATACGCCGGAGTAAGCGAAAATGATCCGAGAACAAAAAAAATAGCACTTTTTTTCAGCGCTTCATGCGGCGAAACGCTGAAATATATGTTCAAGTGGAATCTGCTCGGATCGACGAATCAGGAAATCAGCCGCCTGGAAGCGGAATATAAGGAAATACTAAAGTCGCTGACGAAAGATGATTTTTCAACTTTTGTGATCAGCGGTCTCGATGCTTTGATAAAAACAACTTTTGAAAATAAAAACTAATTGGAGGAGAAGATGAAATTCAATTTCAGGTCAGCACTCATTATGACACTCATTGCCACCCTTGTGCTCGTTTCTTCTGTTTCGTGCAAAAGAAAACCGAGAATGGATAAAGGCGAAGCACTGTCGCAGGCCGTAATCATCACGAAGCCGCAGGTCAAAAAATTTGCGGAGACTTTCGACAGTTCGTCCACGACGACCGCTTTCCAGGTAGCGACTATTACACCGAAAGTTTCGGCAAACATCGTTAAATTCCATGTTCAGGAAGGCGACAAAGTAAAGGCGGGACAGGCATTGGCGCAGCTCGACAAGACTGACTACATGGTCGGCAAAAAGGCGGCTGAAGCACAGGTCCAGGCTGCAGAAGCAGGTGTAATGCAGGCGGAAGCTGCTTTTGAAAAGATGAGCAACGACTACGAGCGTTACAAAAAACTCAAAAAGCAGGGTTCCATCTCCGAAAGCGACTTTGAATCGGTAGAATCCGGCTACAAACAGACCGAAGCAGGCCTCGCAGCTGCGAAAGCGCAGGTAGAAATGGCGAAAAGTTCGCTCAACAACTACAACAACCAGCTTGCATACACCACGATAAAAGCTCCTTTCGACGGATACATCTCGATGAAAAGAGGCGAGATCGGCGAAATGGCGGCTCCTGCTGCTCCGATGTTCGAAATAGTGCAGACCGACAAACTCAAAGTCGATCTCTACATCAGCGAAATGGAGATATACGGCATCACGAAAGATTCCACCGCGGAAATCTCTTTCGACGCATACCCCGACAAGACTGAAACTGCGAAAGTAAACTACATCAACAGCAAGGTCGATTCAGCGACAAGCAGCGTAAAAGTCGAATTCGTCTTCAACAACAAAGAACATCTCTACAAACCCGGAATGACGGTCCGCGCAAAGATAACACTGCCTGAGAGAGAACACCTCGTCGTTCCGAGAAACTCGATATTCACCCGTGACAACGAGGTCGGAACGGTCTATGTCAAAAACGAGGAGAACAAAGTTTTCTCGAAAAACGTCACGCTCGGCGGATCTGTCGAAGGTTATTCGATCATCAAAAGCGGCCTCGAAGGAAACGAGGAGATCGTTGTCGGCGGCGGCAGACAGCTCGAGGAAGGACAGACTGTAACAGTTGTTGAAACAAGAGAATAGCGGAGGAAAATATGAGTATTCCTCAAGTTGCGGTAAAACGACCGGTACTTGTCACGGTCATATTCCTGATGATGACCCTTTTCGGTCTTTATTCTCTCACCGATCTTCCGATTGACCTTATGCCCGATATCGAAATCCCGTATATTTCGATCATCACGATCTATGAAGGCGCAGGTTCTGAGGAAGTCGAGGAGAAGGTCACGAAAGTTCTCGAATCGGCTCTTTCATCGGTAGAAAATTTGAAGAACCTACACAGCCAGTCGATGGAAAACCTGTCTACTGTAAGCTGTGAATTTGAATACGGCGTCGATCTGGCCGAGGCTACAAACTCGATACGAGACAAAATCAACATGGTCAGAAGTTATCTTCCCGACAACGTTGATGACCCGCGAATCTTCAAGATCGACCTCAGCATGATGCCTATTTTGTTCATGGCGGTAACCTCGGAAGAAGAGGATATCCGTTTCCAGAAAGAGACGATCGAAGACTACATCCAGAACCCGCTGGAACGAATCCCCGGCGTCGGTACTGTCGGTCTTTTCAACGCTATGGAAAAGCAGATAATCATCGCGGCAGACAAACAGAAACTCGCTTCCCTGGGACTTTCTGTAAGTGACATTTCTTCAGTCATCGCGGCTGAAAACCTTTCAGTTCCCGGCGGAAACATGCAGATAGGTTCTTTCGACTATACTCTCCGTGTTCCCGGCGAATACGAAGATATCGACGAAGTTGCAGAAACGATCATCGCAAATACTCCGATGGGTATCATCAGGATCAAGGATGTGGCGCGTGTTTTCTGGGGTTCTGACGACACAAGACAGTTCGGTCTCAACAACGGAAAATACATGGTCTTCATGATGGTCCAGAAGCAGTCTGGCGCAAACACCGTCGCGATCGCTGACGCCGTCAAAAAGAGGATCTCCGAGATGAACGGCAGACTTCCGAAAGGAATGCACATCGATATCATCCGCGACAACTCCGAATACATCATGAGCATGGTCGGCAACCTCTCAGACTCAGTCCTTACCGCTATCATCTGCGTCATGTTAGTCGTTGTCTTCTTTCTGCGCAGAATCCGTTCGAGCCTTATCGTCATCCTTTCGATACCCGCTTCGATGATCATCGCGTTCGCGTTCCTCTACGGCTTCGGCTACACTCTGAACATGGTATCGCTCATGTCTCTGTGCCTTGCAGTAGGTATGGTCGTCGACAACTCGATCGTTGTTCTCGATAACATCACGCGCTATCTCGAGTCAGGCGAAAACAAGATCAATGCAGCTATCAAAGGCGCGACAGAGGTAGGAAGCGCGATCATCGCATCGACGCTCACCACGATCGTTATTTTCGCTCCTCTTTTCTTTGTCAGCGGACTTATCAGCATATTCTTTGCTCAGCTCGCCGGAGTCATCATCCTCACACTTGCGGCTTCCCTTCTTTCCGCAATGCTCCTTACTCCGATGCTCTGCTCGAAGATATTGAGACAGGCTCCGAGAGACGAAAACGGAAATGTCATCGTTGATGACAAGCCTAAAAAGCAGAATTTCTTTTACCGCGCAGGTGAAAAATTCCTTTCTACTGCGGAAAATCTCTATTCGAAAGTCATAGAAAAGACCCTGAACCACAAAAAGACGACTATAGTTGTTGCGATATCGCTTTTCATAGGCTCACTCATGCTTGTTCCTGTCGTAGGTCTCGACTTCATGCCTGAGGATGACCAGGGTTCGCTTCAGATCGATATCGAGCTTCCGCAGGGAACGAGGATCGAAGAGACTTTGAAGGCGGCTCAGCACATCGAGCGTATCATCCGTGAGGAGATCCCGCTTGAGCACCTGACGAGAACTTACGTCCGCGGCGGTTCGAACAACAGCGGTATGTCGCAGAAGATCGAAGGAACCAACACCGCGACGATAGGTGCGAAACTCATTTCGACGAACTACCGTAAAGTCACCGTCAGACAGTATGCGAAAAAGATCCGTAAAAGAATAACGACCGAGGTCGCAGGCATCGAAAAAGCCGATTTCACGACAGGCGGAAACGGCATGGGTATGTCGGAAAAACCGATAACCATCAAACTTCTCAACAAGAGTTTCGAGAAAAACTCGCTCTATGCGGCAAAACTCCAGAGCGAACTTCTCAAAATAAAAGGTCTTACCGACGTAACGAACGACGCCGACGTTCTGAAACCCGAGATATCGATCAAAGTAGACCGTGTCAGAGCAAGCAAAGTCGGGCTCAAAATGGCTTCCATCGCCATGGCTGTCAGATACTCGTTCTACGGCCAGACCGCTTCGGTCTACAGAGACAACGGTCAGGAGTACGACATCGTCGTCAAATACCAGAAAGGCGACCGCTCCAACATCGAACAGCTCAAGGAAATGGAGCTCAAGACCTTGAACGGCACCGTAGTAAAACTCAAAGACGTCGCAGAAGTCACCGACGGCCTCACATCGCTCGTAGTAAAAAGACTCAACCGTGAAAGAATGGTCACCGTTTCTGCTAACCTTGAAGACGATATCGCGGTCGGAAAAATCTATCCGCAGGTTCTGGAAGCGTTCAAAACCATAGACATGCCGGCCGACATCGGTATCGAGTACGGCGGCAACATGAAGCAGCAGCAGGATACCACAGGCGACCTGTTGGCCCTTCTTCTCCTCGGTGTCGTCCTTGTCTTCCTTGTCATGGCGGCGCAGTTCGAGTCTTTCATCGACCCGTTCGTAATCCTCTTCTCGATCCCGTTCGGAATCTCGGGCGTTCTTCTCGGTCTTCTCATAATGGGCAAATCACTCTCCATGCCGGCATTCTTAGGCATGATCATTCTTGTCGGAATCGTCGTCAACAACGCGATCGTTCTTATCGACTACATGAAGCAGATCAAGGAGCGTGACTCCCTTTCGACGCACGATGCTCTCGTCATCGCCGGCGGAAAGCGTCTGAGACCTATTCTTATGACAGCAATGACCACTATTTTCGGTATGGTACCGATGATGCTCATGTCTGGTGAAGGTGCTGCGATGTTCAGCCCGATGGGAACAGCCGTCGTTTTCGGTCTCACCGTGTCGACCCTCATCACACTTATCCTTGTCCCCAGCGTTTATGCGGTCGTTGACAGCATTCTCGTAAAACTTCACTTAAGATAAGTTTATTTCCGGAAAATTTCTGCTAAAATCCCGCCGTTTAATTTCTTTGAGGTGAAAAATGGAAAGAATTTATCCCATTCTCCTTCTTGCAGCTGCAAATATTTTCATGTGTTTTGCGTGGTACTGGCATCTGAAGATCGAGGACAAACCGATTTTTCTGATAATCCTGATGAGTTGGGGAATAGCATTTTTTGAATACAGCATTCAGGTTCCGGCAAACCGCATGGGTTACAAATTTTACACCGTCGGTCAGCTCAAAGTTATGCAGGAAGTGATAACGATGGTCGTTTTCGCGTTTTTCTCCGTTTTTTACATGAAGGAAAAACTGACTCTGGATTTTCTTTTCGCCGGTTTGTGTCTTGTAGGCGCCGTATTTTTCATGTTCAGACACGCCTTTTAGGATGAATTTTTATAAAAAGCAGAGTTTTTATTTACAAAAAATTTATTTGTATTATAATATTGCGCGATTTTTTTGATGGTTTTTATAATTTTTTGGGAGTTTGACGTGAGATTCACCAAATACTTGATTTTTCTAGCTTTTTTAAGTGCACCATTTGTTACTGCGTTTGCTGCCCCGTACGCTGCGCTTGAACTTTGCGCCTTCAGTGAAGGAACGGATTTCATACTTTCTACAAAAGATTCCGATGAAGCCGAAAAATCGGGCTTCCAGCAGTACAAAGAAACAGAGATTTTCATCAGAAATTTCAGATTGTTGGTAGACGGCAGGGAAAACAATTCTTTCAGACCGATCGACAAGAAGAAAAACTGCATCCGCGCAGACAAAATTCCGGCAGGCAAACACACCGTTTCGCTTGATCTCAAGTCGGGAGCGTACACAATGCTGGAAACGGCAGCGCCATACATCACCACTTTCAAAACCGGATTGCTTCACAGCGGAAAAATCAACATCGTAAAAGGTTCGGTCGCAACAGTCGAAATCCATCAGCTGGGAACCAGAATCGAGCTTTACCAGGCCGTCACAAACGAACCTGTGCCGAACTGCGAATACAGCTGCGAAGTTCCGACCGGTATTCCGCATTACTTCGTTGAAAAGCCTTTGACTGAAAAAGTTCTGTGCAAACCGACATTTCAGCTCGTCCTTGAAAACGAACGTGACAAAAACCTCGGCTGCTACGACAAAAAAGCGATCGAAGCTATGCTTGAAAAACACGTAAAAGACAACAATATCATGTGCGAACCTGAGGGCGAAGTAGCGTTTTTCCGCGTTTTCGGCGAAGGCTGCGTTGTAACTCCGGCAGTAGACCCTGAAGGCATCGGTGTTCTTCCGCCTCAAATCAGAATGATTCCCGTTAAAAAGAATGACGCACAGTATTTTGTGGCAAGATACCCGAAAGAAAAAGAACCCTACGTTCTCAACGGCGAGAGAAAGGGAACTGAAATCATTCCGGAAAAAGATGAAATTATAGAATTTTTGGAAGAGAAAAACTAGTGAAAATCGGTATTTTCATATCAGGCACCGGCACAAACATGGCTGCAATATGCAGCAATTTCACCGACAAAAAGCTTGTTGGAGTTGACGAAATAAGTTTTGTTCTTTCCGACAAAAGATCGGCGCCAGGCATCGAAAAAGCGGAATCTTTCGGCATCAAAACAATCATCCTTCCGAAAAAAAAGGACGAGCCGAAAGAAGATTATGAAACCAGACTGCTTGAAGCCGTCAAACCTTTCGGCACCGGACTAATTGTCCTTGCAGGATTCATGAAAGTTCTTGGCCACACTTTCCTTTCGGGTTATGAAGGAAAAATCATCAACATCCACCCGTCACTTCTTCCCTCTTTCAAAGGAGTCGACGCACAGGGACAGGCTTTCGATTACGGCGTAAAAGTCTCAGGCTGCACGGTACACTTTGTCGATGAAACACTTGACGGCGGTCCGATAATCCTTCAGCAGCCCGTTTTGAGGCACGACGACGACACGAAAGAGACCTTCAAAGCACGCATTCTGGAACAGGAACACATCCTGCTTTCAAAAGCGATAACGATAGTAACTACCGGTAAATATTCAATATCTGGCAGACAAGTTCTGTTTTCAAACAAGGAGGAATTATGAAAATCAAACTTTTTCTCACAACGATCATTCTGACCGTGTTGCTTTACATCGCAACAAGCTACTTCTTCGTCAACTACACCAGCAGCAACCTTGTAGAATCGGCAAAAAACGCCGTTTCGCAATCGGTATCGATTTATTCAAGAATCTCCGAGGCTGACAAATTCGATAAAATACACAAAGTCGAATCAATCGCCAAAAATGCGAAACTCATAGAAGCTCTTGATCCGGCAAAATGGGAAGAAGTTTCGGAAGAAGTCCTTTCCGCTTTTGCTAATGAAGCTATTGAAAACGACGGAAAAGCAAAGGAAGGCGAAGTAAAAAGAACCGAACTCTCACCCAACGCAAAGGCTTTCGTTGACAAAATCGAAACCGAGATGAACGTCATCAACCAGATATACGACTACAGTGACACGATTTTCGTTGCAGATACGAAAGGAAACATCATCGCAAAGAACCTTGACGGCATTTTCAAAGGCGTCAATCTTTCGAACGAAAAACTGTTTCAGGCAGTTATGCGCGGCACGGCAAACCGTGACGTTATGAAGATAAAAGGTAAAACCTACCTTGTTTCAGCAGCTCCGATAGCTGACAAAGGAAACATCATCGGTATCTACTTCTCTGCCGACAATGTTGATTCCGAAGCCGCAAAACATGCTGTTGCAAGCCTTTACGACGAGTCGATTTTCGGCAACCAGCAGTCAAAATTCTACTTTGGATTTTTTGACAAAACTTCGCTCCTCGGCAGCACGCTTCCGACACAGCTTCACGAGAGCTTCAAAAAATTCATCAAAGGAAATCAAGATCTTATCGCAAAAATAGATGAAGAAAACACGAAAAGACACGATATGGAAATCGTTCTCAACGGTGAAACCTTCTTTGCAAGTGTATCACGCCATCCGTCGCTTTCCGACAACGAAGATCTTTTCTATCTGTCGCTGGTATCAAGAGACAAACTTCTCGAACCGCTTGCGGCAAAACGCGGAACATTCACCATCGTTGCTGTTTTCCTTCTCGTAATCTCGCTTGTTCTCCTCTACATATTCGACGAGCAGAACGGCAGACCGGTCAACAAATTCATGGAAGGAATGCTTGAGATCATCAACGGAAACATCAAATTCCGCTTCAACAACGATGCTAAAGGCGTTGAAGGCAACCTCAACCAGAATGCAAACATGATGATTGCAACGATACTCGGCGAAAGAATGCCCGACAAAGACAAACCAACCTCAATCAAAAAGTAGGAGTAAACTATGAGTGGTCTTAACAAAGTTTTGCTCATCGGTCGTCTCGGAAGAGATCCTGAAATAAGATATTCGTCGAACAATACTCCGATATGCAACTTTTCACTTGCAACTTCAGACAGAATCAGAAAAGGCGACAGTTTTGAGGAAAAAACCGAGTGGCACAGAATAGTTGTTTTCGGCAATCAGGCTGAAAATGCTTCGAAATTCCTCAAAAAAGGCTCGCTTGTTTTCGTCGACGGCAAAATTCAGTCGAGAACATATCAGGATAAAGACGGCAACGAAAGAACAGTCTTTGAAATCATTGCAAATTCATGGAATTTTATTGATTCCAACAAAGAAAATTCCTCTTCCGGTCAGCCGGAACGCACATATCAGCAGAATCCGAAGGAAGGAGAAGGACAACCGCAGACCGGCAACGCTCCGAAATTCGATAACGAAGACGACGAACTGCCGTTTTAACAGCATCTGTTCATAAAAACATTACAATTTCTTAAAAATTCCGGAGAATCAGAATGAAACTTAAAGATCGCTGGATGAAACTCAGAAATTATCAGTCGGACGACTTTTGGGCAATGCTTTTCGCCCGTCCTCTGACAATACTTTTCCTTTTGCCGATAGTCGAAAAAAAGTGGGTGACACCTAACAGAATCACGGTCGTCAGCATACTCACGAAACTTGCAGGAAGTGCTTTCGTCTTCTTTGACAGAAGCTATGCCGGCGGAGTAACAGGTGCGATTCTGCTAAACCTCGGTCTTGTTCTCGACAACATGGACGGAACCGTTTCGCGCTTTCGCAATTGCCCGACTAAATTCGGCTTTTTCTTCGACAAAATCTCCGATGCCGTCACTATGACGCTGATGTTCTGGGCAATCGGATTCAGAGCTTACGACGAAACTCACGAATTTATCGATCTGATCATCCCGCTTATGGCAGCAACTGTCACATACATCGCCGGATATGCGAAATGGGTAAGCGAAAGAGTTCTGCTCGACCTCAAAATAATTGAAAATTTCCGCAAAGGAACACTTGAAAAATTCGGCGCCTCAATGGACAGATGTCCGAAGTGGTCAACTCCGCCAGAACGCAGATTTTCCGACTGGGTAAAGTGGTTTTTCTATGCAATATTTTCGATTTTCAAAGTCAACGAAGTCGATATATTCTTCTGGGCTGCGCTGGCATTGATAACCAGACAATACTGGCTTTTCACACGTCTTGACTGCGGTCTTATCGTGTGCGGAATAATCGTCGTTCCGATCATGTTTTCAGTCAAAGTCATCAAAAAAGAGCGTGAAGTTTCTAAAATTCCACAAAAATAATGAGTGACAGCCGAACTCTGAAAATAATAGCCAGGATCAAAAGCGATTTCCCGACAAAGTTCGGCATTCCGCGTCAGAGCGGGCTTGCTCCTACACTCAGCGCCAAAATAGTTTTCGAACATGATTTTCGTTCTCCCGAAGCACTTTCCGGACTTGAAAACTTTTCTCACATATGGCTTATATGGGGTTTTTCAGAAGCAAAGCAGGAAGATTGGTCTCCTACGGTGCGACCGCCGCGCCTCGGAGGCAACAGAAAAGTCGGAGTTTTTGCGACGCGCTCCCCTTTCCGCCCGAACAGTCTCGCTCTTTCAGCCGTCAAAATCGAAAAAATAGAAAACGGTGAAATTTTTATTTCGGGCGCCGACCTCATGGACGGAACTCCGATTTACGACATAAAACCTTATCTTCCGGCAGTCGATGCAATAACTTCGGCAACTGATTTGTTCGACAAAATCGCGGAAAAAGCCCTTTTGAAAGTTGTTATTCCGACTGAATTTACTGGTAAAATCCCTGCCGAAAAACTTGAAGCACTCAAAGAAATCTTAGCTTTAGATCCGCGTCCGGCATATCAGAACGATCCGACAAGGATTTACGGCTTTCAGTTTGCAGGTTGCGAAATAAAATTCAAAGTCGAAGAAAAAACTCTTACGGTAGTATCCGTTCAGAAATAAAAATAGCGATTTTGGCGATTTTAAAAGTGACTACTTTTCGGAACCTTCGAAAAGTTTAAGGAATTCTCTGTTGATTTCGATACGCGCTTCAGCTCTGAGTTTTTCAACGTAAGCTTCGTAAATCTGACCTTTTTTAGCTGTTGCAAGATTTGCTTTGAGAACCGCTTTTGAGCCTTCGAATTCAGCCATGTCTGCTGCAGTATGGTTCGTAATTTTCGCAACGACGTATCTGTTCTCTTCGGTCTTGAAAACTTCGTCAAGAAGCTTCGGTTCAGGATCGGAGAAAAGCTTTTCTATGAATTTCGGAGTGAAACCGATTCCGGCAGCGAAAGTTGATTTTTTCGTAACGGAAATCTCTCTTCCGTTGAGATCCCAGTCAGCGAATGCAGCCGAAATCTCTTCAGCGGAAAGTTCAGGGTTTCCTTTAAGCATTTCAAGAAGTTTTGCCGAATCAGCCTTGATTTTTTCTTCAAGTTTCGGAGCAAGAAGAAGGTCTTTCGCAACGTCGTTTTTGACATCTTCGAAAACAGTCTGTCCTTCGCCTTTCGAATATTTGGAAACGTTGTCGTCAAAAGCCATTTTCGCTTTTGCTTCATTCTCTTTGAGGTAAGCTGCAGCTTCGTCATCCGTAATAGCTGCAATGAGAGCGTTTTTCTTGTCGGCTTTGAGGTTGGAATCTGAGAAAACATAGACGAAAGCGTCGATTTTTTCGTTGGAAGCAACAAATTCGTCTTTTGCTTCGGTATCGGAAACGGTAATGTTGTCAACAAGATAGTTTCTGAGTTTTCTAGCCAAAAGCTGCATTCTTACGCGGTGTTCATAAGCCGCTACAGTCGTATTCAGCGTGAATTTGACCATATTGTCGTACGATTCCTTGTCGAACGCGCCGTTTTTCTGGAAGTAGGGATTTTTAACGATTTCATTGCTGACTTCTTCATCGGCAACCTTGAAACCGAGCTTTTCAGCTTCCTGAGCGACAAGAATTTCGCCGATAAGACCGTTTAAAGCTTTGTCCGAAAGTTTATACTGCTTCGCCATTTCGTTGTTGAAATCTCTGAAAATCCTCTGGTAATAATCCATAAGATTCGAGTAGGCGAAACGGAATTCCGACATTGTGACGATTTCACCGTTGACAGAAGCGGCACTGTTCTGTGTCGAGTTGCAGCCTGCTTTGTCACCGGGACCGAAAGAAATAACGAACGTAACGATAATCGCCGCAAACATGAGCGTGATCAGCAGCGAACTTCCTTTTTTTCTGATGTCCTGAAACATTTAAAAACCTCTAATAAATAAAGATACAAAAAATAACCGGCGGGCATTCTACAGACAGTTGCCGAAAAAGCAATATTTTATTGAAGCAGCTCTTTCAGCTTTTCCTCGACCGATTCCGTTACAGCCGGGAAATAAGACATTTCTTCAGGAGTAAATTTTCCCAGAACAAAAGAGGCGACATCACCTTTTTTCGGTCTGCCGACACCGATTTTTATACGCAGGAAATCAGGGCTTCCGATTGAATTTGCTATTGATTTCAAGCCGTTGTGTCCTGCAAAGCCGCCGCCCTCCCTAAAAGTTACGACTCCGAATTCAGTTTCGATATCATCATGCACGACAACGATTTCGCGCTCGCTCAGTTTGAAAAAAGACTTTGCCGCCTGAACGCTTTTTCCGCTTAAATTCATGAAAGTTTCCGGCTTCAAAAAGCAGTGCTGATGCCCTGAAAAATCTTTTTTCGCGAACATTCCGAAAAATTTCTGACTCCAGCGCAGATCCTGCGTGAGCTCCATGTTTTCGGCAACGATAAAACCGGAGTTGTGACGCGTGAGTTTGTATTCAGAACCGGGATTTCCCAGAAAAACGACAAGCATGTTAATCGGCAGCCTTTTCGCCGCTTTCTTCCTTTACGGGAGCAGTTGTTTCCTCGCTTTCGGATTCGTCTTCATCCGAAGAAACGCTTTCTTCTTCGCCTTCTTCACCTTCCTTCGGCATCGGAAGCTGTTTTGCAAGGTTGCCGTGATGCCATACGCCGTATCTCACCAAACCGTTTTTGCCGGTGAATTTGCCCATGCCGTGGAATGAGCCGTTAAGAAATTCGCCTTCATAAACGCCTGATTTCATTGTTTTTATGCCGCTTCCCGTCAGCGCGCCCTGCTTAATATCACCCTCGTAGACATCCCCGTTAGCAAAAACGTATTTTCCTATGCCTTCAGGGTTGTCGGCTTCGAAATCACCCGTATAAACATCGCCGTTTTTCTTTGTCAGCGTCCCTTTGCCTTCGCGTTTTCCGTCAACAAAATCGCCTTCATAAACAGAACCGTTGCGGTAAGTCATCTTTCCCTTTCCGCTCCGTTTATCGTCGTTGAAATCTCCGTCGTATTCTGCGCCGCTCGGAAAAATCATCACGCCGTGACCGTGTCTGAAATTTTTCTTGAAATTCCCTCGGTACTCCCTTTCGTCAGGGAAACGGAAAACACCCTCGCCTTCCATCATATCGTTGACGAAAGAACCTTCGTACTTTGCGCCGCTAGGGAATGTAAGAGTTCCCTGACCATGGCGCAGACCGTCTTTGAATTCGCCGATATACTTGGTTCCGTCCTTCAGCGTCAGTTCGCCCTGACCGTTGTAGTGACCGTTCTCGAAAAAACCTTTGTAACGGTCGCCGTTCGCATAGATGTACTCGCCTTCACCGTATTTTTTGTGATCCTTGAAGCCGCCGATATAGCGGTCTCCGTTAGGCAGATTGTGAATTCCGTTCTCCGTAATTCCGTTATCGGCATCTTTTTGTCCGTTGTCAGCCTCTTCCGACTTTACGGGAACGTTTTTTTTGCGCGAAGTCTTCTTGTCGGCACTTCCGCACGAACAAAGAAACAGAGACAAAAAACAGCAGAAAATGCAAATCACTTTTTTCATATTTTCTCTCCTACCAGATAAGAGAACAAGCCTCAACACCGAGTATTTCACGTGCATCGCCGCCTAATTCAGGAATATTATACGGACTGAAAAGTTCTGCAATGCCGTTGCTGAAGTTCAAAACTCCTGAAGAACCGGTTTTTATCACGGCCTTATCGATTTTGAATGAGCCGATTCCGAATGCGTGATAACAGGAAAAATTGTACTGCGAATCAATCTCTCCGACAATCAGTCTGGCATCGCTTTCATCGCCGACTCCTACAACGTGTTCACCTTCCGTCGCGGCATCGGTTTTGATTCTAAGCAGAATGACCGGATTTCCGACGGTTTGCGTGGAAGTATTGTACGGAACCTGATAAACTTCAACGACCTTTCCGTCACGCTGGTCGGCAGTAGTTCTGACAAATGACATTATCGTTCCGCCCAGAGTGACCGGCATCGAAGAAATTTTGCCCGAAGCAAAACTTTCGAACAAAAGCTGGCTTTCAGACGTCGGAAAGGAATTATTCAGAATAAAAGAGAAACTGCCTGCAAATTCAGCATTTCCGTAAGGTGCAGGAATTGTGATTTCATATTCAAAAGCCTCTGCCACATTACACAGTTTATCCCATTCACTGCAGTTTTCAGCGGAACATTCTGCCGTCCGGTCTTCCGCACATGCGCTGTCGAAGCACTCTCTCCAACGCCTGTAATAAAGCTGCCCCTCCTCATTTCCTTTCACATAACAATTGTTGACACAGTCGGAATCATCATCGGCACATTCTTTGGCACACGCGATAATTCCTTCGCATGTCGACCAGAAATCCTGAGCTGATGAAGAGTCGTCGTCTACATTCGAGCCGTCGCTATCTTCATCGTCGACGGTTTCGTTGTCATCATCAGGCTTATTATCCGTGTCAGCATCTGCCGGTTCATCGGCTGTATCGGAAGAATCTTTGTCGGGAACCGTATCCGCGGTATCGTCATCTTTTCCCGAATCGCCGGTGTCGCCGTATTGGTCATATTCGTTTCCGCCGTTGCCGCATCCGACAAAAAACAAAAGAACGGCAAACAGAATAAACAAGGAATTTTTTTTCATGGTTCCTCCTAAATATCGTAATAATCTTCGTTCTGGGGATAATAATTCTGTTCCAGAACGATTTTGTCTATATCTTCGACCTTTCTTTCGCCCTCTGCGGCTATGATTTCACGCACCTGAGCCTGAGTGGAAGCGATAACGGGTTTCACATATCCGTCTTTGAAATGGACGAGAAAAAGCATTTGCTTCAAATCGTCACCGACTTTGCTGATAGACATTCCGACCTCCTAAAAAAGACGAAAGATTTTAGTAACTCCCGTTTTTCTGTCAAGGAATCGGAATAAGATGACGCGCTGGGGAGGTCTCCCCGTCATTCTGAACGTAGCGAAGAATCTCAAATAGATGTTTCGGTAAGCCTCCAACATGACGGGAAATCTTTCACGTTCGTTCAAGATGACGAGGTCCGGTCTAATCCCTCCCGAAAAAATCCCTTGTGTAGACTTTGTCTTTGACATCATCGAGGATCTTGTCGTATCTGTTTGCGATGATTGCGTCGCAGCTTGTTTTGAAGCGGTCGATGTCGTTGACGACGAGGGAGCCGAAGAATGTCGTGCCGTCGGCAAGTGCAGGCTCATAGACGATGACTGTCGCCCCTTTTGCCTTGATGCGTTTCATAACGCCTTGGATCGAGCTCTGGCGGAAGTTGTCGCTGTTACTTTTCATCGTGAGGCGGTAAACTCCTATCGTGATCGGGCGCTCCTTTGCCGCGTTCCACATCGATGACCCCGTGTAATATCCCGCTTTTGCAAGGACTCTATCGGAGATGAAATCTTTTCTCGTGCGGTTGCTCTCAACTATCGCCTGGATCAGGTTCTCAGGCACATCGGCATAGTTTGCAAGCAGCTGTTTTGTGTCTTTCGGAAGGCAGTAGCCGCCGTATCCGAACGAAGGATTGTTGTACTGATCTCCTATTCTCGGGTCTAAGCAGACTCCTTTGATGATGTTCGCCGTGTTGAGGCCTTTCATTTCGGCGTAAGTATCAAGCTCGTTAAAGTAGCTGACACGCAGCGCAAGGTATGTATTTGCGAACAGTTTGACAGCCTCAGCCTCAGTGAAATCCATGAAAAGAGTCGGAACATCTTTCTTTTCAGCTCCTTCCTGCAAAAGTTTAACAAAGACCTCAGCCGCCTCGCGCGTTCCCTCGTCGCACCCTGCAATGATACGGCTCGGATAGAGGTTGTCGTAAAGTGCCTTCGACTCACGCAGAAATTCAGGGCTGAACATTATTTTGTCGCAGTTTTTCTTTTCACGGATATGCCTCGTGAAACCGACAGGGATCGTAGATTTGATCACCATGACCGCGTTCTTGTTGACACTCATCACGAGGTCGATCACCGCTTCCACCGCACTCGTATCAAAGAAATTTTTCTGCGGGTCGTAGTTCGTCGGAGCCGCGATTATAACAAAGTCGACATCCGCATAAGCGCTTTTTCCGTCGGTCGTCGCTTTGAGTTTCAAATTTTTTTCAGCCAGATATTTTTCGATGTATTCATCCTGGATCGGTGATTTTTTCTCATTCAGAAGTTTCACCTTTTCCGGGATGATATCAACCGCCGTCACATCGTGATGCTGCGAAAGCAGAACAGCCAGCGATAAACCAACATAACCAGTACCGGCAACCGCGATTTTCAGATCTTTAAAATCTCTCATTTTTCCTCCGTCAAAAACACGTTATAATACTTAAATTTTTGGGAATTGCGAGAGGATTCTTCTGTCCAAAAATGTTTGGCCATTATACTCCTCATAGTGATTCTCCTAAAACAAAGGTTAATCTATTTACACTTCAACCTCTGTCCAGTTTTCTTGTACTTCAAGGAGCTCTTTGAAATTTTTGTAGATAACTTCTTCTGGAAAAAAATTAAAGATTCTTTTCAAAGCAAATACCGAAATTTGTATGCCGTTCAAGCGAGTGCAATCCCTGCTTGATAAACTTCCACGATTCTTCGTAAGACATCTTCACAGAAAAATCTGAGTCAGAAATAAATGAAAGAAATTCATGAATATTTTCTTTGTATTGTTTCGCAAATTTTCTGGAATCCAGCTTTTTCTCAGCATCAGTGCTGTTGATTTTGTCATGTAGAACATGATCAAATCAAGATTGCAAGACATGTAAAAAACTTTATAAGGAATCATCTCCTTCTTCCTAATTTCATGGCAAGAACATATCTTATTGATATTTGCAGTTTTCTGCTTATTTCTCTCAACAATATGCGACTTATTGTTTGTAGTTATGTTTTTCAGAGAGTAGGATGTTTTTTCTAAGTCGGCATCTTCAATAATATTTTCATTCGGAATATATGCTCCGTCCATATCGACGATATGAATAATCCTTTCGAAGTCAGATTTCTTAAGATATCTGTTTTGCTTGATGTATTCGGCTACCATGTCTCCTATTTTTGACAGAATATTATGCGGCATGACCCCGTTTTGCGTTGTAATATCGCCGTGAACAACTTCAATATGTACTTGATTGACATCAAAGATGTTTTGTAAAATAGCACCAAGGGCTGTTTCGTCCGAAGAGCCTTCAACAATGACAAAAATTATTTTCTTACGAGTCACTTGTTATCTCCAGTTTCTATAGATGTTTCTCCTGCTTCCATGAATGCTAAATCAATTTCATAATTGTTAGTGGAATCATAAACGGGTTTTCTCTGCTCGCCAAGAACAATATCGCGATAGTAAAAATCACGTAAATTGTTGTTGGTTTTAATGTTTGCAAGACGAATATAACGTTCTTTTGGATCTGTTGTTGTGAAAGCAATGAAGCCGCGATCAATCGTTTCCAGCGGACGAAGATTGTGTGAAGTGAAAATCAACTGCCCCACACCTTTTTTTGAAATAATTCTAAGGAGTTCACCCAAAAGATATTCGAAGATCCCTGAATCCAACTCATCGATCGCGACAGTAGTCGAAGGATTATTGTAAACAAGGATCAGAAGCTGCAGGACGGAAATTATTTTTTTAATTCCTTCGGATTCGTATTTTAAAGGAATGTCTTTATCATTTTTCATTGAGACCAGCTGGATCTTGACTTTTTTAGACGCATCTTCCGCGAGTTCTGTGCCGAGTTCCCTGACACCGATCGTCAATCCAGGCACAAGTTTGGCAAGGACAATATTCATATTCTTTATGACTTTCTTTGCGACATCAAGCTCTTTTTCAGAAAAAAATGTCGGCTCGTTCAAATTTATTATGAAATTTCCTATTGATATTTCTCCCTTTTCTTCATATTTAAAATTCAACGGAAGTCCGTTGACAGTAATCATCCCTGAATTTGCCGTATTGATTACAAAAAGCTCGAAATTACCATACAAAACCAAGCTTTTGATCAGGAAAAGATGACGCGCTTCTTTGCAGTTCACGCGAATAACATCAAGCAATTCGCTTGAGAACACGAAAGATTTTGAAGAAATAAGTGCAAATTTTTTATGCGCGATCAAAGTTGTTTTACTATCCTTGCAGCTTCCGACAAGCTCGTTGTATTTGCTGACAGGAACAAAAACATCGTCAGTGCATGTATCTATGAGAGATTGAAGTTTTAATTTTTCATCTTTTGATTCATACGAATATGAAAGCACCTCATCAAATATAACTGCCTTGTATTTCTGGGAAGATTCACTTATTTCTTTACGGATATTGAATTCGTAAACAACATTATATTCCGCTTCTATTTCAAGATTCCTGACCTTAAAGAAGTATTTCAAGTTAGCAAAAGAAGCATCGATATTGATATAATCGGCGAACTGGAGCGGAACTTCCTGACCGGCAAGAGCAAATTTAAGAAGTGCAATTGCATCGATCAAAGCTGTTTTACCTGAACCATTTTGACCATATAAACCCAAAATGCTCGCATCAGAATATGTCCTTGAATTTTCAAAATTCAGCTTGCCATAGCAAACATTTTTGAAATTCCTGATTTCTATACCTTCCAATCTTACTGTTGCATCTTTCATCTTCACAATCCTCCAAACAAAACGCCACATCATACGATCTTTTGCAAAAATGTCAAGACAAAACTTATTTTCGGAACAAAATGTTCCTTAAGAGGCATTTGTTTTGTGCTTTTTGCACAAAATTTGAAAAACAAGGGCAAAACCTCACCGATTTTCAGGATTTGGAGAATTGAAAGTGTTAGGTTTTCCTGAGGGAAGTATACTTTGAGTTACCTTATCATCTCTTCCAAGAAACTCTTAATTTGATCAAGCTTAGGACTATTCCAATCAAATGCTCCAGCTTTAGCGGCTTCTCCTATTTTGAGTGACACAAAATCATCCGTTATGGAAAAATATGTGTGCAACCGCGTTTTAAAACGACGTGGAAAAATTCTGATCTCACGCTTTTCCAAATCTGAAAGAAAACTATCGATTTCGCTTATTCCGGTTACTCCGCTTTCCTCTAAAACAGAAAGACATAAATCTTCAAGGGTCCCGTTTTTAAGATCAGAAGAACATTCCGGAAACAAAAGAAAACCTGTCTTCAAAGTGCCGTCAGTTTCAAATTGATGGGGGCATGACGGAACCGGCAATTCTGCCTTCTTAAAAGCAGTCTTAATACTGTCTACGGCACCTTGAGCATCTGTTTCAGAATCTCGAAGAACGACAAGCGATTTCAGATTTTGAAAATTTGGATCCTTTGACCACAATTTTAGCGCCGAACTCAATTGTTCATTACCGCCGAAATCTTCAACCTGAACTACTTCCGAATATTGTTTATTATCCGCTAAAGCTTTACTGTTCAGATAATAAATCATGAAAAGCTGTGCATCTTTCCCTTCACACAAAATCAGGTGCTGCATCCCTTTTACAATAGATTTGTTTTCTCTGTCTGCCATTACCTGACCTCCATCAAAGAATCCACAGCATCTTTCACAAGTTCTCCTGAATATTGAGTAGCTCTGTTCTCCTCACCGATTCTGTCAATCCGGTGAAGACTGAATTTGTCCTGCATTCCGGCATTGGCGATACCGTCAACAGCATGTTTTATGCACTCGTAGCTGTGAGTTGTTGCGATAATCTGCGTATTGCTTTTCTTAGCCGCTTTCGCAAGAGTATTCCAGAAAGATTCCTGCATGGAATAATGAAATCCGTTTTCTATCTCATCGATCAGAACAATTGAATTTTGGTTGCATAAAACATACAGCACACAGTAGAGAAGCTTGCAAATACCGTCTCCTGCAAGTTTTAAAGGAATCGACGAGTCTTTTGTTATGAGATAAAGCTGGGTGTACCTCTGTTGAACCACTGTCTGGATATCAACAATATCCGGATCTATGATTTTGAGAGCATCAACAATCAGCTGATGATCTCCCCTTAAGTTAAGAGTCCCCAGCCATCCTGCAAGTTCAAGATCATCCATCCTTCCGACAGAAACGAATTTTACAATTTGCGTATTCGGAGTCTCAAAACCCACCTTGTTATTTTTTCTCGTCATCGCCAGAGCACCGTTGGGACCTATGGCAGGATTAAGGAACAAATGACCATTTTGAGCCGCTTCATCAGCCGTAAAACTATAGTGGAGAGTATAATATGATGCTGCAGAACTGCTGAACACAACAAAAGTATTTAGAACATTTTGATTTGTATCCAAAGTTGAGAAGGCATCGTCCCTCTCGTATTTGAGATCCAAGTGCTTACCCTGGCACTTCGCAGATATTTCAATCGCTTTCGACGTGTCGAACTTATAAAACAATGACTCCCACAACTGTGTTATATCAGAAGCCGCCGGCAAACCGCGAAGCATCCTTATTTTCTCAAGATTATCCGGCAAAGCATATCCCATCAACAGAAAAATCCCTTCAAGAACAGAACTCTTTCCCGCACTGTTCTTTCCGGTTAACAATGTAATTTGCGAAAGACCGGACAAATCCAAATCTTTAAAACCGCGGAAATTTTGGAACTTAATACTTTCCAACATAGGAACACCTCCATATAACAGCCTATAAGGCGGGGAAAGATTTTAGTGAAATATCTGAAATTTTCAAGGGATCAGCGACAATAGCCAGGCCTTTAAGAAAATCTAAAATTATGCTTCTTTGTTTTGAATTCATTTATTTTCTCTGCCTATTATTTATAAAACTCTTCCGCTGTTTTCCCGTAAAAATGTTCAAAATAATCAGAAACACCCTGCCAGTCAGGATAAACAGTGTCTACCGTTTGGCTGAGCAGTTCCAATTCTTCACGGATCCTGGGTTTAGCTCCTTGCGGAATGCGGATTCTAGCCATGCTGATTTTCAGACCCTTGTTTGATTCAAGTGTCGCAAGGTGATGTTTGTCACCGTTCATTCCGAACAGAAGGAAAGCACCTTGTTGTGCCCTGATACGAGGGTTATCCAGTAACGGATGCACACAGTAAATAGATTCCATGTGACTTTTTATGATCCTGTTTATGAAATAGGGTTTTTCGGCCCTGATTTCATGAACTAATTGCTGTATTTTTTCATTTTCATTAAAAGAATCCTTTTTATCGAACAACTGTGTTGATTCTTCATTATACGGTAAATCCCAGATATCCAAATCATCGTATGCGTAAACGGCGATGTTTGAAATGACGCTCACCTTGTCGGAATGCCACGAACAAATGGCTTCATCCGGGATTTCATACACCAGAACTATACTGTCGCCAGAATCGTCTTGTTTGCTCTTTGGATCAATATAAAGCGCGAAAAACAGAGCCTGCAAAGGTCCAAATGACACATCCAGCAAGCGCGTGCGGATCTGATAATGCTGCATAAGCACCAATTTTTCGAAAGTCGTCTTGCAGTTGGCGAATTCACGCGGCAATAGGCGCTCGCATTCCCGGAACAAAGTTGATTCGCTGTTGCCTTCCAACCATCCGCCTCGAGCAATTGAAGGAGTTCCCGCTGTTTCTCCATAATCAGCCGGTTCACCACGATAATACAGTCGGACACCTTTACTGCGTGAACCATTAACACCGTAAAGCTTGAAATTTTTTATCGCTTCAATGTAATCGGCAACAGAGTAAATATCGTGGTATTCCGTCATTACTCGACCTCGACAGCAGTAATAAAATATTTTTTGCCGTCTTCTTCAATCGTCAATTTCAGCGGTTTCTTGTGAAACATTGATAGTGCAAGGAGTTGCACTTCAACAGAATTATCAACCAAATCCTTGTCAATCATTTGAAGTCTATCTGTTGGCAACAATTTAGGGGCCCCATTACCTTCCAAAATATTCCACTGTTTTTTATTGGAATCCTCGTAAAGGTATTTGCCAAAGCCCTTGATATAAACCTTCGCTTTTTCAATTTTGGTGATTGTTGCAACGGTAGTGTATTCAGGCATATTTTTCTCCTTATGTTTTTATTTTCTCACATAAAACACATTTTTCGTTAATATTCTTGCTTCAATTCCATCAGGGCTATCTTCCAAAACCATTCGCATTTCCTCTTCAGAGTATCGTGTTATTATTATTTTATCTCCAGATTGATAAATTTTATTTCCGAGCGGTATTACAAACAAAAGAGCCGTATAAACCTTCTCTGATTTAACAAAAAAAACCCCATAAGTCACAAATATCACTACATCAATTAAAATCCACCAATCAGCAAAAATTAAGGTTGCACAAGTTATAACCTGCGGCAAGAAATATGGACAAACATCTAATGTGATATTTTTTTGCGGGACATCCTTTATTCGTGTATTCATTTCAGCATTTTTCACTGTTTTTGCAATAACAAGCGACAACAATAAAAACAGCAAAAGAATCATACAAATCCAATCAACACTATTTGAAAGCAGATATTCTATATAATCACTCGATGTACAATGTTCATATATTAAAACCACAAGGATTAAGAAATACACTATGAAATAAGAAGCAAAATATATTGCCAACCACGACAATTTAGTCAGCATTAATTTTTCCCTCAAGCTCAATAACACCAACGCGTTCCGCGATCAGCGATTTAAAATAAGAATCAGAGAATAAGTGAACTATATGGTAAAGTTGAGATTTATCTTCATAAACCATTCTTCCTTCTTTATCAAACTTTATATTCAAATTTAGAGCATCAACAATTTGCGGAACACGGTCATAATTATCAAAAAAAAGAGGCAAACTATCCTTTGACATCAACTCCGTAAAACGTTTCATAATTCGCACATCCTTAAGACAATCTTCAGAAAATTGCTCGACATTTGTCATTTTACCTTCAACGACAATGCGTCCAATTGCTAGATTTGTCATTTCTTGAAATTTGTCGCGATAATTAAATACTCTTTCGAGCGAAATGTGGTTAATAATTATTAATGTATCGTCCATGAGAACCATATCGGTACGATCATCAATACCTAAGAAATTATTGTCAAGTTCTGCCAGAGTATTGTTTACCAATTGACCAAGGATTCCTTTTCTAAGACGACTCATTTTCGCGAACTGCCTAAAGAGATAAGCACTTTTGTTGTTATAAGATATTTCAACACAATAGAAGCTAATATTGCTCATTTTGATCAAACTCATATCCGTATAGCAAGTATCTGATTTCAAACTATTTTTAAAAGTTTCGACACTATCAACCTGAGTTGAAATAATAAGCTCATTTTCCTCATCAAGAACACCTACGGGATTATAGTGAACTATCGGGAGTTGTAATAATTCTAATAGAGGCGGCAGCAACAACTCAAGAATCTTTTTTTGAAGTTCATTGGACATCTGTGGATTGAATGTTCTATATTTATTTCCTCGTTTTTCGCTGAAATATATATGCACAATATTGTCTGGACAATCCTTATTAACAGCCTGAAAGAATTCTACAATTTCTCTTGTCATAAATCTTCTCCTATTATTCCCCCCAACACCACCTCACTCATTTAGTTTCCCTTTCACCACTTATTACCTATTCTTTACCGATGCCATATCGTAGTCTTTCCATGGAGTTTCAGGATCAATAGCAGCAAAATCATGTCTGGCGCCATTTTTAACAGGCACACGCCAATTTCCGTATTGCTTTTCCAAAACTTTTTCATATTCAACAGGACACTTTATCGTTGTATTTTCAAATGGAAGATCTACATATGAAGAATACCACTCTGATGGCCACATCAATGTAGACAAATGAATTCTTGAAGATGTGGCCCCGACCTCTTTAGTCTCGGTATCAATCATTGCACATGCATTCAAATATGCCCGTTTTATATCAGTTATACTCATAGATTTGCATACACTTTTGTAATAGGGGATATATTGTTCGTAATCTTTATTTGCCCCCCCCCACGCTTGTTTCTGACAGACAGCATTATATCCTCGCATACACTTCCAAAAGAACATAATGGACTCTTTCTGAATATTTTTTTCAGACTCTGAATCAGGAACATTGAACAATGGGAATATATCGATAAATATACCTCTGTCATAATCCTTTCCTGTAATATTTTCATGTTCCCATTTCGTAAAGCCTGTAGTATCACTTCTTCTCAATCTGCTCGCGCTTGCCTCGCTTTCAGGATCAGTCAAAAAACTTTGGAAAAAGTAAGGATATTGACATTCTCTGGGTGCTACTTCCATAAACTTAACATAATCCTGCCACGGTAAAAACAAATCCATATCATCATCCCATGGAATAAAACCTCTATGACGAACTGTGCCTAACAAAGTTCCCGAAGATGCACAATATGCAAGATTGTATTTTGCGCAGATACTCTTGAATTTTTCGAACAAATCCAATTCTATATTCCAAATCTTTTCATAACTTGTTGTTTGTGATGTTTCCATAAAACGATCCCCCGATTTCGCAGAACTATGAATTTTTTTGCTGAATCACGATCTTTGCCCACTCACAAACTTCGTTGAAGCCTATTTTACGGTGCAAAGCTCTGGATTCTTCCGAATAATAAAATGAATAGACTTCTTTATTTTCAAGCAGCAGCTGCCCGCATAAATCCCGCCATATTTCAGAAGCATACCCCTGTCTTCTAAAATTTTCCCTTACAAGCAGTTCGGCTACAACAGCTATTTTGTCAATTTCTGCATTAGTGCAGGCATGAGCTATAACCAAATCTCCGTTCTTTATAACTAAATTTCTGGCATAACCTTCACTGTTCCTTTCTTCCAACTGACATGCAAGCATTTCGTATTTATAAGATTTCCCGATATCTTCATCCTCATAAATCAATCTTACGATTTGTTCAAAGTCTTGTTTGGAGGCCTTAACAGAAATACCTTTCGGCTGTTTGTCTATTTTTGTAATTTTTGCTACCCAGCCAGTTGTTAATGTCGCCAGATCCAATGTTTCTTTTGACAGACATTCATAGATTCGGCTTGCTGTTGAAGACATACAATAAACCATCGAGAATCCATTTTGTTCAATGAAAATTCCCAACTCTGCAGAATTAAAATCATTATCTTTGGAAAAGACATGAAGACATGTGTAATATTTCAGCAAAACAGCTGTTATTACATTGTTTTCCCGTTGAATATAAACATCAGTTGTTGTGTTATCAAAACCGTATTTTTTCAAATTGAGATATAAATAGAGACACTCCGGATAGTCTTGTCCTATATAGCTAAAAATAATGGTTTCATATTCTTTACCGCACTTATTTATCATCACATCCTCATTATTCATCTTGGAATTTAATTTCAGAAAAAGGAGAGTGCTGCTCTCTGTCATTTTCATCGGGAAGTTTCATATAATCCCCATATATGTATTTCAACACCACATCATAATCTTTTGAACTGAAAAACTGCTGACTTTCGAACAAATACTCTGTCCTGTCTGTAAACCAGGATTTTGGCATGCCGTATCTTTCAGTAATCGGATTTTTCTTATAAAGCGTTCCCGTAGCAGGAAATGCCAAACATCTAACCCTGTTAGGTGTTTCATTTTTACTTTTCCTTATATATCGATCTAATCCCGAGAAAGGTATTGAAACAGGAATTTTGGACAACAACGTAAACCACAATTTCCAAAATCCTTTTGTGTTGTATTTAGCCACCTCCGACCACATAATTTTTCTCATACAAAAGCAGTACCAATCTTGGAGAACCTGACCGACAATACTCAGCGGTATATCATCCATAGGGAATATATCCACAAAAATTCCTGTCTTACACTTCAAATGTTCTTGACCGACACGAACATATTTTGTTCCAGTTCTACGAAGTTTTCCGTAACCCCATCTGTATTCAGGATCAGTATCATGGTCTTGGAAATAGCAAATATCAGGATTCATTTCATTCATATGTTCCTTAAATCTGTCATAATCCTCCCTTAACATTCCGATGTCTGCATCGTCATCCCATGGAATAAATCCTTTATGGCGGACAGCTCCCAAAAGACTTCCTCCGAATAAAACATAATTGATATTGTTATTCCTGCATACTCTATCGAATTCCACCAACATATCCAATTCTGTCAACTGCATTTTTCGGAACTGTTCCGGAGTCAATTCTTTTGCGTTATTCATTGTTTTTAAATTTTCAAATAGTTAAAATTATTGTAATCTTCTATTACGCCAACAATTTTTTCAGAAATTTTGTCTTCCACATACAAATTTTTCTTTCCGCTTTCGACAGCCTTCGCAAACGCAACGACTTCATAACGGATACCTTCTCCGTCAAGCTGATAGAAATATCTTTTGTTATCGGCGGGATTCTCAAATCTCACTTCAAAATAATCTGTTTTCCACCATGGCGCCGGAACATAGATGTAACCTTTTGTTCCTGTAATTACCAATTCGCCTTCAGCTTTTGCGGCTTTGGCGACTTTGGCAGAAGCCACAGCATTGTCAAAAACAAAATCTATTTTTGTAAAACCGTCGTAATTGAGTTTTTCGTCTATAATTTTCGTTGTTATCCTTACATCTTTATAATTCGTTCCGAGAAGCTGGAAAATCGGAAGCATCGCGGTAGGACCCCATGCACAGATGCTGTTCTGTTTCAAGGAAAGATCAATCCCTGATTCTCCTGCCCCGTCGGCAAGACTGGTGCATACAGAATCTACAGAAATTATATCCCCGATCCGGCCGCTTTTAGCAACGACAAGCAGTCTTGAATAAGCTGTTGAATAAGCTGTTTTTATCGCATCTGTGAGAATAAGCCCTTTATCATGAGCCAAATCCATAAGTTCCCTATATCCTTCGACCGTCAAAGCTACAGGAGATTCACATAGAACGTGTTTCCCGGCAAGCAGAGCCCTCTTCACATCATCGTAATGGTTTTTCGGATGAGACACTATATAGACCGCATCAACACCCTGCAGATCATCACCGCACTCTCTGTATTCCACTCCGTTGACAAACTCCGTTTCTTTTATGAATTTTCTGCGGACACCACCGTTTCCACCGATAGTTCCGATAAGAAGTTTTCTCTTTTCCGCCCTGATTTCCGAGCTGGAAACACCTTCCGTCCGCGGCAGATAAACGACTTTGCAGTATTCGTTCAGATAATCGAACTTCCCGACCCAGTCTGAACCTACTGTAAAAATATCGACACCGAGTCTGCGAATATCGTCAATTTTCTGACCTTCATATTCTTCAACTACAATCTCATCTGCAAGTCCTGTTGCCTTTACCGCCGCGACACGCTCCATCAAAGACTGTTGATTGTTTATTTTACCTCTGGTTTTATCGTAATCGTCGCTCGTAATTCCGACAATCAGATAGTCCCCGAGAGCTTTTGCCCGCTCCAAAAGTCTGATGTGACCGTAATGAAGCAGATCATACGTACCGTAAGTAATAACTTTTATCATAAAAAACTCCTTCACATTAGATCAGCGATCTTCTTTTCATATCCAGCAATGCTTCAAGCAACGTATCAAAATCCTTTTTCTCAAGCGCACCGATATGACCTACACGAAAAAGAGTGTCTTTAAATTCACCGCCGTTCGGACAAATCCAGATTCCGTATTCATCTTTAAGAATATTGAAAATCTCGTGCGCTGAAACGCCTTCTCTCGGAGAAAGCGGAGTGACAGCATTAGGAAGATCGTGCGATATGACTTTAAACGGCAGATCCAACTCTTTAATTTTGTTGCGGAAATATTCTGCCAAACCGCCGATTCTCGTATTCTCTGATTCAACACCGCCGGCAGCATCGATTTCTTTTAACCTTGCATTTATCTGACGCAGAATACCGACAGCACAAGTAAACGGAGTTTGACCGCGTTCGCCGTTTTTCAGAGCAAGTTTCAGATCAAGATACATTGTTTTCGGCTTATTCTGGTAAACACGCTCAACAGCAGCTGGAGAAAGAACTATCAGCGATATTCCTGGAGGACACGCAAGAGCTTTCTGCGAACCGGTGATCATAGCCTGAACATTCAGCTCTTTCATATTGAAAGGATCGCAAAGGAAGGAACTTATAGAGTCAACTACCAAAAATATATCGTTCCGCTTGCAGAAATCGCTTATCAATTTTATATCATGCAACACGCCGACAGAAGTTTCATCAAGATTTACCAAAAATCCTGTAAAACCCTTCCCGTCATATTCAGCAAGTTGTCCGGCAGTAACACTGCGACCGAATTCAGGTTTAATGATAGTGTGAGGAATTCCGTGGATCTCAAGCATTTCTTTAAAACGATGTCCGAAACTGTAATTGCCTGGATCAACAACAAGCACATTATCGTTTTCAGTAAAAATATTCATTACTGCAGCTTCCATTGAAGCCGTTCCCGAGCCCGTCATGAAGCATACCCTTGCATTATCGTCAGCTTTCGCGAATTTTTTGACAAGCCTTTCATTCTCAAACATCAATTCCGAGAATTCCGGAGTGCGGAAATAAGGAACCTGCTCAGCACCTATCGCACGAACAGTTTCGCTGGACATTACCGGTCCTACAGTAAAATTAAGCATGTTTATTTTCCTCCTCTTCATCTTTCCAAAAAACATTGTTGGCATGATGTGTAACCTGTTTTTCTATTGGCGGCAACTTCATATAATCACCGTATTGTTTAGTCAAAGCCGCATCATATCCGGCAGGCACCCTGAATTCTGCGTCTTCGAACTTCATCATAACATAATCTTTATAACATTCGTAAGGAACCCTGAACAGATCACCGGCCCCGATAAAACTCACATATGTGCCTTCACCGTAAATATACCTGTCTGCTAAAGCAATTACCTTTTCTGCAATACGAGAAGCCGACAAAAACAACCAGCACCACTTAGGGTGAACCCTCTTCTTTACATAAGTTCCTATTGTTGCTTTTACTGATATATACAGTGGGCGTTTTTTATATGCATACGCTTTGTTAAGACTTCTTATTTCCCGCCCCCATTTCAAAAATTCTTCCTCATTTTCGGGGGAACCCTCTATAGGAAACACATCTATGTCGACTCCTAAAAAGCCTGTTGAATAGTCTTGTTCAGGCTCTATTTTTATAGTTCGTGTATCTATGATTTTTATAAAATAATGATGAGCATCATTATCCCTCGGATCAACCAGATGATAATGAGAATCTTTACATTCCTCATTAAAAATCTGCCTCATTCTGTTATAATCAGGTCTTGGCATTCTGATATCAATATCATCATCCCAAGGAATAAACCCTTTATGACGAACCGCACCGAGCAAAGTCCCGTCTGCTAAAAAATAACACAAACCTTTTTTCTCACAAAAACCAGCAACAAACTTTAAAATATCAAGTTGAACTTGTTTATGTTCTTCAATACTAAGAACTTTTTGCATATTGAATCTCCTTACGTATTAATTTATCCTCATTTTTTCAACAGATATGATTATTTTTATTTCAAATAGTTCCATGCAACTCTCATGATCGGTCTTTAAAAAACTTAACATTGCTTAGAGACACTGCTTTAATCATCAAGCGAACATTCGGGCGATAATCCTTAATAAACAAAGGAAATACAAATATTGTGCTTATTTGAGTCAAAAGAGAGGCAAAGGCAGCTCCTGACACACCGAACACAGGGATTAGAAAATAATTTAGCACAACATTTATAATTGCAGCCCCCATGTATATGTACAACAAATATTTTTGCTTGCCCTCGCAAACGACCCAAGCATCTCTTGCCACTCCAAGATACGAAAAAGCAACATACCATGTGCAAATCCTAAGAGGTTGCACAGCTGGCAGATAGCTTTCTCCGTACAAAATAAAAATACCTAAACGAGCAAAAATCGTAATCACCAAACTAACGATTACGGAACAATAAAAAACTATAGAATACAATTGTATATTTTTATTATTATAGGCCTCCTTATTCACATTATATAATTCGCAGATAACAGGTTTATATGAACTAATAATCGCAGCCAACACAAAAACCCAAATATTACATACGGAAAAAGCTGTTCCATAATAACCAACAGCAGCCCCATCCGTAAGCATATTTTTTAACATTAATTTATCAGTTGCCCCATATATTGCAATCATCAATCCCGAAAGTATAAAATGATAACTATTATTGAATAACTTCTTTGCCTTATCAACTGAAAACCGGAACACAGGTCCATTCTTTTTTCTATAAACAGCATACATAATAACGGCCATGCACAAATAATCGACAGAAGCAGCAAGGGCAAACCAAATCACACTTTTTCCGGTCATTAACAAAACAACTTTATATAATGAACTAATTAAGTATGCAGCGACTGACGCGATTGCCGAATACTTAGATTCCAATTTTGATTGAAACCAATATTTAAGGGAATCCATCATTTGAAAGAAAAGACCCAAACTATATAAAAACACAACCGTTATAGTCAAAGTTTCACCACGATTTAAAAAAGAAACTATCACGCAGATTATCACTATTGAAAGTAAACTGGAAACGCCTTGCATCACAAGAGTCGTTCCCATTATAGTTCCTTCTTCATCATGATTTTTAATCAACTCATTAACCAATATAGAACTTATACCCAAAGTAGATAGTGAAAAAAACAGTGTGGTATATGCTGAAGCATAATTAATTAAACCATAATTCTCAGGTCCTAAATACCTTGCAGTCCATATAGCAATAAAAAACGCAATAAACTTGTGTGCTATACTGCCCCCAACCAACCAACTTGCATTTCTCCTTATACGACTTTTTCTAAATAAAAAGCCGAATCTCATCTTTTATCCCCTAAACCATCCGTTCTTGATAATTTCAGCCCTGCTACACGGACCTGTTTCAAACTGATCACAAAAACTTTTTTTACGAAGATCATTATATAAAACCATCAACCTTTCTGCCGCAATGGATGCATTCCACAATTCCGTCATGGATTTATATGCATTACGCCCGATTTGTTGCCTAAGATCCGGCGACTTAATCAATTTTTCAACGATATTGTAAAGTTGTTCCAAATTTCCATTTTGATAAACTATACCGTTTCGCCAATTTTCAATAAGGAACGGAACAGAACCTATGGCGTGACTTGCAACAACGGCACACCCGCTATTCATTGATTCATTAAGAACAGCACCCCAACCTTCTCGGAAGTCACTTGTAAACAAAAAGACATCTGATCTTTCCATATATTCCCTTACCTCATCAGGTTTCATAGATCCCAGCATTTTAACTTTATCAGACAAATCTTTTTGTTGAATCATTGATTGGAGTTCGTTCTCCATTGCACCGCAACCGATAATATTAAGAGAGAAATCTATGTGATTTTTTTTCAGTTTTTCTGCAAGTTGAATTGTCACGTCAGGATGTTTCCACCCTATAAGTCTACCGCACCATAGGATAGAAACCTTATCATTACGACTCTTTTTATCGAATAATTTTTTCAAATCATACAACTTAGTCTCAGGGAAATATCCCCACTTGTATGTTTTTCCGAGATATGTTCTTGTCAGGGCAGCATCAGCCGCTGCAAAAGCACTCGCACAAAGCAGATACTCGTTTTTGAATCTGCCGAATTTACAATAATTTCTCACATATATCAACGGAATTTTCCATTTAGGCACACCGTTTTTATAAAAGCGTTCATTATATCTGAAAACAAATTTTCCCTGTTTATGGCGAT
Organism: bacterium; assembly: GCA_017538365.1. Taxonomy (GTDB): domain Bacteria; phylum UBP6; class UBA1177; order UBA1177; family UBA1177; genus UBA1177. The sequence continues at coordinate 26,267 of JAFYIZ010000033.1, read as the reverse complement.
TTTCCAGCCATTTATCATCAGCACTGCCGATAATGACGAAATCAGCTTTATCTATTAAGTCGGCACAATAACTTCTTGTTTTTTCGGACTCATAAGCAGACAAAACATATTTGGGTTTCTCATCAATCCCGTATCCTAATTTTTTCCGACTATCTGACATTACAGTAGTTTCAATAAAATAATATTCAACATCCGGCATATTAAACATTGCATCAGAAAAACTTGCCTGATGATGATTAAAATAATTTGAAACAAAAACGACTCTTGGCACTAGCACCCCCTTATTTAAAACTATTTTTTCCTTAAAAATTGTTTATAGCTGTTTCTAACTATTTTTTTCAGCACCCCGTCAATTTTCCAACGAAATATCTGAATCCGTATCTTAGCAGTAAGTTTTTTTTGTTCTTTCAACAAACTTTGTATTTTCTTGCCGAGTCTATAATGTTGACGTTTTTCAGCAAAAAAACAAAGCTGTTCCAGGAAACCATCCTGTTGAGACGCTGGGTTCACATATTCCCGTATCAACAACTCTTCTTCATCAAACAAACTTTGCTGGGCTTTAACTGTAATCTGACTATTGTGAACTCTCGAAATTACCAACGGGTCGTCAGCATAACAGTATTTAAAACCTTTAACCGCAATACGCATCCAAAGTTCTCGGTCAAGCAAGTGTTTATAATCTGTACGGAAATCTCCGACATTCTCCAAAATCGCTTTGGGTATCAGTAATCCGCATCCATTAAATGTATTTTTATTAAGCGTTTCTCCAAACGCTTTTACAGGATTCAAAATTCCAAGCGTATTATTGAATAAATTTGCTGATGTTCTACCGCTCGGTCCCATAATCAAGTCATTGCATCCGAGAACCGTTGTTTCTGGATCCAAGGAATACCGGTCAACCAATGAAATAAGCGCTTCAATTTTTGTAGGCAAATACAAATCATCGTGAGACAACCAGGAAAACCAAAAACCTTTCATTTGTTTAATACCGAAATTAAGCGCTGATGCACAACCGCCGTTTTGTTTTTCAAAGTAACGAATTTTATCTCCGTATGCTTCCGCGACTTTTCGAGTTGCACCGTTATCAGGGGAACCATCATTGACGACAATTATTTCTATATTTTTATATGTCTGAGCCAAGGCCGAATCTATTGCTTCGGCAAGATAATTCGAAGCATTGTAGGCTGGAATTACTATTGAAACCATACTATTTTTATTTTCTTCCATCAAAGCACCTTTTTATTTTATTAACTTTGAATAAATATTTAAATATTCTCTGAACTTAGATTGCGCATCAAACTTCTTCGCCCTTGTTTGACAAGCAGTGTCGGAATAAGGATGCGTCTCGCAAATTCGAACAATTTCATTTCTTAAAGCAGTCAAATCATCACATTCAACCACTCTTCCGCAAGTTTCATCTATACATTCCGGTGATCCTCCGGTTTTGAAAGTAATAACCGGAGTTCCGCAGGCAAGCGCTTCAATATTCACTAGTCCCAACACTTCTTCTCTTGTAGGATTAACAAACAAATCTGCCGCAGTATAAATTTCAGCCAATTCAGTTTGATTATTTGTTTTGTGAATAGAAATTATATTCTCAGGCAGTTGCTTATCAACCTTATCGTTTGTACCGACAAGAACTATTTTAAATCTGTCATCCAAGCGTTTTGCCAACTCGACAAACACATCCAAACCCTTGCGTTCTCCCCAAGCGAACGCAACTCCAAGAAGAACTAATTTGTTTTCCAGATGATATTTGGCGCGAAAACCGCTGACTGTCGGCTTGAATACTTCTAGATCAATTCCATTATTGATAACTTTTACAGGATAATCCTTTAAAAAAGATTGCTTTACCAAGTTAGCAAGCCATTGAGAAGGAGTAACAATTGTCAATCTATCCCCTATTGAAGTTAGCCATTTTTTCTTATCATTAAGACATCTTTTGCTTTGGTCAAAAAAATAACTCTTTGGATACACACTCCATTGAGGACAATTCCCGCAACCTGTTTTCCATCTTTCACATTTTACAAATGTAAAGTGGGCACACTTTCCTGTGAACCACCAACAGTCATGCATTGTAAGAACTATTTTAGCCCTGCTATTCTTTAAATATCGGAATAATATCGGTAAACACAGATAATTGCCGTGCAAATTGTGAAGATGAATTATATCCGGATCTTCTGCTTTTAATTTATGAACCAGTTCTATTGTTCTGAAAATTGAAAAATAACCCTGCATTCCTGTCAGTTTTGAAAGCTGATCGTGCAAATGTGATTCAAACCAATTACTCAGGCTTAATGATTTGGGATCATCATAATGACCTATACCATGAGCAAAAAAATATTCATTACTAGATTCTTTCAAAACAGAGCAGATCGACCGTGCGATTTTACCAGTGCTGCCGTTACATGAGGAGTTAATTAGAAACACTTTCATTGATTACCTCGTCTTTTGCTGCATTTGCAACTTCAGATTTTTTATCAGCAAGCATCAAGCATGGTGTTAAGAAAAAAACTACTGAAATTGAAGTCATATCTTTAAAAGTATTGAATAAGGCAAGAAAAACAGTCAGAATTTCAATAATATTAACAAACTGTTTATCAATATAATTCTTCATAACAGTAAAAGCGGAATGAAGGAATCCTATATACGTCAAGCCGCCAAGCCCCATATATGACAAATGAACCAATATTTGAGAATCTCCACCTGCTCCACTTGACCCAACAATCGGATTGGCAATAAAACCTAGCCATGAAGCATAATAGTTTTGAAACCTTGAAAGCCTCTCAATGTCTTCGGCATTTAAAGCTTGATTTATCATTTCCATTTTATTCATAAACAGATTTATGCCAAACAATTCTCCTATTGCATAAATCAAATCTATAAATTCACTATAAAAACCAAATATAAATGTTGCTGTAGCAAACAGAAGCAAAATACCGATGCCGTGTTTTTCTGTTCTCGCATAAAACAACAATAATATAGCAGATAATATTAACATAATAAGAGCTGTTGTAAAAGCACCTTTAATAATTGTGTAACCAAATATGACAATCGGCACCAAAAGCAAGAATTTTTTTTGACTAATATTGTTCCATTGTTTCAATAATTTATGAAATAAAGCCATACTGATAAATACAAGACCGTAAATAAAACCGTATCCGCCACATCCCATAGAATGCAGAAATGAAGTATCCGATATTTCTGCAGCATGTCCGTACATTGCACGAGAAGCCATAGGATACATTGCAAGAGCTCTAATGGTTGCAAACGACCAAAATATCATCAGCAGAATATGTATATTCAAATAGTGTTTTATCTCTTGTTCAGAAAAATTTTTGGCTACTATTTCAAATGCAAGTATCCAAAAAAGAATTTGAATATAACTACCAAAAAATGTTGTCCACTGATATGATCCGCCATGAACATAGATTAAAGATGAGAAGCAGGTAAGCAACACAAACCATTTTATAATGGAAGAATGCAGAAAAAATGTTTTTTTTAACCATCCTGCCTGTAATGCCCAAAGAAAAACAATCACATACAAAAATGTTGCCAAATAGAAGCTATACTGCAACCTTATAAAAGTACACGTATTATATATAAACAAAGCTGATATCAATACAAGAAGTAAGCTTTTTTCTTTTATTCTCATAAATCCTTACACGGCCTTGTCACACAATTTTCCCGAACTCTTTTCCGATTCTCGAAGCATACTCGGCATTAGACATTTTAGCTGCAAATGTTCTGCCGTTTTCAGCCATTTCAGCTTTTCTCACCATGATGGTTTCAATCGCCTTTACAGCCTCTTCAACATTGTTTTCAGTGAAGCAGGCTCCGTCTCCGCTTACCCGGATAAATTCTTCCGCTCCGGCAACATTGCATGCCGCCACAGGAACTCCGGCTGCAGCCGCTTCCAATCCTGCAAGAGGAAAACCTTCAAACGAAGAAGGAATCATCAGAACATCTGTCATTTTAAGAAGATCCGGAATATCGCTGCGTCTGCCGAGAAATGTTACATCATCAGAAATATTCAAATCTTTGGCGTGTTGCTTCAATTCCTCCAAAAAATCAGGCTCGCGGGCTTCTCCGGCAAATATTCCTACAGAATTTATGCCTCGTTTTTTCAATTCGGCAATTACATTCAAGACAAAATCCTGTCTTTTCGATCTTTGAACCAAAGCGACATGTCCGATGACATTTCTGGTGTCGTCGAGTTTATATCCGAAAATCTTTTCAATTTCAGCTTTTATAGAAGTTGAATCACCGTTGGCGTATTTCTGTACATCGACCGGATTGTAGAGAACTTCAACTTTTTTATGAGCTGCATCAGCAACAATCTGATTTCCCACGCAATTCGATACGGCAATAATTTTTCGGACGCTATTAAATTTCCCGCAGATGTTGAGCAGTTTTTTTGTAGCTCCGTCCAGAAAAATATGATGCAGATGCCAGATTACAGGCTTTTCCGTCAGAATTCCGCAAATTGCACTCCACGGAAGAGCCGCAGGTCCCGGACAGTAAAGCATATCAGGTTTGTATTTTCGGATGATTCCCCAGGATTTCCATATATTTTTCAGTGACATCCATCCATAACGAAAAATCACCTGCTTCCCTTTAACACCGGTCGGCAGCGTCTGATCACCCATCAAAACATAAGAAATATTCCGTTTTTTCAGTTCTTCGGAAAGCATTCCCTCTTTTGGAATCAGACAGCAGAACTCATACTGATCAGAGAGCATGTCCAATATTGTCAAGGTCATTTTCTGACCGCCGGAAACTGTTCCCAAAGTTTCCCAAACAAGTATCTTTTTTTTAGTCATCTTTTCTTGCATTATTTAATTTCTTCATAAGTTAATGATTGGTTACATCTAACAAGCGTGTTAATAGGAATTTTTCCCGAAATCACACAACCAGCTCCAATTACACACCCATCCCCTATTTCTGTTCCTTTTAGCAAAACGACATTGCTTCCAATCCAGCAATTATTTCCAACAGTTACGCTTCCCATTTTTATAGGTTGAGTTCGTATCAATCCAGCGTCCTTGTGGAAACTATGATTATGGTCATATATTTTTACCCCCTCGCCAAATATGGTGTCGTTACCAATTTTAACACTGTTCAAAGCAGTAACAGAACAGTTGTTATTGAAAGAAACATTGTCTCCAATGGTAACTTTTCCATTTCGAATAAGACAACAGAAACGCTTTCGGACTCTGAAATTTGTACCGAGATCAATCTTACCATGGAATCTCATTTTAAGGTACATTCTTATAATACAAAGCCTTAATTCATTCAAATATTTTTTCATGTTTTGTACCCTGTTATTGATCTAAAGCACCCATAATAATTTCATAGATATCAGTCATTTCATAATTTTGTTTTTCAAGTTTCAGATTATTGGTCATCAAAACTGCTGTCCGCCATCTGTGACCACCGGGAGACATCATATACATAAAACCGCCTTTTTCGAACACGTTTTTGCCGAGTTCCCACTCTCCGCCCCAGCGTTCATCCATCTGATATATGATTTCAGGATATTTATTGAGATAGGGACCATGATAGAAAGTATTCGTCCGCACGATCCATTCAAACAAATTCTTTTCTTCGCTCTCAATTTTGACCGGTTTCAGATACTCGATTATCTTATCCGCCAGAGCATCTTTGTCTGCAACATTATCATTAAGACGGATGCCGCCGTAGCTGTAGTTTTTAAGTGCGCTCAGGTCACTCAGATACGCCTGAGTTTTATCCCAGTCAAAATCGGCTGCCGATGCAAAAAGACTTTTCCAAACCGGAAATTTTTTTGCTAATTTCATTGCCCATTTGGGTAATCCGATGCCTTTGACAATGCCGAGAGCAGCTTTCTTTATCGCTTTTTTGATTTTTTTCTTTGCTGACGGCTTTGATCCGTCACCACCTCCTTTCGGCGTAAGAAAACCTCCGCGACGCAGCAATTCGTTGATACGCACGGTATAAACCGGTCTCGCGCCGTGACCGTGGTCGCTCATAATCAGAAGCGGCGTATCGGGCTGTTTTTCCATAACTTCACCGACATATTCATCCATCGCGACGTACATATCCCGAATCACATTTCCATACTCGTTCGATCCAGGATATTCCGGATGATTCGGGTCGCAGTGCCGCCAGAAGTCATGCTGAATACCGTCGGTAGTGGAAAAATATGAGAAGAGAACATCAGCATCTTCGTTCTCTATTGCAAGCCTCGTAAGCCGGATTTCTTCGTTCACTTTTGCGAAAAACTCGTCACGCAGTCCCGCAAGATCCTTTTCTGAAGTAAACTTGCCTTCCGTGCCGAGTATATCGAAACGCGGATTGTAAAAACTTTCCCTGTTTTGCGGATAAACGCGGATTTTTCCCTCATAAGGCCGCGTAATCATCAATCCGTTGATTTCCCAACCTTCCTTGATATTCATGGGAAGGATTACCGCACAACTTATTCCGTGCTGATTGAGAACATCCCAAAATGTTTTTCCCTTAAAAGCGGAATCATCAAACACCAGCGGCTTATAGGTATTGTTCTTCGCGCCGACATTGACGAAATTTATAATGCCGTGCTCGGAAGGATCCATACCGGTATAGATAGTTGACCATGCGGGCATAGTGTCGGCAGGAAATACAGAAGTGAGATGCGGAAAACCGTTCTTTTTCATCAAACCGTATAAATGCGGCAGTTTATCTTTATACCTGACAACAACATCCTTATCCATTCCGTCAATGCCGAGGATTATCAGTTTTTTTATCATTCAGTATTTCTCCAAAAATTACTTTTCAGGAAGCACTTTATCCACAGCTTCCATCACTTCATCCAGCATTTTCTGCTTATCCTGATCACCGGCGATTACCGTTGCACCGTACATGTCAGCCACTTTTTCATAAAGAGGTTTCCGTATTTCCAGATAGAGCGGATCGGGAATATCGTCTTTGCGGCTGCAGCACACTTCAACCGGAGTTTTGATATAGATGATCAAGTCAGGGCGCGGTGCGTTTTTCCATTTCGTGTCCATAGCATGTTTCATGTAATCTTCACCAAGACCGAGGTTTGCCGCATAAGTCACGATATTATCGTAAATATAGCGGTCTACCAGCAGAGTCGTTCCGAGAAAGCGTTTCAGAGAAATACGGAAAAATATCTGGAGCTTGAATTCCAAAGTGGTTATCGCGGAAAAAATCTTATACACACCGCCTTTTTGAGCCTGTTTCCTCATACTCTCGAGATATGCCTTGTAATCACCGCCGAACGGGTTGCTTTCCTTTTTCATCAGAATTTTTTTGCCGAGTTTGATGATCCAGTGCATCACAACTATGACATAAGCAGCCCGCACTATCTCGACTTTATAGCCGCGCTTTTTCAACTGCTCATAAGCGTAATCAATACTTGTTGATTTTCCCGAACCATCCAACCCCATAAAACTTATCATTGCAGGCTTCATATTAATCCCTCCCTACAACATTCAAAACATCGGTAGCCACCTGCTCCCAAGTTTTTGCAATTTTCAAATAACTTTTGTCGCGTTTTTTTGCCGCAGTACAGATCACAGCAGCATTAAGTTCGCTTTTGTCGTCTATAAGCAATATCGCATCATCTTCTGCAGAAATAGCGGAAAGATTGGAAAAATCCTGATATCCGACAACTGGAACTCCGCAAGAGAGAGCCTCCATAACAGAAAGCGGAATTGAAATGACAAATTCGGTCGAATGCGTCGGAAAAATGTAAACATCCGCCATCTGATAAATCTCTTCAACATGCTCAAGATAGCCTTTATGAATTTTTACGCCGTAATCTTCCAGAGTTTTTACCGTTTTCGCATTTTCAAACATTCCTGATGCGACGACCATTTTATCGGCATCTTTGATTAGGGCAAAATCCTCCAAGCCGCGTCCTGCAGAACAATGTCCGACATGAATGGCAAGTAAACGATCAGGATCAAAACCATATTTTTTCTTCAGTTCAGTCTGTCTCTGTTTATCAACCGGAGAAAATTTATCCGACTTGATACCGACATCAAAAAGCTTCTTTCTGAATCCCGGTCGGACAGCAACAGCATCAAGATCTTTTTCTACGATTGTCAGATAACCGGCTTTCAGCGGATGTTTTTTAGTCAGCGCAGCAAAATCGTCATCCGGCTTCTGAACGCAGACAATCCAAAGATTTTTACTGAAAAAACCGATAATGCGGCTAAGCCAGTAAACAAGTTTGTTTGCACGGGCAAAAACCATTGTAACATCGCAGGAACAACTGTTTCTGACAATAGAAAGAATATCTTTCAGGCCTGAATATCTGACTTCATTATTTTTTTCGAAAGCTCTTGCAATATGAGTAGCCACATTGCGCATTCCTTCGTTAACCTGGCCGTTGACTGTGCTGACAATGTGTATTTTCTTTCCGGCGACAGAATTCATTATGCTTATTTAAAAATTGTTTCTTTCAACTTGCGGAACGCCTTTAAGGAACGCTTCAAATCTTCAAGATCCATCAATCCGCGCACGATCCGGTGGAAAATATACCACGGACGCAGATAATATTTTTTTCGTGCCATCTGACAGAAATCAACAAGTTCCTGGGCACTCAGTTCGGGAGTATTGACAACGCAGTTCAATGTACCGTCATCAAGAATGTAATCGTCGTATTTGCCGCTGATATATCCGTTGCTTTTCGCCCAGTTGTATGCTCCGGTTCCCGGATACGGAATCAAAGGAAAGAACTGTGCAGTATCTGTTTTAAAACGAAGAGCAGCAGCCAGAGTCGCATTCATCGTTTCGTGCGTTTCACCTTCGTTGCCGACCATATAGCATGCATGAATCATCAGACCGGCTTTGCGGGCGTTTGCGACATATTCTTCAATTTGCTCTACCGTCGTTCCCTTGTGGATATTGTTCAAAATCTGCTGATCAACGCTTTCTATTCCCGGAATAATCAGGTGACATCCCGCCTTTTTCATAAGCACCATCGTCTCGTAATCCAGATTTACGCGGGCATTGCACAACCAGCGGATTTTTATCTTCCGCTCAAGTATCAGATTGCATATTTCGGTCATACGCTTCTTGTTGATTGTAAAAGTGTCGTCTTCAAACACGATTTCCTTAACATCCGGGAAATTCTTGATGATATACTCAATTTCACCGATAACATTTTCTGGAGAACGGAGACGGTATTTGTGACCGTGAAGCGTCTGCGGATAGACACAGAAATTGCACTGAGCCGGACAGCCGCGCCCTGTAAAAATCTGAATTGCCGGAAATGCAGCTGCAGGAAAAACATAGTCCGTTACTGTCAAATGACGCTTGATGAAATCAGCTGCATAAGGAATTTCGTCCAAATCGGTAATATGCTCGGCATCGGGATTGTGGATGACCTGATCACCTTTTCTCCAGGTCAAACCCATAACAGTCGAAAAATCTCCGCCGTCACGGATCGCAATTGCCGTATCACGCACGATGTAGTCATATTCGTGTCTTGCAAGGCCGTCGATTTTGGTGCTGATTCCCATAGTTTCTTCCGCAGTCGCCGAAGGATGCGTTCCGACCAGCATCGTAAAGGCTTCAGGATATTTGTCCTTGATCGTTCCGGCAAATTCGACATCGCTGTAAATGGAAGGAGTACTCGTATCAAACACAAACAACTTTGCATCAGCAGCCTCTTTGGCAACACGCTCCAAAGTCTGCTCCTTATTCAACTGTTTTGCCGGAGCATCAATAAATACAACTTCAAAACCGTTTTTTTCAGCTACACATGCCGCATAAATCAGCCAGAGGGGATAATACAAAACACCGCTGTGGCCTATCGAGGGACTGCGGGATTCACGGGAAAACTTTCCATATTCAGGTTTAAACGGAGGATTGATAAAACAAACTTTCATAATAATTTCTCCAAATTATATTACTTCAAATTTCTGTATTTCAACAAACTTTTTATTGTATACCAGCACATATAATATGACGCTGTCAAAGGATTTAAGCCGATATATCTGTAAGCATTCCAAGTCATTTTAGCCGCTTTCAGTTTGTTGCTTGATTTTGATGACTTAGCAAGACGATATATCAAAAGAGGTTCGTCCAATCCACAGGCTTTATATCCCGCTTTGATGATATTGAGCCACATCGCAAAATCTTCATGCATCTTATCCCCGATAGCATAAAACTTTTCATACAAATCCCTTTTCACCAAAGCAGATGAATTGGAAATAATGTTCTGCTTCAAAAGTTCGCAGTATGAAACAGTCTCTGGAGCGTGCTGCACCCAGTCTATCGGGTTGCCATCATTATCCATAAACGCCGAAGCGGTGAAAACGAGATCAGCACCAGTCTTTTTAGCAAAAGCAAGCTGCTTTTCGAGTTTGTTCGGTGCCCACATATCGTCGCTGTCAAGCACCGCGATCCATGCCCCCGTCGCTGTATCAAGAGCTTTTTTGCGGGTGAGCGAAACACCGAGATTGGTCTCATTGTTAATGAGTTTGATCCGCAGATCTTTCGCGGCAAATTCAGAAACGATCGCCTGAGTCCCATCTTTCGAACAGTCGTTCACGACGATGAGTTCCCAATCAGCACAGGTCTGCGCCGACACCGATTCGATAGCAGATCTTATCGTTCTTTCGGCGTTGTATGCCGCCATGAGAATGGTGATCTTTTCCAATTTATTCATATTCACCTATCTTATTCCTCTGTCAGTTTGATACTTTCCTTAACCCCGTATTTATCCACTGTGTCCACAGGCTCGTAAACCAAGTTACCGAACACTTTTCTAACCACATTGATCGGAGCGATCTTGATCGCCAAGTTGAAAATTTTTGTCAGTTTTATCTTTTTCCCATGAGCTTCCGCTATCGCCGTCACCATCTCACTTGTGTTTGTGTATTCAGCATTCTGCGGGAAGAATAAGCCTGCGCGTCTCTCGTCAATACAGCACTTTACGAATTCACACAGGTTTCCGATATAGACCATCGAACGCCTATTCTGATAATTCGGAAAAATTGGAGATTTAAGGGCGAACTTCCTAAGTGCACGATAGTTTCCCGTGCAGTTCTTTCCATAGACCATCGGAGGTCTGAGACAAGTGAACACAAAATTTTCATCTTCCAGTTTCTTTATCTCTTCATCCGCTTCCAATTTGCTCTTTCCGTAAGCTGTGACAGGAGCAGGCTCGCTATCTTTCGTTATCCTTCCGACTTCAAGTCCGTATACTGACATCGATGAGAGCAGAACGAACTGTTTGACACCTGCAGACTTCGCCGTTTTTGCTATCTCCACGACAAGATCCCGGTTCACATCGAAATAAAGATGACGATTTTCTGCCGTTTCTTTTATGTGGGCGATCCCTGCAACACAGAAGATAGCATCGACACCTTTAAACATTTCGGGAACAGGCTTCAACCCCAGTGTGTCCATCACATTAACAGAGTATTCATCAGGCCACTGAGACAAGAATTCTTTAAAAGATTCACCGATATAACTTTTTGCTCCGGCTATAAGAACGTTTTTCATCATCAAAACCTATTTTTCCTTCTTCTTCATCTCACCTGTTCCGCCTTCGACAACACCCTCCCCGCGGGCAACACTGAACACTGTTCCGATAAAGCATCTGCAGTCAAAGAAGAAGCTCTCCTTCTCGACATACTCTCCGTCCAGCCTGGCTTTAACAGGGATCTCCAACTCGTCACGACCATTGATCTGCGCCCATCCGGTAAGCCCGGGCTTGATGTCGTTAGCTTTCCACTTGTCTCTCTCAGATGTCAGCAGATCCTGATTCCATAAAGCGGGACGCGGCCCGATGACACTCATGTTTCCAATAAAGATATCCCAGATCTGAGGAAGTTCGTCCAAACTGTGAGCGCGAATGAATCTACCGCTCTTTGTGATATATTGTTCAGGATTTTCCAGCATGTGCGTCGGAACATTGTGCGGGGTATCCATTTTCATGGAACGGAATTTGTGGAGTTTAAAATACTGTTTGTCCTTGCCTATCCGTTTCTGCGTAAAGAGCACCGGGCCCGGATCATCGATCATTATCCAGAGGCTAAGAAATGCAAACACGGGAGAAAGAACAACAAGTCCGCAAAAACTTAAGATGATATCAAGAGATCTCTTCACTACAGCTTCATATATTCCGGCCTTATGGCAGCTATCCGCGATAGCTTCCAAGTGCCCTCTGACACCGTCTGCGTTTTCAGGTTCCGTTTCATTCTCAACAAATACGACCATCTTTCCCTGCATGGGATTCTGTTCTTCAGGCCTATCCTTAAACACTGATGAAGGCTTTTTTATAACGGCGGTGAGAGACATGACTGCAAAAACTACCGCAAAAACGGAGATCAGAACTATCAAAAAAATCAACATGTTTTCCTCATCTTACTGCGGGTGATATGTGCTTACCATTTCAGCCACAAGGCTCCTTATATCGGCATTGTTCGCATAGGCTTCATCCATCAGTTTATTCAGATCATCGAGAAATTTATCAGTATTGAATTTGATGGGGCATCCTATATGTATCTTCTCGTTTTCAGTCTTTTTTGTCCCTTCTTCCGCCAGAAGTTTCTCTTCATAAAGTTTTTCGCCTGGACGAAGACCGGTGTAGTCGATCTTGATGTCGATGTCGGGCTTGTAACCGGAAAGACGGATAAGGTTTCTTGCAAGAGTGTCTATCTTGACGGGGCTTCCCATATCAAGAACGAAGATCTCTCCCCCTTTTGCGTAAGTGCCCGCCAGCATGACAAGAGTGACCGCCTCGGGTATCGTCATGAAATAGCGGATGATGTCAGGGTGAGTCACTGTGACAGGACCGCCCTTTTCGATCTGCTTTTTAAAGATCGGTATCACAGAGCCGTTGCTTCCGAGAACGTTTCCGAAACGCACAGCCACGAATTCAGTTTTGATATTGCGGAAAAATTCTGCATTTCGCGCAACATCGAGTTTCTCCTTGCCGCTTTTCGTCTTTGTGTAGTGGGTGAAAAGCTGCGGGATCTGAGCTGCCTCTCCAGCTTTGATCTTGGAATCAAAACTCTGTATTATCATTTCGCACAGACGCTTGCTCGCACCCATGATGTTGGTCGGGTTGACCGCTTTATCAGTGGAGATAAGCACGAAACGTTTGCAGTTGTGCACCATCGCGGCATAAGCCGTTTTGTAAGTACCGATCGCATTGTTTTTGACCGCTTCGCATGGGCTGTCTTCCATGAGAGGGACATGTTTGTGGGCAGCTGCGTGATAGACGATATCGGGCTTATAATCTTCAAACACCTGGAACATTTTTCTGGAATCCCTGACTGAACCGATGAGCGTCACAAGATTAAGTTTGGAATATTTTTCACGAAGCTCAAGCTGGATATCGTATGCATTGTTTTCATAGACATCGAAAATAATAAGCGTTTTCGGGTTATGCACCGCGATCTGCCTGCAAAGTTCAGAACCGATCGAACCGCCTCCGCCTGTGACAAGGACCGTCTTGCCGCATATAAAATCGAAGACCTCTTCCGTCTGCACTTTTACAGGTTCCCGCCCGAGCAGATCCTCGATAGAAATTTTCCGCAGATTGGATACAGTCACATCGCCGCTAACCAGCTGATACATGCCTGGAAGGTTCTTAAGCTCACATCCTGTCTCCTGGCATATTGCAAGGATATCCCTCCTCTGGGCCATCGTCGCGGAAGGAAGTGCGATATATATCTTTTTGACGCCGTATTTGACAACGCTCGACATGATCATCTCTCTGCCGCCGACGACGGGAATTCCCTCGATATAGCGATTCCACTTGTTGTCATTGTCGTCTATGATGCAGACTATCTTGTCCTTGAGACCTCTCGCGTTTTTGACATCACGGATGAGCATCTGCCCCGCATTGCCGGCACCGATCAGCATGACGTTGATCCTTTCCGAAGCCCTTCTCTCAAAACGGGGATCTATCCTGATGAAGTTGTAGACCCTGTAGAGGAAACGTATCCCCAGCGTCAGAATGAACTGTATTACAGGACCGATGATATAGTATGAGACCGGCATTCTTTTTACGAACACTGTGATCGCAGCGATATGAAAAACAGTCGTGACCGCAGTCGCGAGCATCATCCTCAGCATCTCGCTGTAGCTTGCAAAACGCCAGATGACCTTGTAAAGCCTGAGCGAATAAAAAACAATGACACATACAAATGCATAAAACGGCGCGAATACCTGCCAACTCCCAAAATAGTATTTTGGAATGGAACTGAAACTGCAATCGAAACGCAGCCAGAGAGCAAGGAAATACGCAAGAGAGACCGCCAGAATGTCATAGACAACGAGCATCGCCGATATAACGACCCAGTGCTTCATTCCGAAAAATCTTCTTATCTCATCTTTTTTCTGTGATAAAGTCATCTATTTAACACCTCCGGGATCGACCTCATCCCCAACCCTTCTCTAACCTCATCCCCGACCCTTCTCCAGTGTGGAGAAGGGAGAACAGAACACGCACCTCCGTCATCTTGAACGAATGTGAAAGATCTCCCGTCATGTTGAGGCTTGCCGAAACATCTCATAGATTCTTCGCTGCGCTCAGAATGACGACCATTTCTCCACTCGCCACACTGGAGAGGGGTTAGTGGTGAGGTTTGAACCGAATTTATGAAGAGGAGATTCATTTTTCAACGACCTCCATGCTTACTTGCTCCTTTACTTGTTCCCTTACTTGTTCCTTTTCTTGTTCCCGCAAAACTTCTTCAGCAAGATAATTGTCACTCAAACAATGAAAATCACTTATCCCCTGGCTCATGAACATATAGGTTTTTGAGTTATAAAACATGTCCATTGCTTTTTCAGAGTCTATGCCAGCACGTTTCGCAATCAGAGCGATGATCCTCGCATATTTCATCTGCAAAAGTGTTTTGTCGGCTCTCATTTTTTCGCTCCGAAAACTTCGTAAAAAGTTTCAAAACGCAGGACTTTATTCAAAATATCCTGATTTACAAAACAGATCTGGTTGTTTGGTTTTTCATACTTCAAGCGGCTCAATGCCGTGCTTTTGTCTATGAGACCGGAAAAATAGAGTTCCACGGTATTGAAGACTCTGTCGTTCGCGATCCCGCCTTCGATTATATCGTAATTCAAAAATTCTTGTCCGCCCGAACGGCAGTTGAGAACAAAATCAAGCCAATCTTCGTTGTATTCACGGAATTTTCTGTAGCGGCATTTTTCCTCGATATCAGTATTGTCAAAATCATAAACGCTTACAAACGAGCGTTTTCCCAAAACGAGAAAGCGCTTGACCCAGCTCTCGGCCTGTTCTTTCAAATCGGTGGTGTAGAAACCTTTGCCAAAATCAAGATCGTCACGCCCGAAAGAAACAAGCGGATCTTTAACAACTACTGTCGAACCGTGATACAACTTCATGCGACTAAATTCCTTTCTTTCAAAACAGAAATTATCTCATCAACAATATATTGTTTGCTTTGCGTGTGCAGCGCTTCGTAAGACGGAATGATATAAGATTTCAGAAGTCCGCTTTCATTCAGCATATTAAAGACTTCCGCACCTGTTTTTCCAAGTTGCTCCGCAACATTTTCAATGCAGAAAACCGAATATTCGATCTGTCTGTCACTCATATTTACACCTCATAATCCGCAAAACCGCACACGCACCTCCGTCATCTTGAACGAATGTGAAAGATCTCCCGTCATGTCGAGGCTTGCCGAAACATCTCATAGATTCTTCGCTACGCTCAGAATGACGACCACTTTTCCCCTCGCCACACTGGAGAGGTACCAAGGGTGAGGTCATGGCACGTTCAAAACCGCGGTATTATATTTAATTTTATTAAAAAATCTATTGAATTTTGCGCTAAAACAAACAAATTAAGGAAAAATCGAAAGAGTGATCGTAAGAGCTACTTTCTCCAAACCATTCTGTTGACTATTCCGGTATAGCTCTGGATTATTTTTACGACTTTGTCGGACACGTTTTCATCGGTGTAGTCGGGAACGGGAACAGCACCGCCGTCAGTCTCGTTTTTCACCATCTCGACCGCGGTATCGACTGCCTGCAAAAGCCCCAACGCATCGATTCCGGAAAGAATGAAGCACGCTTTGTCGAGTGCTTCGGGGCGTTCGGTAGAAGTCCTGATGCAGACTGCCGGGAACGGATGTCCGACCGATGTGAAGAAGCTGCTTTCTTCCGGCAATGTTCCAGAATCTGAAACGACGCAGAAAGCGTTCATCTGAAGACAGTTGTAATCGTGGAAACCTAGCGGAGCGTGCTGAATGACACGTTTATCGAGCTTGAACCCGCTTGCCTCGAGCCTTTTGCGGCTTCTCGGGTGGCAGCTGTAAAGTATCGGCATATCATATTTTTCAGCCATCGCATTTATCGCAGAAAAAAGGCTCGTGAAATTTTTTTCGGTATCGATATTCTCCTCTCTGTGAGCCGAGAGAAGAATGTATTTTCCTTTCTTCAAACCGAGTTTTTCGTGAATGTCGGAGGCTTCGATCTTTGCAAGATTTGAGTGAAGGACTTCTGCCATCGGAGAGCCTGTGACATAAGTGCGTTCTTTCGGCAGACCGCAGTCGGCAAGGTATCTTCTTGCGTGCTCTGAATAAGCCATGTTTACATCGGAAATGATGTCAACGATGCGGCGGTTGGTCTCTTCGGGAAGACATTCGTCCTTGCAGCGGTTGCCGGCTTCCATGTGAAAGATAGGAATGTGCAGGCGTTTTGCGCCGATGACTGAAAGGCAGCTGTTGGTATCTCCCAGCACAAGCACAGCATCCGGCATGAGTTCAACCATAAGCTCGTAACTTTTTGCGATGATGTTTCCCATCGTCTGACCTAAATTCTCGCCGACCGCATCCATGTAAACTTCGGGATCGTCAAGTTCGAGGTCGTGAAAAAAGACGCCGTTCAAATTGTAGTCGTAATTCTGCCCGGTGTGTGCGAGGATCGTGTCGAAATATTTTCTGCACTTTTTGATGACCGCGGCAAGGCGGATTATCTCAGGCCTCGTGCCTACGATTATCAGAAGTTTCAGTTTTCCGTTTTCTTTCCAGTTCGCCATTTTTCCTCCTATTTCACGACTTTTTCAAAAAAAGTGTCGGGATGATTCGGGTCGAAGGTCTCATTCGCCCACATCAGCGTGACTAAATTCTCAGTCTTTGAAAGGTTGATTATATTGTGAGTGTATCCCGGAAGCATGTGGACTGCCTTGATTTTTTCTCCGCTCACTTCAAATTCGATAACTTCGTTTGTTCCTATCTTTCGCTCCTGAATGAGGCCGTGACCGCTTACTACGATGAAAAATTCCCATTTCGTGTTGTGCCAGTGTTCCCCTTTTGTGATGCCGGGTTTGCTGATGTTGACCGAAAACTGGCCGTGGTCGAATGTCTTCATTATTTCAGTGAAACTTCCTCTGTCGTCACAGTTCATTTTGAGGTCGAACGCGACTTTTTCTTTCGGAAGATAGCTGAGATACATCGAATAGAGCTTTTTTTCGAAACTGTCTGGCGCAATTTCGGGCATCATCAAAGTTTTGGGCTGATCGTGAAACTTGTTCAGGCATTCCACAATGTAACCCAGAGTCGCTTTGTGAGTGACTTTTGCACCGCAGTATCTGCCTGATTCACGCCAAAGCGGAGTGAGGCCGTCGAATTCAACACCGTCAACAACTTCGCCCGCTGCCGGATAGTCGCATCTGTGCGGATGACCTTCCATCGCATCAAGCATTTCATCAATCAGATCGTCGATAAAAAGCATTTCAAGAACTACGCTCGGGTCATTCACCGTTATCGGAAGATCGTTCGCGATGTTGTTGCAGAAAGTCCCGACCGCACTGTTGTAGTTTGGTCTCACCCACTTTCCTACCAAATTGGGAAAGCGGTAAACAAAAACTTCTGCGCCTGTCTCTTTTGCGTAATCAAAGAAAAGTTCTTCTCCCGCTTTTTTGCTGAGGCCGTATTCCGAAGTTCCGAAACGCCCGGCTAAAGTTGCCTGAAGCGAGCTTGAAAGCATGACTGGTGCCTTGTTTTTGTGCTTTTTGAGCGTGTCTAACAAAGTTGAAGCAAAACCGAAATTCCCCTCTCTGAACTCTTTCGGGTCTTTCGGCCTGTTCACACCTGCCAGATTGAAGACAAAATCTGCTTTTTGACACCACTGATCAAGCTCTGATGCGGTATTCCCGAGGTCGTATTCAAAAATTTCACCTATCGAAAGATTCGGTCTCGTCCTGTTTTTGCCATCGCGTATATTTTTGAGATTTTCGACTAAATTGCGGCCTACAAAACCAGCCGCGCCCGTTACCAGAATGTTCATTCAAGCCTCTTTAGTTATGGCGGATGCCCTGAAGTTCCTCTTTAACATAGTCGGTGGTCTTTATCTTTTCGACAGTTCCTTCGACATCGAGCCTCGTTGTATTGTGGCTCGTGTAAGCCTCGTCAGCCATCGTGTGGACTTCGCCTTTTACGAAGAATTTGTCGTAGTTGAGATCCCTGTTGTCAGCTGCGACTCGGAAGTATTTACCCATATCCTCGGAACGGAGCCTTTCTTCTCTAGTCATAAGGGTTTCGTAAAGTTTTTCGCCATGTCTTGTTCCGATGATGTTGGTTCCTGTATCGCCGAAAAGTTTCTGAACAGCTTTTGCAAGATCTCCGATAGTGGATGCGTCGGCTTTCTGGATGAAAAGATCGCCCGGATTTGCATGCTCGAAAGCGAATCTGACAAGCTCGACTGCTTCGTCAAGATTCATGAGAAAGCGGGTCATGTTGGGGTCGGTAATCGTTATCGGATTTCCGGCATGGATCTGGTCAATGAAAAGAGGAATTACCGAGCCGCGGGAACACATAACGTTGCCGTAACGTGTGCAGCAGATTACTGTTCCGCCGCGTTCCGCCGCAACTCTCGCGTTTGCATAGATGACATGTTCCATCATCGCCTTGCTGATTCCCATCGCGTTTATCGGGTAAGCCGCCTTGTCGGTGCTGAGACAGACGACTCTTTTAACACCAGCGTTTATCGCCGCATGAAGCATATTGTCAGTTCCTTCGACGTTGGTTTTGACTGCCTGCATCGGGAAAAATTCGCAAGAGGGCACCTGTTTCAGTGCAGCTGCATGAAAAATATAATCGACACCGGGCATCGCATCTGCAATCGATTGCGGATCGCGGACATCACCGACATAGAATTTAACTTTTTTAGCGTGATCCGGATATTTCGCCTGCAATTCGTGGCGCATATCGTCCTGCTTTTTCTCGTCACGTGAAAAAATACGTATCTGCGCGATATCCGAAGTCAGAAAATGCTTGAGAACAGTGTTTCCGAAAGAACCCGTTCCACCGGTAATCATCAGTGTTGCTCCGCTGAATGCGCTCATAAAAACCTCCGCAACTTAAAAGTTTCAACAAAAAAACGCGGTATTATACACGTATTTTTAAAAATAGCGAAGAATCTGTATGTCATTCTGAGTGAAGCGAATAATCCACGAGATGTTTCGGCATGCCTCAACATGACAAGAGATCTTTCGCGTTGCTCAAGATGACGACGAACGGCTAAAAATTTACATTCTTCCAAAAACAACTACCATTTGCGGAATTTAAGTTCTCTTGTTTTCGAGGTTTACTATGAAAAAAGTTTTGATTCTTGTTTCTATTATTTTAGTCCTGTTCGTTTCGTGCGAAGACAATTCTCTCAAACCTGAAACTGCGGAAGCACTGATAAAAGAGCGTCTTGCAAAAATGCCGGGGAGAAGCGTTTCGTTCTATCTGGGTGCAATGACCGATCCGAGCTACAAACCTGTTTACAAGGCGATTGCTACGGGAAAATATCTCACTTTCAAAGATGATGTTTTTGTAGAAGCTGCCGGCAAGAAAATGCCGATGTTCGAGGCAACTGAAGAAGGCAAAAAAATCTTTCAGTGCGAGAAAAACCGCTGCACGGTCGAAGTCTGCTCAACGGTTTTCGACCATTTCAACGGGATCGTAAACACCGGAAAGTACGCAAATGCCGAATATCAGGTCAAAACGGTCTGTGAGGGCGAACTTTACGAGATTTTCAAGCCGCTCGCCGACAAACAGTATATAAAACCGGAAACCACCGTTGAAAAAGCGGAGTTCGAGTTTTCAAAAGAAAATAAAAAATGGTTGTTGAAGTAGGAGGAAAAAATGACTGAATGTTACTGCGGAAGCGGAAAAAATTACGAAGAATGCTGCGAACCGATAATCAAAGGCAAAAAAACTGCTGAAACTGCTGAAGAGCTGATGCGTGCAAGGTATTCGGCTTTTGCGGCTCACGAAATAGATTTCATTATGGATACCGTTGTTCCCGATCAGACCGGAAACATGTCGCGTGAAGCGGTCGAAAGATGGTCGAAAAAGACCGACTGGAAAAAACTCGAAATCACCGGAACTGAAGCGGGCGGCAAAAACGACGAGACGGGAAGCGTAGATTTCAAGGCGTTTTCAATGCTTGACGGCGTTATGCAGTGCCATCACGAACACGCGATGTTCAAGAAAATCGACGGAAAATGGTTCTTCGAGGACGGAACCCAGATCATGCCTGAACAGGTAAGACGCGAGACTCCGAAAGTCGGCCGTAACGATCCGTGCCCCTGCGGAAGCGGCAAAAAATATAAAAAATGCTGCGGAAGGGACGCATAATCATTTGATTTTATTCTACAAAAAACATCAGTTCAATTTTTGCTTGCACAAATAGTTTTTTTACTGTTTTTAGGAGGAATTATGAAAAAGTTTGTGCTTTTCACGCTCATGACGCTTTTCTGCATGACTTTGTTTGCTGAAAAGGTTTACAGAAGCGACGGAACATTTTTGAGATTCAGAGAAACGGCAATGTTTTCGCTTCGAAAATCGATGCGGTTTCGCTCAAAGCACCCGAAAACTACAAGATGAAGTGGCGTTCAAACGACGGATTCATAGTTATTGACAAAAAAAATCAGGGGAATCTGCCGGTTTACCTTTCCGGAATGAATTTTGTAATCGCCGATTCAAAGCTGTTCTACCGCGGAGCAAAAAGTGTTGAATTTATTGAGCAAAAATACAATATCAAAGCAGTTGAGCTTATGAGCGGTTACGACTATATCAAATTTGACGGCGCAACCGACAGCGTCAAAATCGCTCAGCAGATTGTTGAAAACGGTGACGGATTCGCTTTTCCCAACCTTTACAGAAGATATGAACTCAAATCTGTCAATCCCGTGAAGTTCCCGATCAAAGACAAATACTATACCGAAGGCTACCAGTGGTCTTTGAAAAATACCGGCAAAGCAATCGGTTTTTACGACGATGAAATCGAGACTCTCAAACATGCCGATGTCAAATTCGAAGAGGCTATGGAGTTTATCTATAACCAAATCGAGGCTGGAAATCTTGAGAATTTCAACGAAAAAACGAAAGTTGCCATCATGGACAGCGGTGTCGATTTCGAGCATCCCGACCTCAAAAACAAACTTGAAGACGGCTTCAACATGGTTCACGAAGGTGAAACCGGAAATCCCGGGACCTACATCCCTGATCCTGAAGACCCGATGTCGGATGCATCTTACTATTCGCACGGAACAAACTGCGCCGGCGTCGCTGCTGCAGAAGGCAACGAAATCGGAACAGTCGGAATATGCCCGTGGTGCGGAATTTATCCCGTTACCTACATGGAAGGCGGAATCGGAACGATGGAATCCGGCGAAAAGCTGATGGAAGTTTACGAAAAATATACGGCCGATCCGGAAATCGTAGCAATCAACTGTTCTTTCGGTCCGATGGCAGTTTACGACAACATTCCGGCATCTCAGGATGAAATTGAAAGCCATAAGAAATTCATGGAAGAAGGAAGAAACGGCAAAGGCGGCGTTATCGTCTATGCAAGCGGCAACGACGGCATTGATGCGGCCTACACAGGAATCCTTTCATACGAATTCAAACTGAAACGCGGCGAAGGATGCAAAAAAACTGAAGAAGAAGGAGAAAGCGAAGGCGAGTGCAAAAAAGTAACAAGCAGTGTCGTCACGGTAGGCGCAAGCTCTGCATGGGATACGCGCGTCACTTACTCGAACTACGGTGACATGATAGACATCGTTGCCCCCTCACTTTCGATCAGACCTCGGGTCGGCATAGCAACGAGTTTCCTCACAGGCTACGGAGACCTTGACGATGACTATACGAACCAGTTCAGCGGAACATCTTCATCAACTCCTGTCATCACAGGCGCATTCGGTGTCATTTTCTCGGTAAATCCGGAACTTACGCTTGAAGAAGCAATCTATATCCTTCACGAAAGTGCCGACAAAATTAATCCGGAAACCGGTTTTTACGATAAAGACGGTCACAGCATAAAATTCGGCTACGGCAGACTAAATCTGCTCAAAGCTGTCAGACTCGCAATGGGTCTCGATATGTGTGAAGAAAGCGCCGACGAAGTAGCCGACAATCTTGACAACAACTGCGACGGCAGTGTTGACGAAGGTCTGAATAAAGACATTTCCAAAGTCTCGGCAAAGTGCAAAGAGGCAAAAGATTGCGAAACAGCCGACTTCAAAGGCGATGATGTCGATTGTCTTACGGGAGAATTCGGCAAGTTTAAATTGAACGACGGTTACTGCATAATCAAAAACAACAACTTCGCATGTCCTGACGGAACGGCACAAAACAGTGACTATGACCCTGAATGTCTTCTTGAGTGCAATGCTGCTCACCCGTGTCCTGAAGGTTTCGGGTGCACCGATGAAATGCTCGGCAAGTGCTTTCCTGAATGTTCGGAAGATACCGATTGTTCCAAAGACGCTTACTGCGACAAAACAACAAAACTCTGTCACCTGAATCCGTCCGAACCGATGGGAGCGTGCGAAACCAACGAAGACTGCAAATACAATGCCCAGTGTATGACAGAAATACCAGGCGGAATGTGTATCATCATGTGCGGCAATGATGACCGCTGCAATGATGAGGAAGACGGCGCCAACAAATGCGCCGAGGTTGATTTCGGCATGTACGGCATCTACAACATCTGTCTTCCTGGCTGCGAAGACGACAGTCAGTGCAGAAGTTTCGGTTTCGGTCCCGATTACGACATGAAGTGCCACAAAATCTACAACGGCAAAGAAAATATCTGCGGAATGCCGTGCAGCAAAGATGAAGAATGCCGCGATTATGACGACGAAACAAAGTGCGTTGAATCAAGGTGTGTTCCCCGCAACGATCCTGACGAAACAGACAGCGACACAGCTGCTGACGAAGAGCCGGCTGACGATTCAGATGATGACATGACTCTTGACGACGACCAGCCGGTAAAGAAAAAATCAAGCGGCTGTTCAATCACAACTCTTTAATTCATTCAGCGGCGGCTTCGGCCGCCGTTTTTTTGCCAGTGGCGGCGCAAAATCACGGGATAGCGGGATCTCGGGATCCCGGGATCACGGTCGCCGCCTTCGGGATCACGCTATCACGGGATCTCGGAATCCCGCAAGATCAGACGGCGTCTAAGAGAAAACCAAAAGATCTGGTTTTATGATCAAAATGAGTCCGAGCGTGAGCATGAGAAGTCCGCTCACGAGTTTGAGTTTTTTCGCGTGTTTTTCCTCGAATCTGTGCTTACCCATAGTGACTACGAAAACAAGCACGATCACTGCAAGAGGAACGACGTAATAAACATTGTAAAGCGCCATGAAAAGATATTTTTTGAGTGTCGAGACATTCTGGATCGAAAGAACTCTCGTGTAGATCGCGGGAAGTCCGATCGTGCAGCCGAGCTCGATCAGATTTACGAAGAACGCAAGTGCGATAGTTCCCAAGATCGAGAGAAACATACTTTTGTTGTTGATTACTTGTCTCATTTTTTCGAAAAGTTTCGGTTTTACTTTGTCGGGGATCATAAGGCTGACACCTTTTTTGAAGAAGAAAAACTCCTTCATGTTGATGAGTCCCATGATGAGCGCAACGACACCGAGTGCGATCGTGACGTAGGTCGTCATTCCCATAAATGTGAAGATATTGAGCCACGCCGTCATGAAAAGGAAGTAGACAACACCCGAAGAAATAACGAAAACAGAGCCTATCATAATGACTTTTTTCCTGTTTTTTGCAGCGACAAGAAGAGTGAGAAGAAACATCAGAACCCACATTGCACAGGGGTTAACGCCGTCAAGAAGGCCGATGATGAAAGTAAAACTCGGAAGTTTGACGAGCTGTGCGTCAATTTTTCCCAAAACGGGAACATCAATCACGTTTTCCTTGCACTCCTGACACTGCTCGCCGCACGACTCGCCGTCAGCCTTGTTCATTTCAATCATTTCGCGGATAAGAGCGTCGTGATGCCCCGACTGGAAACCGACGATGAATTTTCCGTTGAAAATGAATGTCGGAACTCCGCCGCCCTGAATACCGAGCTTCTGTGTCATTTCCCTGAAAAGTTTCATATTTTCAGGAACTTGCAAAACTTCCAGCTTTTTGAAGGTTATATCGGTGTATTCTTTCTCTATCTCTGAGATGAAGGGCTGCGCCTCATGACAGTGCGGACACTTATAAGAATAAAAGAAGTAAAAAACATTGTCTTTCTGCACTTCCTGAGCCGAGAGCGCAAATGAAACGAGTGTCAGAATGAGCAGCAGAAAAATTTTTTTCATAAAGACCTCCAAGTTACGAACAAAAAAATCCGGCAATCATAGCCAAAAACATTTTTTTAACAAAAAAACAGCAGATTTTATTTCCTCGGTTCCTTTTTGACAGGATGCCCGATCATCGCGCGGATTTTTTCTTCATAGACCCCTTTTTTAAATCCGACAACATACTTGTTTCTGAAAACAAAAGTAGGAAGACCACCGCCCTTAATGCCGAGACTCTCAACTTTTTTATTGAAAATCGCCATATTTTCAGGCGCTTTGGAAAGTTCAAGTTTCTTAAATTCAATATTCGGGAACTCTTTTTCCAATTCCTCTACAAAAGGCATTGCTTCGTGACAGTGCGGACACGACTCGGAATAAAAGAAATAAAATCTTTCGCTTTTCTGCGGCGTCTCTTCGGCAGAAAGCATGAATGAAAACATTACCGAAGCAAGCAAAATAAAAATCTTTTTCATAACGCTACTCGCCTTCACAAATTACAAAAAAACAAGGCATTATACGACGTTTTTTATTTAAAACAACCAAATTATATTGACATTTCCGAGTTTTTGAATATGCTGTCGCGGTTTTTTGGTTCTAACCATTTTGGAGGGTATAAAAATGGCTAACAAAGATTTCGACAAAATAGTAAAACTTCCGGTTGACGAACGTTGCGAAGGCTGCGACAAAGTTGAAACAACAGATGCAGGCAGCTTCTGCAAAAAATATGCAGATCCTTCATTTCACTGGGAAAATGACCAGGTTTGCTCTTTTGCTTCCCATGTAAAAAGAGAAGTTAAAGTTTCGACCAAGAAGCTC
Source organism: bacterium (assembly GCA_017538365.1). GTDB lineage: Bacteria > UBP6 > UBA1177 > UBA1177 > UBA1177 > UBA1177. The sequence goes on along the minus strand of JAFYIZ010000033.1, from coordinate 880 downwards.
AATCCTCTTAAGGCTTCGAAAAGAGCGGCAGGTAAAAAGAAATAAGTTTCTGAATTTTGGAACACTTCTATTTTATCCAGTTTCCCGAACAGATCTTCAATCTTCGGCAGAACATTCCGGACGGTATTCCTGTAGTTCCGTTTTTTGACGATTTCGAAACTTTCAACCGCATAATCGCGTCACTGAAGCGCAAAAAATCGGCAGTTGCCGTATTTTACGAGAAAAATTCATATCCTTTTGAGCTTTTTTTACAAAATTGCGCCGTTTTCGATCATGTTTTTCTGACTGATTCATCGATCGTAAAATCTTTGCGCGAAGCGGGATTCACCGGGAAGATAGCACTTTTCTCGAATTTCAGGATGATATCGTTTCCCGATTTTTTCAAAGATCTCTCTGTCACTCCGGTCGTCAGCGGAAAAGCCGATCTCAAATTCGCGAAAGAGAGCGGTCTGGAGCCGATCTACTTTGTTTCCGACAAGGCATGCATCGCTGAATTCGGACTGTGCCTTTCGAGGAAAAGCGTTCCGCAGCACTGCTTCAACTGCGACAACCGCTGCCGCGAGAAAAGCACGACGAAACCGGGACTTGAATTTCCGGTCTCGATGAGACCCGATCTCTGTGCTCCGAACGATTCTCCGTTTCTCCTTTTTTCGGAAAAGACTTTCTTTCCCGAAGTAAGGATCACAGGAGCCCGGGACAAAGTCCTGGAAAGATCATGGAACTACCGTTATCCTGTCGGAGCGGAGATACTCAAGCCCGGAAAAACAAAGGACAGCAGAACATACTCTTTTGCTCTCGACAAAAATTCAGCCGCGATGTTCGACAAAGACCTTCTCGGGTTTTACGGCTATTCGGGCGCTTTCTACAAAGGGAAATGGAT
>JAFYIZ010000032.1 GCA_017538365.1 bacterium | reverse complement strand
TGTTTTGCCGCTTTTTACGAGGCCAGCGGCGCCTCGGCATGCAGCCGGAAAATCCAGCCTCCCTGTCGAAACCAAGTCATCCCCACTTGTCAAAGAAGCGTTCCGAAAGAACGGCGGATATTATAGTCAAACACCGCTGAAAATCAAGACCTCATCCCTCTTCTCTGACCTCACCCTTATTCCCTCTCCATAATGGCGAGGGACAGAATACAGCGAAGGGAATTAAAAACAGACCTTAAAATTTTCTCCTACATTCTTGAAACTTTTGCCTTAAATAGTATATTTCGCCGTTAAAAACCTGTTTTGGAGGAAACAATGCTCAATAATTTCGACATTTCAAATGCAATGACTATCAAACTCGACCCCGTTCTTCCCGAATACCCGAAATTCGTCGAGGGTATCAGACGCGCTCCGAAAAGAGAGCTCACTCTCACCAAAAACGAGATCGAACTTTCCCTCAGGAATGCTCTCCGCTACGTTCCGGAAGAACTTCACGAAGCCCTTGCTCCCGAATTTCTGGATGAACTTCTCACCCGCGGCAGGATTTACGGCTACCGCTTCCGCCCGGAAGGACATATCTGGGGCAAACCGATAGATTCCTACAAGGGAAACTGCATCGAAGGCAAGGCATTCCAAGTCATGATCGACAACAACCTCGACTTCGCGACGGCACTTTATCCCTACGAACTCGTTACTTACGGTGAAACAGGTCAGGTCTGTCAGAACTGGATGCAGTATCGCCTCATCAAAAAATATCTTGAAGTCATGACTGACGAACAGACGCTCGTTCTCCACAGCGGTCATCCGCTCGGCCTTTTCAAATCGCACAAAAGAGCGCCGCGTGTCATCACGACGAACGGACTTATGGTCGGTCTTTTCGACGATATGCAGAACTTCAACCGCGCGGCTGCACTCGGTGTAGCGAACTACGGTCAGATGACTGCAGGCGGCTGGATGTACATCGGTCCGCAGGGAATCGTTCACGGCACATACAACACGATTTTAATTGCCGGAAGAATGAAACTCGGCGTTCCGTGGGACGGTGACCTTCGCGGCAAACTCTTCGTTTCCAGCGGTCTCGGCGGCATGAGCGGAGCACAGCCGAAAGCAGTTGAAATTGCAAAAGGTGTCGGTATTTTCGCAGAAGTCGATGCTTCAAGAATCGAGACAAGACACTCGCAGGGCTGGGTATCGCTCGTTACCGACAGTGCCGAAGAGGCATTCAAGGAAGCGTTTGAATACATTGAGAAAAAGGAGCCCATCAGTATCGCTTACCACGGAAACATCGTCGATCTGCTTGAGTATGCAGACTCCAAAAACATTCACATTGACCTTCTCAGCGACCAGACGAGCTGCCACGCGGTCTATGAAGGCGGCTACTGCCCGGCAGGGATCACATTCGAAGAGAGAACGGCACTTCTGGCTAACGACAAACCGAAGTTCCGCCAGCTTGTTGACGCAACTTTGAGAAGACATTTCGAAGTCATCAAAAAGCTCGTTGCAAAAGGAACATACTTCTTTGATTACGGCAACTCCTTCATGAGAGCGATCTTCGATGCCGGCGTCAAAGAGATCTCCAAAAACGGAAAAGATACTTTTGAAGGCTTCATCTGGCCGAGCTACGTCGAGGATATTCTTGGACCCGAACTTTTCGATTACGGTTACGGCCCCTTCCGCTGGGTATGCCTCAGCGGCAAAGAGAGCGACCTTGCAAAAACCGATGAAGCTGCTGCGGAAGTCATCGCACACTGCAGACCGGTGCTCCGTTATCAGGACAAGGACAACTACCACTGGGTAAAAGACGCGATGAAAAACAAACTCGTCGTTGGAACTCAGGCAAGGATCCTTTATCAGGACGCTGCCGGAAGAACGCAGATCGCCAAGAAATTCAACCAGTTAGTCCGTGAAGGCATAGTCGGACCTATCATGCTCGGACGTGACCACCACGATACAGGCGGCACAGACAGCCCGTACCGCGAAACATCGAACATCAAGGACGGTTCCAACATCATGGCCGACATGGCGACCAACATTTTCGCCGGCAACTGCGCGAGAGGCATGAGCCTTGTAGCACTCCACAACGGCGGCGGAGTCGGCATCGGTAAATCGATCAACGGCGGCTTCGGAATGGTCCTCGACGGCTCCGAAAGAGTTGATGCAATACTTGATATCGCATTCCCGTGGGATGTCATGGGCGGCGTTTCAAGAAGAGCGTGGGCAAGAAACGAGCATTCGATCGAAACAGTCGTCGAATACAACAAAAACAACGACCACAACGACCACCTGACCCTTCCCTACATAGTCAGTGACGAACTCATCGCGAAAGTCATGAAAGACGTGAAATAAATGCTATTCGCTGCGTCAGAAACGCTGATTAGAATTATTCTCCCGCTTCCGATTTTACCCAGTCATAGATTTTCTGAGTGATATAAAAACCGTCCGCAATCATTTGATTCAGTATCGGCTCTACTTTTTCAATCAAGTGTTCACGTTTGGCTTTCAATATTATTCCCAAAGTTCCGGTGACTTTCAGACCTAAGAACTTTGCGGTGTTTTTTGCTGCGAGATCATCAATTATAAGCAGATCGGCTTTCGGATTTTCCTGGGCAAGAATCATGACTTCGACTTCACCGGCATGAAGTTTTGCCTGATACATCCGTTTTGCCGTTTCATTTTGAATTTTACAGACATGAATCCAACCGGAATTGCTGCATATTTCTCTGTTGGCTGAGTCGTTTTTTTGAGTAACTTCGTCGAAAACGGCTTGCGGAATATAAATTTCGCCGTACAGATCTTTAAGCAGATTCAGATGCCCGATGTTGCTCAGAACTATGAGAGGCGTTGAATTTACAATAATTCTACGCATTAGTCAGCTCTTCCATGAAACTGTTTTTATCATCGAATTGAAATATCGAAATTCCCTGCTGACCAAGGAATTTTATAAAATCCTCTTCCGTCATTTCAGCGATTTCCGCACAATAACCGATTGAAACATGGTGACGCGTGTAATACTCAAGCGCGATGAGCTTTTTTGCGTATTCACTGACCTGAACCGCCGTCATGTGGGTGTCATAAAGAACCGCTTCCGGTATTTGAACTTCTATCCGGCACATTTAAAAACCTCCTTTTTCTGTCCGCGCCGCTATTTTACTGAAAAATATTTTAATTTAAAGGGGAATTTTAAATTTCTTTCATCATTATGCAGGCTGGTTCCCCGCGCTCCGACAAATCTTGCCTTTTAAACCGTTTTTCCTAAGATTTCCGCGTTTTTTGATTAACAAGGAGTAAAAAATGAAAAAAATCTCTGTTTTTATTGCTTTTTCAGCACTTGTTTTCCTGATGATCTGTTGCGGCGGCGGAAATGAAGACAGCGGAACGACCGATCCCGAAAAAAACAGCATCCCGGAATGCAGCCCGTCATCCGAAACTCCCTGCATTGATTCGGAAAGCGGTCTCACATGGTCGGCAAAAGCAATAGAGAAAATGAGTTGGGAAGATGCTCTCAACTACTGCAAAAACTACTCGGAAAAGGATTTAAGCGGCTGGCGGCTGCCTGATATAAATGAATGGAGAACTCTTATCCGGAACTGTTCGGGCTCTGTTACAGGCGGTTCGTGCGCAGTCAAAGATTCCGAATGCCTCTCTTTTGACAGTTGCTGGAGCGAAGAAGAGTGCCGGTGTGTCCATCACGAAGACGGAAGATACAGCAGATTAGGCGATATTGACTGCTTCTGGTCTTCTTCCGTTGATGCCGGATATACCGAATTCGATGCTGCGTGGACCGTCGTTTTCGATAGCGGCGATCTCTATATTGACGACAAGCAGTTCACTTACTTTGTCCGCTGCGTCAAGTAGCCTGAATTCCTGCAAAATTTAGAAAAGGAGCATACAATGCGCGAACTCAAAGATCTTCTCGAATCGCTCTACAAAAAACTCAATAAAAGAGGACTTGTAGATCCCGATCCGCTCAAATTTCTGTATGACTATCCCGACATAAAAGACCGCGAAATTACAGGGCTTTTAGCTTCTTCTCTTGCTTACGGCAGAGTGGCGCAGATACTGAAATCCGTTGACAAAATCCTGCAACCGATGGAAGGAAAACCGTTCGATTTCGTCACTTCTCATAATGAAAAGGATCTTGCCGCAATATACAGAGGCTTTGTCCACAGATTCACGACTGATGCCGATATCGTCAGGCTTTTATGCGGGATAAAGCACGTCCTCAAAGAATACGGGAACTTCGAAAACCTCTATCTCTGCGGAGTCGAAAAGTTTGCCGATGAGATGAATCTTTGCCGAAAATCGTATCTCATCCCCTCTCCCTGTGACGGCTCGGCGTGCAAAAGGCTCAATCTCTTTTTCCGCTGGATGGTGCGCTCCGATGAGGTTGATCCAGGCGGCTGGACAAAGGCGAAAGCAGCCGATCTGGTAGTTCCGCTCGATACTCACGCGTTCAAGGCGGCGAAAATCCTCGGTTTTACAGAAAAAAAGGCACCCAACTACAAAACCGCGCTCGAAATAACCTCCCATTTTGCAGAAATTTCACCCGCTGACCCTGTAAAATACGACTTTGCGCTCACCCGCTTCGGAATTCGCGACGACATGACTTTCGACGATTTCAAGTCGGAAGTAAAAAAAGTGACAAACAGATAAACTGCAGGAGAAATATGATAGAACTTAAGGAAATAAACATCATAGGAGAAGTATCACGCGCTCTGAATATAGCCGCGGCAAGAGTCAAAGCGGTTCTGGAACTCACCGAATCGGGTTGCACGATCCCTTTTATAGCGCGATACAGAAAAGAGATGACGGGCAACCTCGATGAAGTCCAGGTTGCAGACATTATTGATCTTTCAGAAAAAATCTCGAACCTTGCCAAAAGAAAAGCAGCTATACTTAAATCGCTTGAAGAGACAGGAAACTACACTGACGAACTTGGAAAATCGGTAGCAGATGCAACGGATATGACGGTTCTCGAAGACATTTACGCGCCATACAAGCCGGGGCGCAAAACCAAGGCAGACAAAGCAATCGAAGCGGGACTCTCCCCTTTTGCAGACTACATCATGCTGAACAATCCGCCGGTTGCCGCAATGCTTTCAAAAGCCGCTGATTTTGTCTGCGAAGCGTTTGCCGATTCCGAAAGCGTTCTTAACGGAGCGAAAGAAATAATCGCACAGAAAATCGCTGACAATCAGAGTGTCAGAACACTCGTGAGAACAAGCATCGAAAACGGCTGCATAGTTTCAAAGGTCAAACGCGGCAAGCAGGAAAGCGGCGCTACCTACAGCGACTACTTCGATTTCAAGGAGAGCGTCCGCAAAATCACGCCTCACCGTGTCATGGCTCTCAACCGCGCTGAAAAAGAGGGAATTCTCAACATTTCGGCTGAAACTGATCTACCTGAAAAAGAGCTTGCCGACAAAACCGAAAGCCTCTTTTTTGCAAAAAAGTCCGATTTTTTCAAAGAGTGCGCCTCGTATTCACTCAAAAACCTGGTAACCGGCTCACTTGAGACCGAAACTTTCAATAAACTTAAAGAGACAGCAATCGAAGTCTCGCTCAACACTTTCCACAAAAATCTGGAGCAGATTCTTCTTATGCCGCCATTCGGTGAAAAAGCGGTGATCGGTGTCGATCCCGGCATCAGGACAGGCTGCAAGGCGGTTTTACTTGATGAGCACGGAAACTTTGTTGAATCAATGCTGCTCAACCTTCACTTGGATAAAAACGAAGCTAAAAAATTAGAAAAGTGGATCGAAAAATACAACGTGAAAGGAATCGCTGTCGGCAGCGGAACTTTCGGTCGCGAAGCGCACGAAATTCTGAAAGACTTCTTCGGCAAAAATGTCGTTGTCGCCTCTGTCAGCGAGGACGGAGCATCGATTTACAGCGCAAGTGCAGTTGCCAGAGAGGAGTTTCCCGATCTTGATCTCACAGTCCGCGGCGCAATCTCGATAGGACGCAGGTTTCAGGACCCGCTTTCTGAACTCGTCAAAATTCCGCCTGAGAGCTTGGGTGTCGGACAGTATCAGCACGATATTCCGGCAAAAAAACTCTCGGAAAGGCTGAAACGTACGGTAGAATGGGCGGTCAACCGCGTCGGAGCAAACCTCAATACGGCTAGCCCCTATCTTCTCGCCTACATTTCAGGTCTTGACAGCAGAAAATCGGCTGAGATCGCAGCTTTCAGGAAAAGCGGAAAGCGTTTCAAAAACATTGAAGAACTCAAAGACATCAAAGGAATAGGAGCAAAATCGTTCGAGCAGTGTGCCGGATTTTTAAGGATTTTTGATGGTGACGAAATTCTAGATTCTACAGGCGTTCACCCTGAAAATTATGAACTGATAAAAAGCGCGGCAAAAAAAACGGGGATCACCCTTGAAACTCTGGTCAAAAATCCCGAAATCATAAAAAACAACCAGCTGATTCAGGAACTTCTCTCACCCTCAGTCATCGAAGAACTCCAAAAGAAAGGTTTAGACCCGCGTGAAAAATTCGAACAGGCTGAATTTTCCGAAGAAGTCCGCACGATCAGTGATCTTGTTGAAGGAATGATTTTAAACGGCATAGTCAGCAACATCACAGATTTCGGTGCATTCGTCGATATCGGAATAAAGGAAAAAGGACTCCTCCACATCTCCGAAATCGCCGACAAATTCATCAGACACCCGTCCGAATGCCTGAAATTAGGTCAGAAAGTCACTGTCAGAATCAAAAATATCGATATCGAAAGAAAACGGATCTCGCTTTCGATGAAAAACCTGTAGAGACGTTCCCTGGAACGTCTCTGGTTCCAGAATTTTACCTGCTTATCTCCGCGAGTCTCGCTTTGAGGTGAGCGAGATTTTCCGAAAGTTCGGTGTGTTTTGCTTTCTCTTTCTCGACTACTTCGGGCTGCGCTTTTTCGAGGAAATTGGGGTTGTTGAGTTTTCTGTCGCAGAGTTCGAAATCCTTTTTGATCTTTGCGATCTCTTTTTCAAGACGCCTGATCTCGTCGGTGAAATCGATGAATCCTGCAAGGGGGATGTAAAGCGTTCCGCCTTTTACTATCGCGCTGGCAGTCTCTTTGTCTGGAGTGAAACCGCTTACGAATTCGACATCTTTGACTCTTGCGAGTTTGATTATGTATTCAAGTTTTTCTGAAAGCGCGCTCTTGAGATCGGACGTCAGATCGAGTTTAAGAGGAAGTTCTGCCGAAGGTTTGATGTTGTTTTCCGCGCGGATCGTTCTGATGACGGTGATGATCTCGATGATCTCTTCCATCGTTGCTGCGTCACGCTCGAAAACCGGGCAGTCGCCGAGTTCGGGGAAGCGGCTTATCATGATCGATTCCTCGCGTCCGTCGAAACTGAAAGGCAGGCTCTGCCACAACTCTTCGGTGACATGCGGCATGAAGGGGTGAAGGAGTTTCAAACTTGCGTCGAGAACTTTGAGAAGGACTTTCTTCGAAACTGTCTTCGCGTCTTCGTCGCTGCCGAAGAATGTCGGTTTGACAAGCTCGATATACCAGTCGCAGAATTCGTGCCAGAAGAAGTGGTAAATTGCTCCGGCCGCGTCGTTGAGCCTCATTTCGTCGAGGTTTTTACGAACGTCTGCAGTTGCCGTTTCGAGTTTTGAAAGTATCCACTTGTCAGCAAACGAGAAGTTGTCTTCCTTGTAGTTTATCGGGTTGAAACCATCGAATTTTTCGCCCTCGGCAAACTGCATGAGGCAGAATCTTGTTGCGTTGTAAATCTTGTTGATGAAAGCCCAGTAGCCTTCAAACCATTCGTCAGAAAGTTTTACGTCTCTGCCTGCAAGCGGCATCATCGCGAATGTGAATCTGAGAGCGTCTGCGCCGTATTTTTCAGTGACTACGAGCGGATCGATGACGTTTCCTTTGCTCTTTGACATCTTCTGACCGAATTTGTCGCGCACTAAACCGTGGAAGAATACCTTTCCGAAAGGCTTCTCACCCATGAATTTGTATCCCATCATTATCATTCTTGCTACCCAGAAGAAAATGATGTCGAAGCCTGTTTCCATGAGTGTCGTAGGATAATATTTCGCAAGTTCGGGCGTTTTTTCCGGCCAGCCGAGCGTTGAGAACGGCCATAGCTGTGAGCTGAACCATGTATCGAGAACGTCTGGATCGCGTCTGAGCTTCGTTGAGCCGCATTTTGTGCACTTCGTCGGGTCTTCGCGGCTGACTATCATTTCACCGCAGTCTTCGCAGTACCAGACAGGAATCTGATGGCCCCACCAGAGCTGGCGGCTGATGCACCAGTCTTTGATGTTGTACATCCATTCGTAGTATGTCTTTTTCCAAGTCTCGGGCTGGAAGACGATCTTTCCCGTCTCTACTGCTTCGATCGCAGGTTTCGCGAGGTCTTCCATCTTCAGGAACCACTGGTCGGAAAGTATCGGTTCAACTATCGTTTTGCATCTCTGGCAGTGGCCGACTGCGTGCATGTGTTTTTCGACTTTGAGGAGAAGTCCCAGTTTATCAAGGTCTGCAACTATCGCTTCACGCGCTTCAGTCGTCGTCATGCCGGCATATTTTCCGCCGAGTTCATTGATCTCGCCTTTTTCGTTGATGACGTTGATCTCTTCAAGATTGTGGCGTTTTCCTGTCTCGAAGTCGTTGAAATCGTGCGCCGGAGTGACTTTTACGGCACCTGTTCCGAATTCGATATCGACAAGTATCGGGTCGCCGATTATCGGGATCTCTCTATCGGTAAGGGGAAGTTTTACCTTTTTGCCGATGAGATGCGCATAACGCTTGTCTTCGGGGTGAACCGCTACCGCGCTGTCGCCCAGAAGCGTCTCGGGACGTGTTGTTGCGATAGTAAGGAACTCGTCGCTTCCGACTATCGGATATTTGATGTGCCAGAGGTGGCCTTCAACGTTTTCGTGATCGACTTCGAGGTCGGAAAGAGCGGTTCTGCAGTGCGGACACCAGTTGATGATGTATGTGTTTTTGTAAATGAGCCCTTCTTCGTAAAGCGAAACAAAGACTTCTCTGACCGCTTTCGAAAGGTTTTCATCCATCGTGAAACGCTCTCTCGACCAGTCAAGCGATGCACCTAAGCATCTGAGCTGGCGCGTGATAGTGCTGCCGTTTTCCTTTTTCCATTTCCAGACTCTTTCAAGGAATTTTTCGCGGCCTAAATCGTGCCTTGAGATCCCTTCCTTGTTGAGAGCCCTTTCTACTACCATCTGCGTCGCGATTCCCGCGTGGTCCGTGCCCGGAAGCCAGAGAACATCGTAACCCGACATCCTTTTGTAGCGGCTCATCGCGTCCTGAACGACGACCATTACGGCGTGCCCCATGTGAAGAACGCCAGTGACGTTGGGCGGCGGGAGAACTATCGTGTAAGGCGGTTTTTTGCTGCTGGGATCAGCTTTGAAGAAGCCCTTCTCTTCCCAGAAAGTGTACCATTTTTTCTCGATTGACAGGTGGTCGTATTTTTTGTCGATTTCCATTCTATTCTCCGATTTTCCTCTTTTCGTGTCCGTTGTATATCGCAGCTTTCTGGTCGATGTTGCGCATCGGTTTCTGCGTCGTCTTCTCCTCGACGTAGTGAGCCATGAGACCCGGAACTCTCGAAATCATGAAGATTCCGTTAGCAAGTTCAGCCGGAATGTCGAGAGCAAGAAGGACTGCGCCGATCATTCCGTCAACGTTGACCGGAAGTTTCGTTCCCTTTACTTTGAAAATGTTCGCTTCGATCATTTTTGCGAGTTTGATGAAGAAAAGTTTCTCTTCAGGAAGGTTTTTGAAGCAGATCTCTGCAAGTTTGACGCTTCTCGGATCTTCGGTGTGGACTCTGTGACCCATGCCTGGGAATCTGAATTTCTGCTCGAATTTCATCTTTACGAACTCTTCTACTTTTGCTTCGTCAAGCTCATTTCCGCAGTATTCAGCAGCAGCTTTGAGCATTTTCATCGTGTTCTCTATAGCTCCGCCGTGGAAAGCGTTGATAGCCAGAAGTCCCGAAGCAACTGCAGCATTGAGCGGTGCGCCGGTAGATGTTGCATTTAAAGTTGCAAGTGCGCTGGGAGGTGTTACGCCGTGATCGACTGAAGAAACAAGAACAGCCTGGAAAACTCGTCCTTCCTCTTTTGTCGGAAGTTCGCCCTTCAAAATCAGGTAAACCGTTTCCGCGTAGCTCAGATTTTCCATAATGTCTTCTATCGCGTAGCCTCTGATCAAGATTTCGTTCGGTTTGATCGAAGTAACAGCCGTCGTCCACTCTGCCATGATTTCCTCCAAAAATTCAATAAATTAAATAACTTAAACCGCAGAAAGCCGGAGACCCGGAAAACCGGGAAAAGCCTGCTTTCCTAAAAAACCAAATATATTAGCAGAAAAGATTCTTTTTTCAATTATGGGTATCGCAATTTTCCGGAAATTTACTATACTAGCATGTTTTTAGGTGCAATGTCATTCTGAGCTAAAGCGAAGAATCTCAGAGATCTTTCACATTCGTTCAAGATGACGAATTTTCAAAAATGGCGAGATTTCGGAGGAGCAAAATGATAGAAAACATCCGCGAACACCTTGAAGAAATAGAAAAACGGGAACTTTCATGGGCTGCTGCTCTCAGCGCGAACAGCAAAGGGAGGATGCGCGAAGAAGAACCGTGCAGCATACGTCCTGCATTCCAGCACGACCGCGACAGAATCGTCCACACCAAGGCTTTCCGCAGACTGGGCGACAAAACGCAGGTTTTCCTTTCGCCGAAAGGGAGCAACTACAGCAACCGTCTCACTCACACGCTTGAAGTCTCGCAGATAGGTCGTACTGTGGCGAAGGCGCTTCTTCTCAACGAATCACTGACAGAGGCAATCGGTCTGGGACATGATCTGGGGCACACTCCCTTTGGTCATTCAGGCGAAAGAGCGCTCGACAGAATATTAAAATCGAAAAACGGTTTCAGGCACGAGCAGCAAAGCCTTCGCGTCGTCGATTTTCTTGCAAAAAACGGCGAAGGACTCAATCTGACTTACGAAGTGCGCAACGGAATCGTGCTTCACTCCAAAGGGAAAGGACCTCTCATCAAAAAAACAGGCATTCCCGAAACACTTGAAGGACAGATCATCCGTTTTGCAGATATCATCGCATACTTGAACCACGATATCGATGACGCAGTCCGCGGCGGATTTCTCGACATCAAAGACGTTCCGCACAAAGACATTATCGGTGAAAGAGGTTCCCAGCGCATCAACGCGATGACAACTGACCTCATTTACAATAGTTTCGAAGCGATCTCTGCAAAAGAAAAAATCATCCGTTTTTCCGACAAAATGGTAGGAATCATCGGCGATCTGCGCGAATTCATGTTCAAAAACGTCTACGAACTTCCCGCAATCAGGCATGAATTCGACAAAGCGGAACTCATCATCCGCGCCCTTTTCAAGCACTTTTCTGAAAACTACGAACTGATTGTAAATTCAAAATTCATACCTGTTTCGGATGATCAGGAAACGACGATAGCGGACTTCATCGCGAGCCTCACCGACTCTTACGCAATCCACCTTTACAACACGTTCTTCATCCCGAAAACGCTGAAATTTCCGGATATTTAATGTTGCGGAGTCAGATATGAAAAGGGTTGTTAGTGCATTGATTTTTTGCGCTGCATTTTTTCTATTTTCCTGCGGCGGTGAAAAAAAAGAAGAGGAGCCTAACGGATGTGTGGACTGTTATCCTGAATGCACTGTGAAATCCTACGGTTCCGCTTCACAAACCAGTGATGAAGATTTCTTTGATCAGTGTGTCTATGAATCGGAAAATTCCTCTTTCTGCTATAAAGAAGTGCCGGATTTTGATGCAAAAGAACTTTTTTCAGATCTGACAAGAATGACTTTTGTCTTTCAAAAGGAGTGTTATCAACGACCTTTCGGTGAAGTTTTGTGTCCTGATTTCATCCCCGATTCTATAACTCTTGCAAACGCGCAGCTGACAGGCTGCTCTGTTGAAGTGGATTACTGGTGCTACTACTGCCCGTCATTCTATTTTTCGACAGACAACGAACTTTTCAAAGTCGTCTCATTCCAATCCAAATTCAAAATAGAAAAACCGTTTTATGCCAACGGATCTGTCGGATCGAACAATGTGGAAAAAGAAGTTTCCATGAACATAGATTACAAAGATTTCTCAGGTTATGCCGAATTTAGAAAACCTGGTTATCAATACTCTCTGAGCCTTCCGGTCAAGATCCTGGTGGACGGAATTCCTGCAAAAGAAGAAGAAAAGCCGGAGGACACAAGCCGTTACAAGACATGCAGAGACAAAGATGATTTCTCAGGCAGAGAATACCTTCACGGAGAAAGGATCGCTCACGGTTGCATCCGCCTATACTGCAACGACGGCGCTTGGGATGAAAACAGCGAGTTATGTTATTACGGGTGCATAACCGGATCCGAAGCAAAGTGGATGTGCAACGATAAAAAAACCGAAGTCGAATGGTGTGAATGTGTTGAAAACAGGTGGGACTGCGTTAACAGAGCCGATTTTGCCTGCCCGGACTAAACAGCACGAAAAAGCAAGTTAAAAAGCACAAATTTTCACGATTGCGCCATATTTTCAGAGGCTGTTTTTCACGTTTGCGCCGGTTTTGTCTGTCGCGACTAATCTATCCAAAAATTTTACCGTAAATATTCCATATCACAATACCGCAGCCATATAGTAAGGCAGCCAGAGAAAATTTTCTTCGCTCTTGATTTCGCCGTGATGCAGAATAATGCCCTGCCCGATCCGTTTGCCGAAAGTCTCTTTAAGTTTCAGGATCGAAGCAGTGCTTTTGTTTTCGCCAGACTTAACTTCGATCGGAATCACCTTGTTCTGCCGGCGTATCAGAAAATCAATTTCAACAGTAGTCTTTTTTGTTTCTTTGTCGGTTTCTTTGTAAAAATACGCACGGTGTCCGTTCGCTCTCAAACACTGAGCAACAATATTTTCGACGATCATTCCTTCGTTCACATGCAGTTTGTCAAGAAGTATCGCCTTGTAAAGCTCGTTTTCGAGATATAAACGGTCTTTGTATGCAAGTGTTACGAGCAGACCGGTATCCATCATGTAACATTTGAAAGAGGGATCGATAACGGCAAGGTTGAAAGCCGCGCTCGGATCATCCACATTGCTCGCGATATTTATTATCATTGCTTCGTCAAGCCATAAAATCGGCGGTCGGTAATTCCTCAGTCTCGCACTCGGTTCAATATGTGTCAGTATATAGCGTTTGTCGTGTTTCGAGAGCTCAGACGGAATCCTTTCAAAAAAATTAGTGACATAGCGTGGATTTTCCTCTTCCTGCTCTTCCATATCGTTCCGGTAAAGGTTGAGTATCTGCTGTTTTGCAAAATCGACCTTCCCGAAATCTTTTGTTTCGACAAACGCTTTGACGACTTGCGGCATGCCGCCTACAAGCATGTATTCCCTGAAGGATTTCATAATTTGCTGGTGCAGACTTCCCATAGGTTTTAATGTCGAAAGATGCTCTTCAAGAGCAGGAATGACAAAATCATTACCATTTGCCTTGAGATATTCCTCATAATCCATCGGCAGAACTTCAACTGTATATTCTTCCGACGGAATCAGTATATTCGCACTTTTCTTCTTTATTGAAGCCAGAGAACCTGTTTCAAGATAATCGTATCTTCCGTCCTCAAGCAGCGTCTTCAGCGCCTGACGAGCAGGCGGAAAAAGCTGTATTTCATCCAAAATGATCAAAGAGTTCCTTTTGTAAAGTCTTGTATTGTATGCGAACTGAATAGTGCTGAAAAAAGAATCAAGATCCCTGAGACTGTTTACGAACAGATTTTTGATACCTTCTTCAACCTGATCGAATCTGATCAGAATATAGGAACGGTATTCCTCTTTTCCGAATTTTTCGGCAAGAGTCGTCTTTCCTGTGCGTCTCGCACCTTTCAGAAACAGAGCATAATCGGGTGCATATTCCCTTTTCCATTTAAGCATTTCGCTATACGCTTTTCTTTCAAACACGGCTGTATCCTCACGATTGCGCCACTAATTTACGGTATTATTTTCACGTTTGCGCCATATTTTGTCAAGTAAATTTTCACGTTTGCGCCATATTTTCAGAGGCGGTTTTTCACGATTGCGCCGGTTAGTTTATTTCAGCATCTTAAGGTCGAGTCCGCCGGGATACATGTAGCTGATGTCCATGCTCCAGCCGTAAACCTGAATGCCGCAGGATTTCGTGCAGGCCAGGTGATGACTCATGAAGTAGTCGTCGAGGTCAAAAATATAGAAACGCTTGTCTGTGTTTATGATAGTGCCGCTCATCCTCGGCGAAGGTGAAGTTTCGTCAAGTGTGATTTCCGAGCCGTCGTCAGTGACGACACTGACATAGTTTTCGGTGTATTCACTGCTGTTCGAGTAGTCGTCAAGCGATGTGCTGAAGAAGAAATACTCCTGTCTGTACTGCTCGACAGGCGGAACAATTGTCATTGCAGGGTCGCCGTTGCAGCCTGAGTGCGAGGAACCAGGGCTGTCGTCATCGCAGCTCGAGCTGATATCCTCTGCACCGGACATGAACTGGACAACCTGAACAGGCTTGGTCGCGGTGATATTCGCTGTTCCCGGCTGGAACCAGTCGCTGTCCGTATCGTGCTGGACGATATCGAACTCGTGCATCTGGCCGGCGTTAAGCGAAACTGTCTGCGTCGAACCGTTTCCGTGGTTATCGTCGATGATGCTGACGGTAACATCTGTTTCGTCAAAGCCTGCGACAACGCGGACGACATCGCGGGCATAGCTTCTCGGCTTTGTCTTGACAACGACATAGTTACGGCCCCAGCGGCTGACAGGCATCAGCTGGTGCTCGAGGTGGTCGCAGTAGCCCTTGCTGCGCGGAACATAGGCACAGGCATGACCACCAAAAACAACGAACGGTGAGCAGTTCTGGTTAGGATTTTTGCAGGCGACCTTCGTTCCGGTGAAATCATCGAACTTTGATGCGTTTTCGATGTTGAGAACTTCACCCGCCTTGAGCTCGACAACCATCGGAACTCCTGCGGCAGTGCCGGGAATGCCGTTCCCGGCCGGAATTGCAGCTGTCGGCGTAATCTCAAGCTCGACATTCGTGTTGGAAGCGCCGATAACCGTGAAATAAGCAGTGCCGTTTCCGTCGTAACCTTTCTGGCTCTCGTAGGTTGCTACGTAATATTCAGTCCCGAGCCTTGTTGTCGGAAAAAGGAGACTTGCGTCGTTCGAGTAGGAGTTGTTGTAGTACGGGTTGAACTGGTACGCGATTACCGGAAAGTCTGAAACTATGTGAAAACTCAGGTAGCTCGCTGCCGTCCCGTCAAGCATACGCTGTTCCTTTGTCGGAGTTACCATAACGGTGCTCTGAGGCGGAACAGTAATTATGAATGATGAGTCGTGGTTTTTGCAGTCCATATCGTTGTAGGAACCGAAAATGCTCGATTTTTCGACCTGCTCGCAGTATTCGAAGTTCGGAATCGGCTCTTCTGTCCCCTCGCCGGTGACCTTGAAGAACTGAATTGTTGCGGTTTTTTCAGGATTTGCGTTCGCAAATGCCACCGAGAACGTATCCTTGCCGGTTGCAGAGTTGTTGAGCTTCGCCGTGTAGAATTCGCATCCCTCATAGCCGTCTCCTGACAGGCAGGCGCCGGGGTGGCAGTTTCCGTTCAGGCAGGAGTAACCTTCCTCACACTTTTCAACTGCAGGTGTTTCAACTCCCGAGCCGTCTTCTTTGCACAGAAAAACGCTGTTCGGGTCGCTCGCGTCGCAAACTTTCATTCCGGGATTGCAGTATGTCGTGACAGGCGTCGTGTCAATATCCGGCTGTTCCTGATTGTTGCCGCCGTCACTATCAGCATCAGGAACAACAGTGTCGGTATCTGAACTTTGACTGTTATCCAAATCATTCGTTCCGGAACTGTCTCCGTCCGAAATCACTTCGCCGCCATCGCCGTCCGGAACAACGAGTTCTTCTTCCTCGTCATCAGATGCTGTACATCCCGCAAACATGAACACCGAAAGGAAAACAAACATTAAAAAAATCACTTTTTTCATAGATTCACCTCGAAATTATCGAAACAACACCGCGGAGTATATTTTTTATTTTAAGGTTGGCAAGAATGAAGCCCTGCATTTTCAGTTCCCTTGATTATTTGCCGTTTTTTCGTAAAATGCCGCGTTTAAATGTGAGGTGACGCATGAAAATCAGATTTTTGGCAATTGTTTTAATAGTTGTTTCGGCTTTATTTCAGGTAAGCTGCTCGACACTCGAAGCAAACGAAACTCCGGCGAATCCGGAATGGGAAGAAGTCGAGGCAAAGTATAAGTCATTGGAATCAGAGAACAATTTCGCAGAGATGGAAAGCTATTCGAAAGAGCTTTTCGCTTTCGAATGGGCAAAATGGCAGACCAACCAGATAAAATTCATGCTCGCATCGGCTTTATACAACCAGAAGAAATACGGCGAAGCGCTCAAGGTGCTTGAAGAACTTAAAGATGTTGCTCCGTTCACCCACAAAACGCACCTCATGGCAGGAAATGCGGCTCTTGCCGAAAAAAATTACAACGATGCGCTGAAATGGATTTTTTCGGTTTATCTCAAACTTGATAAAGCACCCAAACTTGAAGCCTCAAAAACAGTTTTCTTTGCATATCTCTATTCAAAGAGGTTCGATGCGGCGGCAAGGTGGTACAACGAATTTGACGATGAAAAAAAGGCCAACCTTCAGCCAGAATTTGACGCATGGCTCAACGAAAGCGAGGAAAACAGGCGCAATTTCAACAATGCGCTGAACGGAAACTCAGAGCCTGTAGCCGGAGAAGCACAGCCGCAAACCATGGAAAACATCATTCAGGAACAGAAAGCAGATGAAGAAGCTGAAACCGCTGCGCCGGAAACCACAGTTCCTGAAACCGCAGTTCCTGAAACCGCCGAAAACATTGAAGAAAACCAGCCTGTAGCTGTTTTTGAATTTGATAAAAGCTACGTTCCGGACTGGAAAAAAGTCTGCGTCGCACTCTCTTCAAACGATAAATGGAGCAAATACAACGAAGTCATCAAAACTTACATCAACTGGCATCTGAACAAGTTTGACAAAAACGGAATAAAACCCGAATTCATCGAATATGAGAGTACTGAGACTGTTGACAGCTTAATGAAAAAAGCCAAAGAAATCAAATGTTTTGCCGTTATCGGACCGTTTTTTGCGCCGGAATTTGCGGAAAGTTTCATAACGAAATCGGCTGAATATTCGATTCCCGTCATTTCATATATTCCGTTCGGCACGAACCCTGATTCGCTCTTTTTCAACGTGCGCCAGACAAAAGATCTGGAAGCTGAAAACCTCGTAAAATACGCCGTTTCCGAAAGGGAAAAAACAAAATTCGCAATTGCCTACATTGACGATGCAAACGGCAGGGCGCTGCGCGACACATACTGGAAGAAAATCGAGGAAGCAGGCGGTCAAGTCACGGATATTATTGACATTTCTCCGGCAGACAGAGCATATAAGGACGATGTTGAAAAAGTTGTCGGCAAGCAGGACAACTACGACGAAGCGATCCGCGGATTCAAATGGCGCAATAAAGAAAAATTCACGACAAACGCAATCATGAACCGCGCCGTTGACAGCTTCATAAAGAGAATCCCAGGCAAGTGCAACTTTGAAGTTCTGGTCGTTCTCACCGATCCGAAGCAGACGGCGAGCCTTCTTCCGGCATTCCCCTACCTCAACGTTGAATTCGCATACTTCCAGAAATATCTGAACCGTGCAGTCACTGTCAAAAAGCAGGAACTGAGAAAAGACGGCTACGACTGGGATATTCAGCAGATTCTTGTTTTAGGCCCCTCAGAAATGCTGAGCAGCACGAAAAATATTGAAGAACTCGACAAACTTATTGACGGCATGATAATTTTCGCGCCGAGACAGGACGCAACTGAAAAAAATGAAAAATATTCAAAAATATCCAAGGCTTTCAAAGATGCCAACAACCGCGCGCTCTACTTTGCCGAAACTATTGCGGCAGAGGTAACTGACACGGTTACGACGGCTCTCGCGGCTTCGCAGAAAAGCGACATCGGAAATTTCGTCGAGGCGCTGAAAAGCACTTCATACACATCGCTAATTTCAGGGAAAACCGTAAAATTCGATGAGCTGAACCGCATGACAGGAAGCGGAGAAATACTTATCGGCAGGAAAAAAGAACCTTTTATGACCAAAGAAGAGATTGAAGAGGAACTCAAGCGCAAAGCCGAGGAAAAACTTAAAGAAGGAAAGCCTGAAGAGAGTGAAAATGAAGCACCTGAAAATTGATGTTCTGACACTTTTCCCCGAATTTTTCGAATCACCCTTCTCTGTCAGCATGATGAAAAGGGCGCTCGATAACGGAACGCTCGAACTCAATCTGCACCAGATCCGCGAATTCGGACTGGGAAACAGGCGTCAGGTCGATGATTCTCCATACGGCGGCGGCGCCGGACTTGTGATGAAACCGGAAGTTATAACTGCTGCGTGGGAAGCACTTCCGAAAACCGAAAAAACGATAACAATCGTTATGTCTCCCCGCGGAAAACTTTTCAACCAGCAGAAAGCGGTCGAATTTTCCGAAAATGCAGAACATCTGATCATTGTCTGCGGCCACTACGAAGGGATTGACCAGCGTTTTATTGATATTTCAGGCGCAATCGAACTTTCTGTCGGCGATTATGTCCTCACCGGTGGCGAACCTGCGGCACTTTCGGTGATTGATGCAATAACACGCCTTATTCCGGGCGTTCTTGGAAACGAAGAATCTTTCAAAAACGAGTCTTTTTCGCTTCCTCTGCTTGAACACGACCAGTACACAATGCCGCGTGTTTTCAGAGGGTTGGCGATACCGAAAGTTCTTTTGGGCGGGAACCATGCCAAAATCGAAGCGTGGCGTTTGCGTAACGCTCTGGCAAAAACAGCGGAAAACAGACCAGACCTGCTTTCAAAAATTCCACCTGAATTCTGGGAAGAAATGAAATGAAAAATTTTTATATCGGACTTATCCACAGCCCCGTTCTTAGAAACGGCGCAGCCATAACTTCATCGATTACCAACCTTGATCTGCACGACATCGCGAGAGTCTGCGCAACTTACGATCTCGGCGGATACTTCGTGATCCACCCCGATGAAAAAATGCGCTCTATCGCAACGCAGCTCGCATCGCACTGGACTTTAGGAGAAGGAAAAACCTACAACCCCGACCGGTTTAAAGCGCTTCAGGTAATGAAGATAGTTCCGAGTCTTGATGAAGCAAAAAAAGAGATTGAAGAAAAATGGAAAATAAAACCGGTCACGATCGGAACGACTGCAAGAAAAAAAGAAAAATCTATAACAATAAAAGAGCTTAAAGAAGAAAAAAACAAACCCGTTCTGATACTCTTCGGAACGGCGGGCGGAATGGAAGACAACTTTTTGAATTCATTAGATTTTTTACTTGAGCCGATAGACTTGGGAACTGGCTATAACCATCTTAGCGTAAGAAGCGCGGTGTCGATTTTTATTGACAGATTGAGTAGAACTGACTAATATGCCGCCGCGTTATTTTTGGAGGAGTTAAAAATGACAACCAACATTATTCAAAAACTTGAAAATCAGCAGAGAAGAATTGACCATTACTATGTAAAACCGGGAGATAAAATCGAAGTTCACACCCGTATCATCGAAGGTGAAAAAGTTCGTATCCAGATCTTCAAGGGCGATGTCATCGCTATTAAAAACGGCAGAGACAACAACAGAACCACAATAACAGTCAGAAAGTTCTCGGGCGGCTACGGCGTTGAAAAGATATTCCCGCTTCACTCCCCGATGATCGAGAAGATAGAGCTCGTAAACAGAGGTCTCGTACGCAGAAGCAAACTTTACTATCAGAGACTTCGTAAGGGCAACGCAGCTAGAATCAAACCGAAAAACATCTGGTAGTGTTTTCGTTTTTATTCGCGTTATTTCTCGCAGTTTCAGCAGAAAATCCTGTTTGCCAGTTAAGATTCGAAACAGACGAAGAACTTTATAAATCAATTGCGCTCCACAGTGACGATATTTCCGTCCGCAGAAACTATCTTAAAAAATTCGGTCCGTGCATAATGGAAGAAGGTATTAAAATCATTGAAGAAAGAAATGTCGTTATCGTTGAGGAGCTTGACTGCGTAAACCCGCTTGACGGAATTGAATTTTTCTTCAGGAACAAAAAACTCTGCTCCCGCTCAGTCACTTTTTACCCTTCAAAAAAAGTTTTTAAAGTGAAAAAGAAAACTGCCCCTTTTTCGATTCCCGAAAACTGGAAACACATCGAAACTGCCGAAACTACGCTTTTTTACGATTCAACTGCAAAATTTGAGGAAAACAGCGATACGACAGGACAGATTCTGGCAAAAAGCGGAGACGGAATTTTCACGAACCACCTCGGAAAAGTAATCCATCCCGAATTTATCTACGCAAAAGGAAACTGGGAAAAAGTTTTTCCGCTGCGCGAACTTTTCAGCCTCAAAATAAACAAAGACGACTCTTTCGAGGTCAAAATCATAACGGAAAACCGGCTTCCTTACGAAAAAAAGGAGCTTTTCGAGCTTTTAGGCATCAAAGCCGACACGGCGGGCGAACCTTTTTTTGCTCCGAGCAGCGTTTCGCTTAAGGGAAAAGGCCTGAAAGGAATCAGAATCCCCAAAACCGAATACCTGACCGACAAGAAAAGCGACCACGGAACATACAAAATCTCTTTATATTATCCTGAGTTGCAGAAAAAAGAGGCTGTAACTGCAAAAACTGAAAACTACGAGCTGGAGATCATTTTTTCAGACGGACTGCTTGAGGCAAAACTCACTGTTTTCGTCAAAAAACTGACTCCGGAAGATGCCTTAAAAATCAAGACTGTCATAAACCGCGAAATTCCGGCTTTCTTCGTTCAGACGGCAAAATAAACAAAACTGCAGCACTCAAAAAATAGGCGCAAATTTTCCTTGCATTGAATATTTTTTTTACTATAAACAACTGATTTTTGTTTTCTTATAAATTTAAGAGAGGGAACTATGAACAAGACTCCGTTATTTGAAAGACACGTAGCAATGGGCGCTACAATGGCTGAATTCGGCGGTTGGGATATGCCGCTGTGGTATAAGACAGGTCAGACTGCCGAGCATAAGGCAACGCGTGAATTCTGCGGCCTTTTCGACATCTGTCACATGGGTGAATACATCATCACCGGAAAGGATTCCTTCGCTTTCTGGCAGAAGATCCTCACAAACGATGTAAGAGCGATCGAAGACGGTCAGGCTCAGTACAACTTCATGCTGAACGAGAAAGGCTGTGTCATCGATGACTGCATCGTTTACCGCTTCAACGAAGAAAAGTGGATGCTCGTAGTCAACGCGGGAACGCAGGACAGCGACTTCGAATGGCTCAAAAAGAACGCACTTCCCGATATGAAACTTGAAAACATCAGCGCAAATACCTGCAAACTCGACCTTCAGGGCCCGAACGCGCCGAAACTTATCGCTGATATCGCAGGAAGAGAGGCTATCGAAGGACTCAAGTTCTTCCGCTTCGTTGACAACGTTGACCTTGACGGCATCAAAGTCCTCCTCAGCAGAACAGGCTACACGGGTGAAATCGGTTTCGAGATCTACTGCGACATCAAAGAGACCGTAAAACTTTGGGATCTTCTTCTTGCAAGAGGCGAAAAATACGGGATCATGCCGGCAGGACTCGGCGCAAGAGACACTCTCAGACTTGAAGCAGGCCTTCCGCTTTCGGGTCACGAAGTCCGTCCGGACGTAGTTGCTGCGGGAACTCCGTGGGAATTCGCTATCAGCTACGAGCACGATTTCATCGGCAAAGAGCCGCTTATGGCAGCAAAAGGAACGATCTTCGCTTATGCAATCACCGTTGAAGGCAAGAGAAAACCGGGCGACCACTCGAAAGTTCTCTACAAAGGCGAAGAGATCGGCGTTCTCACTTCCGAGATCATGGCAGTTTCACTCGGAATGGTTCCGGCAGGATTCATCAGAGTCAACAAGGAACTCGCTATTGACGAAGAGATCGAGCTTTTGAACGAAAAAGGCAAGACTTTCAAGGCTTTTGTCAAGGCAAATCCGCTTGTAAAGGGCACTTCAAGAAAGAAAATGGCTTCAATGTTATAACTTTTTAATAACTTTTTTCAGGAGAAAATCATGTCAAACTACAACGTTCCTTCCGAACTCAGGTATTCGAGAACACACGAATGGGTTATGGATCTCGGCAACAAAAGATACCGCCTCGGTATCACCGATTTCGCTGCACAGCATGCCGGCGACATCACCTACGTTGAACTTCCGGAAACGGAAACCGTCATCGACAAAGACGGCGTTGACTGCACAATCGAGACTGTAAAAAGCTCCGAAGACATCTGCAACCAGATCACCGGAACAGTCATCGCAGTAAACGACATGCTTGAAGACAGCCCCGAAACAGTCAGCAGCGACTGCTACGGCGACGGCTGGCTCTATGAAGTCGAAGCTGAGAACGACGAGGATTTCAGCTCGCTTATGACCGCTGAAGAATACGAAGAATTCCTTGCAACACAGGAAGACTAAGCGTTTAAGGGATTTTTGAATGTCGGGGGAGCGTTTTCGTTCCCCTTTTTTTATTACACACTTGAGAGGTAAAAAATGAGATACCTTCCGATAACGGATAAAGAGAGAAAAGAGATGCTCGACAAAATCGGCGTAAAGTCGGTCGATGATCTCTTTTCACCGCTTCCGCAGAACGTTCTCCTCAAAAAAGAGCTGAACATCCCCTCTGCAAAAAGCGAACCCGAACTTGAAAAGATGATGGACGAGCTCGGAAAAGAAAATTCGGGCGCGAACATGCTTTCCTTCCTCGGCGGCGGCTGCTACAAACACCACTGCCCCGCTCTCGTTGACCAGATGATCTCGAGAAGCGAGTTCTACACTTCCTACACTCCCTATCAGCCCGAAGTAAGCCAGGGAACGCTTCAGGCGATCTTTGAATTCCAGACTATGATAGCGAACCTTTTCAAAATGGATGTCGCGAACGCTTCGATGTATGACGGCGCAACAGCTGCGGCTGAAGCAGTCCTCATGTCGCACAAGATTCAGACGAAAAGACACAAAGTGCTCATCGCTTCAACGGTAAATCCGCAGTACATCCAGACGGTCAGGACCTACACAGGCTTTGTCGTAGATTCGATCGAACTTCTTGAAATGGACGGTGCTACGGGCTGCGTTGCAGAAAAAGAACTCGAAAAGATAGACGAAGACACGATCTGCGTTCTTTTCCAGTATCCGAACTACTTCGGCATGATCGAAAACATCCGCAAGATCTCCGAAGTCACCCACGAAAAAGGCGCATTGCTCATTCCGGTCATCACCGAAACGACGGCTCTCGGAATCCTTGCTGCTCCCGGCGACATCGACGCTGATATCGCAGTCGGCGACGGTCAGGCACTCGGCATTCCGGTAAACTTCGGCGGCCCCGGCGTAGGTCTTTTCACCTGCAAGGAAAAATACATGAGAAAGATGCCCGGCAGACTTATCGGCCAGACTGTCGACAAGAACGGCAACCGCTGCTTCGTTCTCACTCTTTCGGCCCGCGAACAGCACATCAAACGTGAAAAAGCGACCTCGAACATCTGCTCCAACCAGGGACTTATGGCAACGGCTGCTTCCATCTACCTCGCTACGATGGGCAAAGAAGGCATGAAGGAAGTCGCACTCATGAACCTCAAACGCGCTGACTACCTCAAGAACAAGATCGAGAAGGAAACTCCGTGCAAAGTCGCTTTTAAAGGAAGCAACTACAACGAATTCACGATCCTTACTCCCGGTTGCGCTTGCTGCGTTCTCAAAGCTCTTGCGGAAAAGGGAATCCTCGGCGGAATCCACGCGAAAAAATACTACCCCGAACTTGAAAACGCGGTCATCGTCAACACGACTGAGATCCACAGCTACGAAGAGCTCGACAAGTTCGTTGCGGCACTCAAAGAAGTTACAGGAGGTGCAAAATGAGTTACCCCGGAATGAAAGACCTCAAACTTAAAGAATCGGTCATTTTTGAAAGAAGCCGCGAGGGAAGACGCGGATATTCGCTTCCCGAAGAAGACCTCAAAGGCGCAGAAAACATACTTCCGGCAGAGCTCCGTAGAACTGACCTTGACCTTCCGGAACTCAGCGAAGTCGATGTCGTCCGCCACTACACGAGACTTTCAACATACAACTACAGCCTTGACCACGGTTTCTATCCGCTCGGCAGCTGCACGATGAAGTACAACCCGAAGATCAACGAAAAACTTGTCAGAAACCC
This sequence comes from bacterium, assembly GCA_017538365.1. Classification (GTDB taxonomy): domain Bacteria; phylum UBP6; class UBA1177; order UBA1177; family UBA1177; genus UBA1177. Next base: position 65,174 of record JAFYIZ010000032.1, on the reverse strand, counting down.
GCAGTTCACCGAGCTTCACCCCGAAACTCCGGCACCTTACGCGCAGGGAACTCTCAAGATAATGTTCGAAATGCAGAGAATGCTCGCTGAGATCGGCGGCTTTGCGGCATGCACGCTCAATCCGGCTGCAGGTGCGCACGGCGAATACACCGGTATCGGCATCATCAGAAGCTACTTCGACAAGATGGGCGACAAAAAACGTAAAAAAATAATCATCCCCGACAGCGCACACGGCACCAATCCGGCAAGCTGCGCTCTCAACGGATTTGAAGTCGTAGTCCTTCAGAGCGACGAGCACGGAAAAGTAAACCTTGAAACACTCAAATCGCTTCTTACCGACGAAGTTGCAGGCATCATGCTCACCAACCCGAACACACTCGGCGTTTTCGAAAGCGACATCCTCGCTATCACGAAGATGGTCCACGACGCAGGCGGCCTTGTTTACGGCGACGGCGCTAACATGAACGCACTTCTCGGTGTTGCAAGACCCGGTGATATGGGGATCGACGTCCTTCACTACAACCTTCACAAGACCTTCTCGACTCCTCACGGCGGCGGCGGCCCGGGAGCAGGCCCTGTCGGCGTATGCGAAAAACTCGTCGAATTCCTTCCGAATCCGTTCGTAGTCCTCAAAGACGGACTTTACACCTTCAACGATTCCGACAATTCGATGGGAAGAGTCCGCTCGTTCTACGGAAACATGGGCGTAACGCTCAAAGCGTTCATCTATATCCTTGAATACGGTAAGGAACACCTCGGTGAGACTGCGAAAAACGCAGTTCTCAACGCAAACTACATCAAAGCGTGCCTTCGTGACTACTACCACCTCAAATACAAATCAGACACGCTTCACGAAGTCGTTTTCGACGATTCAGAAATGCCGAACCACATCACGACGATGGATATCGCAAAAGCTCTCATCGACCGCGGCTACCATCCACCGACAGTCTACTTCCCGCTCATCGTTCACGGCGCACTCATGATCGAGCCCACCGAAAGCGAAAGCAAAGAGACTCTTGACGAGTTCATCGAAGCAATGATCGACATCGCCGAGACCGCAAAAACCAATCCCGAAAACATCCTCAACGCTCCGCTCAACACCGCTATCAGCCGCCCGGATGAAACTCTCGCGGCAAGAAAACCGGTTCTCAAATGGACGAGAGGGGAATAGTCAGTTAGTAAGAATCAAATAATCAGTTCAGTCTTTTCCGACGGATTTTATCCGTCTTTAATTATAAATTTTCCAATTTCATTTAACGCCACGAAACGGTAACGCTGCGTTGATGCGGAAACTGGCTTGTAAGCAATATGTTTTTCTTCCGCCTTTTGCCGAAGCGTTTTTTCTGCTGCCGCGCTAATCAAGGGCGAAGCAATAGTCTGCAGCGTCGGCTCCAAAAGCAGCAACTGTCCTTTTGAACATGCTTCAAAATAAAGGCCTCCTGGCTTGTAATACTTTTCATGCGGAGAACCTTCGCTCGGAAAACCGTCGCTTAGCAAAACGACCAGCTGCATGCCTTGTTCCCGCAATGTGCGAGCAACTATCTGTTCGCCCTTACTGATTGCCGCCGTGTAAGTAACAGCACCGTTTTGCGCCGCCGTCAATATGTATTGCAACCGCTGTTTAATTTCTTCATCCGAACAGCTTCGTGACATTTCCACGAACTGACGATCAGGCCAATTCAGCAGAAAATGGTTACCAAGAGATGTAAACACCAAACCGCTGATTTCTGTCTGACGGTGAATGCGGAAAAGATCGGGATTCTGTTTGCGCAACCATGCACGTTCTGCATTGGCGTAAACGTATTCTATCATCGCTTTCAACTGTCCTTTGTGCGAAAGAACACGGTAAAACGGCGGTGCATCATAAATATTTTCATCAAATCCCAACTTCAGAGCTTCGGCTTTGCAGCCCTGCATATAGCCGCGCACGACTTCTTTTATGCTTCTTCTTATGGAACGCATTACCTGCAAAACCATGTGGTGGTGATCAGGCATCACTTTGTCGGCGAGAATTTTTATTTCGGGACACAATTCAAGCATCCGCTGCTGCTGTTTTATGAGAATCCAGCCTAATGGGGATTTTTCCACCACAGCACAACGACCGTCGTGACCAAGTTTGCCGAAAAGCGGCTGGCGGTCTTTTGCAACCATTGTTGCATGTACAATAATCGGTTTGCGCCATGCACCGGGCTGCAGCCATGTGAAAGTTTCGTTGGTCATAACTTGGTTAACTCTAGACCAAAGTGAGAATAAAATTCTCACGTAATTAACTGAACATAATGATTATAGTTATTATCGGAAAAGTCAAATTATTCTTTGATTTTTGAGTTTTCGCAGAATCTGTGGTATTTACATTTTATTTGCCCGTTCCGCAAAAATGCGGTAATTCGTGTCGTCGAAGGGCGGGCAGTACACTGCGAACTCGATCGTTTTGAAGGCGTGTTCGTATTCCTTTGCGAGCATAAGCATTACGTCTGCCACAACGGCAGGGCTGTTTCTGAATGCTCCGCAGCCGAAAGCACCCAAAACAAGGACATCAACTTTATTATGCACGGCGACATCAAAGATCCGTCTGTCGCGTTTTCTGTGGACGCTGACAAGTTCCTCATCAGAAAGCAGAAGGCGTTCGCATCCGTCGCCATTGTCATAGCGGTTGAGCGGATTTTCGCGCAGATTAGGTGCGGCGCAGGTGATAACATCGCAGTTAAACCAGTCGCTTTCCGGCATGCGCTTAGGATCAGAAGAGTCCGTTTTGAATACGACAATGTTTGGTGTGTAGATGATATCGTCGTTGTGGATCGGGTCATGACTCATTCTGTGCGGCTTGTAGAAGCGCTTCCAGTTTTCGTCGGTATCGAGCGTAAAATAAAGCGTGGAGACCCGGCACAAAGACTCTTCCTGCGCACTGGAGCCGTTTACCACTCCGCCTCCCGGATTTGATGCGGATGCGAAATTGAGCACACACACCTTTTCTCCCCTTCCCGTGTAGGCGGAAGCCGCTTCGAAGGTGCGTTTTTTGCTCACGATGATTTGCGCAGGCTCTTCAAAGCGTCTGATAAGACTTCCGTCAGGTACGGAATCGTTTTCCGCGATGAATTTTTGTGATCTCAGACTTGCTGCAACGGAATCCTGCAGGCGTTTCGTGTTCTGCACAAGATCCACGGTGTCTTCAAAAATCGATATGTTTTTTGGATTCGGCATTTTCTCCTCCGAAACTAAAGAGAAAGTATTCCCGAAGTTCTGAGTTCGTTCACTGCGGCTTCGACTGAGCCGTTTTTGTCCTCTGAAAGGTGCATGAATACTAGGTTTTGAGCATTTTTGAGGTTTTCTGAATCGTCGCTGTCAGATTTAACGATAACCAGCATTCCCGACTTCATCAGAAGCTCCAGTTCATGCAGGCTTCTAGATATGTCGAGATCGGGGAAATAACAGACGAAAGCACCAAGAGCGAAAAGGCTTTTTTCAAGTTCTACTGCGAATTTTTCATCTTTAACGGCGATAACGGCCGCTTTGTGACCGAATCTGCGCTCTCTTTCTGACTCGTCGATTTTTGCCGCAAAAGGTGCATCGGATAAGGGTTCGAGGATTATTCCGCCGCCTCTGATTTCGTAGTCTCCAACGATTACGAATCTTCCCGTTTCCTGATTGTCGCCGATTAGATCGAATGCAATAGGCTTACCTGCTTCGAAAACGCACTCGGCAGCCTCGAACTTCCCTACTTCGTCCCCTGTTTTGCTTTCAAGTGAAGAGGTGTCGATGAGTTTTGAAACTTCAACAAGTCTCAAAGTCGTCCTCGCAGTTCCGACTTTGATGAAGTATGTGCGGTTTTTGCTCAAGGGCTCGCTTCCAAGCCAGAATACAGCAGCTTTGAAGCGTGATGCGCTCTGCGGCGCAGGCTCTCCGGCTTTTGCAACAAGTTCTCCGCGGGTTGCATAAATCTGTTCCTCAAGCGTGAAACCTGCGGTAAACCCTGCTTCGACCGAGGTTTTGTCACTTTCAGGAAATGTCTCGATTCTTGCAATTCTGATTTTTTTGCCTGACGGATAAAAAACGACTTCATCACCTTTTTTCAACGTGCCACTGTTCACCGTTCCGGCATAGATCCTGCGGTTGTCGCCGCTTTCTGTGAAGCGGTAAATATCCTGCAGAAACATTCTGAAAGGCTGTTTCGCGCTGTGTTCCTTCGCTTTGAAAACATCGAGGAATTCATAAAGCGTTCTGCCGTCATACCAAGGTGTTTCGGGACTTTTAGAACTGATGTTCACGCCGTTTATGCCGCTTACCGGAACAAAACCGAGCGGTTTTATCCCTATTTCATCAAGAAAAGCTGTGTATTCTTCTTTAATTCTGTTGAAAACTTCTTCGGAGTAGCCGACGAGATCCATTTTGTTGACTAAAACGACGATCTGCCTGATTCCCAGAATCGAGAGCATATAGCCGTGGCGCCTTGAATTTTCGCGGACTCCCTCGTCAGCCGCAATTACTAAGAAAGCCGCTTCCGCCCTACTCGCTCCGGTTACCATGTTTTTCAAAAATTCGATGTGTCCGGGAGCGTCAATGATTACGAAATCACGCTTTTTCGTGCTGAAAAAGACTCTTGCCGTATCGATCGTTATCCCCTGCGACTGCTCGTCCTTGAGCGCGTCGATGAGAAAGGCGTATTCAAACGGGCGCGAATTAAGTTTGCAATAATTTTTTATCGCTTCGAGTTTTCCTTCGGGAAGGCTTCCCGTTTCACTCAAAAGTCTGCCGATTATCGTGCTTTTGCCGTGGTCGACGTGACCTGCGAAAACAAGCGGAAATTTTTCACTCTGCATTTTTTGCTCCGCTATTTTACACATCTGAAACCGAAGTCAGTATCCATGGCATCAAGTTTAGCCGAACCTCTGTACGACGAGCGCGCATGGCTTTCGTCGTAGATATACGAACCGCCGCGGATAACTTTGGATTTGTCTTTTTCCGGCTCTGCCGGTCCCTGCGTGTCGGCTTTTGACGCTTCTTCAGTTGAATAGAACTTCTTTTCATACCAGTCGCTCGTATATTCTGCGACATTTCCCGAAAGGTCGAAAATCCCCTGTTCCGAAACCCCTGCAGCTTTCGAGCCGATCGGAGAAGTCGTATTTGAACCGCATCCGTTCGCGTTCCCTTTCATTACGGTGTTGTCACAGCTTGCAACTGGCGTGTTTCCCCACGGATAGATCTGCACTTTGCCCGATTTCGCGGCATTTTCCCACTCAGCTTCGGTCGGAAGACGCTTTCCGATCCATTCGCAGTAAGCTTTCGCACCGTACCATGTAATGCAGTTCGCAGGATGATTTTTCCTGTCGGGGTTTCCTATGTTGCACTGATACAAATCAGATGATGTGCGGTAGTGCGGTTTTTCAGGATCATCATTTGTGCAGACATTTTCGGCGATACAGAGCTCGAAAAGTTCGACCGGCACTTCGAATTTGTCCATAACATAGCTTGAAAGCGCTACTTCGTGAACCGGAACCGTATCTTCCGGGCAGTTTCCTTCGACTTCTTTGTCGCAACCCATTTTGAAAGAACCGGCAGCAATCGTGACACTTCCCGAAACGCAGTCGCCTTCATCGACCCATTTTCCGTTTTTGCAGAGCTGTTTCTGGAATTTTTCATTGTCGCCAGGACACAATTTGAACTGGGTTGCACCTTCGTAAAGAATGGCACCGCCGGCATAACAGAATGATTCCGGCGTCTCCTCGGCTTCTTCGTCAGGTGTTTCCTGCCCGTTGTCAATTATCACATCAGGAAGAGAATCGTCAGGATTTTCCGTGTTTTCATTCTCATTGTCATTTACATTGGTTTCTTCCTCGCTTTCACTTCCGCATGCCGCGAAAATAAAGGCTAACAAGATAAAAATGAGAGCTGTTTTCTTCATTCTGAACTCCGTTTTTTGTTGATATTGTTATAAATTTCATGCATCAGATCGGCTTCGGAAAAAGGTTTTGACAAATATCCGTCGAAACCGTTACTCATTATCATATCACGGTTTTTCTTCATCGTGTAGGTCGTAACAGCAATTACAGGAGTGTAACCTCCTCCGTTCTTTTCAAATTCTCTGATGTTTTTTATCGTTTCTATACCGTCCATGACAGGCATCCTGATGTCGAGCAGAACAATGTCAAAATCGTTTTTTTCCATTATGCCGAGTGCAATCTTTCCGTCAGAAGCAGTACGTACATTTGCACCCTCTCTGCTCAGAATATTCGTTATAAATTTAAGGTTTGTCTCGTTGTCTTCGGCACAAAGCACGCTCTTTCCGGCGAGGAAATACTTCGGAAGAGCCCCATACTGCGTTTCAGCTTTTTCCCAGCTTTCATCCGGAAGAATCAGAGGAAGCAGGAAAGCAAACGTTGTTCCCGCTTCAGGACTGTTCGATCTGACGGAAATCTTTCCGTTCATAATCTCGACAAGATTTTTGCAGATGGCAAGTCCGAGTCCGGCACCGCCGTACTGCTTTTTGGGACTGGAATCGATCTGAAAGAAACGGTCAAAAACGAAATTGATTTTGTCGTCAGGGATTCCGATGCCGGTATCTTTAACTTCAAAACGGATAAATTCGCAGTTTTCCTCTATTATTCTGCGGCAGTCGACCGAAATGCTCCCGCCGGACGTAAATTTCCACGCATTAGAAAGGAGATTGTTGAGAATCTGCGCCACTCTGTTTTTATCGCCTACTACGAACTTCGGAAGAGAGCTGTCGATACTTATCCTGAAATCTATATCCTTCGTTTTCCGGTAATTCACTGTTGAAACCGAGGCATTCACAAGTTCAGCCGGAGAATAGGGTTTGTTGTCAAGAACGATTTTCCCGGACTTGATCAGAACCATGTCGAAAAGGTCGTTCACTATGTTGATAAGCACTTCACAGCTTGATTTGGCGTACTTGATATACTCTTTCTGATTTTCGGTCACCGGCTCTTCCTGAAGCATCGAAAGCATTCCGTAAACACCGTTTATCGGCGTTCTGATTTCGTGGCTCATGTTTGCCAGGAACTCCGATTTCGCCTTGTTTGCTTCCCTCTCGACGATTTTTTCAGCCTGTTCCTTTTCAAAATTGATTTTGTTGAGGAAAGATTTAAGAGATTCGCTGTAAGCTATATAGTTGATGCAGACGGCGACGATTACCGTACTCGTGATATCTGAAATTATTCCCGGGTAAATTTCCCTGACAGCCGGCACATAAAACCAGACGGAAAGAAGATCGGCAATGCATAAAAGCACCGAATGGGCAAGATATTCTCTCAGCCTTATCTTGAAAGATGATGCAAGAACAAGAATGGCGACAAACAGTGTCGTAAGATTCTGATACAGAGCAAGACACGGTGCGGAAGCCGCAAGCGCATAAAGGTATGCCGATGAGAAAAATATCCGCCAGAAATATTTGTAAAACGGATTTTCAGGCGGAAGAGTCCCGTTTCCGGTCTTGACTTTGCCCACAATCAGCATCGCAGGATAAAAAATGCACGAAAGCAGGTGCAATACGCTCACTTCAGTGTAGCCGAACTGTGAAAAAAGCTCCCGAGAATAGAGATACCTGTAAATATCCAGCAGCAGAAGCGGAAAATTTATGACAGTAAGCGCTGCGGAAATGTGCATCGACCTTTTGAAATTGCTGAAATCATTGTCTATATCAAATTTTTTCAGCAACTCTTTGTCATAGCCTTTTCTTATGCTTAACGGCATATCGAACCTCTGAAAAACAAAAAAGCAGAGCATTATAGTTGTTTTTTCAGGAAAATCCATGCAGATTTGCAGTGATCGGATTTTATGCTATAAAGCACAGTTTTTTGTGCAATCTTTCAGGCGGTGCGTTTTGGAAATATATCTTGCCCCTCTCGCGGAAATAACTTCAAAAGAATTCAGGATGCTTTGCTATGAAGGCGGTGCCGACGCATGTTTCAGTGAGATGATTTCAGCAAAAGCAGTTACTCTGCGAAACAGAAAAACAATTTCACTTTCAGAAATAGACAAAAACGAGCCTAAGACTTTTCTGCAGTTTTTCGGCGGTGATCCCGAGGTCATGAAAGAGGCTGCCGAAAAGATTCTGGAACTGGTAAAACCTGCCGGAATTGACATAAATGCAGGGTGTCCGGTGAGAAAAGTCGTCGCGGCGCGGGCAGGCTCGGCTCTTATGGATGACCCGGAAAGACTTGGAAAAATCGTAAAAACTCTACGAAAAGTCACCGATCTTCCGATATCAGTCAAGATACGAAAAGGATTCAAGACTCCGAATTACGAGCGGTGTGCAGCCGAGGCGGTCGACAACGGAGCCGACTTTCTCACAATACACCCGCGTCTCAGAACAGATATGTTTACAGCCGGAACCTGCGATTTCGATGTTTCAATAGAACTTGCCGAAAAACTTCCGATTCCTGTCTTTCATTCAGGTGACATCAGGCAGATTGGCGATCTCGACAGATTCAGCGGAACAAAGATCGCAGGAGTCATGGTCGGGCGCGGCGCACTCGGGAAACCGTGGATCTTCCGCGAACTTAAAGGCAAAACGGTAAGTGACGAAGAAAAAAAGGAGATGATGGCAAAACATTTCCGCTATTACATGGAACTCGACACGAAAACCGCCCACACAATGATCAGACGGCATGCTTCCTGGTATTCGACAGGATTTCACGGAAGCGCCGAGTTCAGAAAATCAATTTTCGACCTCGACAACGATATTAAAAAAGTTATTGAAATCATTGAAGATTTCTTTGAGATAAAATTATGAAGAAAATTCTTGGACAAAGCGAAACTGCAAAAGAGATGCGCAAACTTCTGCGCAGCGCCGAGCCTGGAGGAACTTATCTCATCGGCGGCGAACCGGGAACAGGAAAAGGCTTTCTGGCAGGGCTCATCGCCTCGAAAATAGGCAGAGACGAAGCTGAAAAAAACATCATCCGCGTAAAAAAAATCGAGGATTTCAGAAAAAACGGCCTTGTTTTCATTACCGAAAACCGCGCTCTTTTCGATATGCGTGCCGAAAAATTCTCTGCTTCGCTCTGGCTTCTGCCTCTTCGTGAAAGAAAAGCCGACATGTCGGAACTTATCGAATATTTCATTCAGGAAGGCGGCGTAGTCTCGACGCGCTGGTATGAAAAAGACGCGCTTCATCTGCTTTCATCCTACTGGTGGCCGTTCAACATCCAGGAACTCAAACGGGTTGTCGGCACCGAAGACGGCTACAAACTGCTGCCTTACCAGAATATCGGAAAAATCCTTTCAAACTACAGCGCGACCGAGATTTTAAGGGCTAAAATCGGAAACCTTTTCGATGACCTCGGCAAAGAATCGAACGCAGGAAAAATATACCAGCTTTTCATAGATTCGGTCGAAGGAGTTTTCATCGAAGAGGCGCTGAAATACTGCGGCGGCTCGGTCTCGAAAACGGCTGAATTCCTAAGCGTCCACCGCAACACACTGACGCAGAAAATCAAAAAACTGAAACTGAAAAACCCGTAGATTCTTCGCTACGCCCAGAATGACATATTTCGTCATAAAATAAAAAATAATTGCAATAAATCAAAAAAAGAGTAATATTTCGCGCTTTTAGCGGACTTTCTATGCCGGCATAATGTTTTCCGGCATCGGGAATGACTTAACAGCTGATAATTGTTATTTTTTTAGCCAATATAGGAGGAACAGATGGCTGATTTCAACAAAAGCTCTTTACGCAACGTCTGTGTCGCTGGACACGGCACATCGGGAAAAACGACTCTCGTAGAATCGCTGCTTTACAACGCAGGCGCAATCAACAGACAGGGAACTGTCACTGACGGCAACACCGTTTCGGACTTCACCGAAGAAGAAAAGAACAGAGGAATTTCAATTTCCGCATCAATCAACTCCGTTGAGTACAAACAGAATCTCCTCACCTTCATCGATACTCCCGGATACTTCGATTTCGGCGGCGAACTTGCAGCTTCAATGCCTTTCTGCGAAGCGGCTCTTCTTACAGTTGAAGGCTCGACCGGCATCGACGCTGGAACTGAAAAGGCTTTCAAACTTGCAAAAAGACTCGGAAAATCGATCGCTTTCTTCATCAACGAAGTAGACCGTGACAACATAAACCTTGAATCGGCTTTCGACAGCATCGCAAAAGAGCTCGAAATTTCGCTCGCTCCTATCACCTACCCGGCTGCAACAGGCCAGAACGCTGATTCGATCATCGACATTTTCAAAGGCAAACTCGTCAAATACGCAAACGGCAAAAGAGCTTCGGAAGGCGAGATCCCGGCTCAGTTCGCAGACAAAGTTGCTGAACTCAAGGAAAAGCTCATGGAAGCAGTCGCAGAGAGCGATGAAGAGCTTATGACCAAATACTTTGACGAAGGTTCACTTTCGGAAGAAGAAATCAACACCGGTCTCCACAAGGCTTTCTCGAACGGAACTATCTATCCGGTATTCTTCGGCGCTCCGAACAAAGGCATCGGCGTTGACATCGTTCTTGATTCAGTAGTTGATTTCTTCCCGTCACCGGAAGGAAAAATCATGCAGTTCGGCGAAGGCGAAATCGACACGAACGACGATTCCGTAACGAAAGGTATCATCTTCAAAGTCAACTCGATCCCGCAGTTCGGCGAAGTCTACGCGTTCAAACTTCTCCAGGGCAACCTTGCAGAAGGCGCAGATGTTTACAACATGTCCTCTGCATCGGCTGAAAAATTCGGTCAGCTTTTCTACACGAGAGGCAAAGACAGATTCCCGATCAAAAACGTCGTTGCAGGTCAGATCGCTGTAACCGTTAAACTCAAAAACAGCAAAACGGGCGACCAGTTCTCCGACAACAAAGCTGCTGAAGTTTATCCGTTCCCGCTCATTGAATGGCCTGAAGCTATCGTCCGCGGCGCATTCGCAGGTGCTTCGAAGGAAGATACCGATAAAGTCGCTGCTGCAATCAAAAAGATGCAGATCGAAGACGCATCCTTCAGAATGGTCAACGATCCCGAGCTCAAACAGCTTTTCGTTGACGGTCTCGGCGAACTTCACCTCGAAGTTCTGGCAAAGAAAATCAAGAACCAGTTCGGACTTGACGTTAAAATACTTGAACCGAGAATCCCATACAGAGAAACGATCAAGGGAAAAGCGGAAGCACGTTACCGCCACAAAAAACAGTCGGGCGGATCGGGCGAATTCGCAGAAGTCAACATCGTTCTCGAACCGAACAGCGAAAGCGAATTCGAATTCGTTGACGCTATCGTCGGCGGCGTAATCTCCGGCAGATTCATCCCCGCAGTTGAAAAAGGTATCCGCGAAGTTCTCGCTGAAGGCGTTCTTTCGGGCTGCAAATTCATCAACTGCAAAGTAACACTCAACGACGGTAAGGAACACCCGGTCGACAGTAAGGAAGTCGCATTCAAAAAAGCTGCTCAGATGGCTTTCAAAGACGCCGTAAAGAGAGCTAACCCGATCATTCTTGAACCCATCTACGAGATCAAGATCACCGTTCCTGAAGAATTCGCAGGCTCTGTAATGGGCGATATCTCCAGCCGCCGCGGTAAACCGCAGGGTATGGAGAGCGAAGGCAGACTCACCGTCATCAAAGCGCTCGTTCCTTTGAAAGAAGTTCACGGATATTCGACGCAGCTCCGTTCGATGACAAACGGCCGCGGAACCTACACCATCAAATACGACCACTACGAACAGGTTCCTGCTGACATCCAGAAGAAGATCATCGAAGAATACGAAGCAAACAAAGACAACAAAGACGAATAGTTTTTGACCCTTTTCCCCCTCGACCTCATCCCGCCCCTTCTCCATTGTGGCGAAGGGAGCAAATGCAGGCGAGGGGATTTTTTTATTTGGCGGCGGCAAAACTCGCAATCTCGGGATAACGACCGCCGCCGATTTTTTCTAGAATCACGCGCCGCCTTCGGGATCACGTTATCACGTAATCACGGTATTACGGTATTTTTGCGGCGCGCAAGAATGGAAATTAAAATTTGTTGATTATTTTTCCGGTTTCATTGTGGGGAAAAGAATGACATCACGGATGCTCGGCGAATTGGTCATGAGCATGACGAGTCTGTCAATGCCGATGCCCTGTCCAGCTGCCGGCGGCATTCCGTATTCGAGAGCGCGGATGTAGTCGCTGTCCATGTCGACGGTCTCGTCATCGCCTGCTTTCTTTGCTTCGACCTGAGCTGCGAACGAATCGTACTGCTGTTTCGGGTCGTTGAGCTCGCTGAAGGCGTTGGAAAGTTCTCTTCCTGCGACGAAAAGTTCGAATCTGTCAGTGTATTCCGGATCTACGTCGTTTCTGCGTGCGAGCGGGCTAACTTCGGTCGGATATTTGGTGATGAAAGTGGGCTGGATGAGGTGTTCTTCGACGAAATTGTCAAAGAATTCCATGATTATTTTGTATCTCGACATTCCTTCAAGCGTCGCTTTGTCAAGACCGTTTTTAACACCTATCTCGATCAGTTTTCCTCTGTCTTTGAGATCATCTTCTGTGCATACGCCTGATTTTACTATGCTTTCTTCGACTGTCATTCTGTTCCACGGAGTTTTGAAATCAATCTTCATTCCGTCGTATTCGACTTCGGTCGTTCCGTTGATCTCGATGCAGAGCTTGCTGATCATTTCCTGCGTGAAGCGGATCTGGTCTTCATAGGTTGCATAAGGCCAGTAGAATTCCATCATCGTGAATTCGGGGTTATGTTTGAGGTCCATACCTTCGTTTCTGAAATTGCGGTTGATCTCGTAAACTTTTCCGAGGCCGCCGACAAGAAGCCTTTTGAGGTAACACTCGGGAGCAATCCTCATGTAAAGCGGGATGTCGAGCGCGTTGTGGTGCGTGATGAAGGGTTTTGCCGCCGCGCCGCTTACCAAGGGGTGCATCATCGGAGTTTCGACTTCCATGAAACCTGCGTTATTCATGTAGTTTCTGATGAAATTGATGATCTTCACTCTCTTTTTGAAAGTTTCGCGGACATCGTCGTTCATAATGAGGTCAAGGTAACGCTGTCTGTAGCGGAGCTCTTTATCGGTAAGTCCGTGAAATTTCTCGGGAAGCGGCCTGATATTTTTGGTAAGGAGCTCGGTTTTGTGCGCCAGGATCGAGTATTCGCCCGTTCTCGTAACGAAAACTTCGCCTTTTACCCAGACTATATCGCCGACATCGAATGCCTTTTTGAATTTCGCGAAGTCTTCACCGAGGAAGTCTTTTGCAAAAAGAATCTGGATCGAACCCGTTTCGTCCTTGAGGTTCGCGAAAGCGAGTTTTCCCATGATGCGCAGGAACATAATACGGCCTGCAACTGCGAATTCAAGCGGTTTTCCAGTCTGCTCAAGCTCTTCTTTGGTCTGTGTTTTGCAGTATTCAACGACCTTTTCGACAGTCGAATCGGGAGCAAAACTGTTTGCGTAAGGGTGGATCCCCTCTGCTCTCAGTGTATTTACTTTCTCTTTTTTGCGGGCGATGATCTCGTTTTCATCCATTTGCGGAACGGTTTTTGGTTCCTGAGCTTTGTTTTCAGCCATTTTTGTCTCCTTAAATATTCAAAAAGCTTATTTCACCGATGTGTTCTGCGACCAGACCGGTAACTTTGCCGATGAGGTTCATTCTGTTCGCTCTGATCTTGAGGTCATCGTGCATTACGAAGACAGCATCGAAAAATGCGTCAAGCGCCGGTTTGAGCGAGAGGATCTTCATCGCGATATCGAAGTTGTCGCTCATGGTCTTTATCTCGTTTTCGACTTTGCAGACTTCTGCGAAAAGTTTTTTCTCTTCATCCTGTTCGAAAAGCGATTCGTTGACTTCACCGAGCACGACTTCCTGTTTTTTCAGTATGTTGCAGCCGCGTTTGTAAAGTTGGACAAGGCCCGAAATGTCGCTTTCCTTGAGGACTCTTGCGATGGTCTCTGCACGTTTTGCGACTGTTTTCGGAAGTTCTGCGTCACGTGCCGCTGCAGCCTGGATGACAGGGGTATCGAAACTTAAAACTGCGCTGTATCTTGCAACGATAAAATCGATTATCTCCTGCTTCATCTCGTCTTTCAGATTTTTGATGCGCGGTTTAACGAGTTCCCATGCGAAATCGACGACTTCCTTGATATTGAGGCTGTAATTCTGTGCAACGGTGAGGAATCCGATCGCGTTTCTGCGGATAGCGAACTTGTCTTTGGAGCCGCTGGGCTTCATTCCCGCCATGAATCCGCCGACGATCGTGTCAATTTTATCAGCCATGCTCAAAATAGTGCCGATCTCCGTTTTCGGAAGTTCGTCTCCTGCGTTTATCGGGAGGTAGTGCTCGTACATCGCTTCGCATACATCGCTTTCAAAACCTGCGTGTCTTGCATAATATCTGCCCATGATCCCCTGAAGGTCGGGAAATTCAAAAACAACGCCAGTTACGAGGTCGTTTTTGATCATTTCCCCTGCTTTCTTAAGGTTAAGAAGAGTACAAATATGATGTGGAAAGTATTTGTCTGCGATAAACATAGCTATGTCGCAAATCCTGTTGACTTTGTCGCTGTAAGTTCCGAGATCCTTCTGGAAAAGGACTCCTTTGAGCCTTTCGTAAAGGGCTGCGAAGTCTTTATTCAGGTCGTCGTTGAAGTAAAACGCCGCATCGGAAAGACGGGCAGATACTACTTTTTCGTTTCCTTCGACAACGAGCGAATCGTTACGCGGAATGTTGTTGAGGACGCTTGCGAACTTGACGACTTTCGAATCTTTGTCGCAGAGAGTGAAGTATCTCTGATCCTTTTTGAGGACTTTGACAACGAGTTCTACCGGCAGATCTTTGTATTTTTCGGGAATGTTGCCGATGACTACATGCGGATATTCGACCATGTCGGTAACTTCATCAAGCAGATTCTCGTCTATATTGGCCGTGAGTCCGAGTTCGGAGGCCTTATTCAGAACTTCTGATTTGATGTATTCACGTCTTTTATCTCTATCTGCAAAAATGTAGTGAGCTTCAAGAATTTCGCAATAGTTCTGCGCGTTTACCTGCAAAGCTCCGTTTGAAAGGAAGCGGTGTCCGAATGAAGTCACCGAGAATTTTATCCCTTCAAAATCATCTTCGACCGGCTTTCCGTTGATCGAAAGAAGGATCCATCTGATAGGTCTTGCGAATGCAAAAGAATTGTCAGCCCAGCGCATGCTTTTTTTGAAGTTTGCAGCATGTAGTGCCGCTTTTACGACGGGAGTGATAACTTCAGAAAGCTCTTTTCCCTTCTCTTCAACATATCCCGCGATGACTTCGCCTTTTTCGCTATCTTCAAAGAAATAGTCTGTGATCTTGTTCTTAGCCAAAAATGCTTCGCCCGCTTTGGAAAGGGTTCCGTCAGGATTCAACGCAACTTTTTTCGGTGCACCCGTGACTTTTTCGCGGACATCGGGCTGCCTTTCGGGTAGCCCCGTGCAGACGAGAGCAGTTCTTGAGCAAGTCGAAAATTCTTTGCAGTTTTCAACGGTTATCCTCTGTTTTTCGAGGTCTGAAAGTATCTTTTCCTTAAGCTGGGAAACGAAAGGAAGAATAAAACTTGCAGGAAACTCTTCGTAACCGATCTCAAAAATAAAATCCGACATTTATCCCTCCTTAAAACTTTCGACGTATTTAGTAGCCGCGGCGCACGCAAGATCTCTGATGCGCATGATGTATCTCTGCCTTTCGGTTACCGATATCGCGCTTCTCGCATCAAGAATGTTGAACGCGTGGCTTGCCTTTATGCAGAATTCGTAAGCGGGGCGCGGAAGCGACTTTTCGATGAGTTCCTTCGAGATCTTCTCGTATTTGTCGAAAAAAGCGAAGAAATCCTCGACCGGAGCTTCCTTGAAGTTAAAAGTCGAAAATTCGACTTCATCCATCTTGTGCACCGTTCCGTATGTGATCTTGTCGTTCCACTGAAGATCATAGACATTTTCAACGCCCTGCAGATACATGCAGATCCTCTCCAGGCCGTAGGTGAGTTCGACCGGAACCGGCTTCAGATCGATGCCGCCAACCTGCTGGAAGTATGTGAACTGGCTGATCTCCATTCCGTCGAGCCAGACTTCCCAGCCGAGACCCCATGCGCCGAGCGTCGGGCTTTCCCAGTCGTCTTCAACAAAACGGATATCGTGTTCCGCAGGGTCGATCCCGATAACTTTGAGACTCTCGAGATAAAGCCTCTGAGCATCCTGAGGACTGGGTTTTATGAGCACCTGAAGCTGGTAGAACCTCTGCATCCTGTTCGGGCTTTCGCCGTATCTGCCGTCTGTCGGTCTGCGCGACGGCTGGACGTAAACTGAGCTTATATTCGCCGGATTGAGCGCGTAGAAAAACGTCGCGGGGTGGAAAGTTCCGGCACCCATTTCCAGATCCCACGGCTGAACCAGTATGCAGCCGCGTTCCATCCAGAATTTTTCAAGTCTTACGATCATTTCCTGAAAGGTAAGTCCCTTCATTTCGGCCTCCCAAAAAAATTAGCGCGCGAATATAGCACAAAGATGATTGAAGTCAAAAATTGAATAGGAATTAAAGGAAAAATTCGGACATGAAGCGTTCGATTTCGATGTTGGTTTCACTAGTTCCGGTTTCGGCGGCTCCTTTCATGCCGAATTCTATTTTTGAAATGCGTTTCAACGCCTGAAGAATGGTCGAATTTTTGTATTTTGCAGCGACCGCCGATGCGTTTCCGCGCAGATAAAAGACTTTCGAAGCGGCGAGATAAGATGAAATTTCGCCTGTTCTCCCTTCGTGAGCCATGATTTTTATCTGCATAAGCGCCTTGAAATGCTTGAAAAACATTGAAATCATAACCGGATTGACTTTCTGTTCAGCCTCAACAATCAGAGTTTCGCGGTAAAGCGAAATCGCCGCCGCCTTTTTTCCCGAAACGAGAAAATCCATGATCTTGAAAATCACCTGCTCGCTGAGATCGTTGAGAACAACCGACACCGCGTCGTAAGTCATCGCTTTTATCTGCTTCGCTTCGGCGTAAAGTTTTAATTTTTCGATCTCGTTGTGGATGAAAAACATATCCTGATTGGCGCCGTTTAAGAAAAATGCAACAAGGTTTTCATCAGGCGAAAACGGCTGAAATTCACTCTTTATGAAATTTTTGAGTTCAACCGGAGAAGGAAGCGGAACCGGAAAATAGATTTTCGTCATTTTCTGCAGTGATTTGAAAAACTTAAGTCTTTTGTCAACTTCATTCAGAAAGACTATCAGAAAGTTCGCCGTTTCACAGGAATCTATATATTTTTCCAGGATTTTCTGATCCGTTTCGGTAATTTTTTCGGGAATATCGAGAAGAACTATTCTGCAGGTTGCAAAAATCGTCATTTCGCTTGCATAACCGACGGCATCCGTGACTGCGTTTTTGTTTTCGCCGGCATCGAAGAAACACACTTCGACACCGTTTTCACCGTTTGACAAAGCGGCAATCTCCGCTTTCATCGTCTTCAAAACATAGCGCTCCGGGCAGTGGACAAAGAAAATCCCGCCGCTGCAGCCGAAATCAATGAAATCTTTTATCGATGGCGGATAGTTTTTCATGGTTACAGCAGGATATTCAAGACACTCTGGATGTCGTTTTCATCAACGCTGCCGAACCAGCCGGAAAGTTTGTCTTTCGCCTGATTTATTATTTCGTTGTCAATATAGGATGTAACCTTTTTAAGCGCGACATAAAGCGCCGTCAAGTCGTCGGCATATCCTACAACAGGAATAAAATCGGGAATGAGATCGATCGGAAGGATGAAGTATCCGAGAGCGGCGACAACAAGAGCCTTTTCAGTCATCGGCATTTTGTCGCTTTTCATCGCATAGAAAAGAAGAAGTGCCGCAAAAACGACTTTCGTTCCGGCAGTTTTGCCGTATTCAACTATCTTGCTGAAAAATGAATCTTCGCTGAAGTGCTTTGAATACTTTGCACCGTTGTCGATAACTTCCTGAGCAGCCGCCGTTTCTTTTTCTTTGTAATTTTCGCTCATAAAAACCTCCGAATTCTAAGTTGCAGCTATTTTTTTAGTGCAATATTCGTGAAAGTCAACCTGTGAAAACAATTTTTGTTACTACTTTCCGTCATGTTGAGCGGATGCGAAACATCTCTGAGATTCTTCGTTTCACTCAGAATGACGTGAAATACTCAGAATGACGGTTTATTTTCATACATTATTTCCATTCCGATCTCAGAATATTCCCCATCAGAATCACGGAGTTCGAAAATTTCGGCGTCGGAAAGGGAAAAAAGTGCGGTTTCACTGCCTAAAACAAATGATGCGGCGAAAGTTGCCGGTTTTGTCGAGGCGTTTTCACGGAAAAAGGCGATGTTTTTCAAAGTGTAACCCGATTTTGCAGCCGAAAAAAGAGCGAACTGCACTCTCGAAGCGGGGAAAATCACAATAAATTTTCCACCTTTACGCAGAATGTTTTTCGAAATTTCGAAAAAATCGGCAAGGCTTCCCGCAACTTCGTGTTTGGCAAGCGTTTTTTCGGAATCAGAGCTCAAGTGACCGCTTTCTTTGGCAAAATACGGCGGATTTACGAAAACGAGATCGTATTTTTTCCTTTTAGTATTGGCAAAATCGGCAAAATCGGCACAAAACGCTGCAATTTCATTTGAAAGAGAGTTTTTTTCGATATTTTTTTCGAGAATTTCGCAAAGAGATTTTTGAATTTCAACGCAGTCGATTTTCGGCAGAAAGCCGCGTCTTTTGAGAACGATAGAAACTATTCCGCTCCCTGCCCCTATCTCAAGTGCTGAGTTTTCAGAGTTAAAACCAGAACAGGTTCTATTCACGAACCAAGACAGAATCATTGAATCGGAATTGAAGCGATACCCGTTTCTGCTTTGATACAACTCAGTGTTTTCATTATAGATTTTATTTAAAGTAAGATCAGGCAGAACCATAATTAAAGGATTTTTCTGAAAATATCTTCTTTTTTGATCGCCCCTTCACGGAGTATTTCAAAATTGTGGTGTTCGACTCTGACAATCGTCGAAGGAATGTTCGTCGGACTTGCGTGATGCTCAAGCGAAATCGAGTCGTCGCAGATGAGAACACCGTCGATAGAACCGTCAAAGTACGAAAAAACGTCGGTATAGTTCGTAGCCGGAGCCTGACCGGTAATATTCGCACTCGTGCTGACAATCGGATGACCGACTAAGTCTATGAAACTATTGACAAAAGAGTATGGTGAGCAGCGTATTCCGACATAACCTGTTCCACCTGTTATAAAATCGGGAAGATCGGGTCTGCATTCGTGGATAATGGTAAGCGGGCCCGGCCAGAAAAATTTCGCAAGTCTCTGAGCAACTGGGAGAAAACCTTCGATAAGTTCCGAAAGCATCTCCTCTTTTTTGTTGTTCGAAATGAGAACGGAAAGCGGTTTGTTAGCCGCAATTCCTTTGATCTGCTTGATTCTCATGACAGGTTCTTCTTCAAAAATTATCGAGCCCAGACCGTAGACCGTTTCAGTCGGATATGCGATAACCTGACCGTTTCTGACTTTCCACGCAGCTTCTTCGATTGAAAGAATCTCCATACTACACCTCACACGCCAAGTCTTGAATTTTATTATCTTTTACTTCAACTTCATCTTTCATTTTGCTCTTGTATGCGGCAAGTTTTTCAGCAAGTCCAGCATTGTTCAAAGCAAGAATCTGAACAGCAAAAAGACCTGCATTTTTCGCGCCGTCGATCGCCATAGTCGCAACCGGAACACCTGAAGGCATCTGGACTGTCGCATAAAGCGCGTCAAGACCGTGAAGCGCACCCGAATCAAGCGGAACAGCAATTACAGGTTTTGTTGTATGAGCCGCAACGACTCCTGCAAGGTGAGCCGCAGCACCGGCGCCGGCAATAAAGCACGAACCGTCGAAATTTTCGACCAAAGCGACCGTTTTTTCGGGTGTTCTGTGCGCCGAACTTACGTGAACTTCAAAATCAACGCCGAATTCCTTTAGAACAGCAACCGCTTTCTGCATTACTTTCCAATCTGAATCGCTGCCCATGATGATCATAACTTTGTTCATTTT
This sequence comes from bacterium, assembly GCA_017538365.1. Taxonomy (GTDB): domain Bacteria; phylum UBP6; class UBA1177; order UBA1177; family UBA1177; genus UBA1177. The sequence goes on along the minus strand of JAFYIZ010000032.1, from coordinate 45,182 downwards.
TACCTCTGTTTCTGCTGATTAGCATTGTTTTTATTCTGTTTTTTATTATACATTTCACTCAAAAGATCCAACTTTTTATGCGAAAGTTCCAGACATTTTGACACTTCGTCCACCAAAGTTTTAGGTGCTGCCGACGAATATTTTTTTATCTCTCCGGAACACTTCAGAAGCTGGTCGAATGCCGAAATTATCTCTTTCGTGAGTTGATCGGGTGAAGTGTTTTTTGTTGAAATTATCGTTTTTCCGTTTTCCAGTGTTGCATCGACTTCGTCAAGAATCGCCGTGATATAATCCTTATCTACAGCTTTTGCCGCAGCAAGGCTCATAGTTAAAGTTTCAAGCCTGTATGCAAGCGAGATTTCGCCTATTGCAGTTGCCTGATATTTCAAAGTCAGAAGCGTTGTTTCAGCACTTTCCGCAAAAATTGGGATAAGAAAAAAGAGAATTAGAAAAACTGAAAAAAATCGTCTCATTAAGCACTCCTAAAAAAGACGCGGGATTATAATGAAAAAGCGGGAAAAGTCAAAAAATGAGGCGCGCCGAATCTTGACGGGATCACAATATTTCGGTCGCCGCCTCCGGGATTCCGAGATCACGAGATTACGTGATCCCGGTAAGAACCAGGCGGCATAGGCGGCAAAAAATGATTAAGATTTTTTGCCGGAAGTGTATTCCACCATCCAGTTGTAGTGGTCACGGAAGATCTCTTCGACACCTCTGAATTTCATTCCGAGCTCACGCTGCGCCTTTTCGGATGATGCGTGGAGATCGCTTTTGAGGATCCTTGCACTGCCGCGGGTGATGACGGGTTCAACGCTTTTGAAAAAGCGGTAGAAGCAGTTTTCAGCCAAAAATCCCATGGTGTACATAAGCCAGTAAGGAAGCGAGACTTTCGGGCGTTTTCTGCCTGAAAGTTTTTCAAGGATTCCCATCATTTCGTCATTTGTGACGTGTCCGCCGGTGAGAAGATAAAATTCGCCGCTTTTTCCTTTTTCGCCTGCAAGGATTATCGCTTCGACAACGTCCCTGACATCGACCCAGTCGAATCCGCCGTAAGCGGGATAAGCGGGAAGTTTGCCTTTACGGAAGTTCATTTCCATCGTTCCCATCTGCGACGGACGGAAATCGTTCGGCCCGAGAATTCCGACGGGGCAGACCGTTACTGCGTCTATTTTGCCTTCTTTGACTGCTTTCTGAACGAGAAGAGAACCTTCAGCCTTCGTGATACCGTATTCAAGCATCGCTCTGTCGGGGTTGAAACCGAGTTCTTCAGTCGCAACCACGCCTTCACCCGGATCACCCAGAGCCTCGATCGAACTTACATGAACGAGCCTTCTGACTTTGTCTGCGATGCAGGCGTCGATTACATTCTGGACACCGTCGACGTTGACCGTTTTGATTTTGTCGTAAACACCGCATTTTATTGAAATTGCAGCCGCACAGTTGTAGACGAGATCGGCGCCTTCGAAAGCCTTTTTCAGCGATTCGAGATCTCTCGTATCGCCTTTGACTTCCTCAAAATCAAGACCTTCGATCGCCTTTCTGACCGTAGTTTCCTCGTGAATCAGAATCCTCGGCTTTATGCCGCGTTTGTTGAGTTCGCGAACCAGATTGTTGCCTACATGACCGCTTGCGCCAGTAATAACTATCATTTTCCCCTCCAAGTAAAAAAAACAAACAACGGAATATAACGATTATTTGATGTTTTTCAATTAAGCAGGTTACAGTTCGGGGAAATTTTTATTTGATTTTCGTCTCAAGAATCCAGCGTTTCAGTTCACTTACCCACGCATTATTTTAAAACATTGTAATTATTCACATTTTCACTTTAAATCACAAAATTCATGCCATTTTTAGCATATTCTTCACATTTTTTAAGCCATTTTTAAGCAAAAAATCACATTTTCCAGACAATTTTAAGGCGTTTTTTCACAAAAATCTGTTTTTATCTTATGAAATTTATTAGAAGATCCTTAGTCCCGAAATTTTTTCGAGAGTTTTTATCGCCTCTTCATACAGCACTTTTTTGAACAGGAGCCGATATGTCGTGTTGTTGTAATCAGCTTTGTATGGTTCTTTTTCAACTATTTCTTCAAGCAGCGCGTTTATATCAACACCGTCCTGCGCAGAAGGGCACATTTGAAGCAATTTTCGTTCATTTCTGACCTTATTTATGAGTTCAGTCAAGGATTTGTCCAGTTTAACGATTTCGTAAAGTTTATAAATATCGTATATGTGACGTGAATGCTGCTCGTGACTGCCTGCAAGATGATAGTCGCACAAAGCAAAAACCTTGTCGATGAATGTTCTTTCCGGTTTCTGAACTTTGATCGAAAAGGGTCTTATTGTGTCAGTATCGACAAAACCAAGTGCGTTATTTTTGCTGAGAAAATCAAAAATGTAATTTCCGACATCTTTGACTTCTGTCGGATATATCCCGGTAAAAACAGCGGTCTCGACTATCAGTTTGGATTTGACTGCAGACGAAGTGAAAACAGACGGATATGCGATGAGATAACGGTTAAAATCACGGCGGCTGCGTATATCATCCTTATTCTCAAGCGTCAGTTCAGAAGTTTCTATCGCTTTGAGAATCCCCTCTTTCAGTTTACGCCGCTTACTCTCGGGCGGTTTCACCTCTTCAAATATGGAAAGGTCGATGTCCTCTGAAAATCTTTCTATCAGCCGGTAGCATTTCGACAGAGATGTTCCTCCTTTGAAAATGATATCGGGAACAAGTACGGCAATGTTTTTCAGCAGCAGGGTGACATAGTAATCCTTTTCTATAATGGCGGCATCTATGCCGTATTCCGATGAAACTCTAAGCAGAATATCCTCAAAAATCTCACGGTTTTTATGCAACACTGTATATTACCTCGCTCGTTATCAGGTTACGGAGCGCCTTGTCCGGGAAAAACGGCGCGTATTCTGTTATCATTTTGCGTGTGATGTTTTTTTCTTTTATGAAGCGGCAGACAATGTTTTTGCGCTCTTTGTCGAAAAATTCAGCTGTTGTAAAATTCATCAATTCCAAAAGCTGCATGACAGCTGAGTTTTCCTTCGTGATTTTTGTCCTAGAACGCCGCAGGATCACTTTCTGTGAACCGATTTTGATCTCCCTTATTTTTGTTTTTTCATTGTTCGTGTAGATTTCAATGCTGTTTGACATCTGCGTGGAGAGATCCATAAGGTTGAGCAAAGTATTTCCTGAATAATATCCGACAACATCTCCGTTTGACGAAATATATTTTTTGGCAATGACTTTTCTCGGATCAAGAAGCGTTTTACCTAAAAAAGTCGTTTTAGGAATGTAGCAGACCCCTTTGTCGTAGCGGGCGAGCAGCCCCTTTCTGCAAAGTTCGTTCAATTCTTTGAATATCCACGGACGCGAATAATCCTCGAATTCTATTTCACTAGTAAAAATCGGCTCGTTGTAGCCGTATTTTTTCAAAAGCCAGTCATAAAATCTCATTTAAAAACCTCCACTTACGGCATTTTATATCATATTAGACCAATAAAGTCAATAAAAGTATAAAAATACAGTAATTTAAACTATTTTTACAAATCAAATAACAAATTATTCCTTATCCCTGATTGACATGAAAGCAGCTTCAGCCGCAACACTTCTCGGAAGGAAGCGGAGAAAGAGTGCGGCGAACCGGTTCATCAAGCGCGGCATAACTATAGGCTTGTTTTTGAGAAGAGCGTTTACCGCTTCGACTGCGGCTGGATAGCTTCTGCCGATTATCATTTCGAGAAGTTTTGAGCGTTTCTGGTTGGCAGTCTGAACAAATTCAGTATCGGTAAAACCTGGGCAGAGCGCAGTCACGCAGACGTTTTTTCCCTGTTTTTTGAGTTCGGTGCGGAGAGCGACCGAAAAATTCATGAGAAAAGCTTTCGTTGCACCGTAGACCGCATAGAAAGGGGTTGGATTGAATGCCGCAAAAGAGGCTGTATTCAAAATCCAGCCAGAATTTTTTGCCGAAAAATCCTTTGCAAAAAGATTGGCAAGGACAAAAGCGGAAACGACGTTGAGCTGCACCATTTTGTTGAGGGCCGCCGCATCCTGCCGCTCGAACCAACCGTACATACCGTAACCCGCGTTGTTTATGAGCATGTCGATGTTTTCGTCCTTCACTTCGGCATAAAGTTTTTCAGCTGCATCGAATCCTGTGAGATCCATGACGATGACACGTACGTTCACACCGTATTTTTCAACGATTTTTTCTTTCAGTTCATTGAGTTTGTCTTCGCGGCGCGCCGTAACAATCAAATCCATTCCCTTTTTGGCAAGGATATCGGCGAAATCGGCTCCGAAACCGCTCGAAGCACCGGTAATGAGGGCTTTTTTCCCTTTGAGATCAACCATTTTACATCACGACAACAGAACAGCCGTCGCTTTTTTTCTTCTCGGATGAAGCGTCATCGCTATAAGTCATATCTTCTTCATCGTTGTCAGGAGTACTTCCGATTGTGTCGTCGTCGGAAGTTTCATCGTTATCTTCAGGTTCTTCCGGCCAGCCTTCCCAATTTTCGGAAGCGCAGTATCCGTTTTCGTTACATACAGCATTTTCATCGTTGCAGTCTGAATCTCCCATGCACTTTCTGTAGCATACTCCGCTTTTTGAATCAATCTGCGGATGGCAGAGATAACCTTCGTCTGTCCTGCAATCCTTATCAGAAGCGCATGAAGCCAGACACGACGTGGTTTTACGTCTGTTGCCGTATGTTACGCATTTTGAGCCGTCAGGACACTCACTGTCATCACCGGTGCATTGTTCCGTACAGTAGCCGCCTTCGAACCGGGTGTTGCAGGTTGTGAAATCGCCAGCACATTCACTGTCGTCTTTACAGCTTCCGCCGATTGATGAAGGAAGTTTCTCGCATCTTTCTTCATCGTTACAGTATGAACCCTCGTTGCAGTCAGAATTTTTCTTGCAGCTCGGCAGACAAACTCCCAACACTTCGTTCGTGCAGTAGTAACCTTCTCTTTCACATGGTTTGACATCACTGCATTCAAGAGCACAGAGATAATATTCGTTATTCTGGACATCGAAAGCTACAGTTCCGTCGGAACACGGAGCATTTTTGCTCTTTTCAACACAGTAACCGCCTTCAAAAGCCCAGTAGCGGCGGGCTTTCAAGCATTCGACATCGTCGATAGTGTGTGAAGATGTCAGACAGTCTTCGCTGCTTTCGCAGGCTTGACCGATTTTAAGTGGCTCTGCACAGCCTTCATCGACATAGCCGTCGCAGTCGTCATCAAGATGGTTTCCGCAGACTTCTTCTTTTTCTTCGGCACACATTTTCAAGCCTGCTGCGAGACGAGCCGCCTTTTCAAGATTGACTCTGCCGTAGCCGTATTTCACACTGAAACCGTTCTCATCCCAAAGACCTGTTTCGGGATTGATTTTATCTGCACTTTTCTTCAGAATTTCGATCGCTTCTTCAAGAGTAAGTTCGGGATTTATACTGAATACTGCACCGAAAAAGCCGGAAACAACGGGAGCGGCTGCGGAAGTTCCGGAAAAAAGAAGTGTGTAATCGGATTTATAGTCACCGTAACCAGGAATCGAAGTCGTTGCAATGCCGACCATCGGAGTCTCGGAAAGCGATGGAGCGGTAACAGTCGAAAAAGGTCCGTAATTCGAATATTCGACTCTCGAATCCCATGCGCTCGCTGCGTTGACTGTTACGACTCTGTCGGTAAACTCTTTTCCGTTTCTTTCAATAGTGAAATTGTGTCCCAGAAGTTGTTCGTAAGAAGAATCAACTCCGTCGTTTCCTGAAGCGTAGACGATGACGCCGCCTTTGCCGTTTCTTCCGTTCTGCATGAAATTTTCATGAGATTCGACTTCACCCGGTGTGACAGGGATCGTTCCGTAAGAAGAATCCGGGCCGAAACTGCAGTTTATCGTCGTAATATCGGGATCTTCGACATACAGCTCGTAAACATCAATCATCGTGGCATCGGACATAGCCGTTCCCTGCAACCCTTCGAGATATCTAACGGGGTAAAGTCTGCACCACGGGCACATTCCGCTCATTCCGATATCGTTGCCGACACCGGCGCTGACACCGGCGCAGGTTGTTCCGTGACCGACAGCAGATGCCAGATACTGTACGTACGGCGTACCGGCATATTGTTCCAACTCGTCAAGGTCTGGATAACCGCCTTCTTCATCGTTTATCGCATCGTAACCGGGTTCGATATTGGTCAAATCTTCGTGATCAGGTACGATTCCGGTATCCATTATCGCGATTTTCGTGTCTGTATTGACCTCAATTTTATTGGCATTCAGGAATTCAAGCATCTGGATGAATTTCACATCGGCATTTTTCAGTATTTCAATTTCTCTTCCTTCATAATTTTTAACTTTTCCTGTGTTCTGCAGGTGCCATTGCATATTAAAATATGGATCTTCCGGAGTTTTTTCGGGAATGAATCTGAGAGTCGTTTCGCGGACGAGGTCGGGGAATGCGTAACCGTCGCCGTTTTTCACGATTTTTTCGGCAACTTCAACGCTGTCGCCCTGCACTGAAAAAGAATAAAGCGGATAAGTCGGAAAAACTTCGACAAGTTTCAATCCATAATTTTTTTCCATATATTCGACAGATTTTTCACCGCGCCAGAAAATTGTTTTTTCAGCTACAACCGGCATATCACCGAGGAAATAAACGGGAAGTTCACCGCCGCCTTTCACAATGGAAAACACTTTTTTTCCGAGATTAAGACGGTAAATTTCGTTTTTCGGAACAAAAGCGTCTGAAGCGATGCGGCTGACTGCACCGAAACCTTCGGCCTTTTGCATGGTAAGGCTCGTTCCGTTGCTGTAGAAAAGTTCCGCACCGTTTACCGCAAAGACGCTCAACATTAGCGCGAACATAAGAAAAATCTTTTTCATTTCGGATCTCCAATAAAAATTCAAAGAAAAAAACAAGCGATTATATTTAGTTTTTTTTAAAAATCCACGTGTATCTCAGAATTATTTAAAGCACCGGAACAGAAATTTTTCCGAGTAATTTTTTATTATTTTATCTAAACAAAAACTCTTGTTTTTCCTGAGATTTTTTTTAGAATCTGTCGTTTTTGGTATGTCGGACCATTTGGGAGGCCCTGTGTGAAAAAGTTTCCTTTCTGCATGCTTTTTTCACTTATTTTCATTATTGTCGGCTGCGGAGACAGTTCAAGCGGAATTGCACCTGAAAATATGTATGTCGCACCGTACATTCACAGCATTGCCATCCCGTGCAAAGCGGAAACAAAAGACGGAAATGCAACTTACCAGTGGTATGAAAGTACAGACGGCTCGACATCTTCCGGTGTTGCCGTCCAGGGCGCGACAGATATGATTTTTACGACGCCTGTATATAATCGAAAGGGGATTTATTACTACTACTGCACGGCTACCGTTGAAGGCAAAACTGCTATATCGAACGTTTCAAGCGTGGCATACACTGCACTTCCGACTCTTTATTTAAACACTCCGGACGGCGTTGAGATCACTTCAAACGAAGACTGGATGGATGATGCAACGATTTCGGTTGTCGGAGCACATGACGAAAACTGGGATTTCGACAACTTAAAAACAAGCATCAAAGGCAAAGGAACAGCTTCGTGGGAGCGCCCGAAAAAAAACTACACCTTAAGACTTCAGAAAAACAGCGAAATCATGGGCATGCCTGAAGAAAAACGCTGGATTCTGCTTGCAAACTACCGCGACAAATCCTTTATGCGCAACGAGACCGCTTTCTATCTTAGCGAAACATTCAAAATGAGCTGGACACCTCACGGAGAATTCGTCGATCTCGTTTTAAACGGCGAATACAAAGGGCTTTACTGGTTCGGAGAGACGGTGAAAGTCGATGAAAACCGCGTAAACCTCTATGAACCTCTCGATATTTTTAATGATGACGACAAAAGCTATCTTCTGGAAACTGAAGAAGATTCCGCAGATCCGCTCTATTTTCAAAGCGGAATCCGCAAAACACCCTACATTGTCAAAAACGAAAACTGGATGCTTGATAACGACGGTAATATCACAAGCGGCGGCAAAGGAAGACTTGAGCGGCTGAACGCAAAAATAAACGTTCTGGAAAAGCTGCTTTACCCTGATTTTACCGAAGGAATGGAAACCGCAGCATGTTCCGCGCCGAATGAAGGTTACTCAACTATGCTGGACACAGATTCGTGGATAAAATTCTGGCTCGTAAACGAAATCATGGACAACAAAAAACTTGAAACACCGGAAGACTGCTTTTTCACTTTCAACATACAGAACATCTTCAAAGCAGGCCCTGTCTGGGATTTCGAAACGGCTTCACTTTATCAGCGCTCATCATGCACACAGCAGAACACGCTTTACTACGACGCCCTTTTCAAATCTCCGGCGTTTACCGCAAGAACCAAAGAATTGTGGGACACATACTACAGCCGGACGGATATTGAAACCTTTATCGAATCGACTCGCGATGCTATTTCCACAGCCGCGCGGTACGACTTGATGCTCTGGGGAAGCAAAAGCAACGACCCTTCGGGCATAAACCGGAAGGATTTCGACGCATACGTCGATTTTTTGAAAGAGACCCTGAACAAAAAAATTTCCGTAGTGAACAAGTTCATCGAAAATTTGTAGAGTTGGCATGAAAAAGGTCATTTTTTGTTTATTTCTTTTAGTCTTTGTCATCAGCTGCGGCGACAAAACCACTGAAAACCAAACGAACCTGAGCGACGATTCAAGCAACACAACAAACGACAGCGATATTTCTGCGGATTATGACACGACAACTGATGATGATACTGCCACGGACACAGATATCGCAGCAGACGAAGAGATCTCTGAGGACGAAGATATCGCGACAGATGAAGATATGACAAAAGACGAAGATGTTACGGAAGATGAAGATTTGACCGCAGACAGCGATCCGACAACTGACAATGAAGATGAGGACGGTGCCGCTGATTTTGATTCAACGACTGACGAAGATATTACGGACGAAGATATTCAGACCGGTGATACTGATGACGAAGATGTTCTGACAGACGATGAAACTACTGCTGATGAAGACATCATTAACGATTCCGGCTGCAACCTCAATAATGCAATTAAATTTACCAAACAACCAGTCAAAATGAATATTGCACCGAACGGCCGCAGCGTTTCCCTCGCATGCGAAGCGAAACTGACCGGCTGCGAAATAACCTACCAATGGTATGAAACACCGGACAACTCGGCAGATTCGGGAATTGCGATCCCCAGTGCGACAAATCAGACTTTTGAAACACCCGTAGTTACTGAAAAAGGGATTTATTACTATTACTGCGCTGCGACTGCTGCAACTCCAACAGGTGAAAGCAAAACTTCAATTTCCAGAATTGCAATCGTGGCATACACTGGCATTCCTACTTTGTATATCAACACTCCCGACGGAATCGCGATCACTTCCAAAGAAGAGTGGATAACCGGCGCATCTATGTCAATTGCCGGAGCGGACAACGAAAGCTGGAACTTCGACGAAATTGAAACCAGCATCAAAGGCAGAGGCAATTCATCATGGAAAAAACCAAAAAAACCTTATGCACTGAAACTTAAAAAATCCCGTGAAATCATGGGAATGCCCAAGCACAAACGCTGGGTTCTGCTTGCAAACTACTGGGACAGCTCTTTCATGCGAAACGAACTCGCATTTTATTTCAGCAACCTCTTTGAATTGGACTGGACTGTTCACGGCGAATTCGTCAATCTCATTCTAAACGGCAAGTACAAAGGCCTGTACTGGCTCGGCGAGGCAATCAAAGTAGATAAAAACCGCGTCAACATCAACGACGGGAATCCGGAAATGACAGATGATGAAGACAAAGACTATCTTATTGAAATTGATACTTATTTTGACGAAACCCTCAGATTCAGAAGTAAAATCAGAAACTTTCCCTACATGATCAAAAATGACGACTACATGGTTGATGAAAACAATGAAATAACAACCGGCGGAGAGAACAGACTTGAACGGCTGGAATCCAAAATAAACGATCTCGAAACACTGCTTTACCCTGATTTCACCGTAGTATTGGACTCAAACAACTGCTCTGCGCCCGATGAATCGTATTCCGATATTATCGACATTGATTCCTGGGTAAAATTCTGGCTTGTAATTGAAATTATGGACAACTGGGATTCAGGACATCCCAGAAGTGATTTTTTTACTTTCGACAGCGCAAACAACATTTTAAAAGCAGGTCCTGTATGGGATTTTGATACTGCGGCAAGCAGCAGAAGTGCATCATGCCAGCTGAACGAAGCACTTTACTACAATGCCCTCTTCAAATCTCCCAAATTCATTGCCCGCACAAAAGAGCTTTGGAACGAATATTCCGGTCTCATCGATATTGAGCCGAGAATCGAAACGATACGAAGCATAATCGCACTTGCAGCAAAATACGATGCAATGCTCTGGACCGGGCGTCACGATTACATAAACACCTTTCCGAATAACAACGTGAAAGTTTTTGATGAATATGTCGAATATCTGAAAATAAATATCAATAACAAAATCCCTGTTGTAGAGAATTTCATAGGCAATTTGTAGAAAATCACCAATGCGTCATTCTGAGCTAAAGCGTTGAATCTCTGAGATCTTTCACATTCGTTCAAGATGACAGATAAAAGGTTATTTCCCGAGCATTTTGAGAATCGCCGGATATGCGAGCTGGTAGACTGTTCTCTTTTTGAGCTTCATTCCGGCAGTTTTCATCGCACGGGCCTGCTTTTCGGAAGGGAAAACATAAGGATAAACGCCGTACATGAATGGAAAAAACTGATAGCTGAAGGCATAACTTTCGGTCTGTGTCGCTTTCGGCTTGAACATTTTAAAACACCTGTCGACCGCATCGATAGCGGCTTTGTAGACCTTTTTGAACTCCAGCAGATTTTCATCGCGGCTCAATTCCTCGATTGCATAGAGGTTCATGCTGAGAAGTTTCAAAAGCTGCACCCTGTTCTGAAGCGAAAGGGCGAACCTTCTTGCAAGTTTGGAAGCCGTGAGTTTCACCTTCGTCGCTTCGATATCTTCAAGTTCTTTTATCCACTTTCCGTATTCACGCTGCAAGAGAGCTAAAAAAATCTCCTCTTTTGTCTGAAAATAGCTGTATATCGCAGTGCGCGTAAACTCCGCCGTATCCCCTATCTCCTTCAAAGTTATCTCGTTGAAAGTCTTTGTCTGATAGAGCTTTTCGCACGCATCAACGAGCTCTTCCTTGCGTGAATTCATGATTTCCTGCGAAAATTTGGGCATCTTTTTCTCCTACTTTATCTCTACAATTCTGTAATTTCTGTTTCCGAGCTCTATTTCAGCTGCATAGTCGAGTGTGTGAAGTCCCTGTCTTGATTCGATGCGCTCTTTCAGTGATTTTGAGTCTGTCGCCGCGTAGACCATATCTATCGAAGCCTGATCTATCGCCAGCGGATCAAGGGAAGCAAGAACGCCGAGATCGTGCATGTCGGGTTCTGCCGGGTTTCCGTTGCAGTCGCAGTCAACGCTCAGACGGTTGAGAACATTCACGAAAGCGATGTTTTTGCCGCCGTTCATTGCCTGGCACACACCTTTTGCCGCTTCAGCCATCGATTCGAGGAAATCGACCTGCTTTGCAGTTACCCAGCCTTTTGTCGCCTTACCAGCCGAATGGATGTAGATTTTTCCCGAGTGTTCAACGTCCGTTCCGCTTCCGAATCCGATCGAAAGGTTCTTTATCGCTCCGCCGAATCCCGCCATCTGATGCCCTTTGAAGTGCGAAAGAACAAGGTATGAATCGTAATTTTTGAAGTGCGTGCCGACATAGTCGCCTTTGACTAAATGTTTCGCCCCTTCGATGGGAATAAGCATCTCCCCTTCCTCATCAAGCAGGTCGAATGGTGCTATCTCAAGGTATCCGCGCTGTTTGAGTGCGTTTCTGTGTGCCTCATTCGTGTTGCGGTTGCCGGGATAAGCGGTGTTGCACTCGACTATCGTACCGTTTATTTTCTGCACGAGATCCTTTATCAGAGCGGGCCTTAAGTGGTTCGACTTTTCCGATTCACCCGTGCTGATCTTGACTCCTGTCTTTCCCTGAGGAGTCCAGCCGAGTGCGTCAAAAGCCTTAACAAGCGATTCGGGCGAAATGTCTTTTATAAAATAGACAATGGGAGCGTTTTCATCTGTAGTCTGGTGTTCAAGCATCGGTTTTTCCTCCGGTTTTGCAGCTTCTTCAGCAGCTGGTGTTGGCTCAGTCTGAGCGGGAGCTTCGGTCTGCTGCTCTGTTGAAGTCTGCGGACTGTTTGATTTTCCATCCTTTTTATCGGATGTGGAACAAGCTGCGAGCGCAAAAAGCGCAAGGATCGCAATCAAAAACAAGTATTTTTTCATGGTTTTCTCCTTAGTTTGCTTTCAGTTTTGCACCGCGTTTTTCCATTGCAGTAAGAAACGCAAAAACAGCAAGTCCGCAAACGACGATTATTGCACCCAAAACCGTGTCTTCGCGGCTGATGTCGAAAAAAGGCTCCCCTTCAAGAAGAGAAGCGATGCCGTCAACGCTCCACATGAGAGCCGCACCCCAGAACATAAGCGTCGAATTGAGCAGACTTTTCGCCTGTTTTCCCTGCTTTTCAGCGCGGAAATAAAAAACTGAGAGGATAACTGCTGTCAGAATCGTCATAATTAGACACATTACAGACCTCCTTCGCTCTTCGCTTCCGCTTTTTTTCCTTCAAAAACAGCCGAAACTCCGACCATGACACCCCAGACCACCGTGGTGAGAAGCGCCATTCCGACTCCCGATGTAGCCATTTCGTGAAGCATCACCGGAATTTCCTCCGGCGTGTTGAGTGCCGTGAGAAAAGGCGGATAAACAGAAATTTCACCGTGGTAAAGGTGCTCGATCGCAAGCAGAAAAGAGCCGCCGTAGAGCATTTTTTCGAGCCAGCCCACTTTTTTGTCGATAAAATCGAGAGTCTTTTCGCTGCATCCCACCTTTTTTGCAATTGTTTTTGCCGTTGAAACGACGACCGCTTCAGCAAGCGGAACTGTAAAACATGCCATGATTTCCTCCTTAAAAATTTAAAACTGCGATCTGCAGAAAGCCACAAGTTCATTGTATATTTTGCCGAAAGAGATGCCTGTACGCCTGCTTATTACGGCGACATCTTCGTATTCTGGGGCAAAACGTTTCCGGTTGTTGTGGTTCACAAGTTTGATCCTCACTTCTCCATAGGGTGTATCGATGAGAAGTGTCTCGCGCTCGAGGACGCTTCTTTCGGTTTTGGTGCGGCGGATCCCGATGGTCGTTGTCTGATTGAAAATTATCTCTTCCATTTTTTCACGATCCTCGTTTTTGCAGAGGACTGTCAGCATGTATGCCGGGCGGTTTTTCTTCATGAAGCAGGGTGTGTAGAAAACATCGAGTGCTCCCGCTTCAAAAAGCTGCTCCATAGCGAAACCGAGCTCTTCGCCTGTCGAATCGTCGATATTGGCTTCCAGTTTCATCACTTCATTTGCGGGTTCTTTATTTTTTTCGGCGGCAGTCGTTTCTTCAGAAACTTCGATCAGAAAAGCTCTGAGAATACTCGGTTTTTCGTAGTTTCTTTTTCCTGCGCCGAGCCCTATTTTCGTTATTTTGAATTCTTTCGGAAGTGTCTCGTCAGTCCGGACTGCCGCAGCTATCGCAGCACCGGTCGGTGTCACGAGTTCAGCTTTCGTGTCGGTAATTTTCAAAGAAAATCCGTATTCCTGCACGATGTTCACGACTGCGGGGACAGGTATCGGCAAAATCCCGTGCTGGCAGCGGATCTCGCCCATTCCTTCAGTGAGTACCGGAATGAAAACGCGCTCAATGCCCAGATCATCGAAGCAGAAAGCAAACGCGACGATATCGACTATCGAATCTATCGCGCCGACTTCGTGGAAGTGGACTTCTTCAAGCGCGACACCGTGCGCTTTGGATTCGGCAACTGCGACTATTCTGAAAATTTTTCCGGCTAAATTTTTAGCGTTTTCATTCAGTTCTGTGTGTTCGATTATATGCAGGATGTCGCCTAAATTCCTGTGTTCGTGGTGATGATGCACGTGCTGGTGCTTGTGCCCGAAAAGATAATCGGTATCGTGGTCGTGATTTTCGTGCTTTTCATCAAGGATAACATTGAAATCACAGCACTTTACACCATTTTTCACAACATCCGAGATCTCAACTTTGAATCCGTCTGCGGGAATAGATCCAAGCACTTTGAGAAGTTTTTCTCTATCCGCACCAAGATCAAGAAGTGCGGCAACCGCCATGTCTCCGCTTATTCCCGAAGTGCACTCGAAATATAAGTTTTTTCCCTTCATTTTGTCTTTCCCCTCTCTGCCAAAAAGTTTATCTGAGTCGCGACATATCCTGCGCCGAAGCCGTTATCGATGTTGACTACCGAAATGCCGTTCGCGCATGAATTTATCATTGTGAGCAGTGCCGAAAGCCCTTCAAAGCTTGCTCCGTAGCCCACCGAAGTCGGGACTGCTATCACGGGAACCGAAACAAGTCCGCCGATGACGCTCGCCAAAGCTCCTTCCATTCCGGCTATCGCGATGATGCAGTTAGCCTTGTTTAAAATCTCGGTTTTTGAAAGAAGTCTGTGGATCCCGCTCACGCCGACATCGTAGATTCTACTAACAAAACTGCCAAAAAATTCAGCCGTCCTTGCAGCCTCTTCCGCCACCGGAATATCAGCCGTTCCCGCAGTACATACCGCGATATTACCTACAAGTTTTTTCTCGTTTTCTCTTGCCGTGATAATACGCGAGACCTCGTCGTATTCAGCATTTGCTATGACGCTTTTCACGATCTCGAACTGCTCTGCAGTCGCCCGTGTTCCCAGAACTTCGCCGTTTGCGGCATATAGTTTTGCGAAAATATCTTTCAGAAAATCGTCCTTTTTCCCCTGACAGAAAACGACTTCGGGAAATCCCGTCCGCTTTTTGCGCTCAGTATCGAGTTCCGCGAATTTCAATGCATCAATTCCGCTCATTTTTAATCACCTCGTTCATACTTCCGCTTCTGAAACCCTGAATGTCAAGCGTCACGTATTTAAAGCCTAAACTTCTAAAATAATTATTGATTTTTTCTTTTGCGTTTAGAATTTTCTCAAAATCTTCCGGCATGACCTCAATACGTGCCAGATTATCGCCGTGGATCCTGACACGCTTTTGTCTAAAGCCAAGTTCTTGCAGAAAATCTTCCGCATTTTCGACCATTTGCAGTTTTTCAGCGGTTATTTCCTCTCCGTAGACGAATCGTGACGCAAGGCAGGCCGCGCTCGGTTTGTTCCAGCTCGGAAGACCGATCTCTTTTGAAAGTTCACGGATCTCGCTTTTCGTAAATCCACACTCCAGAAGCGGACTTTTGATACCGAGCTCAGCTAAAGCCTGCATTCCGGGGCGGTAGTCGCCAGTGTCGTCGGCGTTGCTTCCGTCGCAGACCGTGTAAATTCCGTTTTCCAAAGCCAAACTTCTGATTTTACTGAATATTTCTTTTTTGCAGATGTAGCAGCGGTTTTCTGGAT
Organism: bacterium; assembly: GCA_017538365.1. GTDB lineage: Bacteria > UBP6 > UBA1177 > UBA1177 > UBA1177 > UBA1177. The sequence continues at coordinate 29,616 of JAFYIZ010000032.1, read as the reverse complement.
TGTTTTTAAATCCGTGGATTTTCAGCGGATCGATCTGAATAGTGACGAGCCTTATCCCCTCTTTCTTGCAGAATGCCGCAGCCGCCTCAGTTTCATGCTTCGGGGAAAGTACGGATACAGCACTTACAGCCAGCACTTTTTCACCGAGTTCGTCATGCGCAACTTTAAGCAGAAAAGTCGAATCGACCCCGCCGGAAAAGGCTATCGCGGCATTTCCGTACAAGCGGAAGAACTTACGCAAAGCCGAAAGTTTATTTTCAAGAGCAGGATCACGCATGCACTTACACTTTTCTTCCCATCTCATAAGCTTCTTTCAAAGCGGGGCTGTTCTGGATCTCGCCTTTCTGGTAAACACCGGTCGCATATATCACACCTTTTTCGACAGCGCCTTCGACACAGTCTGCATATCCGCGGAAACACTCGATCGTGCGCTCCTGCGACTTCGGATCCTTATCGGCGCTTGTCGCGATGTAATAAAATTCCTTGTTTTTGACTTCAAGCCAGCGTGCCACAGTCCTGTCGATCACGGTCTTGAGCTGTGCGTCGATCGAATAGAAATAGACCGGACTTGCAAGCACGATGACATCAGCGTCTATCATTTTCTGCAGGAGTTCGTTCATGTCGTCTTTGATGGCGCACACGCCGCCCGATTTCTGGCAGTAGTAGCAGCCTGTGCAGTAGCCGATCTTTTTCTCGCTGACGCGTATCTTCTCAACTTCGTTGCCAGCCTCGATTGCCCCGCGCATGAATTCATCGCAGAGAGTATCCGAGTTGCCGCCTTTTCGCGGACTGCCTGATAAAATCAATACTTTTTTCATTTTTCCTCCTGATTTTTCTACTTCAGATTCTTCCTGAAAAACTCGTCCAATTTTCCGAACGGGATCTTTTCAAGGTTGTCGTAAAGATCAACATGGTTCGCGCCGGGAATTATCATCAGTTCCTTGTTGTCGCCTTCGAGTTTTTTGAACGCCGTCTCGCTGAAGTATCTGCTGTGAGCATTTTCGCCGTGGATGATGAGGACGGAACTCCTGATCTCATCGGCATAAGACAAAAGTTTCGTGTTGAGAAGCGACGTCGCAGCCGTGACGTTCCATCCGCCGTTTGAATTGAGCGAGCGTTCGTGGTAGCCGCGCGGAGTTTTGTAGTATGCGTAGTAATCCTTCACGAACTGCGGAGCATCCTCGGGAAGCGGATCAATGACACCGCCTGCAAGTTTGTAGCTTCCTTTTTTGAAGTCTTCGATCCTCTGCGCCATCATGGCTTTGCGTGCTTCGTTCCTTGCATCGGCTGAATCCGCGCTGTCATTGTAGCCGTTTGCAGTGACGCGACTCATATCATACATCGTGCTTGCGACCGTCGCCTTAATCCTCGTATCGATCGCAGCCGTATTGAGAGCCATTCCGCCCCAGCCGCAGATGCCGATGATGCCTATTTTTTTAGGATCGATGTTGTCACGTGTTGAAAGAAAATCGACTGCCGCCATGAAATCTTCTGTATTGATGTCGGGACTGTTCATATAACGGGGCTCTCCCGCACTTTCGCCTGTAAACGAAGGGTCAAAAGCAAGCGCGATGAAGCCTCTCTTTGCCATTTCGTTGGCATAAAGACCGCTCGACTGTTCCTTGACAGCTCCGAAAGGGCCGCTCACCGCGATTGCCGCATTACCATTAGCCGCAGCATCAGCCGGAGTGTAGAGATCACCGGCAAGTTCTATCCCGAAGTGGTTTTTGAAGCGGACTTTCGTGCGGATCACTCCTTCCGCAAGCTCAAAAGTGTAGTGTTCCTCTCTCTTTTCCGGTTCAACAGACTTTTTGACCGCATCCATGCCTTCTCCTCCCTTTTCATTTGTTTTTGATTCCTGCTTGTCGCCGCAGGAAATGACAGCAAAAATCAATGCTGCAAAAATAATGAGAATTTTTTTCATTTCAGTCTCCTTAAATCATCTAAGTTTTTTAAATATCAAGCCCATGTTTTCAGCGTCAAGCGGAGACATCGGCACAAGTTTGAGCGATTTGATCATGTGTGGTGTTCCCTCTTTGTAGGTGCGGAAATGGGGTGTCTGGAGATGCGCTTTGTAGGCTTCTTCGCTGCGGTAGATCTCGATAATGCGGATAATGTTCGGCTTTTCCTTCATCTGCATCGGGAAAATGCAGATGACACCTTCTTCTTTTGCGACAGACTCGGCTCCGACCGTTCTGGCAGCAGCAAGATATGCATCGAGCCACTTCGGATAGACTTCGATCTCGGCGATGCGGACTACAAGATCTCCGTATTTTTCAGCAGGTTTCGCCTCCGCCCACACCGCCGAAAACAGGCTCAAAATCAGTAAAAATATTAGATTTTTCATGTTAGTTTCCCTTTTATTGATCAGTTACCTTTTTCACTTTGTAAGCCATCACGAACTGTTCGACTTTCATCTGTTGGCATCGTTCACAAAAGATCACATAAGTTTTTTGCCGACATTCCATGCGCCGCCGACATTCGCGCCGATCTCGCGGTAGCAGAGGATTGAAGAATCGAACATTACTGGCTGGAGTTTGTCCAGATCGACTTTGCCATTGGTCAGAACGCTTTCATCAGCACTCATTCCGACGATCTCGCCGACAACGCGCGTTTCGCCGTATTCTTCAGTGATCGAGAGCACTTTGCACTCAATGGCGACAGGAAGCTGATCGATTATCGGTGCGTTCACTTTGCCGCTTTTGGTTACCGTAAAACCGCTTTTTTCCATTTTGTTTTTGACTTTTGAAAGCGACACGATACCGACATAATCACAAGCTTCTATCTGCGGTTTTGTCGCAAAACTTACCGTGAAAGCCTTTTGATTTTTCAAATTTTCCGTGGTCGTGTGCGGTGAAAGAGAGATCGAAAGCTGATTGAGACCTACCTGGCCGCACCAGGCCGCGTTCATAGCGTCTACGTTTCCTTTCTCATCGTAAGTCGCAACGATAAAAACCGGTTGCGGTGTCAAGAATCCTTTTTCAAATTCCTTTCTCATAAGATCCTCCAATTTGTTTCGTTTCTAAAATCCTATTTAAACCTCTATAAATACTTCACTGTTTCACTTAACGGCTTTTTCTCTGAGTGCCTCGACGAAGGTTCCGAGTTTTCAGCCGGATACCCTATCGGCATCAGCAGCACGATCTTTTCATTCTCGGGAAGGGCGAACGCTTTTTTCAGTTCATCGTTTGCGAAGTAGTTGACCCAGCAGCTTCCAAGCCCGAGTTCGGTCGCTCTGAACATAATATGGCTTGCAACGATGCTTGCATCCTCGATCCCGGAATGGATCCCCTCCTGCAGCGGGTTTTTCCACTCTTCATCCTCATTGTATGCGATCATCAGCACGACCGGCGCATTGAATCCCATCGGGGTGAGTGCAGACAACTTTTCAAGCGATTCTTTGCTTTTCAGCACATAGATCCTCTGCGGCTGAAGATTTTTGGCTGTCGGAGCCATATTCCCAGCCTCCAATATCGCCTCTATCTTATCCTGTTCAACAGGTTTCGGGGCATAACTTCTGACGGAATACCTTTTTTGAGCCAATTCAGCAAACGACATAACTTCCTCCTTTTTCATAGTTTCCTCCTTTTCGCCGCATGAGACGAGCGAGAATACTAAAACCGCAAAAATAATAAAAAATTTTTTCATTTTTCCTCCTTATTTCAGTTTCCCGTATTCCGCATCATTCACCGGTTCGAGCCATTCGTTCGAAGTTTCGGTGCCGTCGATCTCGATTGCGAGATGCGAAAACCAGCTGTCGGGAGCCGCGCCGTGCCAGTGTTTGACGTTTGCCGGAATATTGATGACATCTCCTGGCTTCATCTCTATCGGTTTTTTGCCCCATTCCTGATAAAATCCTCTGCCGCCGACTGCGATAAGCATCTGTCCGCCGCCCGTTTTCGCGTGGTGGATGTGCCAGTTGTTGCGGCATTTCGGCTCGAAAGTGACGTTGAAAATCTTCACCTGGCTGGTAGAAACCGGAGAAAGATAGCTCTGCCCGATGAAATACTTCGCATAAGCTGTGTTCGGAACGCCTATCGGGAACATTATTGTCTGCGCGTACTTATCCTTTTCGCTCATTGCGGGAGCTTTTTCGTTCCAGATCTCTTTTGCGAGATTGAATGTTGCCCACGCCTTGGGCCAGCCTGCATAAAACGCGGTGTGGGTTATAACAGCGGCGATCTCTTCCTTTGTAACGCCGTTGTTTTTAGCGTTCTGAAGGTGGTGTTTCATCGAAGAATCGGTTATCCCCTGCGACATCAGGGCTACGACCGTGATGATGCTCCTCGTTTTAAGTGAAATGTCAGCATTATTCCAGTTCTCGCCGAAAAGGACATCGTCGTTGAAATGGGCGAATTCCGGCGCGAAAGAGCCGAGGTTGTCCCGCCCCGCAGTCTGAACTACTTTTGTCATTGTCTTTTTCTCCGTATTTGAAGGTTTAGCCGATAAATCAAGGCAAATGCTGCAAAAAACAAGTGCCAAAAATGCAATGAAAATCTTTTTCATAGTTGCCTCCGATCAAATTAAAAAAGAACCGATTATCCTGACACCGTGTCGGGTTTCAAGCCATCTTAAACAAAATTGACACCGCGTCAAGTTCTATTTTGACATCATGTCAGGTTTATTCCAAATAAACGACTTCGCCCATCTGCGGCATCAGAACAGGTTTGCCTGATTCTGCGGCAGCGCGTTTAGCGTTTTCAAGCGGTTCCCAATACGGATGGTCGCTCAGGCAGAAGCGTGAATGGTGCACTGTCATGTAGCGTCTGGCGTTAAGATCCTTCATTATTCTGCCCAATTCTTCAGGCATAGTGTGGATCTGCGACCAATCCTTATTGTACTGGCCGTTTTCGAGGATGGCGAGGTCGATATTTTTGAATTTTCCGCCTATTTCGGCAAAGTGCCTGCCGTAGCCTGAATCGCCGTCGATCCAGACTGTCCGCTTCGGTGAAACAATGACGAATGATGCCCACAAAGTCTTGTTGAGGTGCAGATCCCGCCCCGAAAAATGGCGTGCCGGAGTCGCGGTAACACTGAATCCCTCTCCAAAATCGGCAGACTCCCGCCAGTCGAGTTCAGTGAGTTTTTCCGCAGGATATCCCCAGTATTCAAGGTGTTCGCCGACACCGAGAGCGGTCACGACTTTTTTCACACGCGGCTCAAGCTCACTAACCGCCTGATAGTCAAGATGATCCCAGTGGTCGTGCGTTATCACCAAAAAATCGATGTCAGGCATGTCGTCAGGCTTGTAGACATCAGTCCCGTCGAACATTTTGTTCACGAAACTCACAGGTGATGCCTTATAAAATATCGGATCGACGAGCACTTTTTTGCCGGAAAGGTTCATCAGATACGAGGAATGGCCGAACCAGACGATCCAGTCGCGCTCACCGGGAAGCGATTTCAGATCCGTTTTGATGACATTCATCGGTTCAGTTGGCACAGTTTTCGACTTGTCGCCGAAGAAGAAATCGTTCCAGACCTCCAAAAAACTGCGGTCTCCCGTCATTGTGACCGTTTTTTCCTCGTTTACGAAACCGCTGCCGTCGTAATTGGGAGAGTGTTTGATGCGCTCAAGCCGCTTTCCATGCGGGATCCGCCCGAAACTCGCCTGATTCAGAAACAACACACTTGTCAGCCCTAAAACAAGCAGAACTAAAAAGAGAATCGAAATAATAATCATTCGTTTTTTCTTCTTAAATATCATTGTTAAAACTTTCACCCACATATAAAAAATAACACTGCAGCAGAAACGAAACTACACAAAAGTTGACACCGTGTCAGGTTTTTTATTATTTTTTGCTGTTATCCTGTCGAAATTCTTATCGCCGCTTTCTTCGCTGAGAGCACCCGTTATTTTGTGCGGCTTGTAGACACTTTCGAGTGTTTTTGCATCATCTTCAGACAGTTTCAGATCGACTGCTCTGACTGCATCATCGAAATGCGCCATGCTTGTTGCACCGACGATCGGAGAAGCCACTCCTTTTTTGAAATGCCATGCGAGTGCGATCTCAGTCATCGTAACACTGTATTTTTCAGCCAGTTCAGCCACTTTTGCGATGATTTCGAGGTTGTTTTCCATTTCGGAATCGTATTTGTCGCGGATAACTTTATCTGTTTGAGAACGTCTGCTTCCCGATTCCCAGCCTTTATGCGCAAGATGACCGCCGGCAAGCGGGCTGTAAGGAATAAGCGAAACTCCGTACTGTCTGCATACCGGAATAAGTTCGCGCTCATCCTCGCGGTAAAGAAGATTATAATGATTCTGCATAGTTGAGAATTTAGTCCAACCGTTTTTCTCTGCCGCGATCTGCATATTGTGGAACTGATAGCCGTACATGGCACTCGCACCGATAGCCCTGACCTTCCCTGCTTTGACGAGACTGTCAAGCGTCTCCATAGTCTCTTCGACCGGAGTTGAATAATCGAAACGGTGGATCTGATAGAGATCGAGATAGTCCATACCGAGCCGTGAGAGCGTTCCGTCAATTTCGCGCAGAATCGCTGCTTTTGAGAGCTTGCCCTCATTAAAGTAGACTTTTGACGCAAGCACTATCTTATCGCGTCCGATCCCGAGATTTTTGAGCGACTTTCCGATGTATTCTTCGCTTGTGCCAAAGCTGTAGCAGTTTGCTGTATCAATGAAATTCACTCCTAAACTATAGGCGTGTTCGATCATTTTCTGTGTGTCAGCCTGATTCAGAGTCCATTGGTGAAATCTCTCCGACGCCTCTCCGAAACTCATTCCGCCGACGCAGATACGCGACACCTTGATCCCCGTGCTGCCCAATTCCGTGTATTGCATGAAATCCTCCTTAAATAGTTGTTTTCCCGAACCGTGTCAGTTTAAAACCCTATCTCTTTCAGCCACTGCGAAACTTTTTTCTCGGCTTCTGCCCTTTCGTTCTGCGCGGTGTGACCGTAAATCGCGAAACCTTTCAGGGGTTTGGAACCTTTCGCCGCGTTTTTGACGTTGTTTTCGGTGCCGCCGATCCCACTGCCCTCGTGGGTGCAGAAAGGAACGACGTTTTTGTTAGTAAAATCATAGCTTTCAAGAAACGTATATACCGGCATCGGCATATCGCTCCACCAGTTCGGATAACCGATGAAAACGGTGTCGTAGTCTGCGAATTTCGCGACTTTTCCGACGATCTCAGGTCTCGCCTTCTTCTGTTTTTCCTCTTTCGCATACTCGGTGAGCGCGGTGTAACCTTTCGGGTAGTTGTCTTTCGCCACCTTGATCTCAAAAAGGTCGCCGCCCGTTTTTGCAGCTATCATTTTTGCGATTATTGCTGTGTTTCCCTCACTGATGTTGCCGACTGAATACTGCTCGCCTGTCCTCGAAAAGTAAGCGACGAGGACTTTGCGGTTTTTGTTGGTGTTTTCCATTGTCTTTTTCTCCGTATTTGTGTTTTTAGCCGATAAAGTCATGCAGATGCCGCACAAAACAAGTGCCAAAAATGCTGTAAAAACAAATGATTTTCTTAATTTCATGATTCCTCCGATCAAATTCCAAAAAACCAGAACTATCCTGACACCGTGTCAGGTTTCGAGCCATCTTAAACAAAGTTGACACCGTGTCAAGTTTTATTTTGACAGTGTGTCATTTTTAGCAAAAAAAACTGCAAAAAGCAGACATTTTCTTATTCCTGAATAAAATGGCGCAGATTTTCTGGCAGACAAGAGTCACGGAGGCATTTGGTTCTTGAGATGGATATAGTTGCTAAGTTGATGAAATTACAGGACAGATCTTTTGCCGATTTTCAGGCAAAACTTCTGCCGACAATAGATCGCAGTTCAATTATCGGAGTCCGCATCCCGATACTCAGAGACATCGCCAAAGAGCTTCTCATGAACGGTGAGGCGGCTGATTTGATGAAAACTCTGCCGCACAGGTTCTTAGAGGAAAACCTTCTTCACGGGATCTTTATCTCTGAAATGAAGGATCTCGATGAATGTCTGGCTGAGACCGAACGCTTTCTGCCTTTTGTCAACAATTGGGCTGTCTGCGATACGATGTCTCCGAAATCATTCAAGAAAAACAGAGAAAAACTGCTTGTAAAAATAAAGAGTTGGGCAAAAAGCAGAGATGTTTACACCTGCCGCTTCGGCATAAAAATGCTGATGAGCCATTTTCTTGACGGGGATTTCCGCGAAGAGTTCCTTCAAATTCCCGCAGCAGTAAAAAGCGATGAATACTACATCAACATGATGATCGCGTGGTTTTTTGCGACGGCTCTTGCCAAGCAGTGGGATCCGACAGTCAAATATCTCGAAAACAAAAGGCTTTCGCCGTGGGTACACAACAAAACTATTCAAAAGGCTATTGAAAGTTTCAGAATCACTGCTGAGCAGAAAATCTACTTGAAGGGTCTGAAGTTATCCTGACACCGTGTCAGTTTTCAAACCATCTTACTGGAGCATCTTCCGGAGATATTCAACGACACGAGTTTCAAAGAGAAAAAGGCCAATGAAATCAAAGAAGAAAGATACTTGAAGCAGATTGGTCAGCTCAGTGTTGAAGATGAATGGCTAAAAAAAGTGCAAGCAACTTGGGATAAAATGGGATTAGATTACAAGCGTTCCATGATCGATCGTGAACACAGCAGAATTTTTCGTGTCCACTTTTTCTTGACTAGCACCTTCTTCTAATTACTTGTAATATTCTTTATTTTTGTTAAAAAGCATCGGTTTTTTGTACAAAAAGAGGTTCTATGAAAGAAAAAAAGATAAAATTCATCTTCACGGGCGGCGGCAGCGGCGGTCACGTCAGCCCCGCTCTTGCAGTCGCAGCCGAGCTCAAAAAAACTCTTCCCGAAGCTGAAATCACCTACATCGGCGTTAAAAACAAAGCCGAAGCGCACATGGTCCCGAAAGCGGGGATTCCGCTTAAATTCGTGAAAAGCGCGCCTCTTCCGCAGGGTAAATCGCCTGTTTCTCTGCTGAAATTCGCGATGACGATGTTTTTCGGGCTTTCGAAGGCGGCTCTGCTCCTGCTTAAAATCAGACCCATTGCTGTTTTCGCAACGGGCGGATTCGTAAGTGCGCCCACCGTTTTTGCCGCATGGATACTGCGCAAGGCGACATTCGGGCTCTTCAAAACGAAAATCATGATCCACGAATCGAATACCGATCTCGGAAAAATGAACAAAGCGGCGGCTAAAGCGGCTGACAAAGTTGCGGTATCGTTCTCGGAAACGATAAGGCACCTGCCGAAAAACAAAGGATTTTTCTCGGGATACCCGGTAAGAAGTTCGATTGCGCTTGAAGAAAGGGCTGCGGCGCGTAAAGAACTCGAAATTCCGGACGATGCATTTGTCATTTTCGCTTTCGGCGGCTCGCAGGGATCGCGCACGATCAACCGAGTTCTGGCAAATTCGGCAAAGAAACTTCTTGAAGATCCGAACACCTGGATAATCAACGGTGCAGGCAAGCCTTTCGGCAAAGTTTATGAATACCACGGTTTCAACGATGTTTCCGAAATTCTGGAAAAACAGAATCTGGGAGATGCAAAAAAGAGATATATCCTCCGCGATTTCATCGACAATATGGGGCTTTACTACGCCGCGTCGGATCTGCTTGTAATCAGGGCCGGAGCGGGTTCAATCGTCGAAGTGTGCCGTCAGGGCAAGCCTTCACTCATAATTCCGATAAGCAACATCGGAAACGACCACCAGATCGGCAATGCAAGATTTATCGAACGGGCCGGAGCTGCTGCGGTAATTTATGAAAGAACCGATCCTCTGAACGGAATCGACATCGCGTTTGCCGATGCAGGCGAATTCTGCGAAACTGTCTCGAGATTAAGAGAGAGCAAGCTCAAACTTGAAGAAATGTCGGAAGCCGCAAAGAACATTTTCCCGGGAAATCCGGCTGAAATAATCGTCAAAAACCTGCTTTATCTCTGCCGCCTCGGCGAAAAACCTGCTGAAATAAAGGGAACTGAATTTGTGAACGACCGCGTTTTAGGGCTCAATTCGACAAGCCTTGAAAAGTTTCTGCAGAAAACAAAAAACGGCGCCGAAAAGCCGCTCGAAGCTGACGAAGTGAAACTCATAAAAAACAAAATCGACATGCTTTTCTCGTCTCACAATCCTGTCATCAAGGCACGTGCATGCCGCTCTTCGGGAATCCTGGGATACGCCGAAGTCATTCCGCTCATAATCAAGTATGCCTCGAATAAAAACAGCGCGCCGTTCTTGAGCAGAGACGCTTTCGTGGCTTTGAAGCAGCTCACTCTTGTCTGCGAGACAGGCAGGCGCGAAGACCTTTTCAATGCAATAGTTTCGGGGCTTGAAAATCCATACTACGAAACCCGTTTTTCGGCTGAAAAGTGCATTCCGGCGTTTGCGGGACACTTCGGAATCAGCGAAAACGAACGCGGAAAATTTATGGATCTGCTCTTTAAAAACATGACTGACCACTGCTTTGAAGTGAGAGTCGAGGCAATCCTTGCGGCGGCACAGATTTCGACAGATACCGGAAATCTGCTGAAGCACTTCTCGAAACTCTATTTCGATGCCGTCTGGAAAGTGCGTATGGCGATTCTTCAGGCCTTTGAAATCCTCATAAAAAGAGGGGTTCTCGACAAAAGCGCAGCTGCCGCGGAAATCGACAGAATCCTCATAACAAGCAACGGATACACAACTGAATACGAGCTGAAAAAAGAGTATAATTCGCTCATTGAACTTATTTCACAGGAGAAAAAATCATGATATACGCGATCTTCAAATCGGTTTTCGGAGCAGGTGGATTCGCAGTTTTCAAATACCTTTCCTCGAGAACCCTGATCGCTTTCGTAACGGCGTTTTTCCTTTCGCTTATCATCGGCAGACCGCTTATCAACGCGCTTTACAGGCACGGATTCCGTTCGTTTGAAAGAAGCTACGGAGAAATAAATTCGCAGAAAAAAACGGGAACTCCGATGTTGGGCGGAATTCTGATTTTCATCACGGGAATCGGCAGTGCCCTGCTCTGGTGCGACCTTGCAAACCCGTTTATCTGGGCACTTCTTGCGAGTGCGTTCTGGTTCGCTCTTTTCGGAGCGATCGACGACTACAAGAAAATCAAAGGGAAAGATGCCGACGAAGGGCTTTCCCGCTTTGCGAAATACACGATTCAGATCCTTTTCGGCGTGTTCCTTGCCGTTTTCGTCCTCACTCCGGCAATATCTCCGCTTCCCGCCGAAGTGGCGAACTCATTCCAGTTCCCGTTTTTTAAAGGATTTCTGTTCAGCTCGACCGTTCTCACGGCACTCTGGATAGTTTTCATCATCGTCTACTCTGCCAATGCGGTAAATTTCGCAGACGGCATGGACGGTCTCACGATAGTTCCTTCGGTATTTGTCTTTATCGTTTTAGGCGTTTTCGCATACATCGTCGGAAACAAGATTCAGGCGCAGCACCTGCTTTACGAATACATTCCGGGAAGCGGTGAAATCGCCGTTTTCTGCGGCGCGATAGTGGGAGCCGGAATCGGTTTTCTGTGGTTCAACTCGCACCCTGCGGAAGTTTTCATGGGCGATATGGGAAGCCTTTTCCTCGGTGGAACGATGGGAACTGCCGCAGTTTTAATCAGGCAGGAAGTGGTCTATATCATTGCCGGTGCGATTTTCGTAATTGAAATCACCTCGACTTTCGTTCAGGAAAATATCGGCTTCAAAATGCACCGCAGAATTCTTTACCGCGCGCCGCTGCATCACCACTACCAGCATCAGGGAATGGCCGAAGCGAAGATCGTTACAAGGTTCTGGATAGTAAGCGCAATCATGGCGGCTTTGGCTCTTATCACCATTAAATTCAGGTAGTTATGTCAAAAAAGCAGGAGATGTACTTTAACGGTGACGATTGCCGTTTCTGCAACGGAATGTGCTGCCGGTATGTCACGATTGATATCGAAAAAGAGCCGCGCTCGGAAGATCGTTTCGATGAAATAATCTGGTGGCTTTTCAATCCCAACATCAAAATTCTGAAAAACGGACATTTCTGGTCTATTCTCGTCATGGGAAAGTGCGAAAACCTGAACGAATCAAACCGATGCAGAATTTACGAAGCACGCCCCGATTTGTGCCGCGAATATCCGCCCGAAGAGGAGGGCTGCCACTTTGACAGCATCAAAAGACTCGAAGGGACGATTTTCAACACGGCGGAAGAACTTCTCACTTATCTGGCCGTTGACCGCAAAAAAGAGTGGGCTAAAAAACGGCTTGAAAATATGAAAAATCAACTTCTGCAGGCAAAAAAATGATGAATCCGGCAAAAATTTTTCTCTCTGTCGCAATTTTGGGCGTGTTCCTTCCGGTTTCGGCAAAATGCGTTCTCTTTGTTGACCGCGACGGTGACGGCTTCGGCAGTGAAAAAGCGGTTTTCGACTATGAATGTTCCGACGACGACGATATTCAGACAGGATACTCGCGCAAAGGCGGCGACTGTAACGACAACAACCGCTACGTAAACCCTAAAGCGGAAGAACTCTGCAACGGAATTGACGACAACTGCGACGGCATTGTTGATCCTGAAAACGCAAAAGACTGCAACAGATACTACAAAGATAAAGACTACGACGGATTCGGAACCGACGAATACCGCTGCCTGTGCGTATCGGAAGGCGATTTCCGCGCACTCGAAAGAGGCGACTGCAACGACAGCAATCCGAAAATCCACCCCGACGCAAAAGAGATATGCAACGAACTTGACGACAACTGTAACGGCATCGTTGACGAAGGTGAAAATGTCGCAAACTGCAGACCGTTCTACCGCGACAGCGACGGCGACGGATTCGGAATCGGCGATGACAGCAAATGTCTATGCAAGGCTGACGGCATTTTCAGAGCCGAAAAAACCGGCGACTGCAACGACAACAACCCCGAAATTTATCCGGGAGCTTATGAGCATTTCGACAGACTTGACAACAACTGCAACGGCATAATTGACGAAAATCCGGGTAATCTTCCGCCGCCTCCGCCGAGACCGAAACCCAGGAAATACTGAAATATTTAAAGATTTTCTTTTTTAAATTCGCGAAGTTTGAGAATCTTCCTATACATCGATTCGAAATGTTCGAAATTCAGAGACTGGAAACCGTCAGAAAGAGCATTTGTCGGATTGTAATGGGTTTCAATAATAAGACCGTCAGCTCCTAAAACGACAGCCGCTTCAGAAACGACCGGAACATACTTGAAATTGCCGACACTGTGCGACGGGTCCAGAATCAGCGGAAGATGCGTTAAACCTTTTATTATCGGGATAGCCGCAATATTCACGATGCCGCGCGTCGAATCGTCGAACGAAGTGATTCCGCGCTCACAGAGAATGATGTTTTCGTTACCTTCCGCCATGATGTATTCGGCACTCGACAGAAATTCGTCAATCGTCGCATTTGCCGAACGCTTGAGCAGGATCGGCTTGCTGCACTTTCCGAGCTCTTTGAGAAGGGCAAAATTCATCATGTTTCTCGCACCGACCTGAATGATGTCGATATACTGCTCGAAAAGATCAATGTGTCTGACGTCAACTATCTCGGAAACAGATTTCATATTGTATCTTTTGGCAGTCTCATTCAGGATTTTAACGCCGTTTTCGCCCAAACCCTGGAAAGAATAAGGCGAAGTCCTCATTTTGAACGTGCCGCCGCGAAGGATTTTGACTCCCAAACCTGAAAGAAAAGCCGCTATTTTATCAAGGGAATCTGCACTTTCAACGCTGCAAGGCCCTGACATTATTGTAAAATCTTCGCCGATTGAAACACCGTCACCCAAGTCGACGACGCTTTTTTCACGATAATGTTTGGACGCCATGTAATAAGGTTTCGAAATGTTGATTATCCGTTCTACTCCGGGCAGAGACTTGAAACGTCCGACATCGGAAGTCGTAAGATCTCCGGTAACGGGAATAAGCACATAGCTCGAACCCTGCAGAACATAGAAAGACATTCCGTTCGCCGTGAGCGTCTCTCTTATATTGTCCAAAAATTCTTCGTTTGTTCCCTTTTTTACAACAATGATCATTTTGCAAATCCTGCGATTGATTTCATTTCAGCTATAATCTCTTTCACATTTTCACGTGATTTATTCAACAATTCAAAGAACCTTGCATCGTCGAGAGGAACTCTCTCGGCTGTTCCCTGAAGTTCGATTATATTGCCGTTTTCAGAAAAAACAAAATTAAAATCGGTATCTGCGCGGGAATCTTTTTCATAGTCCAGATCGATCACGACTTCGCCGTCAATAACGCCGCCGCTTATGGCTCCGATCCAGTTTTTAAGCGGATTTTCGGGAACTGCGCCTTCTTCGACCAGCTTTCTGCATGCAAGCGCTACCGCAAGCATTCCGCCGTTTACCGAAGCGGTGCGCGTTCCACCGTCTGCTTCCAGAACATCGCAGTCGATAAGCATCGTGATTCCGGGAATTTTTTCGAGATCAACAGCCATCCTGAGCGAGCGCCCTATCAGACGCTGGATTTCTGCAGTTCTACCTGAAATCTTTGTCCTTTCACGGGCACTTCTGACATTTGTCGAGCCGGGAAGAAGCGAATATTCTGCCGTGAGCCAGCCGCCGCTTTTTACGTGCGGAGGAACTTTGAAATCAAGCGAAAGCGCCGTTATGACCTTCGTGTTTCCCGAAACCGAAAGCACCGAAGAGTAAGGATTATTCAGATAATTCGTAACAAATGAGTGTTCCCTCAAAGTTATCTCCAACAAAAAATTCAATAATTATCCGTGTTTTTCCGAAATTCTGTCAAGGACGACTATCAAAACGACACCTACAATCATAAGTGCGATGCAGAGGAAAAAATATCCGCCGAAACTTTCCGGAAAGACATTCGCCTGAGACACGATTTTCTCCTTTCCGCTGACAATTTCAACAACGGCTTCGCCTTTCCACGGCCAGATGCTGCGCAGCGAACCAGCCATGAGACCGGTGAGAAACGCAAGCGTCACGGAATGCCATTTGGTCAGAAGCCAGTTGAAAAAGCGCGAAAATCCGATGAGACCTGCGCCGCAGCCGATGCAGAAAACAACGAGGACAAGAATGCTGTTCAAGCTGAACGGATTTTTAACAGCCTCGATGATGTATTCATACTTTTTGAGGACAAGCAGAATGAAAGCACCGCTTATGCCGGGAAGGATCATCGCGCAGATGCTGAGAACGCCGCAGAGGAAAATGAACCAGAGGCCGTTCGGAGTCTCAACCGGAATGAGCCCGACCAGGAAATAAGCCGCGACAGTTCCTGCAAGTATCGAAATAACTTCGGGAATACGCCATTTTATCGTTTTGCCGACGACATAGATCGAAGCAGCGATAAGACCGTAAAAAAGGCTGTATGTCGGCTCGGGGCACTCGTTGAGCAAAAATTTCATAATGTGCGCTAGCGAAACTATCGCAACGGCGACACCGAAGAAAAGAACTGCAAGAAAACGGGTGTGGAGGTGCGCAACCGCTCCTTTGATATCGAAAGAAAGCAGCTTTTTCACGCATTCGGCGTCAAAAGATTTGATCGCGGCAAGAAGTTTCTGATAGATTCCCGCGATAAGCGCGATCGTTCCGCCCGAAACGCCGGGAATGACGTTTGCAGCTCCCATGCAGAGCCCAGTTATTGCAAGAATTATCGCCTCTTTCCAGGAATTCGGCCCCGGAGTAGCCATAAGTGCCTTTTTAAAAGTGAGCTTTTCCATTTTAACCTCTTATTTTTTCGAGAGTTTTTTCATCGGTAAAATCAAGCGAGACCGGTGTTATAGTCGCACAACCGCGTCTTATTTCGTGACAGTCGCTGCCGTCAATATCGGCAAAACCGAACTGGTCGCCGCCGATCCAATAATACTCTTTTCCGCGCGGATCGACCCGTTTTAAAACGTCGCCACCGTAGAGTCTTTTGCCGAAAGGAGTCCATTTTATCGGAACTTTGCCAGACTTTGCGATAGTTTCCGGAATGTTGATATTAAAAAGTTTAGGGTTTTCGTAAAGCTCGGATTTTCCTATCTTTTTTTCAATTTCCGGAAGAATTTCATCAAAAAAGAAATCGGCGCATACTGCAAAAGTCTCGTTTTTGAACGCTGCGAAATCGGTGATGTAAAGAGAAACGGCAAACGAAGTTATTCCGTCGTAAAAAGTTTCCATTGCAGCCGAAACAGTGCCGGAATAAGTTATATCGTCACCTAAATTTCCCCCTTTATTAATGCCGGAAACGGCAAAAAGAGGCTTTTCCCCCATCAAAGCGTTTAAACCGATATAGACTGCATCGGTCGGCGTTCCGTGAACGGCAAAACGATTTTCAGAAAACTTTGAAACTCTGAGAGGAGAACCCAGAGTTATCGAATGACCGGCTCCGCTCTGTTCGTTTAGCGGTGCGGAAATAAAGCAGGAAAGATTTCTCTTCGACGCCGAATTTTCCAAAGCCGACAAACCTGCGGCATAAATTCCGTCATCGTTTGTAAGAAAAATCTTTTTAGTCATTATAAACAAAAAATGGTCGGGATGACTGGATTTGAACCAGCGACCACCTGAACCCCATTCAGGTACGCTACCCAGACTGCGCTACATCCCGACCTTATAAGGAACAACTTACTTGTTGTTGAGCCTGTCTTTCAGCACCTGACTGTGATGGAAAGTCGCAACTCTTCTTTTGCTGATCGTCAAGGGTTTTTTGGTCTGAGGATTGCGTCCTCTTCTCTCTTTCTTTTCCTTAACGGTGAATTTGCCGAAACCGCTGAGCTGGATCTCGCCGTCTTTTGCAAGAGTGTCTTTCAGCTCTTCGAAGAACATATCAACGAGTTCCGATGCATATTTTTTATCGATTTTCATCTGCTCGTAAACGAAATCTGCAAGTTCAACTTTTGTTACACTCATTTTTTCCCCCAATTAATCAGTTAACGCCTTTAGCTTCTTCTATGATTCTGTCGAAAGCTTTCGGATCTTCAGCTGCGAGGTAAGCAAGAACCTTTCTGTCAATGTCAATATTTGCCTTATGAATCATATCCATGAATTTCGAGTATGAAAGACCTCTTTCTCTGACTGCGGAATTGATTCTCGTAATCCAGAGTTTTCTGAAATCTCTCTTTTTAAGTTTTCTGTGAGCGAACGCATACGCCCAGCCTCTTTCTACGGTTTCCTTGGCAACTCTGTATCTTCTCGATCTTGCCATATAGTTGCCTTTTGCGGCTTTGAGTATCGTAGCTCTTCTTCTATTGGCTTTAAATCCTCTTTTTACTCTCATTTCTGTCTCCTATTAAAGATACGGAAGAAGTTTCTTCATCTGCGGCATATCGCATGTTTCGATGTATGCGCCCTTTCTCAGATCTCTTTTTCTCTTGCGGGTTTTTTTCGTAAGGATGTGGCTTTTGAAAGGATGCCATCTTTTCAATTTACCGCTGCCGTTCGATTTGATTCTTTTCGCAGCAGCTCTATTAGTTTTCATTTTCGGCATAACAAATTCTCCTTAATTTTTTTGCGCTACCAACATTGTCATTTTTTTATTTTTAACAACACTATCCAATTCTATCGCGAGCTCATCTTCTCCGCCGAGTTCCTTAACAATAATGTTAAGATTTTCCAACGCTTTTTCAGCAAACATGATTTCTCTGCCTCTGAAAAAAACAGTGAATTTGACCTTGTTTCCGTCCTCAAGAAACTTTTTGGCCTGACGGACTTTCGTCATAAGGTCGTGAGTATCGGTGTTCGGACGGATCTTAAGCTCTTTAATTTCAACAACCACCTGATTTGCCTTAGCTTTTTTGGCTTTTTTCTTTAACTTGTAAAGATGCTTTCCGAAATCCATTATCTTACATACTACAGGATCCGTGTTTGGGGAAACACAGACGAGATCCAGCCCAAATTCTCTAGCTTTTTCCAAAGCTTCCCGTTTTGTAAGAACACCCAGCACTTCGCCCGTGGGAGCAACCACCCGCATCGTTGGTGATTTTATGGTCTCGTTTACAAGACCAGGTGCAGGCTGTGCCGAATTGCCTGATTCCGGCTTAGCAGGCTTCATCAATAGTAGACTCCGTTGTAATTTTCAGAGTTCAACTTAGCAAGGAAATCTTCCGTTGCAAAAGTTTCCTGTTCTCCGCCTCTCTTTCTGACAGTGATTGTCTTGAGATCGGCTTCGTTGTCGCCTATTACAACGATGTAAGGAACTTTCTGAACAGACCATTCGCGAATTTTATATCCAACTTTTTCGTTTCTGTCGTCAAGTTTGACTCTGATTCCGGTTTCGACAAGTTTCTGAATGAATTTATCAGCAGTTTCAGCATGTTTTTCGGAAACCGGAAGAACTGCGACCTGAACCGGAGCGAGCCACATCGGGAAAGCGCCTTTGAAGTGCTCGATAAGAACACCGAAGAAACGCTCTATCGAACCGAGCAGAGCCCTGTGAAGCATGATCGGACGATGTTCCTGACCGTCTTCGCCGACATAGGAAATATCGAATCTTTCCGGCAGGTTGAAATCGACCTGAACCGTCGAAAGCTGCCACAGTCTGCCGATCGAATCTGTGATGTTTATATCGATTTTCGGACCGTAGAACGCGCCGTCGCCTTCCTGAATTTCCCAAGGAAGTCCTGATGCTTCGAGAACATCTTTCAAAGCGCCTTCAGCCTTGTTCCAGACTTCGATCTCGCCGACATACTCTTTCGGACGGGTGCTGAGGAAAAGTTTGAAACTTTCGAATTCAAAACTCTTCAGCATGAAAAGTGAGAAATCGAGAACGCGTTTGATCTCGTCTTCAAGCTGGTCAAGCCTGCAGAAAAGGTGCGCATCGTCCTGTGTGAACCCGCGGACACGCTTCAAACCGTTGAGAGTTCCCGATTTTTCATATCTGTAAACCGTGCCGAGTTCAGCCCATCTGAACGGGAATTCACGATAGCTCCATTTTTTTCTCTTGTAGAGCATTACGTGGAACGGGCAGTTCATCGGTTTTACGTAATAATCTTCGCCGTCTATATCCATCGGATTGTACATTCCGTCTTTGTAGAAACCGAGGTGTCCGCTCGTTTCCCAGAGAAGGCTTCTTCCGATGTGCGGAGTGAAAACCAGGTTATATCCGTTTCTTACGTGCTGTTTTCTCCAGAAATTCTCGATGACCGTTCTGACTATGCCGCCGTTCGGAGTCCAGAGAACGAGTCCGCCGCCGACATTTTCGGAAAATGCGAACAGATCAAGGTCTGCACCGATTTTTCTGTGGTCTCTCTCTTTCGCTTCTTCGAGCATCTTGAGATATTCGTCCAGAGATTCCTTGTTCGGAAACGCCGTCGCATAGATTCTCTGAAGCATATTTCTGTTTTCATCTCCTCTCCAGTACGCACCTGCTACCGACATAAGTTTGAAAGCCTTTACAAAACCGGTGTTCGGAACGTGAGGACCGCGACAGAGATCAACAAAATCGCCGTGGTAGTAGAGAGAAACAAACGGTTCGCCCAAATCTTCAATGATTTCGACCTTATAATTTTCACCCATTTTGGTGAAAAGCTCGATTGCCGCTTCTTTTGTGACGACCTTTCTCATAAAAGGAAATTTGCCTTTTACGATTTCGGCCATCTTCTTTTCGATAGCTTCGAAATCATCTACCGAAAAACGGTGGGGTGAATCAAAATCGTAATAAAAACCGTTCTCTATCGAAGGACCGATCGTGACTTTCGTGCCCGGAAAAAGTTTCTGGACTGCGTCAGCCATGATGTGTGATGCGGAGTGGCGCATGATTGCAACACCTTCAGGCATCTTCATCGTGATGACCGACATATTGCCCGATTCGACTTCAGCGGTAACATCGACGAGCTTGTCGTTTATCGAAACGGCAACTGCCGCTTTGGCAAGACCTTCGCCTATTACACGCTTTATGAACGATAACCAGTTTTCAGAAATTTCGGATTCGATTTTATTCCCGTCGGGAAGTATTACTTCAAACATATCAACCTCAAAAGAAACATGGTAGGCCCGAGTGGGATCGAACCACTGACCCCTGCTACGTCAAAGCAGTGCTCTCCCGCTGAGCTACGAGCCCACACATGAACAAGAAAATTGCCGCGCTTTATAATCAAATCCGACACTGATGTCAACATTTTTTCCACAAACTGAGACAAATATTTGATTTTACTTGCATTTTTTCGTTTTTTCCAAAGCCTTTGAAGAACTCAAACATTCTTAAAACCGACACAACATAGCGTTTTGTTTCAGGATTTTCGTAAATTTTTCCAGCGAGCCTTCCATTCTTTTCGGTCGGCTTTGTCTCGGTCGAGTAAGTTCCGCCGTTGTAGCCCGAAAGCGTCTTTGTAATGTCACCTTTATTATAAGTTAAAAGCGCCGCCAGAAATTTCACCGAGCACCCGACCGCGTTTTCCGGCACATTCAAAGTTTTGTAATCGCAGCCCAGAAGTTTCGCAGTTTGAGGCATTATCTGCGTGAGTCCGTAAGCCCCTGCCCCGCTCTTTGCATCCGGCTTTCCGCGCGATTCGACATAAATCACAGCCTTTATCAGCGCGGGATCAATGATTTTTCTGCTGCCGTCTGCCGAAATGTAGGGATATTTTTTCACCGCTTCTTCGATAATGCCCGAATATTCAGCATCAATCATCTTTGCGGCTGACATGTCAACACTTGAAAAAAAGATGAAAAGCACGGCAAAAAGCAAAATCCACCTCAAAGCCCGAAAATACTCTTTTTCCTCTCACTTTTCTGCGAATCTTTTTCCTTGTTTTCCTCCCTCAAAAACTGGAGATACGATCCTGCAGAATCGCGGTCGAACTGCTCTTTCATCACCTTCAGATCAAGGTTTTTGCGTATGTGTTCAAGCGTTTCGGCTGAAATATACGAACTCTGCATCAGGTTTGCGAGCCCCAGAGCCTCGATGTTGTCGTTTTCTTTCGCACTTTTCATATATTCTTCATAATAATGCCTGAACATTTCGCCGCGTACCGCATCGTTTTTCATCTCGTATTCCATTCCCGATTCCAGCCACGCTTTGTGGACGATTTTCTGCGAACTTTCGCCGTGTATAAAATCTTTGCCTGATTTTGCCGCGGCGGGAAAAAGCTCAGGAAAAACCGTGTGGTTTCCGTAATTTTCCAAAAGCTTGTCGTGGTATTCTCCGAGTTTTCTGCTCCAGCTTGAAACATAACCGGCATACTTTCCGGCACTTGCAGCTTTTCCGCCTGCTTCCGAAACAAATCCGGCGACTTCTCCAAGATCGGGATAAACTTTTTCAAGTCCCTTTTCGACTTCCGAAAGCCACTCTCCTGCACTTTTGTTTTTAAGTTCGCGCCCGATCTGCAGCACTTTCGCAGCCTCTTCGCCCCTCTTTTTTATCTCAGAAATAATTTCTGCAAACTGCCCCAGATATTCGACAAAGCGCTCCGTCTCAGAGGCACGGCTGCTGATTGCAAGTTCGTTTATCATAATCATCTGTGTTGCAAGAAGCGCGTCGGTCTCCGGACTTTCGACAACAACCTGCGCCGAAAGAAAAAAAGTCGCGGAAAAACACAAAATAAAAATAACAATTTTCATAACCGACCTCTCAAAAAAACGAATCACTATATAAATTTTAAAACTATTTTCAAGTTTTTCTAAAATAAAATCGAGATTTCAGGATGACGGCAAAAAATTCTTGCATTTCCGACGGTAGTTCCTAAAATTCAGCGTTTTTTTGTTTATTTAAGGTTTTGAATATTACCAACTTTTTTAAGGAGAGAAAAATGAAAAAATTCTTGGTTTTCGCAGCTATGTTTGCTGCAGCATTTATGATGGTTTCATGCGGCGGTGCCGACCTTACGGCGACGGTGTTACCTATGACGGAAAAAAATACTGTGCAGAATTCTGGAGAGAGGAACAGTGCAAAGGACACGATGTCAAACTCTGCTCGGAAGACGACAAATCATGGTATGAAGTCGAAGGAACGGGTAAAAAATTCGAATGCGGAAAAGACGATGACTGCACAAAAGCGGCTTACGACCTTTCCAACTACTGCTTCGACACCGGCATCGATTACGATGAAGAAGACGGTGCGACTTGCGTTACGACCACAGATCCCGATACCTGTGGCGGCAAAACTATCAAAACCTGCACTACAGATAACAGCTACTGGTATGAAGTAGACGGCAAAAAATTTGAATGCAAAGATACCAGCAAGGAAGAAGAGTGCACGCAGGCAGTACTGGATTACACAAAATACTGCGCTGAAGCAGAAGAAAACGCAGAAAACGGCGAAGGAAACGAAGGCGGCGAATCGGAATTTACAGAGAAAGCTACAGCATATTTTCCGAACGCTTACGCCGAAAAAACTCTTGCCGCATGGTACTCCTTAACAGAAGAAGATACAGACAAAATAAAGATCGAAGCTATCTTCCTCTTTGACGACAACACTCTGGTAGTAACAAGCAGCAAAGTTTATTCTGTAGCAGACGGCAGAGAACCCGAGGATAAAATCACAGCAGAAGGCGAATTCACGGTTACTTCCGGCGATTACGACAACGGCGCAGCCCACGTTTCAGCAGATGGAATGGAATTCGATGTCACCATCAGCAACGGTGTTCTTTCAGCTATGGACGCTGAATTCACCAAACAGAATAACGCAGACTTACCCGAAGCAAGATAAAAATCACTTCAGATTTTTCTTCCAATAAACGGAAACTCTTTTTTCGCCATATTGAAACTTGTTTCAAAGTTTTCAGGAATAAAAAATTCGGTTTCACCTTCTTTTGCAAGGCGTGATATTGCTTTTGCGACAACGACTTGGAAAAGATTGGCGGGATAAATTTCGGGAACATCGCTGCTTTGAGGCAGACCGATTCGAATCACGGGAATTGCAAGTTTCATCGCGGCAAGAAAAAGTGTCACTGTTCTTTCAAGAATCGTTTCAACGCTACTCATCTGCACGCTTCCCGATGAAATTTCACGCTCGACAGGCGTATTTTTAAGCGGCACAAAAGGATAAATTCTTATAAAATCGGGACGCAGAACTTCGAGGGATTTTGCTGAAATTTCGACATCTTCTTCATTTTCATAAGGAAAACCCGTCATAAACTGCAGACCGACCGAAATTCCGGCATTTTTCAGGAGTCTGACCGCATTTTCAACACATTCCGCAGAGTGTCCGCGCCTCATTTTTTCAAGAAGAGATTCCGACATGCTCTGAACTCCGAGCTCAACCACTTCAAAATGACTGCTTTTCAGGATTCCGGCGCGCTCTTCATCGATTTCGTCAGGCCTTGTCGAGCAGCGCAGAGCGTCAACTTTGCCGTTTTCGATAAATTCAACCCCTTTTCTGATGTAGTTCATCATTTTTTCGTGCGGAAGTGCCGTAAAAGTACCGCCGTAGAACGAAATTTCTCTCCTTTCGCGCGGTTTTGACCACGAAAGATAACTTTTTACGGCGTTTTCGACATCTTCAAGTGTCGGTTCTGTAACTCCCGTAACATCGCGCTGGTTGCAGAAAGCACACAGCCTCTTGCAGCCCAAATGAGGGATAAACACCGGAATTATCAGCGGTTTCTGTGTTGCGGCAACAAATTTGAACATCTTAGAATTCGAATGTCGCTTTCAGAGCGGCGTGGTCGGAAGAACCTAAAGAATAGGTACTCGGAGCGTCTTTTACGACTTCGGCTGAGCTTTGTTTGTAGGACCCGAGAGAGCTTTTAACCCAGAAAATATGGTCGATTGCGATCGCATTGCCGCGATAAGAGTAAGTAGCCTGATCCTTTGTTGAAAGTTCATTAGCGACTCTCAAGAACGAGGATTCTTGTTCAAAAGATTCCAGTGTGTCGCTTCCCGGCTCGTCGTTGAGGTCCCCGCCCATGACGATAAGCGCATCAGGATATTTTTCAGCAGTCTTCTTGAGAATTTTCGCAGCAGCGGCTGCTTCAGCAAGACGTCTCGGAGCATCGTCGTCAGCCTTTGACTTGAAATGAGCCGAAAAAACTATGATTTTTCTGCATCCCAGTTCGATATGGGTTTCAAGAAAAGCGCGTGAAAAGGTGGTTTTGCCGCCATCGCATTCGGCACATTCAATCGATTCGGTGTGCTTGTTTTTGTATGTAATCTTCCCTTTCGTCATAACGCCGGTATCGACAGAAGCCGACGTTCCTTTTTCGCCCAGGAAAAATTCATCGTAAGTATCTGATTTTTCGAACAAATCTTTAAGACACGACTCTTTTTCGACTTCCTGCAATAGAATTATGTCTGCACCGATTTTTTTCACCGAATCGGCAAGATCTTTTAATTTGCTGTTATACTCCGAATTGCTCGGAACACTTTCGAAATCGGAACTTGAGCAGTAGCCTGAATCGCAGATTTTATCAAAAAAGAGGTGAGTGTTATAAGTACCGATAACTACTGAATTTATCTTTTCAGCATCCACTGCGAGGCAGGGATCTTCCGGCTCAGTAGGTTCTGTAGGTTCAGTCGGTTCTGTCGGATCAACTGTCGGTTCAGTAGACTCAGTCGGATCGGTCGGATCAGTAGGTTCTGTAGGATCGACTGTCGGTTCGGTAGAATCGGTCGGCTCGGTCGGTTCCGTTGTATCGGTCGGATCAACGACATCGGTATTTTCCGTGTTTTCATAGGTTTCTTCACAACCCGAAACACAAAAAATGAAAACTGAAAAAAGAACCGCAACAAAGACTTTTATCATTAAAAACTGAGACTTATTCACTTTTTTCACCCAATCTTGCAAAATATTCATCAACAAGTTTTTCGGCAATTCCGAGGTATGTCGAAGGAGTGAGTTTTTTGAGTTTTTCTTTGACATCAGCCGGAACTTTTTCAAGCGAATCGATAAATTCATCAAGCGCTTTTCTTTCAATTTTTTTGCCGCGGGTAAGCCCTTTCAGCTTTTCGTAAGGATTTTCTTCGCCGTAAACCCTCATGACGGTCTGCACCGGTTCAGCCAGAAGTTCGAGATTTTCTTCAAGATCTTCGGCTATTTTCGGATAGTTGACTTCGATTTTCGACAAACCTTTTTTACAGTTTTTAAGGCTTATCAGAATATATCCGAAAATGATGCCGATATTTCTAAGAACCGTCGAATCGGTAAGGTCGCGCTGAAGCCTCGAATTGAGAAGTTTCGTGCTCAGATGTTCCATAAGAGAAATCGCAACTCCCGAATTTCCTTCACTGTTTTCAAAATCAATCGGATTGATTTTATGCGGCATCGTGGAAGATCCGACTTCTCCCTCTTTCGGTTTCTGCTTGAAATAAGCAAGCGAAATGTAGGTCCAGATGTCTCTATCCATGTCGATGAGCGTCGAGCAGATGCGTATAAGTGCGTGGAAAATCTCGGAAATATAGTGATAATTGTTTATCTGCGTAGTCCAGATGAGCGGTTTTGCGCCAAGAGAATTTGAAATGAAATTTTCAGCCGCTTTCAACCAGTCGACATCTGGTTTTGCCGCAACGTGAGCGTTCCAGTTACCCGTCGCACCGCTGAATTTGCACTCTACTTCGATTTTTTCGAGGATATCGAGTTCGCGTCTGAAACGTGCCGCAAAATTTATGAATTCCTTGCCGACGGTCGTCGGAGTCGCAGGCTGGCCGTGTGTGCGGGCCATCATCGGAACAGCTTTGTTGTCACGAGCCAGAGTTTCAATCTTTTCAAGCACTTCCCTCAAAGTATCGCAGACTATTTTCTTTCCTTTTTTGATCATCAGAGCGTAGGAAGTGTTGTTGATGTCTTCCGAAGTGCAGCAGAAATGAACCCACTCTTTCAAGTGCCCGAGACCGCGGTTTTCGAGCTGATCTTTGACGTAGTATTCAACTGATTTCACATCGTGGTTCGTAACCGATTCAAACTTTTTCACCATAAGTCCGCTTTCAGTGTTGAAACCTGTGTAAATCGCGTCAATCGCATCAATCACACCCTGCGGCGCATCGTCAAAACCGAGCTTTGAAAGTATGAATTTCAGCCATTCGACTTCGACAAAAACACGATGCCTGATAAGACCGTATTCCGAAAAAATATCCCTGAGTTCATCGGTGTGTTTCGCATAACGCCCGTCAACAACCGAAATAGCGTGCAGATTATCCATTGCGTCCTCCTAAAACAAATTCGCGGAAGTATAATTTTGAACAGCAATTTTTCAATATTTATCATTTATTTTTAAAACTTTCTTCTTATAATTGTTCGTTTTTATTTGTTTATGAGGTCGATGATGAAAAAATTACAGATGATCGCGGTTTTAATTTTGGCGCTTTTGTTCGTTTCGGCGTGCATTCCAGAAGATGAAGACGAAGAGGATTTTTTGGACAACGACACGGCAGACACAGTGCCTGACGGAAATTCGGATACAACGGGCGATACGCTTCCCGATGCTCCGACTGAGCCGACGACAGAGCCGACTACTGAGCCAACGACCGAGCCCACGACAGAACCAACAACTGAACCCACTACCGAGCCGACCAACCCGACTGATCCGACCAACCCGACTGATCCGACCAACCCGACTGATCCGACTGAACCAACGAATCCGACTGATCCTGCAACCGATAACGATCCCGAACCGGTAAACGATGACGACACTACACCCGCTGACAATGATTCGGAAACTCCGTCATCCGACGATGATTTTCCACAGATTACAGATGAAGATTACGAACCGATAAATGACAGTGATATTGACCCCGAAACAGACAACGATTTGACTGATGACGACATTCAGACTGATTATGATATTGAAACCGACGATGACGACGCGGATTCTACTCCGGATGAAGACGCTGACGCAGACACCGAACTGCCGGAATGCTACCCGGGAATTACGACCGTCTGCAAAGATTCGTCGACGTCAAGCAACTTGATCTGGTCAACTCTCTCAAGCAGTCAATATAAACTGGCTGACGCAGAAACCTACTGCAACACTTTGAATGAAGGCGGCTACCCGATAGGTTCATGGGAACTGCCGAATATCGGCCAACTCAGAACTTTGATTCGAAATTGTCCCGGCACCGAATCAAGCAATACAGAATGCAAGATCGGAGAAGGCTGCATAGTTTACGGCTGCAACAACAACTGTAATGCCTGCACAGCATCCTCATCCGGCACATACAGCAAATTGGGAGATACAGACATTTTATGGTCATCAAGTCTGTATAACAGCATGAATGCATGGCGCATCGTATTCTCTACCTCTCTGATAAATTATGCTTCTACCGGGTATTCATACCATGTCCGCTGCATAAAAAAGTAAAAAAACCGTCTCCGAATTCTTGTCTTTCGACAAAAAATCCATACTCTATGCAGGCTCTTTAAACATTTTTGGCAACATTTTTTTCAAGGGAGAAAGTTATGCAGAAAAAAACCGTATCACCGAAAGGCAAAAAGCAGACAAAGTACATTTTCATCACGGGCGGAGTCGTGAGTTCCTTAGGAAAAGGAATAACTTCGGCGTCACTTGCCCTCATTCTGAAAAGCCGCGGATATCAGGTTTTCATGCAGAAACTCGACCCTTATCTCAATGTCGATCCCGGAACGATGAGCCCGTATCAGCACGGCGAAGTTTTTGTCACCGATGACGGCTACGAGACTGACCTCGACCTCGGCCACTACGAGCGTTTCGCAGGTGTCCACTGCACGAAGGCTTCAAGCTACACTTCCGGCAGAATTTATTCTTCGGTCATCGCGAAAGAGCGCGCCGGAAAATATCTTGGCGGCACGGTTCAGGTCGTTCCGCACATCACGAACGAGATCAAAGACGCATTCCGTTCTGCTGCAGAAAGCGGTGCAGACATAGTTCTCTGCGAGATCGGCGGAGTTGCAGGCGACATCGAATCGCTTCCGTTTTTGGAGGCTGCGCGTCAGTTCAGATTTGAAGTAGGCCCCGAAAACAGCTGCTTCGTCCACCTGACGCTGGTTCCTTACCTCAAAGCTGCTGGAGAACTTAAGACAAAACCTTCGCAGCACTCTGTCGCCGAGCTCAGAAACATCGGTATCATTCCCGATATCCTTGTCTGCCGCACCGAAATGACGATACCTAAGGAACACCTTGAAAAACTGGCTCTTTTCTGCAACGTCCGCAAAGAGTGCGTTATCGAAGAAAAAGACGTCACCGATTCAGTTTATTCGGTTCCGCGCGAACTTTTGAAGCAGGAACTCGACCTCAGAATTTTAGAGCAGCTCAAACTTCCGATAAAACCTGTCATCCACACAGAGTGGGATACACTTGTCCGCAAGGCTACAAAGCCGAAATACGAATGCACGATCGCGCTCGTCGGCAAATACATCGCGATAAGAGACGCATACAAATCTGTCCACGAAGCGCTTCAGCACGCGGGAATGGCGAACAACGCAAAAGTCCACGTCGAATGCATCGAAGCTGAAGACCTTGAAAAGAATAAAAACATCCTCAAAAAAGTCGACGGAATCCTGATCCCCGGCGGCTTCGGCACAAGAGGCGTAAACGGCAAGTGCATCGCGATAAGATACGCCCGTGAAAACAAAGTCCCGCTCCTCGGGATCTGCCTCGGCATGCAGTGCTGCGTAATCGAATACGCGAGGAACGTTCTCGGCTGGAAAGATGCGAACTCAACTGAATTCGACCCGAAGACGAAACACCCGGTAATCGATCTCATGGACGAGCAGAAAAAAGTCACCGCAAAAGGCGGCACGATGAGGCTCGGCGCATATCCGTGCAACCTCAAAAAAGGTTCGGTGGCTGCAAAACTCTACAAAAGCGAATCTATCAGCGAACGCCACCGCCACCGCTACGAATTCAACTATGAAAGCCGCTTCCGCGAAGAGTTGGAAAAAGCTGGATTAAAAATTGTCGGAACTTCGCCTGACGGCAAACTTGTCGAAATGATAGAGCTCGACAACCATCCATACTTTGAAGCATGCCAGTTCCACCCCGAATTCAAAAGCAGACCGACCGATCCGCATCCTCTTTTCAACGGTCTTGTAAAGGCGGCGCTCGCAAGAAAAAAAGAGAAAAAATAATCTTCAGGCTGCATGACAAAAGAGATCATTCTCGAAAACTCGTCCAATTTAAACGAAAATCAATATAAAGATACCGTCATCACCGCATCGGAACTGAACGATCCTGAGATACCGGCAAAAATCTGGCAGATGATGCAGCTTTACGAATACGGCGACGGC
This sequence comes from bacterium, assembly GCA_017538365.1. GTDB lineage: Bacteria > UBP6 > UBA1177 > UBA1177 > UBA1177 > UBA1177. The sequence goes on along the minus strand of JAFYIZ010000032.1, from coordinate 550 downwards.
TCTTTTGAGCAGCAAAAAAAGAATTTCATCCGTCAAGGTGAATTTATGAAGGATTTCGAGGATGACTACGATGGCTGGAGCGGAAAATGCACGTACTTTTCGCCGGCTTACCACGATCTTACACTTACTCAGCTGAGAAAATATTTCACTTGGAGAACTTCGGCGAGAAAAGGCAACTTTCAGCCTATAGAATCTCCTTTTGCATACCTCTATCTCAGCGAGCTGCTGTGCGGTATCGGCGCTGAAACACCTGAAGAAACTCTGAAAAAAATGGCCGATTTTGAAACCGGATTCGTAAATTCAGGTTTTGCCGACACGCTTTTAAAAATGCACCTTAAAAACTGGATGTTCGAATACGCCGTGACCCGCGGAATGCAACCCGAAACTGTCATGCAGCATGCCGATCCGCAGATACTGGCGCACGATACATATATGACGATCCTCAAAGATCCGGCGTCAAAAAATGATAACGAAATATTCCTGGCACTCAGTTTTTTTGCCGAAAAAGATTTGTTTCTCTCTCCTGTTGTTTCAGAAGGAGGAAGCAAAG
>JAFYIZ010000031.1 GCA_017538365.1 bacterium | reverse complement strand
ACCGTGTCACCCGGTTTGCATACCGTGAAGTAAACGCTCATATTTGCCTGAGATCCGCTGTGGGGCTGAACGTTTGCGCATTCAGCACCGAAAAGCTGGCAAGCTCTTTCTTTTGCAAGTTTTTCGACCTGGTCGACTACTTCGCAGCCGCCGTAGTATCTCTTTTTCGGATAACCTTCGGCATATTTGTTGGTAAGCAGCGAGCCCTGAGCCTCCATGACTGCATTGCTCGTAAAGTTTTCACTGGCGATAAGTTCAAGACCGCCTTCCTGTCTCTCTGCCTCTTTTTCAATGATTGCTGCAACTTCCGGGTCAACGCTCGGGATGTACTTCAAATTCAACATTTTATCCTCCAAAAAAAGTTAAAAAACCAAAAAACCGCAACAGTTTAATAATAATAAATTATTTTGCAAATTTGCGGAAAAATTGACACTTTTCCCTTATTCCTTAAAATTTTGCGCTTTAAAAAGGCAATGTTTTTTCATATTGTGGGAGGAAAAAATGAAAAAAAGATTGGTTATTTTGGCAGTTATTGCCGGATTTATCTTCGCTTCGTGCGGAAGCCAGCCGGTAAAAGAGGAAGAGCCTGCAAAACAGTCCGCAGCTCCGGAACAGGCGGCTCAGCCTGAAAAAGCTGAAGAAAAAGCTCCCGATTTCGGTGAGTTGGGCAATGCTTTCTACAAACACTGTACTGACGAATTTGCCGCTGTAAAAGCGATCATCGCTGACATCAAGGCAAATCCTGAAGGAAGAACTTCAATCGAAAAACTCCAGCTTTTCAACAATTTCGAAATCAAAATCGAAGATGCCTGGGGCAAAATCGAAATTTATCAGATGAACCACCCCGACAAAGGAATGAGAGACGCTTCAATGGCTGCCGAAAGCGAACTTATGGCGATGCTTTCCGAAATCAACCTTGACGCAGACCTTTACAAAGTAATGGCGGCGATTCCCGCTGACGATCCAGCATTCGATGCGGAAGACAAACGCTTCCTCAAGGATGTTATCGACGATTTCAAGCGTTCGGGCGTTGATAAAGACGACAAAACCCGTGAAGAAATCAAAAAAGTCAATGCAGAACTTGTTGCGATTTCGCAGCAGTTCAATGCAAATATCGCTTCCGACAGAAAGAGCATCAAAGTCGCTCCGGAAAGACTCAAAGGACTTCCCGAAGACTTCATCAACGGTCATGCGAAAGACGAAAACGGCATGATCACGCTTACCACCGATTATCCGGATTACTTCCCGGTAATGGAATCGGCTGACGACGAAACTCTGAGAAAAGAGATGTATTTTATGGCTCAGACTGTCGCTTATCCTTCAAACGAAGAGGTTTTCGACAAACTTCTCAAAGCGAGAAAGAAAATCGCCAACCTTCTGGGCTACAAAAACTGGCCTGAATATTCCCAGGCTAAAATGATGATCGGAAATCCCGAGAACGCTGAAAATTTCGTAAAGAAAATTGCAGCAATGTCAATGCCTTACGCTAAGAAAGAAGCTGAAGTTCTTCTTGCGAAGAAAAAAGCTGTTCTTGGTCGCGAAGATGTTGAAATCGAGCCGTGGGACAGATTCTACTATCCGCGTCTTGTCAGAATGGAAAAGTTCAACTACGACCCCGAAACAGTAAGACCCTACTTTGAAATCCAGAAAGTTCTTAACGGAATTTTCACAGTAAATTCCAAGATTTTCGGCCTTGAGTTCAAACAGATCAAACGCGATGACGTTTGGCACGAAAGCATTCTTTCCTACGATGTTTATTCCGACGGCAAACAGATCGGAACATTCGACCTCGACCTCTATCCGCGTGAAAACAAATACAAACATTTCGCGATGTTCACGAACCAGCAGGGATTCAAAGGAAGACTTCCGAGAATGGCTATCGTCGGCAACTTCCCGACTCCGGTAAACGGCAAGGCTTATGTCGGCCACGACAGCGTCCAGACCCTTTTCCACGAGTTCGGACACCTCATCAACGGAATTCTTGCAAGCGAGCACAAATACATCCGTTTTGCGGGAACCAACTGCCAGAGAGACTTCGTTGAAGTTCCGTCGCAGTTCATGGAAGAATATGTCTGGGATGCTTCGATCCTTCAGCTTTGGGCAACCAACGACGCGGGCGAGCCGATTCCTGCAGACCTTGTTGAAAAGATGAAAAAGTCTGATGAATTCGGCAAAGGACTCCACACTTCAAGACAGCTTTACCTCGCAATCCTTTCGCTTGAAGTTTACCTTCAGGATCCGGATGCGGAAGGTTTCGACCACCACGCTTTCGAAAAGAAGACCGAAAAAGAATATTCTCCGTGGAAAACCTACGATGAGACCCATCAGATCGAGAATTTCGGACACCTTGACGGCTACAGCTCGAATTACTACACCTACATGTGGTCGCTTTCGATCGCGAAAGATTTCTACGGCTTCATCATGCAGAACGGCGGTCTTATGAATACCGAAGTTATGGGCAAATACAGAGACCTGGTTCTTAAAGTCGGCGGCGCGAAAGACGGTATGGATATGGTCCGCGATTTCCTCGGCAGAGAAGTTTCCTTTGAAGAGTTCGAAAAGTGGCTCAACAACTAAAAATCAATTAGTTCTTTAATGATTTCACAAGTTTATTCTCCGGCAAAAATCAATATTTTTCTAAAGATCGAAGGGCGCGAAGTAAAGAGCGGGATGCACTTCATCAACTCTCTTTTCGCCCCTATCGACCTTTTTGACACGATTGAAATTGCCGAAAGTTCCGTTTTTTCGATTACGACGGAAGGAATTTCGGAAAATATTCCGACCGAAAAAAACATAATTTTCAAGGCTTACTTAGCTTTGCAGAGTTACATCGGGCAGGAACTTCCTAAATTTGATGTCAGAATCAGAAAATCTATTCCGAGCGGCGCAGGTCTGGGCGGCGGAAGCAGCAACGCGGCGGCATTCCTCAAATTTCTGAACGGATACTGCAAACTTAACTTAAGTTTAAGTCAACTTATTGAAATTGCTTCAAAAGTCGGTAGTGACGTGCCGTTTTTCGTTCTCGGAAAACCTGCTATAGTCAAAGGTTTGGGTGAAAAAACCGAACCGATTCATCTTCCGCAGACCGATGATTTTTTTGTTCTCGTAAACCCTGAAATCCACGTAAATACAGGGCTCGCCTACTCGCTTTTCGACAAATTTTATCCCAATTGCGATACAAAAAACCGCGTTCCCGAGCACTTTTCCTGGAAAAACGAGGATATTTTCAACGACTTTGAAGAGATAGTTTTCGCGGAATTTCCCGAAATCGCCCGCGTCAAAGCTGAACTTGAAACCATGGGCGCACACAAAGTTTTCATGTCGGGAAGCGGTTCAACACTTATCGCAATGACGAAAAACGGAAATACCGCAGGAAAAATCGTTTCGGAATTTTCAAAAAGATTCAGAACAGTAAGAAAGATCGTGTTGGATTTGTAGAGACGCGCCGTGGTGCGTCTCATTCATTTAGAAATTCATGCAGTTTTTGTATTCAAGGAAAGGTTCGACCCACTCTTTGTTTTCGAGTCCGTTTTCCTCGAAGAAGTGAAGGAAAGCCTTTATTATCGAGAAATCCATGCTGATGAGGGCGTTGGAAAAACCGTCTTTTATGAGTTCTTCCCACTGTTCCTTGTTCATCATTCTGATTTTTCCGAGCAGGAACATGATTTTTGATTTGAAGTAGGAAACGCCGAATTTTTCCGCATAGTTGAGTGCTTCTTCAAGAATTTCGGTCGCCTGCGGATAATTCTTGAGCATTATGCAGATTTCGGCGAGCTTGCACGCGCTTCTGATGTAGAGAATATAGATAAATTCTGCCGGTCGGACTCCTTTACCGTCAGATTTTACGATGACGTCGCGCAGAAGTTTGTAGCCGCGGACTGCGAAAGTGTTCGCTTCGAGGTGGTTTTCGTTGTCAATGAGGATATCTGTCGTTTTGTCGATAAGGCGGAATTCGTCTTCGTAGCAGCCTGCGATGTGGAATTTTTTGATTATGTCGGCAACTGCGGCGAAATTGATGTTTTTCTCGTCGAGAAGAAGCAGTTCCGACTTGGCGAGAAGTTCAAGGTGATAGTCGAAATGCTGTTTTGCGTAGGTGAGCAGCTTTTCCCAGAAAATTTTAGCCCACTGCGGTTCGACTATGCGCCACAGACGCGCATTTTTGATTTCTGGAAGGATTCTGAAGTCATCTTCGGTATCATCAGCCTCGAAAGAGGAAATGATCGTCTGGTAGCTTCTCTGCGCGATTTCGAAGAATCCGAGTTTTTCCATGTATGCGGCGGAAGAAAAGAGGAAAGAATTCATCTTTTTATCGACTATTCCGCCCAAGTTGATGTAGCTTAAGAGCAGCCAGTGCTTGTTTATCGAAGCGATGTCGGCCTGCGCTGCAGCGAGTTTATCAACGATATTGCGGTAGAAAGTGCGCTCCGGCTTGCCGATTTTAACCATTTTTTTGAGTACGTTCATAACGGCTCTCGAAGCAAAACGCAGCGAATCGCCGTCAGATACGATGTAGCCTTTCTTGATAAGTTCGTCCACACATTCAGCGCCGGTAGTTGAAACGAGTGCGAAAAACTCTTTCGGAACGGAATAGAGGTTGAGAAGCGTTATTTCTTTCAACGTGAGCAGCAGATCTTCCGAAAGCAGAGCGACACGCTTGCTTACCAACTCGTTGATGCTGGCCGGACAGACGAAATCATCGGGAAGTTTTGCAAAACGCCAACTTCCCTTCATTTCGAAAATAAGTCCTAAATCTTTAAGATATTCAGTAAGTTGGATGGTAAAAAGCATGTTCCCGCCAGCTTTTTCGCGCAGAAGTTTTTCCATGTCGGCGGGAATTCTTTTCGTACCCAAAGCTGCAAAAATGGTTTCTGTGAGTTTCTGTTCGCCGAAACCTTCGAAATCATAAATATTTTCATGCTCGGCATTGGCGAGGACCGGAGCGTCGGGATCTACCATGCAGATTACAGCCATCGGCGCGTAATCGAATAAAGAGCGGAGATTTGACAGGAATTTCACCGTTCTCACGTTCAGCGCGGTCGCATTGTTTATTACCCAGAGAACCGGTTTGTTGCGGCTGAGGCAGTAAAGAATGTACGAAAGAAGGTATTCCATATCGTGTTTCGGCAGCTTTGTTTTGAGCGGCACGAAATTGAGGCATATCAGCGCGGTGAGACACTCCTTTTTTCCGTCCGGAAGGGCGTCTCCGAAGAGGGAATTGAACTTTTCCGAAACGATTTTCGGATCGGTGCAGTCGATTTTCATAAGCTTTTTGATGAGATTGATGAAAATCATGAAGTCGAAATCAAAAATATTCGCGTCGCTTGCAACGACTCTGAAAGTCTGGTTTTCAGAATCTTTTGTTTTTTCGGAAAAAGCATTTGCGTTGTTGAAAAAGCGGCTCTTTCCTATGCCGGACTGACCGCGCAGGAAGAATATTCCGCCTTTGCATATTCTGAAATTCTGCTCGATTTTACGCAGCATCGGAACGCACGATTCTTCAAATTCCGGCGTTACAGTGTCGTGAATGAATTCATCGAAAGAAACATCGTAAGTTTCGTTTACCTGACGAGGTTTAAGTTTGTACGAATCGGCGTTTTTCACCAACATTATTCCCGAAGCGGCTGCAGCGGGGTGTTCCGTTTCAGGTTGTTCAGGTTGCGGTTGTTCCGGCTTTATTTCTTCCGGTTCTTCGGAGAAAAGTTCGTGTCCGATTTCTTCAACCTGATCCTGCTGAGCCGGAGATGTCTGCGGTTCGATTTCAAGCGTGAGCTCTTCGGTTTCTTCCGGTAAAACTTCAGGTTCTTCCGGCTGAACAGCGGGCTGCTCGGATTTTGTAATCTGTTCCGGTTTGGTTTCAGGCTGTTTTTTTACAGGTTCGAACAAATCCTGAAAATCGTTTTTTTCCTGTTTATCCGGTTTTTCCGGAGTTCCGGCGGTATCTTTGTCAACTTTTACGGTCAAAGATGTGAGCTCTTCAAAAAGTGCATCGAAACTGTCGGGAGCTTTTTTCGGTTTTTCGCTTTTTTTGGATCCTTTGACAATCTCTTTTGTCGAATCCCATTTCGTGATGAAATCGGTGGCACCCTTTTCGTTTTCCAAAGATTCAAGCGTTGTTCTTCTGTGCGCTCTTGATTCGGTGCTCCGTTTGCGCTGTTCAGCGACCTGCTTTTCAAAATCGAGTTCCGGCCCGTCCTGATTTTTTTTAGCCGGTTCGTCGTCCATTTTTATTTCGATCGTGACACGCGGTTTTTTTTCCGGTTCGGTCTGTACTTTGAGCGTTTTTTCGCCCGGATCTTCTTCGGCTTCGATACCGAGATCTATTTCAAGAAAATCTTCTTTTTCTTTTTTGGGGTGTTTTTCTTCAACATTGGAAACGCCGCGCGGAACATCGTCGTCAAATTCGATCTTTATTCCGTCGTCTTCGGCCTGTTTCTGAGCTGCCGCCGCCGCACTTTCAGCCTTGCGGACCGGAAGATCTTCAAGTTTTCCGCCGCACGACATGCAGAATTTAGCGTTTTTATCGTATTTTATTCCGCAGACGGGACACAGTCGCGCCAGTTCTTTTCCGCAGCCGTGACAAAAACCGGCGTCTTTGTTTTCATCCGAGCATGAACAGTAAAAACATTTCATTTGGCAACCTATTTTTCCAATATTAAATCACCACTCTTTCAAGACCGAATCTTCACCGCTGAGAGTATATATTTCTACGCGGAATTTTTCCATAATTTTTTTAACAGCCTCTTTTTCGTGCAAAGCGACAGAAACGGCAGTCGCTGCGGCGTCCGTCAAAGTCGCGTTTTCCCCGATTACGGTGACCGATCTCGCGTCTTTGACCGGTTTTCCTGTTTTCGGGTTCAGGATATGCGAAAAAGTCTCTCCTTCTATCACGAAAAACCGCTCGTAGTCGCCGCTTGTCGCGACTCCTTTGCATCCTGAAGTTCCAAGTTCGAGTTTTTTCAGTATTTCTGAAGGTTTATCCGGATTTTTTATTCCGATTGACCATGGTTTGCCGCCCTTGTTTCCGCAGAAAAGCATGTCTCCGCCGTAGTTCACGATGAAATTTTCGACGCCGTATTTTTTCATGATGTCTGCGGCTCTGTCGATAGCATAGCCTTTTGCTATGCCGCCGAGGTCGATTTTTACACCAAGACTAGCGAATTTTATTTTGTTTTCGGTGCAGTTGACGGAAAGTTTGTCGCCGCCTACGAAACGCTGTTTTTCTTCAATTGTTTTTTCGTCGGGGATCTTGTTTTTGTTGTTTTCCCAGAGTTCGCCTGTACTTTTGTAAGTTATGTCGAAAACTCCGCCGCTCATTTCACCGTATTCGAGGCTTTTTTCGATAAGTCTGCAGACATGTTCCGGGACAACGACTTCTTTTTCATAAGCCTCTCGGTTCAAAATAGAGACAAAACTTGAATCTTTATAATAACTTAGCTCTGATTCAACAATTTCGGCATCTTTTTTTACGGCATTTTCGAGAGCTTCATTCTTTTCGCCGGTGTAAATCACTGAAAGAACCGTTCCCATGCCTGAAAAAGTGAAATTTTGGATTTCGACCGATTTTGTACAGCCGCAGAAACTGCTCAGCAGAAAAACAAGAAAAATGATTTTCGCCAAGCCTTTCATGCGTGCTCCGTCAGAATGAGTTTTTAATGTTGAATTCAAACTGGAATTTCGGATCTCCCGGTCTCGGAGTAAGCGGGAATCCCCATTCGAAAGAAAGCGGAGCCATAGGCGTTACCCATCTAAGACCGAATCCGGCACTCCACAAAACACCGAGCGGAAGGTCGTAAATATCCTTATCCTTCGAATTGATGTAGAAAAGATGCTCGTCTTTTGCCCACGAGTTGCCGAGGTCGACGAATCCCACGATGCTTATCCTCATCGATTTGACTATCGGGATCTCAAGCTCGTTGTTCATTATGAACTGCTTGTCGCCGCCGATGATGTAGGGATAAGTCGAACTTGTCGGGTCTTTTCCGTCGGTCGGGATGTTGTAGTCGGTGTCGCTGCGGTCGTGATTCGGTCCGATCGAATAGAACGGATATCCGCGGACGCTGTACATTCCGCCGAGTTTGAATCTTTCGGCATACGGCAGCGGCTTGTTCTGAAGGTGGATATTGTAGCCGAGTTCGATATTCGTCCTGAAAACGACACCAAGGAAAAGTTCCTGATACCACCTGAAGTTGAAGTCGAGGTTGAGGATATCCTCGTCGCTTCCCATCCAGCGCGGGAAGTATTCTGCACCGCCGATTACGTAGATTCCTTTCGTCGCATACATTCTGTCGTTTCTCATATCGAGAGCGAGCCGCGCCGTTAGACCTGACGAAAAAATATCTCTGTAAAGATAGTTCATCTGATGCTCGGTCGCGCCGTTGATATCAACTTTTTTCAGCTTGTAGCCCAGGTAAGCGCGCAGATATTTCGCAAGCGGAATACCGAACGTAACGCTGAAACCGAAGCTGTTCTGGCTGTAGTCGGCGTAGTATTCGTAAATGTCTGAATCGTAGTTCAAGTATCTGTAGTAGAACGAAACATTGAACGAAACATTCGAATCGACAAACCACGGCTCGTAGAAGCTGAGGCTTACTTCCCTTCTCATTTTGCTGAGCTGACCTGCCAAGCTGAGGCTCTGACCGTAGCCCAGGAAGTTGTTCTGCTCGACTTTTGCGTTGAAAAGGAAACTTTCGAACGACGAGAAACCTGCGCCGACGTTGAATGTTCCGCTTTTGCGCTCTTTGACCGTGACGACCATCTTCGCCATGTTGGGGGACGAGCCTTTGACGACTTCGATTTTTACTTCGTCGTAAAAACCGGTTCTTTTCAGGTTGTATTCGCTCTCTTTCTGACGCGAATAGTTGAAAAGATCGCCCTCGGAAATCTCCATTTCGCGGCGCAGAACTTTGTCGCGCGTCCTGTCGTTGCCGGCAAACGAAACCTCTTCAATAAAGCACTTCTCCCCTTTTCTGACGATGAAATTCATGTCGACCGACTGCTGTCTGTCGTCAAGATGTCTGCCGGGAAGTATTTCGACAAAAGGATAACCTTCGTTGCCGTAAATTTTCTTCAAGGTTTCGAAATCTTTGATTGTTTTGGAGTGCTGATACCATTCGCCGGGTTTCTGCGTGAACTTCATGTCAGGCAGTTTACCGCTGTCGAGCGTGTCTCCTTCAACCTCGTATTTGCCGACTTTATAGCGTTTTCCCTCTTCAACGATGTATGAAATGTAGATGTCACGCTTGTCTTTTGAAATCGTGACTGTCGGCTTGGAGACTTTGACATCGACAAAACCGTTTTCATTGTAGAGATAGGTTATCGCCCCCATGCTCTCTTCGAGCGCGCTTTTTTTGTAGCCGCCGTCGCTGAATATTGAGAAAAGTCCGTCTTCCTGAACGCTCATATACTTTTTGAGTTCAGCTTCTTCAAGGTATTTGTTTCCGACGATCGTCACTTTTTTGACGCGGCTTTTTTTGCCTTCCGAAATCTTGAAATCAATGTTGACTTCCTGTTTTTCCTTGTTTATTGCGACATCGGCGTCAACAGTTGCCGAAAGGTATCCCTTGTCATGGTAAACACCGAGAATTGCTGCTGTATTTTTAGAAATTTTGTTCATATCGAGAAGTTCGTTTTTCTTAACAGTGAGAACTTCCTTGATGTCGTCGCTGTCGATTTTTTTGTTTCCCGAAAATTTTACCGAACGGATTATCGGAAACTCGACAACCTTGAATTTAAGCAGATGTTTCGCATCGTCGTAATAGATCGAAACATCCTCGAAGATCTCGATCGCTATGATCTTTTCAAGGATCTCGTTTATCTCTTTCTCGCTGTAATCACGTTTTTCCTTAAAATACTGCGTAAGAATAGACTGCTCGGTCCTGATGGTTCCTTCGACCGCGACATCGTCCACCTGCAGAGAAAAAAGCGGCAGAAAAAGAAGAAATATAGCGAAAAAAAGAAAAAATTTATTCATATACTGCGGATAACTCCTTCGCTTATCTCAATTACTCTTCCCATTTCCGCGGCAAAATCCTGATTGTGCGTCACGAAAAGAGTCGTCAAATTTCTTTCCTCAGCAATGGAAAGAATGAGTGCTATTATCATTTTTCCCGTCTCATTGTCCAGATTTCCGGTAGGTTCGTCCATCAAAAGAAGCGACGGCTCTGTGACAAGCGCCCTTGCAATGGCGACTCTCTGCTGCTCTCCGCCGGAAAGTTCAGCCGGTTTGTGGTTCAAGCGGTGCGTCAGAGCGACTCTTTCAAGCATTTTTTCCGCTTTTTCGAGAGCCGTTTTTTTCGACTGAGTGAGCATGAGCGGAATTGCGACGTTCTCAAGCGCCGTGAACTCGGGCAGAAGGTGGTGAAACTGGAAAACTATCCCGATTTCGCGGTTTCTGAACGAACTCAGTTTCGAATCGGAAAACTTCGACGGTTCTTCGCCTTTGAGCAGGATCTTTCCGCTGTCAGGCTTTTCCAAAGTCGCCATGATATTGAGCAGAGTCGATTTTCCCGAGCCGCTTTTTCCGGTGAGGGAAAGGTGCTCGCCCTCTTTCATTTCCAGATTCACGCCGCGCAGAACGTCGATCCTGTGACCTTCGACGAAGTACGATTTTTTTATGTTTTCCAAAGCAAGAATCGTGTTTTCACTCATGTCTAAGCCCCTCTACCGGAGTAATTCCGGAAGCTTTGATGCTCGGATAAAGCGTTGCTGCGACCGAGATCATAAGCGTTGAAAAAATAACGACCGCAAAGGTCATAAACGACATCTGCACCGGCAGAGTCGAAAAAAAGTAAACCTCTTTGCTTATCTGAAATTCGACGTTTTTCAGTAGAAGACATATCAAAACGGCGAAAACAGAGCCGAAAAAAGTTCCCAGAAGACCGATTATGAAGCCGTCAAGCATAAAAATTCCGCGGATAACCCGTTTTTTCGCGCCGATAGAGCGCAGAATCGAAACTTCCCGTGTCTTGTCGATAACCAGCATGATCAGCGTTGTAATTATTCCGAACGAAGCGACGACAGCGATAAAAACGAGGATTATGAACATTATCAGTTTCTGCAGGTGGAAAAATTTTAAAGTCGTCTTGTGGAGATCGCGCCAATCCTGAACTGCAAAAGGAAAACCGCCGACACGGTCAGTCATCAGCCCTTTGAAATCAAGGATTTTTCCCGGTTCGTCGACTTTTGTCGAAACAAAACTGACATTGTGTCCGATCTCAAGAAGTTTCTGTGTTTCTTCAAGTCCGGCGTAGAGATAACGCGAATCGTAGTCGTACATTCCAGATTCAAAAATTCCGGCAACGACTAAATTTCCGCTTACCGGAACTGCGTCTTCACCGACAGTTTTTCTGCTTCCCGAAGTGACGAGAGAAATGATGTCGCCGGGTGAAACCTGAAGTTTTGCTGCAAGGTCAACACCCAGAATTGCCGGAAAAAGCTGCGGTTTTTCACCCAAGAAATCGTCCAGTTCGCTCATTTCAAAAAGATTTTTCGCGACATATCTGCACCTGTCCCCTTTTGCCAGACATTCATACTCTCCTTTGACTACGAGTTCCGACAAATCGGAGATTTTTTTGTAGCCAACGGGGTCGATACCGTTCAAAAACGCTGTCGCAAGCCCTTTTTCGGACATCAGAAGAGCCTCTTTGAAAACGACCGGAGTTGCTCCGAGAACACCGGGGATAGACTGCACCTGACGAGCGACTTCGTTGTAGGTGTCGAAATTTCCTATAAGCCTGTAAACGTTGGCGTGAGTTGTCGATTTGAGAACGATTTCCTCAGTTTTCGCGATCAGACCGTCCATGACCGAAAGGACGATTATCAAGGTCGCGACACCGAGCGAAAGTCCCAGTACCGAAATCAGCGAAATTAAAGAAAGGGTGTGTTTGCGGTGACTTTGAGTGAAGTATCTTAAAGCGATAAACCTTATAAATTCACTCATTCAGATCTCTTGAAATGAGAAATGGAACGCGGAACTATTTGGATTCTTCTGCCGGTTTTGCTTCTTCCTGCTTCGGTTCTTCTTTTGCAGGCTGTGCCGCAGCGGGTTCCGGCTCTTCGGAAGTTTCGATTTCGACTTTTATTTCGTCTTCCGGTTTTTCCTGAACATTTTCATCGGGTTTTGCTTCCAGTTTCTCGTCAACCGGAGCTATGCTCTTGAAACCGTCGTCGCCCGGCATTTTGGAAACATCGGGCTTGCCGTCTTTATCGGTATCTTTTTCGATTTTTTCGATAACGCCGTTTTTGTAGTATTCCCAGTAATCGATGACGCCGTCACCGTTCTGGTCTGATTCTACCGCTACGATCTGACCAAGTTCATCGTAATTTTTGATAATGTCGGCTTTTTCATCGAACTGGAAATCGAATTCGCTTCTTACTACGATACCGCCGATAAAGTAGTCGATGCGGTCAACTTTGTTGTCGAAATCGAGATCGAGCTCTTCTTTGACGACAGCGCCCGTTTCTTCGTTGAAGTAGCGCCATACGTCGATTCTCGAATCGTGGTTAAGATCCATCATTTTGACAGAAATCAAAAGATCGTTGCCGCCCTTTTCGTTCGGAACCTTCTTGAAAACATTAAGAATATCAGGCTTTTTGTCTTTGTTGACATCGTACTGCTTGATCTCGTAGACATTGCCGTCAAACCTGATCTCGTCACCTTTGGAAGTGAGTTTGTAACGTTCCTTCATTTCTTTTGCCGCAGCGGAAGTTCTTGCGGAAGAAGGTTTATCCTCTTTCGCAGCAGGTTCAGACGCACATGAACAAAAAATAGCCGAAAAAATCAAAAAAATCACTAACTTAATCATTTCAAACCTCAAACATAATTTATTCGTCTTGTCAACAACTAACAAAATTGCGCGCGATATTACATTAAAAGGGAAAAAAAGCAATTTTTTATAAATAAAATAAGTGCTAAGCAGTTATCCTGTAATCTTTTTTCACGAAATCGGCTCTGCCGTTTGAAAAGTTGACGATATTTTTCACAAAAGAGGCGGCAGCCGAAGCGTTTCCGCGCCACTCTTCCGAGTAGAAAACGGTTTTTGCGGGATCAAACGAAAAAACGCTCTCTTTTCCGGTTTCGCTGAGGTCAACAACCAGAGTCATAGGAATTTTGAGTGAAAAATCTTTTTTGGGAACAATAAAACCTTTTGATTTCGAGTGTTCGAACGGTTGCGCATACCAGAAAAAATCAAAATCAAGCAGTTTTTCGAGATACCACCTGTCAATGCCTGTGACCAGAGTGTCAGGGGTTACGGTTATCATTTAAGCTTCAGCTTTTACTTCTTTAGGTTCTTTTGTTTTGAAACTGTTGTGGATTTTTGTGACAACTTCTTCTTTCGGAAGTTTTTCGATTATGGAAAGTTCCGTGGCAAGAATATCTTCCGCATCGTTGAGAAGTCTCTCCTCACCGTAACTCAGTCCTTTTCTTTTTTTGAGGAACATCAGATCGGAAATGACGGTCGCAACGTCGGTGACTTTTCCGGTTTTCATCTTTTCCTGAAGCGATCTGTAGCGCCTGTTCCAGTTCATTTTCAAAAGATCGAGATTTTTGTATTTGAAGCAGGCGTAAACATCATGGATTTCATCAGGTCCGATCAAAGTCCTGAGTCCCATCTGCTCGGCAGAATCAACAGGAACGATAACGACTTTCGAACTGTCTGAAAGAATATTCACGACATAGCAGGAAACTTCGGCATTTCCCATCATTCTCGATTCGACGGAAACGACTTTTCCGACTCCGTAATTAGGGTAAACCGCCAGATCTTCGGGTTTGAACTGTCCCATAAAAACCTCCGAAAAGTAAGAACAAAAACGCGGTCATTATACTCAAAACTCTTTATTTGTCAAGGGTTTTTTAAGAAAATCCTTTTTGATTTCAAATGGTTAAATTTGCGTTTTATTCGAGATGGAGTTGTTTACGGAATTAAAGAACAAGCGAACAGCCGCTTGATTTTTTCTTCTTGCCTTCTTCCTGAGTTTCGTCGTCGCCGTAACTCATTTCGTCATCAGGTGTAGCGTCGGTGTCTTCGTCCGTAACTTCGGAACCCGCAGGAGCATCGGAAGTTTCAACAGAAATAGCTGCAGCAGCTGCGGCAGTCGCTGAAACATTCACGAACTGGATGTAGTATCTTTCACCCTTTTCGACATTGGGGATGAACCAGCCTTTTGACGCATCACCGGTTGATTTTCCGTCTTTTTTGACTTCACCGTCTTCCGAGTATTCAACAGGAGCACCTTTTCTGTAATAAATTTCCAGTTTGGGTTTCTGGTTGCTGCCGCCGCCGAGCATTGAATCTGTGCTGTTTGCCGCAACTATAGCGCTGACTTTGAGAGCATCTTTTTCAGCGTCAGCCGGAACATCGAAGTAGTACTGAATATAAGCCGGTCCTACCTTAATTTCTTCGTCACCGTCCAAAACAGTGATTCCGCTCTCTCCGCCGCCGAGCATACCGCCGGTCGGATCGTTGCTTCCCTGACCTTCGTTATCACCGCCGGCAGGAATATACATCGTATCGTTGATTTTTTCGTTTACGCTGCGTGCACGAACTTCTTCAAAGAAATTTCTGTCTTCAAGAATTTTCTTAATTTCAGCTGCTTTGCCTTTGAAGTTGTCGTCTTTTTCGACTTCAGACATAAGAGTTTCAGCCCAAAGTTTGTAGGAAGCGTCCGCATCGCCTATCGAATAGAGCGTTTTGAGGAAAAGTTTAGCCAGATTGTCGCGGTGTTTCTGCGTGTCGGTATCACTTCCTTTGATGAGCTGGTAAATATCCCAGTTCGAAGCAAGGAGCGGCTGACCGTCCCAGTGGACTTCGCCGACGAAATCTTCAAAAACTTTTTTCTTGTTGAGAGCGCTTCTCATGCAGTAAATTTCTTTGCCGTCTACAACTTCGGTATCCATTGAAGCTGCGTATCTCGGATCTGCTTTAACAAAACCTTCTGAAGCGTATTCTCCGGTGCAGGTGTTGTCGGTCATAATGAAAGCGAAAGTATCTGCCATACCTTCGTGAAGAGCGCCCGGCTCAACAGTAAGACCGTATTTGTCCTGGAATTCAAGACCGGTAATTCCGGCAGTGTAAATCGTAGCGTGACCGAATTCGTGATAAACGACATCGCCGTCGTAACCGAGATCAGCAGCGGTTCCCTGACCGAAAACGAGCAGATCGCCTTCTATGCCGAAATTTCCGAGCAACATTGAGAGCATCGGCTGTTCCTCAGTGAAGAACGCATTGTCGAACGGAACGAGCTTGTTGTCGCCTTCATTGCTGCCACCGCCGCTGAAACCGTTCATGATTGCGCTAAGATCCGGCATTGTAAAGTTGCTGATTACATTGAGCGGATTTCCTGCAACATTTGTATTGAGAGAGAATTCGTTTTTGGAATCGATGTCTTTGTAAAGTGTCTTGATGTAGTCATAAATTTTGGAAGCGTGGTAATACATAGAAACTTCGGCGCATTTGTCGATTTTGTCGATCGTTATACTGTCTTCCGAGAATTCATGCCCGCCGTCACAGTCGTCATAAATAAAGCTGCCGTTCTCGCATTTGTTTGCAAGAGGCATCGGATGGCATGTATGAATTTTAATAAAGCCGTAAATGTCTATTACCGTGCCGTCATCCGGGCAGTTGTAAGATTTGATTTCTCTGACTCCGTCGTTATTCGGGCTGGTGATAAGCGTTCCCAGGAGTTCCGGAGTAAGTTCGCTGTCGTCCCATGAAGCTACCCACGGCAGCTCGACTTCTTCAAGGTCGGGAGTAACATTCGGGTTGAACTTCCAGATTTTCGCCTTGTTGGTTTCCGTGCCGTCGCATTTTCTTGCCGGCTCAACCGGTTCTTCAGTATCACCGGAATCTGCAGGATCGGGTTCGGTATCACCGGTGTCCGGAACATCGGAATCTGCAGGATCATCCGGAGATATCGGGTCTGCAGGATCGTCAAAGTATGTCGAGTGGCTCGATTTGAAAACTTTGCCCGTCAGTGCGTTGACAAGATGATAACGGCTGTCTGCGAGGGTTATCGGAGCGAATCTGATTTTGTATGCGGGAACGAATTTGCCGAAATGACGAACAATGAGTTTTTCTGCGGAATAATTTTTCGGCGTTACTTTCATGTGTCTTGCTGCCATAGCCGATTTAAGTGCCTGACTTTCGGAAATCATCTTCGTGACGTCGATGTCAATATCGGAAAGACCGTTGCTGATTTTGTCGATTTTTCCGTTTCTCATCGTGATGACGGTGTAGATACCGTCAACTTTGATTCCCTTGTAGAAAGGAACGAACTTGTAAATCGAAGCATCGTCGATCTGAATAGCGCGGAAAAGCTCCGGTTCAACATTTTTTCCGATGTTGAAAGCCTTGTAAAAATCGTTTTTAATGAATTTTTTCAGAGAATCGGCATCCGCTTTAACCTGAATGTCAAGTCCTGAAACCATTGCCGTGACGCCGTCGATTTTTTTGACGGAAGCCGAAGCAAAGAGATTTTTCTGTTCTGCCGAAACTGTTGCAACAAACAGCAGGAGAGCAAAAACAACCAAAAATTTTTTCATTGAAACCTCCAAATTAACAATAAACCAAAGGACTGAAACATCTCATTATAGGCAGAGTCAGAAATTTCACAATAATTATTTTCCGTCATCATCTTGTTTGATAAAAAACTCTTCTTCAATATAATCTGCCGTTTTTTAAGGTTTTTGGAGGAACTATGAAAGAGATTTTTTTAACTTTTATCACTTTGATTTTACTGGGTTTTTATGTTTGTGCCGAAGAAGCTGCGCAAAAATCGGAACCCGCTGAACAGGCTGCTCCGAAAGCAGAAGCTGAAAAGGAGAAAGTTTACGAAGGAATGCCGATAACACCTGAATTTTCGAAGGAAGTCATTGACAAGATCACGGCAAAATATTCAAAAATGTATGAAAGTTACGCCGGTGTAAAGAACAAACGCTATGTCACGGTCGAATACCGCGATCCCGATACTAACAAACTGCTCGAGACCGAAAAATACGTCTACACCCGCTGGGATGACTGGTACAAAGACCTCAAAATCGAGCTTCACTCATGCGAATCGGACGGAAAACCGAGGCGTCCCGGCGTTATTGCATGCGATCCCCACGAGTCAAAGCCGGGAATTCCCCACTTCGATAAAAACGGCGATAAAGAGTATATCCGTGAACTTGTGGCCGTTGAAAAACTGAACGGCAGACTTGCATACAAAATCAAAATGACGGCGAGAAAACCGAAAGCTGAACATTTCGTCGGCCATGTCTGGGTTTCGGTTGACAACCTCGAATACATGCAGAACGAAGGTAAAGCGGGCAAAAAAAGGATGGGCGAAAAGGATCTTTACGTCAAATATCAGGCAAAAGACTTCAACAACGGTCAGTTCTTCCACTTTACGAGCGGTTATACGAGAGTTGTAATCAGTGTAATGGGCTACAAACGGGTTCTCATCTACAAATTCGAGAACAAAGAAATAGAACTTATGCCGAAAAAGGACAAAAAATGATGGAAAAACTTTATTTCTGGACACTTGTCTTCATTTTCGTGAGCGGAGTCTTCACGTGGATTTCACTCTACTTCGTCACTGCTGGCTACGGCAGATACGGCAGTAAAAAATGGGGCCCAGCGATAAATCCTAGGCTCGGCTGGATGATAATGGAGTCGCCGGTTGTCATTCTGCCGATAGTTTTCGCGTTTCTCGGAAACGTCAACGCGGTAACAGGAGTGATGCTCGGAATATGGCTTTCGCACTACGTTCAGCGCGATCTGATCTATCCGTTCCTCATCAAAAACGGCGCAAAAATGCCCCTTTCGATCATCGCTATGTCGCTTTTTTTCAACTGCATGAACGGTTTTGTCAACGGTTACTGGCTGTTTTTCCTCTCGAAATACGAAATTTCGTGGTTTCACTCGCCGCAGTTCATTATCGGTGCCCTGCTCTTCTACTGCGGAATGTTCATCAACATCCAGTCAGACCACATTGTCCGCAATCTGCGTAAAGAAAACGGTCCGGGTTACCACATTCCGATGAAAGGTTTCCATAAATATGTTGCTAATCCCAACTATTTCGGCGAGATCGTCGAATGGGCCGGCTGGGCGGTTTTGACTTGGTCTGTTCCCGGACTCGCTTTCGTCTTCTTCTCGATGGCGAACCTCGTTCCGCGTGCTGCCAAAAACAGACTCTGGTATATCGAAAAATTCGGCGACGAATACCCCAAATCAAGAAAAAGAGTATTCCCCTTCATTTACTAAGCAGCGGCGCAAACTCTAAGGACTTTAAGGACCTTAAGGACTCTAAGGACCTTAACGACGCGCCGCCAAAAACAATAAAAAACAAATAAATTATTGAAAAAATTATCTTTTTTATTATAATTTCCCGTTATTTTTTCGGCTGGAGGCTGATATGAAAAAAATTTTGGTTTTTATTCTTTTTATGAGCTTGTTTTTCCTTGTTTCATGCGGTTCAGGAGAAACCGATACAGAAGAACTTTCGGATATTCCGGACTGGGATTATTCCAATGTCGTAAGTGACGACGAGGAAGTTGATTCCGCAGCTCCGATTGACAACAGCAACACCGATCCGGTTGATCCTGCTTCGGATACAGGAGACACTGAACCAAGCGCTGACCCCGGCATTTCTGACGAAATTCCCGACAACGAAAATCCTCTTCCGCAAGGCTGCGGCAACGGGAGCGTCGAATACGGTGAAAGATGTGATTCAAACGCTCCGATAGAGTGTTCCAAACTCCAGTCAAACATGTCAGGTGCAACCAAATGCCTTCCTGACTGCACCGCTTTCGATATGTCTACATGTGATAAAAAAATCTGGGGAGTATTGAATGTCCGCTTTTTGACAAATTTCATTATGGATAACGCCAAAATCGGAGATTCAAGCTATTTTGCAAAAGGAACTCTCCCCTACGCTGCTTTCAACGGGCTTTACGGTGATACGACCCAATTCTTTCCGCAGAGCGGCGATTCATCGGTTTCGTTTGCTGTTACCGACAACTACGCCGGTATTTTGGGTGCTAACAGGCGGCAGCTTTTCGTTAAACAGAATCCTGCAAACGGCTATCCGAGACATGAACTCGAGTTTGCTCCGGGTTCTATAAAGAGCGGTGCAGAATACAGAATCAACGCTGTTTCGCTCTTTGATCTCGTTGACAACCTGCTGAAGCTTGTCCGCTACAGACTCATTGATAAACAGAACGGTACTGAATGTATCATGGGCATCGGATACTCCGGCTCAGTTTTCATCACGTCAGTTTACCCCGAAAACGTTGATCTTTACGAAGGAGGAAGCGTCGAAATCGTCGCAAACAACGTTGATTTTTACTATCCGACTGAAGTTCCCGGACTTGATGAAGAAACGACTGTTCCGGAAGAAGTTCTCAAATATCCGCTTTGCTCAAAATAAATCCAATCCATGTATTTCGACAGAATAAATTCTACAATTTGTGCTCTTGCTACGGCAAAAGGAAGTTCCATAGGAATCATCAGAGTCAGCGGCTCAAAAGCTTTTGAAATTGCCTCGAAACTCACAGGCAAAACAAATTTTGAACACAGAAAGGCCGATTTCGTTAAAATTTACGACGGCGAAAAAGTCATGGAAAAGTGCCTGATACTTACTTTTCATGCACCTTTCAGCTTCACAGGCGAAGATGTCGCAGAATTTCACGTTCACGGAGCAAGCGAAAACGCCGGAGAGATTCTGAAACTTATTGTCAAAAACGGCGCGATACCCGCATTGAAAGGGGAGTTTTCATTCAGAGCGGTCATAAATTCAAAAATGAGTGTTGACGAAGCTTTGGCGCTCAACACTGTCATAACCTCGGAAAACCCTTATGCTACAGAGCTTTCACGCAAGGCTGCTTTTGAAAAAAACTCTGTTGACAGGCTGAAAAACCTCATTCCGCAGTGGGAGTATTTTCACACTTTAGCTACTGCTGTAGTGGATTTCCCGGATCAGGTTTCTACGGACATAGATTTTGAGAAACTGAAAAATCTGATAAACCGCTCAAACCTCGATATTTCCAAGGTTTCAGCCAATTCCAAGGCTCTTGAAAAGTTCCTGGGCTACCAAATTATCATCTTAGGCAAGCCGAATGTAGGCAAATCCTCATTATTCAACATTCTGATAGGGCAGGAGAGGGCAATTGTCGCCGACATTCCGGGCACGACGCGCGATTATATCTCTGAAACCTTTTACGCAAAAGGGTTTCAGGCCAATCTGACAGACTCGGCCGGCTTAAGAATTGCCGGTTCCGAAGTCGAGGCAAAAGGAATCGAAAAGAGCAGGAACCTCCTTTCGAAGGGGGATTTATTGATTCTGGTCTTTGACGGCTCAAGACCGCTTGATGAAGAGGACCGCAAAATATTGCGCGAAACCCGCATGAAATCTAGGTTAATCGTTAAAAACAAGTGCGATTTTGCTCAGGCAGAAAATCCTGAGCTTGTTGACGCAATCGAAATAAGCTGCAAAAACGGCAGCGGAATCGACATTTTGAAAGACAAGATCTGCGAGAATATCGAAAAAAGCATGCCTGACAAAAACGAAGCAGTGTTTTTCAGCGACTGGCAGAAAAGGAAAGCGGAAGAAATTTTAGACAAACTGGAAGAGCTCAAACTTTATTTAGATTCAGATCAAATAGAAATTATACTTTTCTTTATTTCGGAAATTTTCAACGGAATCCGCGACCTTGCGGGCGATCTGACGAGCCACGACGTGTATGATAATATTTTCGGCGGTTTCTGCTTGGGGAAATGATTTGAGAACAATATCCGATTTTCAAAATAGCGCCGCATTTAGCCCGTATTCGACGATTTTTTGCAAAACGACTGATTTATCGCGTTTAAGCCGGTTTTTGCGTCAGAAGTCAAATTTGGAAGCCGTTTTTCAGAGGTCTTTATGAAAAATTTTGATGTCATAGTTATCGGCGGCGGTCATGCCGGAATCGAAGCCGCTTACGCTTCCGCGAGAACGAAAGCGAAAACTCTGCTCGTCACGATCTCGATCGACAAAATAGGGGAGATGTCGTGCAATCCGTCGATCGGCGGTCAGGCGAAAGGTCAGCTCGTCCGTGAAGTCGACATGCTGGGCGGAGCGATGGGAAGAGCAGCCGATTTTGCTGCAATTCAATACCGCGTTTTAAACCGGAGAAAAGGACCGGCGGTTCAGGCTCTTCGTGCCCAGTGCGACAAAAACCTATATAAAAATTTCATGCAGGCTTTTGTTTTCAAGGTTGAAAATCTAACCGTTTTTCAGGGTGAAGTTGTTTCGCTTGAACACAAAAATTCCGCTTTTATCGTGAAATCGAAAGACGGATTTGTCTTTTCCTCGAAAGCTGTCGTCATCACGAGCGGAACCTTTCTCAACGGCTTAATTCATATCGGCAGAGACATGTTTTCAAGCGGCAGGTTAGGGGAGCCGGCGTCAGAAAAATTATCCGATTTTCTCGTCGATCTGGGACACAAAAAATTCCGCCTCAAAACGGGAACGCCTGTGAGAATCGTCGGCAAAACGATCGACTTTTCAAAGATGGAGATCCAGCCCGGCGAAACAGATTACACTCCTTTTTCAGTCAGGACTGAAGGAAGACTGATGAAGCAGATCCCGTGTTTTTTGACGCGCACGAGCGAAAAAACAAGAGAGGCCGTCATTTCGAATTTAGACCTTTCACCGATGTACGGAAGCGCGAAATCGATCGAAGGAATTGGCCCGAGATACTGCCCTTCGATCGAAGACAAATTCATGAAATTTCCCGAAAAAGAGTCTCACCAGATATTCATCGAACCCGAAGGCTGGGACTGCCGCGAATACTATCCGAACGGCATTTCGACTTCTCTTCCGGTCTTCGTTCAGAAAGAGATGCTTGAATCGATCCCCGGTCTTGAAAATGCAGAAATTTCCCGCCCGGCCTATGCAATCGAATACGATGCTTACGATCCGAGAGACCTCACGATGACGCTTGAAAGCAAATTCGTGAAAGGGCTTTTTTTCGCAGGTCAGGTAAACGGAACGAGCGGTTACGAAGAAGCTGCTGCACAGGGTTTAGTCGCCGGAGCGAATGCCGGATCTTCAGCAACTGAAAGCGGAAAAGAACTCATTCTCAACCGAAGCGATTCCTACACCGGAGTCATGATAAGCGACATCACTTCAAAAGGAGTTGACGAGCCTTACAGAATGTTCACTTCGCGCGCCGAATTCAGACTGTCGGTCCGTGACAACAACACCGCAGAAAGACTTCTTGAAAAATCGTTTGCCGCAGGGCTTATTGATGAAAAAATTTATGAAATCGAAAAGGCAAAATGCGAAAGAGTTCAGGCTTTGGTCGAAGAGATAACCTCAATTCCTGTTTACCCGACAGCCGAGATAAACAAAAAGCTGGAAGAAGCAGGGGAGGCGCCGCTTTCGAAGGCGGGGAATCTTTCGACTTTGCTTCGCAGACCTTGCGTCTCGCGCTCTCAGATAGAGGCCATCACGGGTTTTGTTTCACGTGAAACATCAGATATCTGGGACAGGGCGGAAGTCGAAATAAAATATTCTTCTTTTATCGAAAGAGAAAAGGAGGAAATCAAAAAATTTGAAGGCTTGGCAACGATCTCAATTCCCGAAAATTTTGAGTTCGGCAATTTAAGCGGGCTCACGAACGAAGTGAAACAGAAACTTGCGAAGCAGAGACCGGCGAATTTAGCCGAGGCTTCCATGATTCCAGGAATAACTCCGGCGGCAATTTCAATTTTGATAATGCACCTTAAAAAGAACCATGAATAAAGAGAATTTAGAAAATGTTTCACGTGAAACATTACAGCAGATATTGACAAAAAACCTTGAAAAATACGGCATTTGCGTCGCCGAAAATATTGCAGAACAATGCTTTTTGTTCTGGGAAAAACTCGTTTTCTGGAACAAGACCCACAACCTGACGACTGTCACTGATTTTCACGAAGCGGCACTCCTGCATTTTGTTGATTCGCTATTTCCGGCAAGTGAAAAAAACGTCTTTTTCGATGGAGCGAAAGTTCTCGATTTAGGCACCGGCGGCGGTTTTCCAGGAATACCGCTCGCGCTTTACTTCCCGAAAGCTGACTTCAAACTTCTGGATAAAAGCAGAAAAAAAATCTCATTCATAAATCTCACGGCGGCGGAACTCGGAATAGCAAACGCCGAAGGAATCAATCAGAATTTTTTTGACGTTATAGAAAAATTCGATGTCGTAGTCTCAAGAGCCGTCCGAATTGATGAAGAAATTTTTGCCCACTGCAGAAAAATTATCAAACCGAACGGACATTTAGTCGTTTTCTATTCATCCCTGCAGGAACCTTACAAAGATCCAACCCTTGAATACACAAAGTCATACGATTTTGAAAAAGGGGAGAGGGTAATCGCTTTTTATAAGTTTTAGTCTTGAAATCTCGCTCAGTTTGCCGCGCAGGCAGGCAGTTTGAAATTCATTCCGTCGTAGACTTTTCCGTAAAAAATGTAGTGGTAGACGGCGTAGTTCGTCATAACTTTCTTGACGTAGTTGCGTGTCTGAAAAATGGGAATGTCCTCGATAAATTCATCAAGTTCGCGCCCGGGATCGTTTTCAATCCACTTTTTTATTCTGTTCGGGCCGGCGTTGTATGAAGCGGCTGCCAGAGGAACCTGTCCGTCGAATTTTTTTACCAGATCGGCAAGAAATCTCACTCCGAATCTGATGTTTGTAAGCGGTTTCTGGAGATCTTTCGTTTCGATTGTTCCGTAGCCTTCGCGGGTTGCCAGAGTCTGCGCCGTGGCCGGAAGAAGCTGCAGAAGTCCGATTGCGTAACTGCTTGAAATCGCCGATGTGTCAAACAGGCTTTCCTGCCGCGCTATCGAAAAAACGAAGATCGGAGATACATCGTAAAAATCGCAGTGGGCGAGAATTTCCTCTTCAAAAGCGACGGTGTAGCGCAGCTTGAAATATTCTTTCGAAGTGGCAGAAAAGTTGCTTATCGACTTTAGAATGTTTGCTGCCAATGTGTGGTTGTTCACCGTTTTAGCCGCATAACTTGCAACAAGCCTGTCGATTTCGTCTCCGTCGCTGTCGATGGTTTTTGCCGCATTTTTCAGCACTTTTGCCGTTATATTTTTGTCTGTTGTCACCATTGCCGCGACGACCCATTCGGTTTCGGGAAGCATCGTGTCGTCGTGAAATTTGGTTGAGTCGTCTGCCTGAACTTTGATTTTGGGGCACTCAATGTTTCCGGTCTTTACTCTTCCTGCAGCAAAAGAACCGTAGAAAGATGCCGGAATTTTTGCCGCAAGTTCGCAGTAAATTCCGTCTGCGACCTCTTTTTCTCCAAGTTTTTCCGCAACTCTGGCAAACCAGTAAGTCGCCCGCTGGTGGTCGTAACTCATTTCGTTTGTCGCCGAAATTATTGAAGAAAGTATTTTCTGCGCCTCTTTGAATTTTCCGCGTTTGTAGTCGATCCAGAAGTTTAAAAAGCGCGCAATTTCGATTTTTCCGGAGTGCGGGTATGTTTCGATGAAATTCCTGTAATATTTTTCGGCATCTTCCAAAAGTCCGGCAAGACGCGCCATGTCAGCCGCCATGTACAGAAATTCGCCGGCAGCTTCTTCATTCTTTGATTTAAAGCGCTCGTAGGCTGCAAGATAAAGCTCGATTGCTTTTTCGTTTTTGCTCAGAGCTGCTTCTGTGTAGGCGTATTCGCTGTAAAATTTGTAAACATCGCTGTCGGTGAGTTCCTCGTTTGTGCAGTAAGGTTCAAGTTTTGCATAAATTGCTTCGGCCTGTGTGTGTTCGCGCCTTTTTGTGTAGGACATCGCGCGGTAAAGATGCGCCCGCCAGTCGTAAGGTTTCGCGTAATTTTTGTTCGGGAACCACCCAGAAGACATCTGAATCACCTGTTTGTAGCGCACTTTGCGGTAGTTGTATTCAAGGCTCCAGATTTTGAATTCACTGTAGGTTTTGTTTCCCGTTTTTTTGGCGTACTGCTCGACGATCTTTGAAAAAGTGTCGTAAACCGATTCAGGGAAAGAGATATTCAAAGTACGCAGATAAGATAAACCGCTCTCAGGGTCGCGCCGCAGAAGTTCTGTGACGTAAAACTGCGTGAGAGATGGGCTGTTTTCCTGCCGGTAATCTTCCATAAACTGCTTTACGTTGCCTGAAAGATAGAGTTTTTTCAGATAAACGGAATAGAGATTTTTTGCCGAGTTTTCAGGAAGTATTGCAATGTAACTTTTTAATTTTTCTAAAGAAATATCTTCCCATCTTTCGGCTGCGTAAAGATAGAGCCCAGCACTTTTCTCCCTGTCGCTCATGTTTGCGAGATAGTTTTCGGGATTTTTGGAATTATCTTTCGATTTCAGCGCCTCGAAAAAGAGAATCCGGCATGAAAATGCGTCGCCGTTTTTACAGAAATCTTCTTTTTCTTCCAAAGTAAATTGCTGGAAATACTGGATTTTCTGTTCAATGTGCTTTTCGATGTCGCTTCCTGAAAAATCGAAAACCAGAGAGGAGAAAAAAAGCTGCAGTATGAAAATCGAAGAAGAAATCATTGTTCGTTGATTAGACCGGTCGCGATATTGGTCTGTTTCGCGAGAACCGTTGCGAGCTGGGTGAGAAGTTTCACGCCTATGATCGGTTCTTCGGCGACGATTTTGTCAAAAGCCGACTTTTTTATGACTAAAAACGACGAGGTTTTGTCCAAAAAAAGGTTGTACGTGGGTATTTCTCCGCTCAAAAACGCGACATCTCCGATGTGGTCGCCGCTACGGAAAGTTTTAAGGAGCTTGGTTCCCTTTAAAGCGGAGACTTTTCCGTCAAGAATTATGAAAAGTTCTCTGTCGGCAGCCGACATTTTCGAAATGACGTCGTATTTGTTGTAAGTTCTGATTTCGACCTGCGCCATGACCGCAAGAAGCTCTTTGTATTCAAGATCCTTGAAAAGCTCCATCGAACGTATCTTGTCGAATTTCTTGATAAATTCGCGCGTTCCGGTGACTTCTTCCTCATCCTCGCTGAATGCTGAAACAAGGATCATCGAAACATTGTCGGGAGCGCCGTTTTTATAAACAATGTCGGTAAGGTTGCGCATAGCCTCTTTCAGCCGTTCCTTTTCCTTCTGCGGATCTTCAAACGGTGCGTCGAAAATACCGCCGAAATCGGGCGTGTCACATTCCAGACCGTTGTAAAGCCCGTCCGAGCAGAGAAGATATTTGTCTTCAGGAAGTATCGCAAAAGTGAGTTTTTCAGGCTCGACATACTCCTGAATACCGACTGCTTTGGTCAGAATCCCGCTGAATTTTGCATCAAAAACTCCCGAATAGTCGCCGAACTGCTTTTTGTAGTCGTTGATGAGCGTGTGGTCAGTCGAAAGCTGCGTGGTTTCACCGTTTCTTATCATGTAAAGTCTTGAATCGCCGGTATGAACCATAAATCCGGAACTGTCGATTACGAGGAGAGCGGTGAGAGTCGTTCCCATTTTGCCGTCGATATCGCGCTTGTCAGCCTCTTTGAAAACTTTTGCGTTGGCGTTACGCAGCGCGTCGGCAAGCATATCCAGCACCTGAACTTTGTTTTCGGCACTTGAATTCATCTGGAAAGCGTCGATAACTGCCCGGTTTTCCGTAACAAAATCACGGAGAGCGTTTATCGCTGTTTCGGAAGCGACTTCGCCGTAAAGCTCGCCGCCCATGCCGTCTGCAACCGCGAAAAGTCCGATTTCAGGCATTTCAAGAAGGTGATCTTCGTTGTTTTTTCTTACCAAACCTTTGTCTGTAAGACTCATTGACAGGAATTTCATGGTTCACCCCGCAAACAGATTTCGCGCGGTATTTTAACGAAACGAAGGATTTTTTCAATAATATAGGGAGAGATTCTTCTCTATGCTCAGAATGACGGTTTCGTCATGTTGAGGCTTGACCTTTTGGGTTATTTTACGTCGAGTGCGTAGATGCCTTCCCAGCCGGCTGCGATATAAACGGTTCCGTCGACAAACTGCGGAGCTGCGTTGTAATAATTACCGTAGGGATAACCGTAATCGTAGTAACCGCCGTAGTAAGAATAGGAGTTTACGCTTGAGGAAATGTTGTCATCGCCCGATTTTTCCTTGCCGTCGGGAGCAATGTATGTCCATCCGTCATGTGTTGAAAGCAGCACGCCGCCGTCCTGAACACTCATCGCGAAGTTAGAATTTTCAAACGATTTTTTGTAAATCTCCTTGCCGTTGTCAGCTGAAACGATGCGGACTTCGGTGGTTCCGCTCGATCTGTAGGAGCATTCCTGCCAGTTTTCGCCGTAGAAGGTCTTAACGAAGAAGACTTTGTCGTTTTTGACGTATACGTTGTTTGCAACAGATTCATAGGAGTTGTTGTTGTAGCTGTGGGAATTGGTCAAAGTCTCTTTCGCGACGACTTTTGCGGCAGCTTTGTCTTCATTGAGTTTCAAAATGTAGAAATCGTAGGTGTACAGGCTCGACCAGCAGTAGCCGTTGTCATCATCACCGCAGTTGTCGTCATAATCGTAAATTTGCGGCGTTTTGGTGTAGACATACTTTGCGTTTTCACTGATTCCGACAAGTTCACCTGGGATGTTCACCCTTTTGCCTGCTTTCGGATTTTTCGGGTCGCTTGCGTTGAACGGAAGTGCATAGCAGAGATACTGGTCACCGTTTTCCGGATCCTCTTTTTTGAGTTTGCAGCCGCTTGTCCAGAATGTGTCTTTGACTGCGAAAATGTTCTTTTCATAGCTAAGCCACTCGTAATCGAAATCAAAATCGGTTGCTTTTATTACGTTTTGAGGATCGTTCATGTCAAGCAGCGTAATTTTTGTTTTGTATTCCGAATAACTGTAGTCGTCATACCATTCGACATCTCTGTCGAGAGAGGCGATGACGTTGTTTTCAGAAGCGGTCTGGGTTCTGGACAGATAGTTGCCTTCGCCGAGGAAGAAATCTCCGGCTTCCTCGAGTGTGCCGTCATCGTTGAATTTGATGACTTTTACAGCAGGTTCAGTGTCATTTTTTTCTCGGTTGATGATCGTGCGGTAGATGTATGCAAAGCTGCTGTTTTTCGTGATGTAAACATCGGAATATGAATTTGTCGGCAAAACTTGAGTCGTCCAGAGCGTCTCGCCTGTGGTTTTGTCATACTGGTTGAAATTGTAGTAATTATCCAATCCGCAGAGTGCTTTTCCGCATTTTGTGATACTGTTGACGTAGGATGCGAGAGTGAGTTCCGACAAAACTTTCGGGTTGTCGCGGTCAGTTGCGTCTGCAAGAACGACATGGTTTTCACCGATGCTGAAAATGAGATCCTGAATTGCGACACCGCGTCTGACATAACTGTCGGATGCGATGAATCCGCGGGTTTTCAGACCTTTGTCAAGGTCAAAATCGATAAGGTAAAGTTTGTAGATATTTTCCCATGAATCATAGTCGTAATCGGTAAGCGGAAGGAGGATAAGTCCGAGTTCATCAAAGATTTTGAACGCTTTCCAGTCGTAGTTTGCCTCGCTGTAGCTGTAGTTTGAACCGACTTCTACAGTGTTGATTTCTTTCGGATTTTCTGGATCTGCCACGTTGTACATGCTGATTTTGGATTTAGAGTTGTCGCGTCCTACTGCAAGAATCGTCGTTCCTCTGACTTCAATGAAATCTGACCAGCCGGGAACTTCAAGTTCACCGAGCTGTTTGAGATTTTCAGGATCTGAAATGTCGATTACGTGAAGCGGATCCTGCTGGAAATAGGTGACGGCATACATTCTGTCGCCCTCGAATTTCGTGCCGTAGAGCTGCTGATTGGTCATGAAAACGAGTTTGTCGAGTTTTTTGATGTTTTCAGGGTCGCTGACATCGAAACTTTCGATCATGCTGTCGCCGTTGCCCCAGCTTGTAGAGGAACTTACGGCAAAGAAAGTGTTGCCGACCTCATGCATTTTCCAGCGGTCGCTCATGAAACCGTCAGTCTTGAACTCAGCCTTTTTGACGATCTTTCCTTCAGGGTCACTGATATCGAACATCTTTACCGGATAACCTTCTTTGTAGTCTTCGGTCCAGTAATACGTGTCGGCTTCAGCAACATAAATTGACTTCTGTGAAACATAAAGCGTGTAGCTGTATCCTTCAACCGAAACTTTGTCGACCATTTTTATGTTTTTCGGATCTTTGACGTTGACCGACATGATCGAGATCTGATCTGCTCCCGAGTAGCCGCCTTCGCCGTCGCAGTCATACCAGTAGTACCTGGATTCAGTCGAAGCGACGTAGATGACATCTCCCACCTGTCTCGAATCTGTGATCCAGCCTTCGATCTCAAATTCACCGATAAGCTTGAGGTCTGTCGGGTCTTCAGTGTCTACGACCATGAGTTTGGAATAAGTTCTGTTGGAATAGTAAATATCCGCATATTCATAGCTCGAATTCGTATAACTTACGAGAATGTAAGCTCTCCCTTCCTGAAGATACATCTCGCCGACATAACCCTGGAATCTGAGGTTTCCGATGATCTTAAGGTGTTCCTTGTCGCTGATATCGACCGCGATGAGTCCTTTGTACTGGTTTGCGAGCCAGAGAATATTTCCGTCGAATTTGTAGATATCCGACTCAACTATCTCGCGCTCAGCATCACCGTTTTCATCGTCTTCATTCGGTGCTGCTTCGGCATCGCCTGCATCTGCATCGACTTCATCCGAATAATCACCGCCCTTGCCAGAATCACTTTCATAAGAATTTCCGACAGTTACGAATTCTTCCGTGCCGTCGCCCTCATACTCTGTCCTTCCGCCGTTCTGACTTGAATTGCTGCACGAAGCGAAAAAACAAATTGACAGAACCAAAACTGCCAACAATTTAAAAATCTTACTCATCCCGACCTCCGTCAAAAAATACTCAAAAACATTCAATTTTCAGCAAATTGAACAAAAATACAATAGTTTAGTTCCTGAAAGTGCATTTTTTTCTGATAATTTTTTTAAAAAAAGTGATTTTTCCTGATTATTTCACGTCGAAAGAGTAAATTCCGCCCCAGAGAGTTCCGACATAGACCGTATCGCCTATAAGCTGTGCGGAATTCGGAGAATAATATTCACTTGTTCCGAGATCTTTGCTCAATTCAACTTTTTTGGTTTTACCGTCGGTGGTCACATATATCCATTCCCCGTTTGTCAAAAGAAGCAAGCCTCCGTCCTGAACATCGTTAAAGGAAGATACCTGCTCGAAAGAATCAGCAAAAATCTCCTTTCCGTCGGCTGCGGGAAGGATTTTTATTTCATAAACAATGTTGGATTTCGAAATGCATTCTGTACTCCGATAATAACTTCTTGAAACAAAAAACAGTTGATCGTCTTTTATAAGAACATCATTCGCAACAGAATACTGTTTCGGATACTTGTCACTGTTGTAATTAAAGACTGTCCGGTCTTCGAGAGTTTCTTTTTTTACAACTTCTGCCGAATTTTTTTCGTTGTTAATTTTTAAGATATAGAAATCGCTGGTTTCTATTTTGATTCTGCAGTTTCCGATATCTTCGCAATCTTTTTCTGATTTCATTGCCGGAGTTTTTGTGTAGAGATATTGACCGTCTTTGCTTACACCCATAAGTTCACCGGGGATATTTATTCTTTTTCCCGCTTTTGGTTTCGCAGACTTGTCAACAGTAAAGGGAACAGCATAACAAAGATACTGGTTTGCCTCTTCTTCTGTCGCCTTCTTGATGCATCCGCTTGTCCAGAAAGTGTCACCGCTGACGAAAATCCTGTTTTCTATAAAGAGTTTACGATAGTTGAAATCGACTTTCGAAGCTGTGATTTTTTCAGCAGGATCGTTCATGTCAACGAAGTGCAGTTCTGATTTTACTTTAACTCCGTCGGAATACGTCTCCCATTTTGTACTCCGGAAAGCCATGATGTTGTTTTCTGAAACAGCTGCCGCCGCGTAATAACCGATACTTTCATAAATCTTTATAGTTTTCGTCTCTTCAAAAGAGTTGTTTTCACCGTTTTTAATAATTTTGACGTAAATCGGAAGATTAGAATAAAAATCGTCGCCGTAGCCGCAGAAAGTCTGGTTTTTGTTGTAAATATAGAAGTTTTTGCTGTTTTTAACCAGATTCGCAGATTCGCTGCAATCCCACTGCCTGCTCTGCCAGACAACGCTGTTTGTCCCGGTGTCGTAAATAAACAGTTTTCTTTCGTTTATTCCGCAAAGATGCCCTCCGCATTTTGTAATTTCAGGGATTCTGTCTGCGATTTTTTGTTCTGAAATGATTTTCGGTTTGTCCCTGTCGGTAATGTCGGCAGAAACGACCTTATAGTTGGATGCTGCGAAAACACGGTTTTTTACAGCTGTTCCGAATCTTGCAAAGTCGTCCATTGCAATAGCTCCGCGCATTTTCAGCCCTTTTTCGAGATCAAGATCGGCAAGATAAACCTTGCGAATGATCTCTTTAGGATATTTGTCAGAACCTGAACAGAGAACTAGCCCGATTTCGTCAAAGATCCTGCAATTTGATACAAACATATCTGTGTCGAATAAGGCACCGCTGATTTCTCTGGGATTTCCAGGATCTTCCAAATCGTAGAGCACCAGCCTTTCCTGATAGTCTTTCTGTTCCTGCTCGATTGTGAGCATTTTCGTGCCTATGAATTTGAAATCCGATATACTGCCGAAAATTTCCTGCTCGGAAACCGGAGAAAGGTTATCCGGTGTGAGATCCACTGCCGCTAAAAAGTGGTGTCTCTGATCGCCGGAATAACCGGAATAAGAATATCTGGAACCATACATCGTATAACCGTTGAATGCGGCATTTCTGAAACCGTCAGTAGAGTCGAGTTTTATGATATTTGCAGGATCGCTGACATCGAAACTTTCAAGAGTTGTGTAATAAGGTTCGTTATTGCTTGAGGTTAGAAGATAGAAAAAATTGTCTGTTTCATACATTCCCTGAATAAATTTTTCGGGATAAATCGTCGATTTTTGGACAATTTTGCCGTCAGGATCACTTATATCGAATATTGAAAATCTGTTTTCACCTATGGGATCATCCCATTCGTCTGTTTTGGATTCAGCAACATATATGTGCTTGTCGGAAAAATAGACCAGATCAGCCGCCACTTCCGCTGAAATTTTGTCAGCCATTTTTATATTTTCCGGATCTTTTATGTTTATCGCAACGATAGTGCTCCGTTCGTTACGGTTTTCTCCCCAGGTTCCGTCACATTCCTTCCACGAATAAGCCTTGTCTGCGGCAACAACATAGATTATATCACCTATCTGTTTTGAATTTCCCGCATAGCCGTCAATTACAAATTCAGCTGCAATCGAAAGGTTTTTCGGATCTTTCGTGTTGATTGCAACGAGCTTTGAATATTCTCTTCCGTAATAGATGATTTTGCCGTCATCGGAATCTCCGTCTGTCCTGCTGACAAGGACATAAGCTCTCTCATCTTGAAGATAAATGTGGTGGCCATACTGCCCCGCCAGATTTATGCTGTCCAAAACTTCAAGGTTTTCCGGATCGCTTATGTCGACCGTGACTAGTCCTTTGTACGGATGCAAAATCAAAAGCGTGTTTCCGTCAAGCTTGTAGACATCACCTTCAAAAATTTCGCGTGGAACATCAGGAATATCGTCCTTTAAAGCGAAATTGTCATAAACCTCCGTGTCATCTACGGGGCAATCTTCTTCAAAATAGTCCGAAGACGATATCGTAACAAACTTTTCCGTTCCATCAGGCTCCGGCTCATCGTCAGGAATCTCATCTCCGTCAGAAACCCAATTTTCAGGATCATTGTCTGAAATCCCATCTCCGTCGGAAATTTCTGGTTTTTCCTGATTTCCTTTGCCGCCGCACGCGGTGAAAATAAAAACAAACACTGCCAAAGCTGTGAAAAATTTGAGGAATTTTTTCATGACGACCTCTCTAAAAAATCGGGAGATTTTATACAAAAAGGGCAGAAACTCAACAGTTTAGTTCCATGTTGTGCCGATTTTTCTGATAATTTTTTAAAAAAAGTGAATTTTTGCCAAATGGGGAATCAAAATCGCGCCAAGTGCGGAATTAAAGTCAAAATTTGTCTTAATAAAAAATCATAATTTGTCGTAATGAACTTGACAAATCTGTCGTAGTGGGTTACGTTTCTTATGTTATTTCTTTGGGTTGGTCATGGTTGAAAAAAATTACAAAAAACGGCTTGTCGATGCGAAAGTCGAGGAATATTTGGCGGCTGCCGGAGCAGTTTGTATTGAAGGGTGCAAGTGGTGCGGAAAAACATGGACTTCGGAGCATCACAGCAAAAGTGCAGTCTATATTGGAGATCCTGCCGGAAATTATTCCAACAGAACTTTAGCGCAATTATCGCCGCTTTCCGTTCTTGAAGGCGAAACACCGAGGCTCGTTGACGAATGGCAGGAAGTTCCTCCGCTTTGGGATGCAGTGCGGAATGTCGTAGACAAACGCGCGCTCAAAGGCCAGTTTATTCTCACCGGCTCGGCGACACCGAACCGCGAAGGTAAAATGCACAGCGGCGCGGGAAGGATCGCAAAATTAAGGATGCGTCCGATGTCCCTCTTTGAATCAGGTGATTCTTCGGGAAAAATCTCGCTGCAGGCTCTTTGCAAAGGCGAATTTGAGAATAAACTTACCGGTGAAGTCGATCTTTCGGAACTTATTTATCTTACTATCCGCGGCGGATGGCCTGGAAACATAGGAACTGCCGCCAATCACGCTTCGATACTTGCGGAATCTTATGTTCAGGCGGTTCTCGATGAAGATATCGAAAGGGTCGAAACAGCAAACAGAGACCACACAAAAATGACAAAACTTCTCAGATCTCTTGCCAGAAATGAAAGTACAGTCGTTTCAAACAGAACTTTACAAAAGGATATTTCAGACAGAGACGGTTCTTCACTTGAGTTGAACACGATCGCGTCATATCTCGAAGTTTTTGAAAAGCTCTTTCTCTTTGACAACATTCCGCCGTTTTCTCCGAGTATCCGTTCGTCGGTCAGAGTAAAACAGCAGGAAAAACGCCACCTTGCCGACCCGTCGCTTGCATGTGCACTTCTTAGAGCAAAGCCCTCTGTTTTGCTTAAAGATCTGAATACATTTGGCTTTTTGTTCGAAGCGCTTTGTGAACGCGATTTAAGGATCTATACAGAATCTTTCGGAGGAAGCCTTTATCACTATCAGGATTATTCAGGTAAAGAAATCGATGCAGTCATAGAAATGCCGGACGGCTCATGGAGTGCTGTTGAAATCAAGCTGGGAGCGCATCAGATCGACGAAGCCGCCCACAATCTTCTTTCAATAAAAAATGCTTTTCTTGCCGATGAAAAAAGCGTTCCCCCATCATCACTCATCGTTGTCTGCGGCATGACAAATGCTGCCTATCTGCGGCCTGACGGAGTTTATGTCGTGCCGCTCACTGCTTTGAAAAACTGAAACTTAAAAAAGTGATTTTTACGGATTATTTCACGTCGAAAGAATAAATTCCGTCGGTTGCACCTGGAATATAGATTCTGTTATTCATAAATTGCGGAAGACCTACCGCATCAGGTAAATGGAAACTTTCTGAAAGCAGTGTCAATTCTCCTTTTTCCGAAATATAGTATAGTTTATTGTCTTCTCCGAGAATAGTAATACCTCCATCCTGTACATTCATTTCAGTATCAACATTTTCAAAATAACCAGAAAAAAGTTCTTCTCCCGAGATTGCCGAAAAAAGTTTGATATCGTATGATTTGTTAGATTCACTTGTTATACCGTCCCAACTGTAGTAAGATGTAGTATCATTAAAAAAAATCACATCGTTTTTGGCAATAATACTTTGTCCGGTACTGTTTTTATTGTCTATTTTTCTTCCTTCCAAAGAGTATTTTTTTACAACATTTGCCTCTAGTTTGTCGTGATCAATTTTTAGAATGTAGAAATCGCCTTTTGTTATATTATCAGATTTGCGAATGCTGGGAGTTTTTGTGTAGAAATATTCGCCGTCATCACTGATTGCATCAAGTTCTCCTGGAATATTGATCCTTTTCCCCATTTTTGGTTCTGACGGGTTGCTGACATCAAGCGGCAGTGCGTAACAATAATATTGGTCACCGTTTTCCGGATCTGCCTTTTTGAGTCTGCAACCGCTTGTCCAGAATTTATCGCCCAAAGTCAGCGGTTGTTTGTCAAAACTCAGAATTTCGTAATCAAAATCAAGTGCTACAGATTTAACCTTTTCCTCCAACTTGTTCATATTGAGGAATACTATTTTTGATTTTTTGATGTTACTGCGGTCTATGACGCGTGTCGCAATTACATTGTTTTCCGAAACAGAGCCGTAAGTAGGAAAATAAAAATCAATAAGAGTCTCTCCAAGATCTTCAAAAGGCGGTTCGTCGTTGAATTTTATTATTCTGAATTTAGACTCGTCATAGTTGCCGGCCGATACTGAGCTGTTGAAATAGGCGTAATTATTGTTTTTCAAAAACACAAACGATCTATAATTGAAAATTTGGCTACTTCCCCAAAGTACATCTGTCGTTTTGAGGTCATATACACAAAATCGCAATGTGAGACCGCAAAGGTTGTTTCTGCATTTTGATAAAACATGAACATCTTCTCCTGTTCCTGTATCTGAAAACGGCTTTGAATTTTTCATATCTTCTGTATATGCGACAGCATCCTCATCTGGGAACTCATATTCGTCACTTTCATTATTTTTGTTGGCATAGGGAGCTGTGAACGTAATATACTTTTCCGTTCCGTCACCAGGATATTCCTCACGTTCTGGAGTCTGATTTTCCGGGTCACCATCTGAAATCTCATCTCTGTCCGAAACCTGATTTTCAGGATCAGTGTCCGAAATCTCATCTCCATCAGAAATCTGATTTTCATGATCGTTATCGGAAATTTTATCCCCGTCAGGAATTTCTTGTTTTCCCGGATCTCTTTTGTCGCCGCACGCTGTGAAAATGAAAAGAAAAACTGCAAAAGCTGTGAAAATTTTGAGGAATTTTTTCATGATGACCTCACTAAAAATCAGGAGATTTTATACGAAAAGGGCAAAAACACAATAGTTTAGTTCCATGTTGTGCCGGTTTTTCTGATAATTTCTTTAAAAAAAGTGAAAAAAGTGATTTTTGCCAAGTGCGGAACCAAAATTGCGCCAAATGAGGAATCAAAGTCGGAATCTGTCTTAATCAAAATCCAGAATCTGTCGTAATGAACTTGACAAATCTGTCGTGATGAATTGGATTTTATATGTAATTACAATATGTTAATGATGAAACTTCTTTCAATGAAAAAAGTGTTCCGCCCTCATCACTCATCGTTGTCTGCGGAATGACAAATGCCGCATATCTTAGACCCGACGGGGTTTATGTCGTACCGGTTACAGCTTTGAAAAACTGAATTTTCAAAAAAGTGATTTTTTACGATTCGAGGTTTTTCGCCGCAAGGTAAGTGACGGCGAATGTCGCGGTGCAGCTCAGCACGACAAGTGTAAAAAAACCGCCGTAGCCGCATAATTCCTGAAGATAACCGGAAACAGCACCCGGAAGAATAGCCGAGAGTGCCATAAATCCTGTGCATATCGCATAATGTGATGTCCTGAACGGCCCTGCGGAGAAATTCATCATATATGCAATGTAGGCTGTGAAGCCGAAACCGTAACCGAACTGATCTGTTGCGATGCATGTTCCTATGATCCAGAGAGAGCCGGGGCTTGCGAAGGCCAGATAAGGATAGACGACGCACGGCAAAGTCAGGCTTAGAGCCATCAGAGGAAGT
Organism: bacterium; assembly: GCA_017538365.1. Classification (GTDB taxonomy): domain Bacteria; phylum UBP6; class UBA1177; order UBA1177; family UBA1177; genus UBA1177. Next base: position 13,189 of record JAFYIZ010000031.1, on the reverse strand, counting down.
GATTTTCTCAAACCGTGTTTTGAAATGTATAGACCGCCGAAGATCCCGCCAACAAGAAGCGCCGCGACTCCGGCAGTACCGCAGATGATGCCGTAAGCTTCCTTGTCGAGCCCGAGTCCTCCCGCTGATACCGGATCACTGAAAAACGGGTAGAGCATTTTCATGAGCAGAGCTTCGGGAAAACGGTAGAAAAGCATGAACACTATGGCAGCAAAACAACCTTTTTTTGTGAAGAATGAAACAAAAGCTGCGATGAAATTATTTATTGATCTCACAGGTTTATCTGATTTTGAGCCTGAGCTTTCCTCTGTTTTCGGCAGAACGGAATTGTGATAAATTGTGAGGGCAGCAAGTATTCCGGCGGTGAAAACGAACGTGATCCGCCAGGCGACGGTGCTGCTTTCTGCATATTTTTCAATTATTCCGGCAAAAACGATGATGACTCCCTGCCCGAAGATCATGGCAACGCGGTAGAATGTGTTCCTGATGCCGATAAAAGCCGACTGGTGCCTTTCGTCCAGTGCGATCATATAGAATCCGTCAGCCGAAATGTCATGCGTAGCCGAGGAGAGCGCAGCTATTGCAAAAAGTGAAAGAGTGATAATGAGTGACGATTTTGAGAGCGTAAGTGCGATGAGAAGGGCAGAGAGAGTGATTATCAGCTGGGTCGCCACTATCCACCAGCGCTTGCTTTTCACCGTATCGACTAGCGGGCTCCACAAAGGTTTGACCAGCCACGGAAGCGCGATAAAGCTTGTCAGTGCGGCTAATTTTCCGTTGCTTACTCCGAGATCCTTCAGCATCACTAAAGAAACTGTGTTGACGATGAAATAAGGAAGTCCTTCTGCAAAATAGAGAGTCGGGATCCAGAACCAGGGAGATTTGCTCAATTATTGCTCCGAAGAAACGGAAATCTTAGAAAACCACTCCGAGATAAACATTCAGGTAGTGGAAAAGCGATGTGTCATGCTCGTCGGTGTCAAGACCGGAGAAGGGGATACCGATCTGGTATCTCGTGCCGAGACGCATTCCGCTTTTGTTCGCATAATCTATGCCGATAAACGGTTCGATCGCGTTCGGAAGACCTTTGCCGCCCAGAGAGTTGTTCTCTTTGAGAGCCATCGAGTAAGTTGTTCCGACATATCCTTTGAGGCTGTCAAGGAAGAAGTATGTCGCGGTCAAACTTGCGTAGTAGCCTGCTGTGAATCTGCCGAGGAAATTGTTCCACAAAGCCGAATTGAAGTTGTAATCCTTGTTGAAGCGGAAGTTTTCGACTGTGCGGTCGCTCTTTGTCGAAGAGTTGTTGATCGAATTTCCGGGAGTGCTCCACGAATCGCCCTGAACATAGTCCGCATCGTCCGGAGAAGCGATACCGGTGAGAAGACCTATGTGGAATTTTTTCGGAATTACGCGGAATCCCAAATCTGCCGCCCAGCCGACCATCTGGGTTTTTACCGACTTTTCTCTGCCGTCATCAAGACGGATTTTTCCGATAGTTCCGGTAAGAAAAGCAAGTTCGGTTTTTAAAGAGAAAATTTTGTAATGAAGGTTCAGCCATGCATCGAGTTTCCAGAGTTTCGCACCCTGTCCGGTGTAGGCATAAACTTTGTCAGGATCAACGAAGTGATCGCTGGTAGGTTCCACATCGCCGCCGTTTTCATCCGATTTAGCCCATTCGCCCGAAGAGGTATTTTTCCACGAGAACATGACCATTGCACCGACTTCAACAACAGTTTTTTCGTTGAGGATCTTGTTTTCGAGAACCGCCGGGTCATCTTCCTGCATAGTGAACATAAGGCTGACGTTGAAGCCGTCGTCCTTCTGCGAAGCATCGATGAAGTAGTCGTGATATTTGTCGAGAAGTCCGGTAGACGCGAGATCGAATGCCGGAATGATCTTGAATCCCATGACGGGAATCGTAAGCTGAAGTCTGTCGAGGTAATTGCCGCTCGAAAGTGTGTTGAATTTATTGCCGTCGCTGTAAAGGATACCGAGACCCCAGCTGAAAGGCATTCTTCCGACTTTGAGCTGACCGATCGGAGTGTCGAAAACGCCCCACAGACCTTCAAAAACTATGTTTGCCGAGGTCGAGAGCTGGGCGTCACGCAGAAGACCGTTCTCTTTTTTGTCAAATTCGTAGTTGTCTGCACCCATTGCAGTGTTGCCGAAAATCGAAAGTTTTGTGTGGATTTCCATTGTTTCGGCAATGTTGATGACCGGTTCCAGGTGCAGTTTGAGCCATGCCCAGTTCAAAACGTGTTCGTTTGTCGAACGGGTTACTCTTTCTCCTGTTGTTTCGTCCGTTACGACATTATTTATAGTGTTTCGTGACGCCATGTACGGGTTGTTTCCGCTCAGTTTCATGTTGTAGGAAAAAGTGTTCGCAACGTTGAAATAACCGTAAAGTTCGAAATATTTTACAGGTTTTCCCTGCTGGATCTTAACTAAAGGAGCGTCTGTTGTCGGCTCTTCTTCGGCGATAAATTCCTGCCCGTCCTGAAGTTCCTCTTCTTTTTCGGTGGTTTCGGCGTTTTCAGCAGCAGTTTCAGTGTTTTCAGGCGTATTGTTTTCAGGTTCAGCCTCTTTTTCGGGTGCGGGTTCCGCTGCGGCAGGCTCTTCCGAAGGAGCAACATCAGCCGGTTTTTCTTCTTCTGCAGCCTGTTCCGGCGCGGTTTCTTCCGCAGCTTTATCCGGTTCCGTCTCTTCCGCTGGCGCTGTTTCCTGCGGCAAAAGGGCAAAACTGAAAATGAAAACCATTAAAAATGCGAAAATTTTAGGCATAAAACCCTCCTATTTGGCGAAATCTTCAAGGGTTACAATTTTTATTTTGTTGGCGAGAAGAATCTCTTCCGTCGCAGCCATATCCCATGTTTTTATGGCTATAAAAGCTGAATTCTTACCGGAAGCCAACGTGTATATATAGTCGATGTTTATATCGTTCTCACTTAAAAGACGAGCAATTTCAAGCAGTTCGCCGGGTTTGTCCTTAAGATCTACGACAATTATTTTTACGACGTTGTGCGAAAGATCCATTTTTTTCAGTATATCGCTGGTTTTCTTTGTGTCGCTTACGACAAGCCTGAGCTCGCCCAGAGACGCCGTTTCATTGATAGTAAGACCGAGAATATTGATATTGCCCTCGCTTATCGACTCAAGGATTTTTTTCAAAACACCGGGTTCATTCCTTAAAAGTACCGAAATCTGCTCAACTCTCATTTTTGCCTCCAAATCTAAAAAACACGTGAAAACATATCATCTAAAAATTGCCGATGTCAAAATATTTTATGGTATGTTCAGCCATTCTGAGCGTTCTTGCCGTCATTCTGAGTGTAGCCGCCGTCATTCTGAGTGTAGCCGCCGTCATTCTGAGTGAAACGAAGAATCTAGTAGATGTTTTGCTTTGCTCAACATGACGAGATGAAAAGATTTTTCGACATGACGAAAAATTGCCGTATCGCCTTTTTTTTCTAAAATAGCGCGTTTTTTGTTGCGGAGGAAAAAATGGAAGTGAATTTCAGTGACAAATGTTTTGTCTGCGGGAAAAACAATGTTGACGGGCTTCATCTCGACATACACCGCGATAACGAGAAACTCTGCGCCGAAGCGGAAATTGCCGTTCCCGACAAATTCTGCGGCTGGGAAGGGATAATCCACGGCGGTATAATTTCGACCCTGCTTGACGAAATCATGGCGTACGCCGCTTTCACCCACGACCAGAAAGGTGTCACCGGCGAAATCAGCGTAAGATTCAGAAAGCCGATGCCTTCAAATAAAAAAGTGAAAGTCGAAGGTTGCGTCGAATCGCAGAAAGGCCGCGTTCTCTGCACGGTTGGAAAAATCACTCTCGACGGTGTTCTGATTGCAGAAGCCACGGCAAAAATGGTCAGATTGGACTGAGGAAAACATGATAAGAAAAACTGTTTTAGTCACGGGTGGAGCCGGTTTTGTCGGTTCTCATCTCTGCAAAGCCCTTTTGGAGCGAGGCGATCACGTTGTCTGCATAGACAATTTTATCAGCGGACGTCTTTCAAACATCGAACCGCTCAAAAAAAATCCCGAATTCGACCTTCTGATTCACGATGTAACTGAACCTTACAATTTTTATGTCGACGAGATCTTCAACCTCGCGTGCCCTGCAAGTCCGATTTTTTATCAGAAAGATCCGATAGCAACTTACAAAACGACTGTTTTAGGCGCTATAAACGCACTTGATCTCGCTTTAAGATGGAACGCGAAAATTTTTCAGGCGTCAACCAGCGAAGTCTACGGCGACGCGCTTGTCCATCCGCAGCCTGAAAGTTATTGGGGAAACGTCAATCCGCACGGTGTCAGAAGCTGTTACGATGAAGGTAAAAGAGGTGCCGAATCGCTTTTTTTCGACTACCGCAGAAAGCACGGAATTAGAATTAAAGTAGCAAGAATATTCAACACTTATGGTCCGAACATGAACATCGATGACGGCAGAGTCGTAAGCAATTTCATAATTCAGGCTCTCCAGAACCGCGACATCACGGTTTACGGCGACGGCTTGCAGACGCGCAGTTTCTGCTACGTTGACGACCTCATCCGCGGAATGTTAGCCCTGATGGATTCCGACGATTCTGTTACTGGTCCTGTAAACCTCGGAAATCCCGGCGAATTTACGATGCTTGAGCTTGCAGAAAAAGTTCTTAAACAGACTGGCAGCAAATCAAAACTCGCATTTCTGCCTCTTCCAGGTGACGACCCGCGTGTCCGCCGCCCTGACATAACTCTTGCCGGAAAACTTCTCGGCTGGAAACCCGAAATTCCGCTTGATGAAGGTTTGCGTCTAACTATAGAATATTTCAAAGGAATAATCTGATTTTAAACACAAATAAAAAAGGCCGGTATGACACCGGCCCCGTTTTGCTGGCAAAGATGAATAGGATTACTTTTTGCCTTTTTTAGGAGATTCTTTTTTTTCTTTCGAGCAGACCTGACAGAATTTGTAACCGTTTTCCAACGCTTCCTCTTCAGAAGTGAAAACTTTGGTGCAACCTTTGCAGTTGTAGTAGCGGCATGTTGACTTGTGGCACGTTTTTGTGTCGGGATTGCAGTGGATTTCTGCCGCAAATACAACCGAAAATGAAAAAATCATTACGAACAAAACAAAAAATTTGGAAACAATTTTTTTCATAGCAAACACTCCAATTTAAAAAATTAACAAAATTGCAGAAAATATCTAATTGAAAATTTTGAATTTGTCAATAAAATTTTAACAAAAATTTGAGAAATTTATTTAAATATATGAAAATATTGGAAAATAAAAATTTCAAATCAGAAAGAAATATTCTTTTTAAAAGTATTGTTTGGTTGAAAATTTAATTAGGATATGTCGATTTTCAGTCTTGTATTTCCCAATGACCGTTTTTGTCGGCACCGATTTACACCGACACTTACACCGACATTTACACCGACATCCGATGTCGTTTTGTCAGCTGAGTTTGTCTGTTACTTGTTGAATTCGTTGAGTTTGTCTTCAAGAAGTTTTTTGATTTCAGCCATTCTTTCGGGTGTTTCGGCTTCTACTCTCATAACGATGACATTCTGCGTGTTGCTCGGGCGCATGAGTCCCCAGCCGTCTTTGAAAGTGACTCTGACGCCGTCGATGTCGTTTACTTCGTAGCCGCCGTTTTTGAAGAAATTGACAACATTTTCAACGATCTTGAACTTTTTGGTCTCATCGACTTCGATCCTGAGTTCGGGTGTCGAGAAAGTTTCGGGGATCCCTTCGAGAAGTTTGTCGAAATCTGCTCCGTGTTTTCCGATTATTTCAAGCATTCTGAATGCCGAATAGATTGCGCAGTCGTAGCCGAAGAAGCGCTGTTTGAAGAAAACGTGCCCGCTCATTTCTCCGCCGAAAGCAGCTCCGATCTCTTTCATTTTCGCTTTGATGAGCGAGTGTCCCGCCTTCCACATTACCGGTTTGCCGCCGTGAGCCGCGATGTCGTCGTAAAGGGTTTTGCTGCACTTTACGTCTCCTACGATAGCCGCACCCGGAACTTCTTCGAGGACGCTTCTTGCGAAAATATTGAGGATTTTGTCTCCCCAGATGATTTTTCCGTTTCTGTCAACGATTCCGATCCTGTCTGCGTCGCCGTCAAAACCGATACCGAGATCAGCACCGTTTTCCTTGACTGCCGCAATCATCTTCTGGATGTAAGCCTCGACTGTCGGATCGGGGTGATGGTTCGGGAATCTGCCGTCGGGCTCTTCGAAAATACTGATTACGTTGAGCCCCATTTTGCGCATGATGGGAACTGCGACAAAGCCGCCGACGCCGTTTCCCGCGTCAACTACGAGTTTGATTTTTTCAGGGTGTTCGATGTGTATCGTCTTAAAAATGAACTTTTCGAAATCGGGAATGATGTTGTAAGTGGTGTTTGTTCCCTTCTTTTCAGGATTGAGGAAGTCGTCCGCTTCCATGATGTCGGCAATTTCCTGGATTCCGTCACCGTAAACCGGAAGGTCGATGAGATTGACTTTAAAGCCGTTGTATTCAGGCGGATTGTGGCTTCCAGTGATCATGACCGCGCCCTGAACATCGATATTGAACATCGAAAAATAGCAGAGCCCCGTCGGGATCATGCCGAGAAAAACAGTATCGATACCGCTGTCGTTGAAACCTTTTATCATAGCAGCCGCGAATGATGGCGAGCTCAGTCTTGCGTCGTGACCGATAGAAACCGTCTTGAAAGTCGGAAGTTTTTTCTTGTAGAAACTTGCACATCCGCGCGCCAGATTGTAGGCAAAATCATCAGTCAAATCAATGTTTACATAGCCTCTGACATCATACTGTCTGAAAATTGTTCTGTTGATTTTCATCTTTTTCTCCGCAAAAAGTCTTTAAAAAAACCGCGGTATTTTAGCAGAAAATATTTTTTTTGAAAGTTGTAAACGCCTGAAAATACGATTTTTATGAAAAGTTTTGATGAAGCATTCTATCTGCAGAATTTTTCGTAGATCTTTTTTATGTGGTCAAGCCACTCTTTGCGCAGTGCCGGGGGAGAAACGATCTCGCATTCGGGCGAATATCTCATGACCCGGGCGATTATCTCATAGTGGTATTCTCCGATCGGAAGAGTGATCTCAAGACATTTTTTCCCGTCAACGACCGTCTCTTTCATGGTCTGGTCTTTATGCCATTTCTGCTTCAGAAAAAAATAGGAGGCAGGTTCATAAATGCGGATGGTTGCCGTTTCCGATTTTTCCGACGGGTATATTCCGAAGACGCTTCCGACGAATCTGTCGATCTCCGATTTTGTGTAGATCTCGGAAAAAGGTTCTTCCGTTATCCTGCTTTCCGTAAAGCGCGAAACAAGGAATTCGCGAAGCCCTCTACGTTTGTGGCAATAAGCCAAAAGATACCATTTTCCCGAATAATTTATGAGTCTTATCGGCTCTATCGCTCTTGAAGTCACGTCTCCCTTTGAATCGAGATACTTTATTTCAAGGCGCACTTTCATAAGCAGAGATTCCAGAATATTTCTGAAATTGGTAAGATCCATAGTGTCAAAATCGGAAGAATCGTAAGAGATCTTATCAAGCAGCTCATCAAATTCCGCAGGGATGTAGCTTGAAATTTTGGAAAGAATTTCTTTAGAAATAACGGGCACATAAGGAATGCCGTTCAGATTCATCGAATTACTCAGCTGACTAACGAAAATATAGTAGAAAACAGCGTCATCGAACGAATCGAAAAGCATTTCGAAAGGCGAATCGTAAACATATCCGCCAAGCTCACGGCTGTATTTTATCGGTGCGGAAAGGTAGTCGCGCATATACCCGATATCCCGAAGGACCGTGTCGATGTGGACTTCAAAGCGTTCCGCAACTTCCTGCCGCGTCACAAAACCGTGTGTCTTGATACGGTGATTCATGTAAGCAATTCTTTCCAAATTCGCCATTTTGCTCTCCAAAAAACAGTGTAGATCAGCAGTTATTATTTCAACGGAGAGTTTTTTTCAAAGAAAATTACAAATTCCGCAGAATTTCAGTAATCCACGATGAATTCATGATCTCGAAACCGAAGCATTTTTTTGCCAGATCTTTTAGTGATGCTCCGATGTGGTAAAGCATCTTACTGTCTATTATCAAAAATCTGTCATGGATGTTTTCTGTATATTTCAGCGTAACTGACGGATATTGCTCGTTGAATTTTTGAATATCCAAAGCCGATATTTCAGTCTTCGGATGGGTATAAATAGTAACTTTCACATTTTTCTGCTTTTTAGAGAGCCTTTCCAAAACAGACAGATCAACATAATTGTCAATCAAAACAATTTCTTTCTCAGCTTCTGCGATAAATGACTCGAATTTTGCGTAGGCATCGAAAATCTGCCCTTTGAAAAAGATTCCCTGCCTGTATTCAATCTTGTATCTATCCATTTTGTCGAAAAGTTCATCAATACGTTTGTCTGATTCAACGACATGTCTTTTTAAGTAATTGATTTCCGTGAAAATTTCCGAATTGTTCTGCAGAAAATGACGCAGAGCGACAAAAGCATCCATAATCATTATACTTGTTTGCACCGCAGTGTCGCTTTTCAGCACAGAAGCAAGCATTGCAACACCCTGTTCCGTAAAGGCATAAGGAAGTTTTTTAACATTTGTTCCTCGAAAATTTCCTTTTGCGTTCAAAGTCGCAATTTGCGACTTTGAACGTGTGTCAAACAACAAAGTTTCTTCTTTTGTAAGTTGAAACATAAAGTGTTCTGGAAATCTTTCAATGTTTCTGCGAACTTGCTCATTAAGCCTTTTTGTCTCAACTCCGTATAGTTCTGCCAAATCGCGGTCAATCATCACATGCTGGCCGCGGATTATCAGGATTTTGTCCTCGATTTTTATTTGCGGCGCTAAGATTTTATTTTCCATTTTGTTCCTCTAAATAAACATGTTGCAAGTTGATAATAAATATTTTCAAATAAATATCAAATTAAAACATTGTTTTTGAATAAAAAATTTGAAAATAATTTGACTTTTGCAAATTGGTTCTTAGAATATTTTTTGTTGTTTGATCGATTCTTTTTTCACTTGACAATCAGATATACATTGTATATACTTGCCAGGTTTTGAATGGAGGTGGATCATGCAGGTAGTAGTTCAAAAATGGGGCAACAGCCTTGGTTTTAGGATTCCTTCGATTTGGGCGAAAGACAACGATGTCCAGAACGGTAGCAAAGTCGAAGTAATTGTAGAAAAAGGAAGGATGGTTATTATTCCCAAGAAAAAATCTCTCGATGATATGCTTGCTTTGGTAACGGATGAAAACATTCATTCTGAAATTTCAACCGGTTGCGCAGTGGGGAAAGAAGAATGGTAAGATCGGATTATGTTCCCGAAAAAGGTGATCTTGTCTGGCTTGATTTTGATCCGCAGGTGGGACATGAGCAGAAAGGCCGCCGCCCCGCGATATGTGTTTCTCTGCAGAAATACAATCAGAAAACCGGACTTGCCCTGTTTTGTCCCGTTACGAGCCATATAAAAGGCTATCCATTTGAAATTATTCTTGAAAATCATTCCATCAATGGCTGCATTTTGAGCGATCAGGTAAAAAATCTTGATTGGATTCAACGGAATTGCAGTTTCATCGAAAAAGCATCCGACGAGGAAATCGACAGTGCTATTGAAAATATAAAACTTATGATGGAATAGAATTTTTCTCCAAAGTGGTCAAATTCGACCACTTTTAAGCATTTCCCTCAAACCTGAATTTAACTCGACATAAAATCAGATGACTTTAGTGGCGTTTTTTGGGGGATTTTTTTAGGGTGAAGTTAGATTTCTATTCTGTTAAACAACTGATTTTCTTGATCTTTCATCTCTTCGCAGAAATCATCAAATTTGTCTTTATTGGTCGGGATTTTCATGCCGCAGATTTTTATAATTCCGCCATCGTTCGCAAGTTTTAAATTTCGGAAATCTGGAAAATTAGCAGGATAAATAAATCCTCCGCTGTTAATCTTCATCGTATGCATATAAGTTACGACTTGGAATAAATCTTCGCGTCCGACACCATTCTGCAAATGTTTATATTTTGCATCCAGAATAAATCCATCCTGAGACTTGTCATCTTTATTTGGTTTGTAAAAATCGGGATAGATTTTTCGGTAGTTTTTATCAAAGGTAAGTTCTGGATCTTCAGATGTGTTGCTATTGTCAAACATCCTTATTCCACCTAAACGTTCTCTGTTTTTTGGGTGTAGGAAACCTTTCGGCGCAAAAAGAGTTGCAAGATAATCTTCCCAGAGTGATGCTACGTCAAAGATAATTCCGTTTATTTGAGTGTCGTTCGATGTGTAGGAATGTTTTTCGCGGTTCAGAATCATCAGGCAGAGTTTGCGCAGATTTTCATATTCAGAATAAAAGGGCGAGGTGATAGGTCTTGAATTTTTTGCAATGATTATGGTGCGTTCCGAGCGGCGGTAATTTTCCGTGCAGGCACAGATCGCGGCAACATCGGTTCTTGCGTTTCCGGCAAGAATACTGTGCATGTTGTGGCTTTCATCAATAAATTCAATAGTGTGGCGTATAAGATGCGTCAGCGGATTGTTGCTGCTGAATTCGCGTGTCCGATAGGCGATTTTACCATTAAAAGGCATATTTTGTTTGATGTGACGCGGAAAATCTATCGGACCTCGGATATTGGAATCGTTGTATTCACGAGTCACATAGGTTCTGAACAATCCCTGTTCCAATGCGCGTTTCAGAAAAGCAGGGAAGAGATAAACCGCAAAATTGTGGAGCGGGTTTTTGCTCGTTGCCTCGATCAACTCTTTTGTCGGTGCGATATTGCATACTTTTGAAAGCATGTGATGCAGAAAATACTGCTTTCCTGAGTCGTCAAAACGGGAATGTATTTCTATCTGTACGGTGTCGTTTACCGTGAAAAATCCCATGATGTTGCCAGTTTTTATGGTTGGATTGTCTGATTCGAGGTCTTGAACAGATATGATTTTATCTTGGTTAGCTAGGTCGGATTCCGCGGCATTGCTTCTTGGGAAGACGATGAATCCATCTTTTGCCAATTTTGCTAGCGGAACATTGCTGATTGTCTTTAAGGCTTCGATGACTTTTGTTTTTTCTGAATCTGTAATTTGGGTAAAGTTGCTTACTGTTTGATTTGTAAGCTTGAAACCACTGTAATTGTTATCTTTTATCTTGATATTAAACATTATTGTTCATCGGCTTTTTCTTTAGGCTCACTCTGGTTTTTGTAGGCTTCTTCAAGCTTATTCAATTTATTTTCGATATCGCTTTTATCGCGCAGATATTCATGCAAAAGAGGTTTAAGGTTGTATTCCCAAAGTTTTTGGAATTTTTCTTCAGACGTTCCTTCAAAGTTATTCAATTTTAAGAAGTATGCTGCACCGATGTGGTAATCAGAAGAGGAGAGTTCTCCGGTTTTCGTGTCATCATCCCAAATAGCTTTATTTAAAGTTTCCATGCGTTTCTTTGCGGTGTTGTTGTCGATGGTTGTGTCTAATTGTGAAAGAATTGAATCCTGAGTGTCTGTTGCCTTTATTTCTTTGAATGTGAATCTGCGGCGCATTGCCAGATCCATGCTTTCGACACTGCGGTCGATGTCGTTCATTGTGCCGATGATGTAGACATTTTCTGGAACGAAAAAGTGACCAAAATTATCGCTGTCTGTGATCCCGAGAGCCTCATCAAATTTATTTTGCTTATCTTGCATGTTTGCATATTGTGTAAGTATTGCGCCTTTTGTGCCACGATACTCAGGATCAATGGAAAAGAACAATTCTCCAAAAATTTTGGAAAGTTCTCCGCGGTTGATCTCATCAATAATAAAGATAAAAGGATTTTTATTTACACTATGGTTGGGTGCTTCTTCAGGAGGTTCGTCAAACACATGATCTTCAAGTTGCTCATTAGCATAAGTTTTAAGTTTATAATGCGTGCTCATATACTCAATAATACTGTTATAAGGTCGACCTTTACTGTTACCTTTATAAACATTATTAATGTTTTTAAGGGGAAATGTAGTGTTAATATCTTTATATCCATCATTTTCTTTTCGGACTTTTTTTAAAGATTGTGCTCTTTTAGCTTTTATGAAGTAGTAATCATATATTTTTAAAGGATTGTTTATGTTGTGTTTGGATACTTCTTGCATTAACAAATTCCAACATGTATTAAGATCATTTCGATAATTAAGGCTGTTAAGGTAATTTAGGAGTTTGTCTTTTAAATTTTTAAGACTTTCTTCAAAAGACTTCTTGTCAATCATCAGACTGGTAGTTTTAAGTTTGTCATTAGATCTCAATTCTTTGCTACATTCTTCGCTAAACCAGAGTAATTCTATTTTTAAATAAAATAACTCTTTTACCTGATTTATATTATTTGTGGAGGATTCAAGTGTCTTCAATTTATTTTTAAAAAACTCCATGCTTTTTGACCAATGTTTAGGAATTTTATTCTCAAACTTACTCACGAAATCTTTTAATATTTCCAATATATTGAAATAACTTGTGTTCACATCTGTTGAGGTTTTGAGAATATGCTCCGAGTTGTTAATAGCTTTTTCACAGAATTTTTTAAAAATTCCATCCACTGGTTCAAATTTTTCATCTCGTGTTGGTCTGATTCCTTCAACGAAATCAGTATAATCGTAGCTTGGATGGAATTGAACTAAACCTATTTCAACATCGTCTTTGTTTACTCCCAACAATTTGGCAAGTTCAGGAACAATTTCATTTTTGGCAAGATAGGTTTTTCCTGTTCCTGGGGCTCCATGAAGAATTAAGTTTTTGGTGTTTATGAGAAGTTTAGCACATTCTTGTGCAAGTTCTGATGTCGTTGTGTTCGTCATGGTTTTATCCTCTTTATTCTTATTGTTGTTGTCTTTTGACCACAAAGAATCAAATGCTTCGTTAAACTTGGTCGGATTTTCCTTTTTTATATTGACGAGTTGAAATTGCAAATCCGAAATTGGTATTGAGGTCTTTGCATTTGGTTGCAAATTCTTCAACAATTCTTTCAATTTATCAACAGAGTAGCAATTAATCAACTCTCGGTCAGAATAAAGAAAGGCTATTTTCCATTTATACACAGGCGGCAAATCGATTTTATCAATATTTTTTAGATATTGCTTGTCCTGATTTTGGGAATAGTTTTTTGCATTGGTAGCTGTCTCAATTATTCGGTT
>JAFYIZ010000001.1 GCA_017538365.1 bacterium | reverse complement strand
GTGTTTGTTCATCTGGATTTCAAGTGGTTGCTCCCAAAGACACTTATAATCTTTCATATTTATACGAGTTCTTAAAATCACCTATAGCAATCTCTCAGTTTGAGTTGTTTATGTCAGGAGCTTTATACCCTGCAATCACTAATAAAGATTTGAAGAAAATTCTTATTCCCCTGCCACCACTTAAAATCCAAAACGCAATAGTTGAGAATATCAATGAAAAAAAGTCACAAATCAAAGAACTAAAACAACTGGCAGAAACATTGAGAAAAGAAGCGTTGGAAGAATTTGAAAAGGAGGTTTTTGAGTAGTTATGAACAAAGAATATTTAAATAAATTGGCCAGAGACATACAAGAAACTAAACAAAACAAATATATAACACTAAGAGAACTTCTAAAAGCTTTTGGAGTTAAAAGAAGAACATCAGGCAGATGTGATGAAATTGACCGTTGGCTTGATAGTAACAATTTACTAACATATCCGTATTACAAAGATTGCTATATAGATCAACATACATCCTTGTGCTATAAATCAAACAATTTCCAATTATATTTTTTAAAAATAAAGGGATACAAAAACCTTGTCGATTTTTTTGTGGATTTGAAGTTCACACATAATTACTGCTGCTTTATAGGGTTAAATGGTTCTGGGAAAAGCAATGTTTTAGAAGCTATAAGTTTGATTTTTTATAGCTTATATCACATTGCGACATTAAAAAATGGATTAAAAAAATATTCTTGTGAATTTCAATATACAATTCGATATATTTTAAAAGGGAAATTATATGAAATTTCAGATGGAATCTTAAAAGATGGCAACAAAATAACTCCTGACATCCTTCCCCAAAATATTATAGCTTCATATAGCGGCGAAGACACAAGATTATGGGAAGAGTGCTACAAGCCTTTTTATAAAAAATATCGTAGCAACATAGTTAAACAAGGATTTGAACCTCCTTTTATGTTTTATCTCAGCCGTGATGAATGGGAAATATCATTGCTTACACTCTTGTATTCTGAAGATATAGACGTTATAAAATTTATAAATGATCTTATCGGAACATCCGCTTGCAAAATATCGTTTGATTATAACACTTCAAATATTCAAAAATGGGTAGGAAGTGATGTCGAAGGTTTTATTAATAAGTTAAGAGAAAAATCAGACTACGATATTGAATCCTTTAGAAAAACAATTAACGATATCAGCTTTATTGATAAAGCAAGCACTCTGTTTTACTGTTTATATAAATGCAGAACAGATGGTGATAAGCAAATAATCAAAAAGATTAATATTGAATTTGATAACAGAGGATCTCTTGAGGGATTAAGTGAAGGTGAAAAAAAATTAATAAACGCAAATGTCGTAATTCACATCTTATCTACAGAAAATAGTTTGTGTCTGTTCGATGAACCAGATGCACATATCCACATTGGAAAACAAAGAGAATTGAAAGAACTAATTGATACAGATAAGAGATATAGCCTTGTAACAACACATTCTCCTGTTTTTTTAGATATGTTATATAACGACAATAATATTCGTTATATGGATAACGGATCTGCACACAATACCGACAGATTAAGAGAAATCAGTTTATTGTCAGATGGCGCAATTAATTATTTGGAAGGATCTTTTATTCTGAGTTCTAAAAAAATTCTGGTTGTTGAAGGAAAATATGACGAGGGATATTTAAAGAAAGCTATAAATATATTCGCTAAAAGTGATAAAAAATATTATAAACTTAAAGATATTGCTATTATTTCAGCAAATAGTGCAGGGGCTGCAAAGCTTATCTATAAACAAATATTTTCTCAATGTATAGATAAAATTGAGAAGATTGTATTTCTTTTTGATTACGATGATGATGGGTGGAAAAGTGGTTGGAAGCAAATTAAGAAGCTACACGATAAAAATTCAAAGATAATTCCCTTGTTTTACCAAGATGACTACTCTTCATCTGCATACCCAACTTTAGATGAGGATGTTAGGACTGCAAATAATAATGAATTAAAGATATTGCAAGAACACTCTTTTCTTGTTGAGGATTTATTCTCAGAAAAATCTTACCAAAAAGTTATAAAACCTGTGATATCTGCAAGAAAACATAAAGATTTCAGACAACTTACTATGGGTAAAAATGGAACAGCTGGCACAATTAAACATTATATAGAAGACAACTATGAAAAAAAAGATTTTCGCGATAAGTGGTTCGATGGTTTTAAGCCAGTATTGGATAAGCTATTAGAAGTTTTTGACTTGGGATAAATACTATGGGCAAGACAGTAACAACGTATCTGATTGACGGAGATCCGAAAGGAACTCAGTATGTGTTCATCAGCAACAAGATTGGCCAGATCGGACAAACATTAGATACAGTCTACAGAAAACAGTTGGAATAAAAAATTATGTTATATTTGCATATCTTAAATGTCTCTCACGATGTCCCCCACGGTGTCACCCATGAGTTGGGAAGTAAGTTGGGAAGTAGGTTGGGAAGCACACTTATTGGGAAATTAAAACAAGCGACAAAAACAAGCGATAAAAACAAGTGATAACAGAGGCACACATGAAAAAACGCACAAGAATATTGATCTTTTTGGTTATGATCTTCGCCATCCTTCCACTTTTTCCGGCTGAAGAGCTCACATTCGAGACGATCTGCAAACATTTGGCCGCATACAAGAACACAACGGGCGAATTCACGCAGATAAAGACGAACGCCCTCAAAAAAAGCTTGAAATCTTCGGGAACTTTCATCCTCACGAGAGACGGTGTCGTCTGGAAGACGCTGAAGCCGGTGCCGTCAAAAGTTGCGATAATCGATGCCTACATGATCTCGACCGATGCAAAGGGCAAAAAGACAGTGAAAAGTATGCTCAACAGCGACACTTTTCTTAAAGTCAACGACATCGTTTCATCCCTTTTTGCAGGAAATGCGACCGAGATAAACAAGAATTTCAAGGTGAATTTCAAAGCGGTGAGCGCCGAAAAATGGGAAGCTCTCCTCGTTCCGAAAGATAAGACCATCTCTTATGCGATAAAGTCGATGAGCATGAAAGGAACTTTCGTAAAAGGCTCAGTCTCGATTTTCATGGCTGAGATTTATCTTGCCGACGGAGGCAGCCTGAGTTATATTTTCGAGCACCAGAAACACCCCGAAAAACTTACCCAAGAGGAACTTGATGAATTCAAAAAAGACTGACCGCACATTCCTCATCTCCTGGCTCATCTTTCATATCGGAGTCATCGTTTTATTAGTGATATCCTACACTTATGAAAGCGGAAAATTCTCTCTGGATTCCGATCTTTTAAACATGATGCCGAAGCCTTTCGAAGAAGAATCGCTGAAAAAAGCGAACGAGACTCTGATGAAAAAACTGAGCAAAGTCGCCATCGTTCTTGTCGCCGACAAAGATTTTGAAAAGGCGAAGGCGGGAGCTGAAAAGATCTACGACAAGCTCTCCAAAAGCGAATATTTCGTCTCGGTCTTATTCAATACAGACGCGGTCGACATCAAGGAGATCGCCGGTTTCTTCCACAAATACCGCTTTGACATTCTTGATGACGAAACGATAAAAGCGATAGAAAACGGCGGAGCGGAAGACTTTGCGCAGGAGGCGATTTCCAGAATTTACAGCCCTTTCACCATGCTACCGCTTGACAACTTAGACAGTGACCCCTTCATGCTTGCAGAGCATAACCTTCAGAAATATCTGGAAGTTTTGGAAAATTCGGGAACGGCGATGAGACCGCATGACGGAGTCCTCGCGGCGGAAAAAAACGGTCTCTGGTATGTCATGATAAAAACAGAGCTCTCCCCTGCCGGCGCCGCTCTCGCTTCAAAGGATAACGGAATAAGCGAGATATATGAGACCTGCGGCAAGATAAAGGCTGAATCGGGCTCGCGCTGCGTCGTTTCTGGCGGCACTTTCCACAGCCACAAAAGCTCCAATTCGGCTGCCGAAGAAATCAAAATAATTTCAATAATTTCAATGATAATTGTCGTTTTGATGCTCTTTGCTGTCTTCCGCTCGGCAACCCCGATAATGCTCTCTATCCTCTCGATATTTTTCTCACTTTTTTCAGCCGCCGCACTCACTTTCGCAGTCTTCGGGAAAGTCCACCTTGTGACTCTCGTTTTCGGAACTTCGCTCATAGGCTCGTCGATCGATTACAGCCTTCACTACTTCGTCCACGCCTCGGGAAACACCAACCTGAATTCAGGCGCGGAGATAAGAAAAAAGCTCCTCCCCGGGCTCACGATGGCGATAATCTCATCATCCGTCTGCTTCTTAGCCATGATATTCGCGCCGTTCAACCTGCTCAAGCAGATGTCGCTCTTTTCTGTCACCGGGCTTGTCAGTTCATTCCTCACAACGACCGTGATATTCCCCTACATTCCCCTTCCCAAAAACAGAGTAGTACGCGGAGTCACGCTTTTTGAGCATGCGTTCCGACTCGCCAAAAAAGTCAACGGAAAGGCGGCTATATGCGTGATGGTAGCCGTTTCGATCGCACTCATTTTTGCTTTCAGAGAGAATTTCGGCATAGAAAACGACATCAAAAAACTCTACAAAGAAGAGGGAGAGCTTCTTGAAAACGAAAAAGAGGCTTACTCTGTCATATCCTACGCTCCAGTAAACTGGTTCATCGTGAGCGGTCTCGATGAAAACGACGTGCTGAAAAAAGAAGAGGCCCTGCGCGAAAAGATCAAGAGCATAGACAAAGAAAACAAAGGGGTGATGTCGGCTTCGGTCTTCATTCCGTCGCTTGAAAAACAGTTGCGTTCACGCGCCGCGGTCGAAAAACTCCTTCCCTTGTCTGCTGCTCAGTTCGAGACTCTGGAATTTGATGGAAATGCGGCTGAAAACTTCAAAAACAGCTTCAAAGAGGCCGAAAAAACGCTCCTTACGCTTAGTTCCGGCGACTATCCGGCTGCAGTAAAGGAAGCACTTGCATCCTATTGGTTAGGCAAAATAAAGGACAAATATTATTCGATAGTTATCCCCAATTTTCAGGCAGATTCCAAAACTTTCAGAAGCCTTGCCGAAGAAGACGAAAACACCTATTTCGTCCACAAAGTCGAAGACATAAATTCTGACCTCGACAAAGTGACTACGATAGTGCTCAAATTCTTCTTAGCCGCATACATTTTCATGTTCATCGTGCTGCGCTTTTTCTATTCCACCAGGCAGGCGCTCAAGATAATCTCGATACCCTTCATCGTGATACTCGCAACATCGGCAGTCTTTGCCGCCACTGCCACGCATCCCGAATTTTTCTCGGTAACAGGGATCATTTTAGTCTTCGGGCTCGGGCTTGACTACATCATCTACACGCAGGAAAACGAAAAAACGAAAGACGAAAACGAAAAAAGGCTTGAACCCTTCGCGATTTTCCTCTCTTTCTTTACGACGATAGTCTCTTTCGGCGCACTCGCACTGAGCTCCTTCCAGCCGGTGCACTTGATAGGTTTCTCAATATTTACAGGGCTTTGCGCCGCATACTTAGCCGCACTTTTCTACACTTCGGGAGCAAAAAAATGAAAATATACTTGTCAAAACCGGGAATTTTTTCAGCAGCGGGAAAAAACGCGCAAGATTTCTGGGCTTCCCTTATAAAAGGCGATCAGAGCGGGATAAAACGCTATGAAACATTCTCGGGAAGCACTTTTTTCGCGGCACGGATCGATGAAAACACCCTTACACCGTCAAGCGGAAGATTCGACATGAAAATAATCAGGATCGAAGAAGCGGCACTCAGACAGATAGAAGATAGCATCGAGAAAGCCAAAGAAAAATATGGAGAAAAAAGGATCGCCGTATGTGTCGGATCGTGCGACAACGGAACGGAGTTTTCGCTCGCAGGGCATAAAAAATACTTTGAAAACGGCGCATTTCCCGAAGACTACTCTATTGAAATGCAGGGCGCAGACTACGTTTCGACTTTCATTTCCGAAAAATACTCACTCTCAGGCTCAGTATGTACATTTTCGACAGCGTGTTCATCAAGTGCCGGAGCGATAATCAAAGCGGCAGAGCTCATAAAATCGGGCATCTGCGACGCTGCCGTTGCCGGAGGAATTGACATCGCATCAGATACGACTTTGGACGGTTTCGCCTCTTTGGAAGCGATCTCGGAAAAGATAACTAACCCTTTCAGCAAAAATAGATCGGGCATAACTTTGGGTGACGGTGCGGCGTTTTTCGTCCTTTCGAAAGAGCCTCTCGATAATAGCTTTCCCGCTATCACTCTTCTGGGTTACGGCGAATCGTGCGACGCACACCACATGACTTCCCCCGACCCAAGCGGAACTGGAGCGAAAAAAGCGATAGAAAAAGCGCTTGCAAACGCAAAAATAACGCCGGAAAAAGTTGATTACGTCAACCTTCACGGCACCGGAACCAAATTCAACGATTCGATGGAAGCCATTGCGATAAACGCAGTTTTCGGAAACCGCAAGGTGCCCTGCTCCACCACGAAACCGATAACCGGTCACACGCTCGGAGCAGCAGGCGCACTCGAACTTGCGATATGTCAGCTCGCGATAACCGAAAACCGCGGAAAAACAGCTCCGACACTGCCTCCTCAGATATGGGACGGAGTTTTTGACAACGATATGCCGAAACTCAATTTTGCAAGCAAAAACAGCAATTTATCCGACAACAAAATAAAGATCTGCCTTTCAAATTCATTTGCCTTCGGCGGCGCGAACGCATGTCTGGTGATCGGCTTGGAAACTGAGTAAAAGAGGAACTATGATCAGAATACTTTTTGTCTGTCACGGCAACATCTGCCGCAGTCCGATGGCTGAATTCGTGATGAAAAAACTGGTGAAAGATGCGGGTCTTTCGGATAAATTCGAGATTGAATCAGCCGCAACCAGCACCGAAGAGATAGGAAACCCGGTCTATCCGCCTGCAAAAAGAAAACTCGCCGAACACGGCATTGCATGCACCGGAAAAACAGCCCGTCAGATGAATACAGGCGACTACACAAAATTTGATCTTCTCATCGGCATGGACAGCGCAAATATCCGCAACATGACGCGTATCTGCGGCGGTGACCCGGAAAACAAGATAAAACTTCTTCTCAACTATGCAGACCTCGACCGCGATGTCGCCGATCCGTGGTACACAGGCGATTTTGATTCTACCTGGAACGATGTTCTGAAAGGGTGCACCGCTCTCTTGGAAAATTACATTTAAATCAATTTCTTCATATTTTCAGGCATTTCTTTTGTGAAAACGAGATTTTCCTTCGTGACGGGATGAATGATCTCGACTGAATATGCCCAAAGAGCTATATCGCTGATATTTTTGGAATTTTTATTGTATTTGTGGTCATTTACGATCGGGAGAGAGCGCGATGAGAGCTGGACTCTGATCTGATGCGCACGACCCGTTTCAAGCGTTATTTCAAGCAGCGATCTGCCGTTTTTCGATTCTAGCGTTTCGTAAGACAACCTGGCGAATTTCGCTTTCGGGTCACCTTTTTTGGAGACATATACTTCGTTTTTCTCCTCGTTTTTGACAAGGTAGTCTTCCATGACCGCTTTTTTCTCTCTCGGAATGCCGTCAACGACTGCCAGATACTGCTTTTTCCAAAGGTTCTGGCGGATCTCTTCACTCAGGCGCGACGCCGCTTTTGAAGTTTTCGCAAAGACCATGACACCGCCCACCGGCTGATCGAGCCTGTGGACTATGCCCAAAAAAACATTTCCCGGCTTATCGTATTTCCGCTTGAGATAATCTTTGAGAAGGCTCTGAAAATCGTCATTGGAAGATTCAGCTTTCTGAACCGGGATCCCCTGCGGTTTGACGACAACGAGAAGATGGTTGTCTTCGTAAATGATTTCGGGATCTTTTGTTATTTCCATTCGATAGCTTTCCACTCTTCGTCAGTGAAAAGTTTTGAAGTGTAGTGAACGCCTGAAATTGCGTGATAGGTAGAATCTATGCGGAGTTCTTCGTTGTCAGGTCTCATGCTGAGCGCGCCTCTGACTTTATCGGGACGTTTTACCCAGTAGGTGTCTTCGTCTTTGAACTGAAGTCCCAAAACGTATCCCATCATTCCGCGAAGAGCCTTGGAATACTTTTCGTAGCGCTTTTTGTCGCCTACTTCACGTGCAAGTCTCGTTGCCGCAGAAAGACCTTCGGAATATACGCCGGTTCCAGCGAACTGAGTGCTGAGAGCGCCCTGTCTGCCGGGTTCTGCATCGCTGCCGAGCGGTTTGTACTTTTTAAGCATCCAGTCTTCAAGCTGGAAAACGAAATCGGCATATTTTTTGTTTTTAGTCGCGCTGTAAGCTTCCTGATAAGCGCGGGCCTGCCACGGAACGAACGGTCCCTGCTGATTTTCCTTTTTATTCCAGAACGCCTGATAGAAAGGAAACGCCTTTTCGACCGCCTCGAGAGCAGGTTTGTATCCGGTCTTCTTGTAGTAACGCATAAGCATGAGAAGAGTTTCGCCCGGGTAGTAGTTCTGATCGACATCACGGTGCTTTCCGTTGAAATCGGTGAGAAGTTTTCCGTCGGGCTGCTGCAGAGAGATTATCGCATCGGTCATCTGTTTCATAGTATCTTCGTAGCCAGGAACTTCGAGTTCAGCCATAGCCGCCATAAGAAACGCCGTTCCGGCGATGCTGTGGACTTTGCGCTGATAAGGCCAGTCGAGCCATTTTCCGCCGTGACCCTCTTTTATGAATCTTGCGAAGGTATCAATCGCCTTTTTGACGCTTGCGATCTTCACAGGATCTTTCTGGTCTTTAGCGATCTCTGCAAGAACGAAAATAGCGTTGAGGTTTCTGAGCCCCCAGTCTTCAGCCGGTTCGAGATCTTTTGACGGGAAGAAAGTGTACATGTATCTGCCCGCTTCCTCGCCTTCTGTGATCTGGTTTCTAAGATACCAGCCCCATGAGTTGTTGACTGCATCGATCAGATCCTGTCTCGTGACGTTTTCAACATAAACGCGGCTTCTCGTGAATGCAAGCTCTTTAGCCTTCTCCATCTTTTCGCTGAGGACAAAATCCTGCGTCATGAAAACGGATATTTTCGCGTTTTTCCAGTCGTGTTCGGCAAGTCCGGCATCGACTGCGAGCTGACGCACTACGCCGACACCGTCTTCGATCTGGTTTCTGACGATGTAAACCGGAAGCATAGCAGCGCTTTTGCCGTCTTTCGAAAGTGTGAAGCCCATTCCCGCTCTCTTTTTAGCGTTTAGAAGCTGCTCGGAAGGATTTTTTAGTTCCATCTGCGAATGAAGAACCGAAAGCTCGACCGATGCCGTAACTGCGTCATCAGGTTTGATTTTTTCGGTAAGTTCTTTCATTGCAGCGGAAATAGTAGCTGAAGACGAGATCACCATATCTGTTACGACCGCATTTCTGAAAATCGAAACCGCAAGACCGGTCTTTTTGTTTCCAAGATCAGCCGAAACAGCAGAAACAGCCTCTTCAGCAGTACACTTTTTGTTTGCGAAGCAGCGGATTTTATCAGCCAGAAGCTGCGCCTCTTCGAGCGTGATCTTTTCGCTGTTGAAAGCCTCGATCTGTGCAACAAGAGGCACTTTGGAGCGTTCTCTGACAACCGTGAAAGTCGTTTTTCCGTAAAGTTTTCCGTTTACCATGACATCTAAACGCCAGTTTCCGGCCGCCATCGGCTTCGGACCTCTGTAATAAACAAGCGAACGCTTCCATTCGGGTTTCATTTCCATCTTTTTGGAATATGCAACTTTCCCTTCGGGATTTATCCAAAGATATTCTGCGTTGTAACCTTCTTTTCTGGGATTCCAGTAGGCACGGAGCGCTACTTTTTCCTGATCAACCGAAAAAGTGTCTGTGATTTCCTTCAGATCGGAAGAATCGGAGTTGGGAATACCTACAATAACCGCTTTAAGAGTGGTTTCCTGAGCAATCGTCCCCTCTTCAGACGACGGATTTGCCTTGTTGCATGAAACTAAAGCAAGCAAAAAGAATATTGCTGCAAAAGACAACACATTTTTTTTCATTTTAAACAACCTCCATAAAAAAAGTCCCGCTATCCTACCTGAAAAAAACGATTTGGCAACATTATACCGATGCAAGAGCATCAAGCATCATACTTATCACGAAATCGACTGAAGCTCTTCTTACACTCTCGCGGTCACCGTCGAAATGAGCCGTTTCCGATACGGTTTTTCCTTTAAAAAACAGACCGAAACAGACTGTTCCTACAGGTTTTTCCTTTGTTCCGCCTGTCGGTCCGGCGATACCGGTGACTGAAAAAGCAATATCTGCTCCGCTTCTTGCCGCTGCACCTTGAGCCATCTCTCTGGCGCACTCTTCGCTGACAGCCCCGAATTTTTCCAGAGTTGCAAGAGAAACCCCCAGATTACGGTGTTTTGAATCGTTCGAATAAGTTACGAAACTTTCGTTGAAAACCGCAGAAATACCGTCAACAGAGGTTATCTCTGCCGCGACCATGCCGCCGGTGCACGATTCGGCACCGCTTATTTTGATATTTTTCCTTTTGAGTATTTCTCCCAATTTTTTTATTTCAGACATTTTTCCTCCTTAAAACGGGATAAGTTTGAAACCTTCGAGTTTTTTGCCCGCCTCATTCTGAGTCTCTTCCAGAAGTTTTGCAGGATCGAGTTTCCACATT
Source organism: bacterium (assembly GCA_017538365.1). Lineage (GTDB taxonomy): Bacteria > UBP6 > UBA1177 > UBA1177 > UBA1177 > UBA1177. Next base: position 52,065 of record JAFYIZ010000001.1, on the reverse strand, counting down.
TCCGAAATTACCGGATACCGTTTGATGACTGCCCCGTCACTTACAACAAAGAATTTACCGCTGCGCTCGAATGCTACGCTGTAAGCCGTGTACTGCAGGTCGAACTGCATTATCTTCTGCGAATCGGAAGTGTTTCTGATAACGACTTCCCTTCCTGCCGAAAGCAGCATTTTTCCGTCATCCGAAAATGCGACAGCACTTACTGCATCCGAATTTTCCTTGAAGGTTTCGACTATTTTCTTCGATTTCACATCCCACTTGTTGATGACCCCGTCCTCGTCAGCCGAAACAGCCGTTTTACTGTCCGGCGAGATTGCAAGTGAAAGAACTGATTTTCCGCTCCCGCCTCTGGTTCCGAAAAGAAGTTTGCCTTCCGGAAGGCTCCAGAAGTTTATTTCGCCGTTTCTGCCGGCACTTGCGGCGAATGTTCCGTCAGCCGATACAGCCACGGTATTCACCGGATTTTCGTGATCCAGAACTTTTACGATACGCCTTTCAGAGAGATCGAAAATTTTCACTTTTTTGTCTTTTCCTGAAGAAATTATGTTTTTTCCTCTGTTGAAAAAGTTTATCGACGTGATCTGATCGGTATGAAGCGGATATGAAAAAATCATCTTGCCTGTGAGCGGATTCCAGAATCGCAGCGCTCCGTCAGAATCACCCGAAGCAAGGAACTGACCGTCGGGAGAAAACGCCAGACTGTAGGAGACCGTTCCTTCGATACCGAAAGAAGATATGACCGATTCGGAAGCAATATTCCAAAGTTTTATCGTGTAATCCCAGCTTGAAGAAGCCAGAAACTTGTCGTCTTTGGAATACGCAAGCGACGGAATATAGGTCGTATGTCCGCGCAGGCGCTGCATTTCCTTGGTAAAATCGGTTCGCCACATCTTGATGAAACGGTCTTCTCCAACTGAAACAAGCGAATTACCCATCGGCAGAAAAGCTACCGAATAGACTGATCCGACATGGTCGCGAAGGTCGTCGATCTGCTTTGTTACGAGATTTATCAGCTTTATCGAACCGTCACGCGTTGCCGCTGCCGCCAGCGTTCCGTCATTCGACACATCAAGCGAGAAAAAAGCATCCCAATGCTCAAAAATATTAAGCGGTTTCTCAAAAAGTATGCTCCAGAGAGCAAATTTTTTATCGTAACTAGCCGAGACAAAGTGAACCCCGTCATTCAGAAAACGGACAGAAATTGTCGGTTCGCGGTGAAAATCGAAAACTTTTTCTATGCCGTCTCTCCTTACAATGTAGATTTTTCCTGAACTGTCCGAAACAAGTATCTTTTTTCCGTCGGGAGACCAGTCTATGCTGCGGACGGTGTTTTCAAGTTCGAATCTGCCGGCAGAAGAGAGTGTTAAATCATCGGTTTTTACGACCCAGAGTGTTTTTTCCGTACCGCCGAAAGCGATGAACTTGTTTCCGGGCGAAAACGAAAGAGCGTAGATTTCACCTGCAAGAGTCGGCAGAGACTTTATCTTTGCGCCGTTCAAAGCGTTCCAGAGTATAAGATTATTGTCCCAGCCTCCTGTCGCGATAAACTTGCCGTCGGAAGAAAAAGCTATAGCACTAACTTCGTCCTTGTGACCGCTGAGAATGAACTTTTCAGTTCCGTCAGCCGAATAGACCTTAACCTCTTTCCTCTTGCCCGAAACTGCAAAAAGAGAGGCTCCAGGGGAGACCGCCACATTCCGTGCATCAAAACCGACACTTGCAAAATTGCCTTTGAAAGCGTTGTTGCCGTAAACCCTGGAAAGATACAGCAGAGACTGGATTTCAAGCATATGTTCACGGCTTTCATCAATATTTTCAGCGAGATACGAATCTGAATAACTCCACGGACTCATAGGGTTGAACGGAGAATTGTAAAGAGAAGCCGCGGCAAAAATTTCGGAATCGGAATACTTTCCCTCTTTCAGAAGTTTTTCGGCGTACTCGAGATATCCGAGAGAAAGATTGAGATGAGCCGCCTTTTCATTGCTGACTGAATCGCGGTAAGCACCGAAAACGGCGACAGAAGCAAAAATCAAAACAGCAAGAAGCGCCACGGCAAGCACCGAAAGAGACTTGTTCTTGGAAACAAAACGCTTGAACATCTCCCAAGAACTGTATTCATACGCTGCAATTTTGCCGCCCGACATGAAATTTTCGATTTCCTTTGCAACTTCCAGAGCCGACTGATAACGCGAAGCGGGATCTTTTGTAAGCGTTTTTTCAACAACGGCGCAAAGATCAGGCGGAGAAGCAGGCTCATACACCGTGATTTCGACAGGAAGAGCCGATTTGACGTTTTCCAGAATTTCCTGAACATCCTTTCCAGTAAAGGGCGGCAGACCTGTCAGTATCTCGTAAAGAACGGCTCCCAGAGAGTATATGTCGCTGCGCTCGTCTATCGCAGAAATATCACCCCTCGCCTGTTCCGGAGACATATAGGCAGGAGTTCCAATCGCCTTTCCTCTGACAGTCATTCCTATGTTTTCGACTTTGAGCAGATTCAATTCTTCGCGGAGTTCTCCTGCGGCGGCGTCATCCTCGCCTTTAACCTTCGCCAAACCCCAGTCCAGTACGACCGTTTCACCGAATTCCCCTATCATGATGTTTTCGGGCTTTATGTCGCGGTGAATCACTCCGCGGCTGTGAGAATAAGCTATGGCGTTGCAGATATCACGGAAATGAGGCAGAAGTCTCAGCCTTTTTTCGAGAGTTCCGGCATCCTTTATTGCCTGGGAAAGCGTCACGCCGCGGACAAGACGCATTGTGTAATAGCGGTTTTCATCGGGTTTTCGCCCGATTTCATAAACCGGAACGATGCCCGGATGTTCAAGCTGACCCGTGACGCAAGCCTCTCTCAAAAACCGAGCCTCGTCGCTTCGCATCTTGTCGAGAGACGGAATCCTTCCGTCTTCCGCGCTGCTTATGAGTTCCTTCAAAGCGATCTCACGCCCTATCGTGTGATCGAAAGCAACCATAACTTTTCCGATTCCGCCGCGTCCGATTTCTTCCTTAACATCGTATTTCCAGCCTGAAGGCTCTTTGCAATCATTAATGAAATCAGGCGAAATGGCGTCAAGCGAAACTGTTTTCGTCACATCGTTTTTCAGAGAAACCTGCTTCATACAAACATTTCATCCGCATCATCATCAGTATCTGAAATTTCGTCTGAATCATCATCAGTACCCGGAATTTCGTCTGAATCTTCGTCAGTATCTGGAATTTCGTCCGAATCTTCGTCAGTATCTGGAATTTCGTCTGAATCATCATCAGTATCTGGAATTTCGTCCGAATCTTCGTCAGTATCTGGAATTTCGTCCGAATCTTCGTCAGTATCTGGAATTTCGTCTGAATCTTCATCGGCAACAGGCGTTTCATCCGGTTCCTCGACATCGTCCGGAGCGAATTTTATCCACAATACAGGACGTATGTGGAATAGATAGTAGTATGCGTTGTTGATGATGTCACCATGGTGGTTTACAACCCTGATGCAAGTTATGTATTCGTCACGCAGCAGCCATGAGGCGGCACCGTAGCTGGCTCCGTTACACCCGCTGGCGCACGCCTCATCTTTACATTCATAAACTCCGCTTCCCGATGCAAATTTTGTCGGATAGACAATCCTGTCACACCCTCCATCGAAATACGCCTTGGCTTCAAATTCACTTAAGAGGAAAATTTTATCGGTAGTATCGACATCCGACAGCGGGGTTTCCTGGATTTTTGCCTTTTCCTCCGGACCGAAAGCGGCATCGTAGAAGGTCTCGTTCAGCCAAGCCCTGATTTTACTGGTCTCCCAGTTCGTAACATAGTGTTCCTGCTGCTCGTCATCATAAGAACGCACATCCAACCCCTTTTCGCTGATCAGCAAAGCCTTGTTTCCGGTTACTTCGAGAACCCTCCAGCTGATATACTCACTGCCGTTGCCTGTTTTGCCGTCCTGCTCGTATTTTCCGAAAACAAAGGGTTCGCCCTCAACAGGAACCGCATCCGGATCATAGTCATCGTCAGGCTGTGAATCGCCCGTGTCGCCGTCATGCTGTGAATCACCCGTGTCGCCGTCAGGCTGTGGATCGCCCGTGTCACCGTCAGGCTGTGAATCGTCCGTGTCGCCGTCGGACTGAGGATCGTCCGTGTCGTCGTCGGAGTGAGGATCGCCGCTATCCGGTTCTTCCGAATCAAAGTCTGAGGTTTCCGTGCTATCCGAATCGTTTCTGATATTATCACCGTCTGAATCACTCTTCTCCGACTTGCCGCAGCCGACAAACATCATAATAGCAAAAAATCCAATAAAAACAGCAAGTTTTTTCATCTTGACCTCCATACCTTAATCATAAAGACCACAAAATTATTATACATACTTTTTTTTAATCTCAATAATTATTTTTCAACTTTAAAACAAAATCAAATATTACAACTTTATGCAGACAAAACTCTCATCTTTTCTACCATTTTTCAAAAACCGTGCTAAAATTCCGCGCTTTTTTGTAATGTTGGAGGTAAAAATGAAAAAACTGCTCGTCCTTTTGGTCGTTTTTTTAGCTTTTGCGGCTTGTTCAAAAACACACGAAGGCGTCGTTTCGGAAGAAGAGATGTCAAAAACAGCCGTAAAAACCGGAATAAAGCTGAATGACGGAAAAATCGAAATGCTGGGATATTACACTGAGCCGCGTAAACCGAGGCACGGAGAACCTTTCAAACTCGTTTCATTCTGGCGCTTCAAAGAGCAGATCCCTGCAGGCTACCAGCTTTTCTTCCACTTTGAAAGCGAAGACGGCGAAGAGCGTTTCACTGCCGACCATGAATTTCTGGACGGCAAAGTCAAGGAACTCGCTCTCGGCAAAATCATCAAAGACGTTACAACCATCGAAAAACTGCCGCTCACTTTCAATACCGACACAATGTTCATCCGCGGCGGATTCTTCAAAGATAAAGAGCGTTTAGTACCGGAAGACAAATTCAACGACGGCAAAAACAGAGCGGAGATAGGCAGCATAAAAATCACAAAGCCGAACATTCTGAAAAAGCAGATGGAAGTCTATGTCATCGCCGGAAATTCGCGCGATCAGATAAAAGTTGACGGAAAACTCGATGAAAGCTACTGGCTCAACTCATCAAAAGACGACAAATTCTGGCTTTCCGACGGATCGGAAATCAGCCCCGTCAAAACGACTGTTATGGCGGTTATGGATCACAAAAATCTCTACATAGGATTTATTGCTGACGACAACGACATCTATGCCGAACTCAAAAACAACGACGATCCGATTTACGACCACGACGACGTTGTTGAAATATTCATTGATCCGACCGGTACGGCGACTCCCTACTACGAAATCCAGGTTTCTGCTGCAGGAGTCAAATTCGACTCGAAATTCAGCGGCGGCAGACGCAAAAACAGAGACGATTCATGGGATTCCGGCATAGTTTACGGCGTATCGCTGAACGGCACACTCAACGAGTCGTCAGACAAAGACCACAACTGGACCGCGGAAATCGCGATACCGTGGAAATCAATCGTTAAAGAGCCGCCGAAAGACGGAGACAGATGGAAAGTCTTCTTCCACAGAATCAACCGCCACACAAACAGCAAAAAAGTGCAGAAAGGCGATTTTTCATCGTGGACTCCACCCTATTCAGGCGACCTTCACAACATAAAATACATGGGCGACCTCGTTTTTGTCTATGAAGAAATTCTTTAGTATTTTCCTTATATTATCTATTATTCCGCAGGCTCTGCTTTTTGGGAATACTCTGAAAAACAAGATAATCCGCGAACGCATGGAAAAAGAGAAGGCTGAAGTCGTCTTCGCCATGAAAGTGAACGATCAGGAGCTTGAAGTCGCACAGAAACTGGCAACGGACACTCTTCTGAAATACAAAAAACTCGTCTTTCTTGAAAAATCGTCGCAGATAATGAAGGAAAATTGCCTGAGCTTCGATTCCGAATGTATAAAATTCTATGATATTTCAATAGCTTACCTTGATGACGAACTAAAAAAGACAAAACTCGAGCTAGAGGGATACGAAAAGATTTTAAGTGAAAGCATCGAAAGAAAAAAAATCCTCGATGAAAAAATGGCGATGCTCGAAAAAGGAGTTGAGACCGAGATCGCTTCGATAAAAGTCAAAACGGTAATTCCTGAACTCAAAAAGTTCTACAAATGCGCTAAAAAAAGCGGATGGAACAACGCCCGCGGAGTTTTCATAGCGCCGGAACAGGCTGCAGCTCTCCCCTTTCCGACTGTTGTAAAAGGGGTCGATCCGATGAAAAAAGAGGGATATCTGCTCACCGCGGAACACAACGGCTATCTTATAAATTTCGCTTACGTCAAATCGCTGAACGTGAAAAAAGACGATAGTGTCGAAGCCAATAAAAAACTTTTTTCGGCTGCTGCGGGGAACCCTGTAATTCCCAGCGAAATCCTTCTTTTCATTACGAAAAACAATCAATTTATAAACCCGGCTTTTGTCTGCGAATAGGAGCATCCTTGGAAGAATTTAAGACCGATCTCGTTAAATGGGGCTTTGACGGCTATTTCAAAGAACTGGCGCTCAAAGAATCAGACAGCGGTCTGATTCCTGCAAGAGTTATCGGGCACAACCGCCATTTTTACGATGTCGTCTGCGAAAAAGGATTCTTTTCGGCAAAAACAAGCGGCTCGATCAGGTACAATTCGGTTTTAAAGTCAGACCTTCCTGCTGTCGGCGACTGGGTCATGATCTCGCTGCGGCGCGACAAATCCTACATCTGCTCTATCCTTCCGAGAAAAAACTGCATTTCGAGAAGGTGCAGCGGAAACGTCATCGACGAGCAGGTTTTAAGTTCGAATATCGACATTGTTTTCATCGTCATGTCAATGGATGAAAATTTCAATCTGAAACGCCTTCAGAGATACATTTCAGTCGCGGCCTCTTCAAAAATCAAGTCAGTGATTTTACTAACAAAATCAGACTTATGCGACAAAAGTTCAGAACTTCTTGATGAAGTAAAAAAAGTCGCACCGGATAAAGAGGTTTTTGCAATTTCCTCATTTGACGAATCAACTGAAAAACTCTTAAAATCATTCGTTAAACCGGCCACTTCGGCAGTTTTTATCGGCTCATCCGGAGTCGGAAAATCGACTTTGATAAACACCCTTTCGGGCTCGAACATCCGCGTCACCGGCGAAATAAGCAGCGCAGTCCGCAAAGGCAGACACACGACTTCGGCACGCGAACTCATACTTCTTGCTTCCGGCGGCATGGTTATCGATACTCCCGGAATGAGAGAAATCCAGAACTGGCAGGAAGAGGATTCTTCCGGTTTTGAAATCATCCGCGAACTTTCCCAACAGTGCCGTTTCGCCGACTGCCGTCATAAAACCGAGCCGGGATGCGCAGTAAAAGAGGCTGTTGAAAACGGAACTCTCGCAGCAGAAACACTTGAAATGTGGCATAAACAGCTTGAAGAATCGGAAGAGCTCAAGCAGAAAAAGGCGGCATCTCTCAAAATCCTCGAAACCAGAAGATCAAAAAGAAAGAAAAACCGGAAAGATACAGAGATTTAATCTGCCAAAACTGATTTTCGGATTATTCCCAATTGTAGAAAATCGAAAGATAGGTTCCGCCGAATTTTTTGGTTTTTGTGCTCCAGCCGCTCTTTTGCCAAGCCGTTTCGGTGTTTCCTTCGACAACGATGACGCAAACTTCGCCGACAATTCCCGAATCGACGATTTTATCCAACAAATCCGGCATTTTATCACCCAAAGCATAAGGCGGATCGAGAAAAATCGTGTTGAATTTTTCGCTGAGAGTTGCGAAATTCAAAGAAAAAGCGTCACCGTTTATGACGTTCACCTGATTTTTGATGCCGAGTTCTTCAGCGCTCGTCCTGATGCGTGATGCAGCCCTGGAATTTGCCTCTATTGCAAAAGATTTGGAAAATCCGCGGCTTATTGCTTCAAACGCCAAAATGCCGCTTCCAGAAAAAATATCGAGAAAAATCCTCTCTTCAAACTCAATCATTGAAAAAAGAGTGTTAAAAAAAGCACTTCTCACTTTTTCTTCGGTAGGTCTGAGATCGGTATCCGGAACTTTGATGTAACGGCCTCTTAAAAAGCCGGAAGAAACCCTGAGATTCATATTATTTGAACAAGAAAAAGAAACCTGCCGCAGCAGCTGCCGCAACAACAAGAACCAGCAGGATAACAACTAACGGCATTTTGCTTTTTCTGCCGATTTCGCGGGTTTTCTTTTCAGATCGTGAAACTCTCTTTTTTGAAGAAGAATCCGATTTTTCTTCGACATTCATTCCTTCTGTCAGAGTAACGCGCTGAGTAGGCCCTGCAGCCGCCTTGAAATGCTGAGCTTTTGCGTTTTCATCATCGTTTTCTTCCGCATCGGTTGAAAATTTCGATGTTTCAGCCGCGGAAGAGACATTTGAACTGCCGCACATCGGACAGACAGACATCTTCTCCGGAATATCGGCTGTAAATCCGCAGTTGTTGCACACAAACTTCATAAAACACCTAATTTACAGGTTTTGCCTTGATTACAGGTTTGCCGTCTTTATCTTCAACAGAGAACTGAACATCGGAACATTTGTATTTAGCCATGATCGAAGCCTTGTTCGTTCTGACCTTGCCGATAAACGCCGTTTTTTCCTTGTCGCTGACCGACTCGCCGTGTTTGCGTTTTATTCTGCAGTAGTCTTCCCAAAGAGCATCGAACGGATTTGCCTGAACAGACGGAGTAACCGTTGCTGCGATCTGAGTTTTTTCGTTGTCGTCGTCATCGTCATAATCGTCTTCTACCTGAGCAGGCATCGTGTGATTAAGTGCCGGTTTCGGTTCAGGCTGAGCAGTTTCATGCTTTTCCTCACGTGCCGGCGCATGCTGATTTCTAGTAACGTCTTTCTTCGGCATTTCGGCATGAGTATTTGCAGTTTTTTCAACCTTTTCAGACTTGATCTCCTCTACCGATTCGGTACCGAAAGGATCGGGAACAGCGGCATCGAAATCATCGACTTTGTTTTTTCCGGTTCTTATGAGAGGCTGTGCCGTAATCCCGCCGACATCTTCGTTGAGTTCAAGATACTTCTGTATGAGCTTATTCATAGCCGAAACAACGATGTCTGCACCGTTCGAATATCTCTTGAGAACGAGCTTTTCGCCGACTCTCATCCTTGAAATATCGGATGCGAGGTTTTTGAGTATCTTGTCGATTTCGTGCGTAACTATGAATGTGAAGAAAAGTGCTACAAGTATCGCAACTACCGAATAGAGAACCAGAGTGTAAAGAACTTTGTTGTAGCTTTCCCAGCCGGGAATCAGAGAAGTCATAGTGACGATCGTGATTTTGTCGCCGCCTGCAAGATCGTAAGGCATCGAGAAGGCCGAAACTCTTGTCCATCCGTTGATTTCTTTCTGACCGCCGCTCGTAATAAGCGCCGCGACATCTGCATCGAGAGCAGTCTTGCCGTATGATTCTTCAACCGAACTCCATATATCGCCGCCTTTTTCGGCAATCGGGTCTGAACCTCTGAAAGCCCTTACCGGCATCGGAAAAATCGAAAGAAGCTCGTCACCGAACTTTTCAAAAGTTATTGCGGCAAAAAGTTTGTTTCCGTCAGCAGAAACAGGAACTGCACCGATGAGGTAAATATCCTTGCCTGCCGAAAAGATACCGTCGGAAGCCAAGCCGTCTTTCAAAGCTCTTTCTACAGCAGGAATACCGGCATAAGAGTTCATAACATTGAAGTTTCCGTCAAGAACCGCGCCGTTGCCGTTAACTATAGCATACTCTTTTTCTGAAGTTATTTTCGAAGTGACTTTGCCTTTTTCGATTTTAAGCTGTTTAGCTATTTCGAAAGAATTGCCGATCAGAGAATAATTCCTGCTTCTGAGTTCAGACTCAGCCAGTTTGGCGATGTTTTTAGCTCCGTCCTGAACATCGATTTTTACCAAAAAATCTTTAAAAAGAAGAAAATTGGCTGCGGAAAGAGCCGTGATAACAACTGCCATCAGGAAAAAAACCTTTAATTTCAAACCTAAATTCGTCATATATAGTCTCCTTCAATTTAATCCATCGATGTTGAAAAAGAGTTGAGATTTACCACTCTGCCCTTGTCGATTTTGTAAATAAAACTCTGGGCTGCGTTCTGAACGACCATAAAATCTTCAGTATAGATTGAATTGGTTCCGTAATAAATCTTCAATGAATAGCTTCCCGGAGCAATGTCGGGAATGTCTTTGTTGTTGCTGCCTTCCTTCACTCTCCAGACGTATGTGGTTTCGAGAACTTTAACAGTCGATGCGTTCCACGGAAACGATTCGTCCGTGATCGTGTAGTCGCCAGATTCGGTAAAGAGATGCTCAACGGAAGACTGCGGCTGAATCTCGATCGAAACAGGTTCAACACCTTCCTGAGCTATCGTGATTTTTCTCGGAAGTTTTTCCTTGTTTTCAATAATAAGAGTACCGTTTTTCGGGAAAAGGATCTTTCTGCGGCTGAATTCCGCGCCAGTAAGCTCCAATTTTTCTTTTTTTGCTTCGGCAGACGGTTTATATCCTTCGATAACTACCGAATATTGTTCTTTTTCTTTACCTTTCGGAACATTCAGCACCGGAAAATTCCAATAACCGTCGCGAATGTCGACTCTGTACTGTTCCCCTTTTTCCTCGCCGCGATTGTAGTTTATCGTGAGTCTTATCATAGTCGCCGAAACGGACAAAGGAATCAGAAAGAAGATCGAACATATAAAAAACAATGCAAAAAATCTTTTCACCTTACTCTCCTTTTTTTTCAGGAATAGCAGCTTTAATCTCTTTCAGGAAACTTGAATTCGGATAAGCTTCGACAAGCTCTTCAAGAAGCTGTGTGGCACTGACGAAATCCTCGATAGTGATGTAGAATTCAAGTTCGTCAAGCCTTTCCTGCGGCGGCTCGGCAGATTCGTCGAAAACAGCCTCTTTTTCGGATTCCTGCGGTTTTTCTTCAGCAACTTTTTCGCTGATTTTTTCTGCAGGAACAACAGGTTTTTCCTCTTCAGCTTCCGCGGAAACAGCTGGCTCTTCTTCATCTGCCTGTTCGAGATTCGGAATACCGCTGAAAACCTCGCCTTCGACACCTGATTCAGGATTGGTGAAGTCGTTTTCATTAACCGAAAGCTGCTGCTTGCGGGAAGTGATTCTGACATCTTCGCTTCCGAGCATATCTTCGGCATCCGACATCAAATCGCGGGCTTCGCCGATTTTTCCTTCCGAAACTTTAAGATCGATGAGCGCGAGAATCAGCTCGCCTGCATCTTCGACTTTTCCCTGCTCGATATTAGCCTCGATGAGAACGTCGTATGCGTCGTCGGAAGTTTCCCAGCCTTCAGTTGATTTTATCTTTTCTACCGCCTTGTCAAACAGCTTGTACGAAAGGAACGAGCGGGCTTCTTTAACAGCCGAACGAACCGAAACTTTGTGCGGTTTCTCGGCATTTCCGCCGTTCGGGTCAATGTCGATAATGAGATCGTCTTTACCGTCTTCCCGGCGCAAATCACCGCTGGAATCCTTGATTTTGTCTGAAATTATATCACGAAGTTTTGCGTTCTCGTTGAGGATGAAAAGAGCTTCCCTGTCGTTCGGATCAAGCTCGAGAATCCTGCGGTACATCTCGTCACGGTCGGCGTAATTTTTGTGCTTTGCGTGGACAACCGCAATCTGTTTGTAGATAGCGATCAGCTTTTGAGTTTCGCCCAGTTTGTCGAAAACGAAAGCGAGTTTTTCAAGGAATTCGATCGTATCGGGATTGTCAACCACAAGTTTCTGAAGAACGATCAGTGCGTTGGAGTAACTTCCCTTCTTGAGATAGAAGTTTACGAGCGTCTTTCCGATCTCGGCATCGTTTCCCGTTGCGGTGTAGAGAAGTTTCAGCACAGAAACATACTCATTGACCTTGTCTGAATTTTTCAGCGATTCGGCAAGCGGAACAAGCAGCTTTTCGGCATCGTGGTTCATCCCTTCCGCAATAAGCATATTTGCAAGTTTCACGGAAAGATTTACGTTGCCCGGATAAAGCTCGAGCATTTTGCGGAGAATGTTTATAGCCGCAACTTTATTTCCGGCTTTCACATAATAATTGACTGCCGTATTGTAACGCATCGCGGCATCTTTTACCAGGCCGCTCTGTTTGTCGTAATCGGCAAGCAGGACGTTGATTTTGCCGTGTTCCGGACTCAAAAGAAGCGCCTGTTTCAAAACGGCCTTGGCCTTGTTGAGGAAGCCCTTCTTTTCAAAAATGACCGCAACTTTTTCGTAAGTTTCTATAGCTTTCGTCTCTCTTCCGGCTCTTGCGTAGAGCTCGGCCAAACGGACATAGGCTCTGTCGTCTTCGGGGTTTTTCCTGATAAGTTCCTCGAATTGCTCTATTTCCGAAACAGCCTTTTTGCCTTTGAGAAAGAATTTGCTGTTGTTGTTAGCCAATGTTGCACCTATTTTTTAAATTATTTTTTCACTCTTTCGATATATGTGAACTCTTCAGTGCTGATTTTGATAACGTCACCGTTGGAAATGAAAAGCGGAACCATGACCTGACCGCCTGTAGACACTTTCGCCGGTTTGTACGAAGTCGTTACAGTATCGCCTTTGAAACCGGGCTCGGTGTCGGTAACTTCGAGTTCGATGAACTGCGGAAGCTGGACGGAAATCGGAGAACCGTTGTAGAACTGAACGGTAACCTGAGTATTTTCAGGCATATACGGAATAACGTCTTCGATAACTTTTTCGTCTATCGGAAGCTGTTCGAAGGATTCGTTGTCCATAAAAATGTAGTGGTCGCCATCCTGATAAAGGTATTCCATGTTCTTTTCTTCAAGGTCGGGGCTGTCAACGCGCTCGCCGGAAAGGAAAGTGTACTCAGCGATCGAACCGTTGAGAACGTTTCTGAGTTTGGTTTTGATAACCGCTCTTCTTTTCTGCTGAATGTGCTGCATTTCAACGATCTGATAAGGAATTCCTTCCATCTCGATCTTTAAGCCTCTCCTGAATTCTGAAGTTTGAATAGACATAACTTTCTCCTATAAAAATAAAAAAATGATGAACACCGTCCACAAAAAGCCGCGGAATCCTACTCATAGAGCATTTTATTGTCAAGTTTTACCGTATTTTACAAAATCGCACTTTGCCTGAGTTTCGATTTTTAAAGCTTAACAGTAAAAAATTTATTGATGTTGGCGCGCTTTTTATTATCATGCCTGAGTTATTGTTATTTTTAAAGAGGTAAAAATGACAGTTATCGGAATCGATCTCGGTACGACCAATTCATGCGTCGCGGTAATCAAAAACGGAAAACCGGAAGTCGTAAAGGACGACGGCGGCAAGGCGACGATCCCTTCGATCGTCAGTTTCGTAAAGAACGATCTTACAGGCGAAATCGGCAAAATAGTCGGCGCTCAGGCGCATCAGCAGATGCTGACGAACGCAGAAAACACGGTTTACTGCATCAAAAGGCTCATCGGGCACGACTTCAAAAGCGCATCGATCAGCCACATTCTGCCGACACTCCCGTATAAAGTCATTCCAGGGCAGCAGGGAAACGGTCTTGAAATATACATTCCGGCCCTCGGCAAGAATTTCACGACCGAAGAGATTTCATCCTATATTCTGACCGAGCTCCGCAGCACCGCTGAAAAATATGTCGGAGAAACGATCACGAAAGCGGTCATCACCGTTCCGGCATACTTCAACAACAAGCAGCGTCAGGCAACAAAAGACGCGGCTGCAATCGCGGGAATCGACGTTATGAGAATCATCAACGAACCGACCGCGGCGGCTCTGGCTTACGGTTTTTCGAAGTCTTTCTCGGAAGAAAAACTTCTCGCCGTTTTCGATTTCGGCGGCGGAACATTCGATATCACGCTGATGGAAGTTTCAAAAGACACTTTCAACGTCGTCGCGACCGCCGGCAACACTTTCCTTGGCGGTGAAGACATCACGAACGCGCTTTTGGATTACCTTCTCGACGATCTGGCTACAAGATACAATCTGCCTGACATCGACGATCAGCTTGTTATCCAGAGACTTCGCGACTACGCTGAAACCGCTAAGAAAAACCTCACTATCCAGACGAGCGTATCTATCGAAATCCCCTATCTCAAAGAGGTAAACGGCAACTTTATCCACTACAAAACAGAAGTAACGCGCGAAAAACTCGAAGAACTCGCCCTTCCGTTCATTCAGAAGGCGATCAACACCTTCGACAAAACTTTGCAGGAAGTCCAGCTCACTCCTGGCGATCTTGCCGGAATAATCCTCATCGGCGGTCAGACGAGAATGCCTCTGCTGCAGAAAGAACTGGCTGATTTCTGTCCGTCTGTCCAGATACTCAAGAACATAAATCCTGATGAAACCGTCGCTATCGGCGCAGCACTTCAGGCGAAACTGCTCGAAGAGGAATCAAACGGAGAAGACAACGGAACGCTTCTTCTCGATGTCACTCCGCACAACCTCGGAATCGCTGTCGGAAAAGATATGTTCTACACTTTGATCCAGAAAAATTCGACAGTTCCGACTTCCGTTGACGATATTTTCGTAACGTCGCACGACAATCAGGAAAAAGCGAAGATCCTTCTGCTTCAGGGCGATTCGCTCGTCGCTTCCGAAAACGAGATTCTGGGTGAATTTGAGCTTGACGGTCTGCGTCCGGCAAAACGCGGCGAAGTCAAAATCAGAGTCACCTACGAAATCGATATCAACGGAATCGTCACGGTTCAGGCTATGGATATGGATACCGGCATTTCGCAGCGCATCACCGTTGCGTCAACCGGCAACATGACGAAAGAGGAACTTGCAAAGAAAATCGAAGAAAACTCCGACTACTACCTTGATCTTGCCGAAAAAACGATGGTCGAAGAAATCGTCCAGAGCATTGAAAACTACCTTTTCGAGCTTGAAACGATGAAGCCGAAACTTTACCAGATTTTTGCAAACTCAAAGATCGGCAACGACAAAATGGAAAAAATGGAAGCTCTAATTTCGGGAACGAAAACCTACATCAAAGGTGAAAAACTCGACCTCGAAAAACTTCAGGATATCGAAACCAAACTCGACATACTCAAAAATACCTACAAAAATCTTATCGACCATTCGGATGAAACAGTCGCTCCTGACGGCGGAATTTTCTAGATATAAAAAACTACTTTTTTCTTACACAACGAACATAGACTTCCGTCTTGTTCGACTTAGATTTGTCGTACACCTGAGCGGCATTGAAATTTACAACCCATGCAGAATGGGTATATTCGGTTGGAACAGAGGAAGACCAGAGCCAGCCGGAATCGCCTAATTCGCTGTATCTTCCGTCATAATAATAAGAAGAGTAGTTGCACTCTCCTCCACCTCCAAGCGTACAATCTTGGCAGCAGCTTGAGCATGTCCAGCAATCAGTAAAAGACAAACAGTCGTCCGTATCAGAAACTTTGCATCGGGAATCCCTTCTCCACTTAAGGAGTGTCTTCAATTCATCGATCGTAGGCAACTTCCAGTCTGAATACCCGCATTTGTTTAAATCGTTCAACTCTTTTTCGCAGTAATTAAGCGCACTCAGCCAATCCATTGTATCAGTTGTTTTTGGTGACCACCACACTTTGTTGTCAATTGTCGTGCATGGTTCCTCCTGTTCACCGCTGTCGGCGTCTGCATCATCGTCTGACTGAGAATCAGATGTGTCGGCATCATCAGTTGAATCCAAAGTATCGGAATCGCTGTCAGATTCTTCGCTCTCGGGCTGTTCCGGCGCCGGATCGCTGTCATCGTCAGTTTCCTCCACATCATTATCCGAATTGTTGCCGTTCGGATCTTTGATGCAGATATTGTTTTCCTCATCGCAAACCAGCCCCTTGTTGCAGGTTGCATTCGGGTAACATTCTCCGTAAAGTTCACCCTGTTTTCTGTCTGTTTCTTCATTGTCGGGCTCTTCCGATGTTGTGTCATTAAACTCGCTGTCAGCTGAATCTTCGTCAGTCACAGTTTCACCTGTGTCGGTGTTGTCTCTGTTTCCGCTATTGCCGGAACTTCCGCATGAAACTGCGAAAAACAGTGTAAAAAGTGCAAAACCTGCAAAAATTTTCTTCATTTTATCCTCCTTTGAGACGTTTCATGCAACGTCTCTACAAAAAAACAAAAAACGACCCAAAAAAACCGCGGAATCATAGGTATTTCCTCAGATTTCAATAATTTTCAGATTTTTCAGAGATTCTTCCAGAAGATCAAAAATTTCGGGTTCAAGTTTCTTTTCTTCCGCGAGAACTCTGTCGAGTTTTCCCTTTATTATAGGAGACTTAGGCAGAAATGCAGTGCAGCTGTCGGGGCAATTTCTGATCGATATCGGGAATGCGCCGATTTTTTCCGAAATTTTTATCGTGTCGGTTTTGTCGAAAGTGATGAGCGGTCTGATAACGGGCAGAGTTTTGACGGCGTCGTTTATGCAGGTGAGGTTTTCGATCGTCTGGCTTGCGACCTGCGAAAGCGACTCTCCCGTGACTAAAGCCTGATAACCGTTTTCTATTGCGATTCTTTCTGCGATTTTGAACATCATCCTTCTGAATAAAATCGTGCGGTAGCCTTCAAAGCATCTCGCCCTGATGAGAAGCTGGATGTCGATAAGCGGCGCAATGTAGAGTTTTGTCGAAACGCCCTGATATTTTTTGAGGTGACGTGCCAGATCTTCAAGTTTTTTCATGCTCTCTTCGCCTGTATAGGGCGGTGAGTAGAAACTCAGGTAGTGGACTTTTCCGCCGCGGCACATAGTCATGAAGGAGGCAACAGGACTGTCGATCCCGCCTGAAAGAAGAGAGAGATATTCGCCGCCGCTGCCGACAGGAAGACCTCCGATACCCGAGATCCGCTCGCTGAAAAGGAAAATTCCGCTGCTGTCGATCTCGATTTCAAGAGCAAAGTTGTACTCTTTCATCGAAACGCTAAATACTTTGTCCATTATCGAAAGAACCGCGCCGGCCAGCTTTTTCTGAATGTCGATCGAATTGCCGGGATACGCTTTGTTGGAGCGGGTGCAGATGACTTTTAGAACCTTTCTCCCCTGCTCTGCCGCAATTTTTGCCAGAACGACCGATTTTTCGACGATCTCTTCCCAGCTTGCGTCGAGCGGAAGCCTGAAAGCGGGCGAAAAACTCGAAATCCCGGGAATCAGCGAAAGACGGTTCATAATGTCGTCAAGAGAATCTTCGCTTTTGAGCTCGACTTCCATTCTTCCGCGGAATTTACGAGCTGAGGCAACTCCCGAAACGCTCGATCTGATGTTGTTAAGCAGCAAGTCTTCGAACCAGCCGCGGTTGCGCTTTTTGAGAGCAATCTCGTCGTAGCGCACCAAAATGTTTTTAAACATAATTTTCCACCTTGAAATTAACAAAAAAACGCCAGATTTAACGAATATTTGATTTTTTTGTCAAGAGAGCTGTCATAATCTCCCAAAATCTCTTGTTTTTTAAGATTTTCACCGCTATAATGCGCCGTTTGAGCTTTTAAAAATCTGGTGTTGACATGGAATTAGGCAAAATTACTGAAAAATTTAACAAATTACCTTTCGAGCCGGTTTACATTTTCATGATCGTCTCATTCATTCTGAGACTTGTAACATTCATGGGAATTTCAGAAGGCGACGATCTCTCTTACACTCTGCTGGCGCACAGATTCGCAAACGGCGACCTCGCTGCGAATTTCATTTTTGATATCCGCTGGGTCGTATTCGTTCCGGTCGCGCTGCTGTACAAACTTTTCGGTGTTAGCGACTTTACTTCACTGCTTCCGACAATGGTTTACGGCATTTGCAGCGTATGGCTCGCGTACAAAATCGTTCTAGAAGAGACCGACAGGCTGACCGCTTCAATCGCAACCCTGCTTTACCTCTCTTTTCCGATAATTTTAATTTACGGGAACTTTCTTCAGGTTGCTCCTTCCCTTGAATTTTTCACACTTCTCACCGTTTATTCGTTCCAGCGCGGCATAAAAAGCGAAAAAATCGGATGGTTCGTTCTCGGCGGTTTCGCGATAGGGGGCATTTTCTTCGCCAGAACGACAGGGCTTTTCATCGCACCGCTGGCTTCGCTTTACGTCTGGTACAGGAAGGGTTTCAACAAAAAAACGATTCTCTGGATAGCATGTGCGGCACTCTGTTCGCTAGTTCTTCCTGCGGTTCAGGGATTATTTTACCTCAATATACACAACGACTTTTTCCACCACATCGTAATAAGCAAAAAAGGAATCGATTATCAGGACAGAATGTTCGACGTCGATCCGAAAGACCTCTTTTTCTACATCAGAACGATGTTCACGCACGGTAACTTCGCGAACTGGATGATGTTCGGTCTCAACGGATACTTCATCGCCGCTTCAACCCTCGCCTGTATCATTCTTGTCTGCATGAAAAAAGCGGGAAAAGAAGTGATTTTCTTCATCTGGTTCATCTCCTACTTTCTTTTCATGACATTCGCTCCGACAAGTTTTTCCCCTTACACCACTTTGATAAGAAACACCAGATACTCAATAATATTTCTTCTTCCAGTATGCGCTATGTACGGAATATTCTTAAATAAAATGATTAAAAGCAGACATCTTGCGCTTCAGATCGCCGCAGTCGTAGTTTTTCTCACGCTTTTCGTAAGCAACGTTGCATTTGCGGCTCACGACAGTGTAAGATTCAAGGAGCGCAGAAAAGAGCAGAAAGAATCGATAGAAACTCTTCTCAAAGATTATCCGGATGCTACTTTCTATCTCGCCGACAAGAACATAGGACGCAGGATCTCGTATTATTCAGGCTATAAAAATAATAATTACAAGCACATACGTTCATTGAAACAGATAAAGGAACCTGGAGTTTTCCTTATGCTGAGAAGATTTCCCGGAAGTGTTTCAAGACTCTACATTCCGAAAGAAGAACAGTTAAAATTAAGGAAAAATCCGCCTGAAGGGATGACTTTTAAGAAAAAGCTGCCTTTCTTTCTTGTATATGAAGTTGATCCGAAAACTTTGAACAAAGAGAAATAACAATAATTACAGGAAGTCAATTATGGAGCAATACAAATTTTTCGCTTCAGTGCCGCGCGGCTTGGAAATGCCGCTTTCGCTTGAACTTTCAAGGATAGGCGCTCACAACGTCAGAATAACTGACGGCGGCGTTCATTTTTCAGGCGACCTTGAAATCTGCTACAAAGCGAACCTATATTCGCACACTGCCGGAAGAATCTATCTTGTACTCGCTGCAAACCTCTACAGAACCGAGCAGGATATTTACGACACAGCATTTTCTGTGGAATGGAACGAATGGTTTTCGGTAAAGCAGAGTTTCAGAGTCGACGTCGTAGCGACAAACTGCCCGCTCAAAAGTCTGAATTTTGCGGCTCTTAAAATAAAGGATGCGATATGCGACAAGTTCCGCAAAACCGACGGTTTACGACCGAATGTCGAACCGCATACGCCTGACATGAGGATCAGGGGTTTTCTCGATGAAAATCAAATCATCATATTCATTGATACTAGCGGAGACGCCCTTTTCAAGCGCGGTTTCAGAGAAAAGACCAATATCGCGCCGATCAGGGAAAATCTGGCATGCGGACTTCTCTTTCTTTCAGGCTGGGAGCCGGGGATTCCGCTGCTTGATCCGATGTGCGGGAGCGGAACTTTTCTCATCGAAGCGGCAAGAATTTCACTTAATATCGCACCGGGAAGTTCGAGAAAATTTGCGTTCGAAAAGCTCAAAAACTTCGACCCAGATCTTTGGAATTCGACTCTGCAGACAGCTCTCGAAAACGAACTTGACGATGCCGATCTTCCCATTTTCGGAAGCGACGTTTCGGCTTTGGCGATAGAAGCGGCGAAAAACAACCTTGAAAACGCCGGTCTTGCCGACATGGTCAAGCTCAAAAAGGCAAACATACTTGATCTTACCGCTCCGGCTGAATCCGGAGTCATGATAGCAAACCTGCCTTACGGCGAAAGAATGGGCGAACTCGATGAAATGCGCAAACTTTACCCGAAAATCGGAGACCTGCTCAAACGCAACTTCACCGGCTGGAACGCATGTTTCCTCACGAGTGACCTCAAAATGCCGCGTTTCATAGGGCTTGCAACGACAAAAAGAATTCCTTTCAGAAACGGCAGTCTCGATTGCAGAATGTATGAATTCAAAATGGTGAAAGGAAGCAACAAACTGTCAAAACAAAATTCAGACGACATTGAAAGCGGGGTCAAATGAAAATTTTCAAATCACTTGAATCTGTTCCGAAAGACACGGACATTTCACTCGCGATAGGAAACTTCGACGGAGTTCACCTCGGACACGCCGAAATAATCAGACAGTGCCGCTCGAACAACTCTTACAAGTCGGCAATACTCACTTTTGATGTTCATCCAAGAAAATTCCTATATCCCGATTTTGCGCCGAAATCTCTGACTCTCCCCTTTGAAAAATACGCGTTTTTCAAAACTCTCGGGGTTGATTTCGTGATAGAACTTCCGTTCGCCGAATACTGCTCGATGGATGCTCTGAAATTTCTCGACACTTTGAAACAGGAACTGAAACTTAAGCAGATTACTATCGGATTCAACTTTTTCTTCGGCAAAAATCAGAAAGGAAATTCAGAAATCGCCTTCTGGTGGGGACGTTCGGCAGGAGTCAAAATCAATGTCGTCCAGCCTTTCCTCAAGAACGGAACGAGAGTCAGCTCAAGTGCGATACGCGAACTCATTCTATCGGGTCATATAAAAAACGCGGCGTCGCTTCTGGTCTATCCGTTTTTAATCAGCGGCACGGTAAAACGCGGCAAACAGATAGGAAGAACGCTGAATTTTCCGACTTTGAACCTTGAAACTCCCGATAAAATCATGCCGCCTGACGGAGTTTACATCACGCAGACCGTTTTTGACGGGAAACAGTTCACATCTCTTACCAATATCGGAACAAACCCGACTATAGACGCCGAATCGAAGCAGAAAATCATCGAAACATGGGTCGATTCGGAAGAGATCGGAGAACTTTACGACAAAAAAATCTCTGTTTATTTCCTAAAAAAAATAAGAGACGAAATCAGATTTTCGTCCAAAGAAAAGCTGGCTGAAACGATTTCTAACGACAAAGAAATCTGCCGCAAATTCATAGAATCGAATAAAATCAAAGAGTTACCTGATATTTTTCAAGATATCGACTGATTATTCTTCACAAGCCGGATAAGGAAGATAAGCCGCTCCTGCCGCAGGATCAAGCAGATCACCGCTGGCAGTCATTGTCAGGTTGCTGCCGTCGTTTACAGTGACTTCATAGTTTCCGATATTGGTTACAGAACGGACGCATTTGATATCGAACTGACTTGCTTTAACGTTTACCAGCATGTCGCCGTAGAAAGCATACATATTTGCGTTAGCCATCTCTCCGGCGCCGATTTCGGTATTCTGCGGGAGATTGATGCCGAAAACCTGCTTCTGAACAGCAGTATTTCCCGTAGCGTCACTAACACTGAAACTATCGAGCCATACGACTACGATACCGTTGTTGATCATAGCCATCGGGAAAAGATCCATATTCATAACGACTGCATTGATGTTGATCTTGTCGAAAGTGATCGGCTGGCCGTTGTAGACGAACTCTGCCGTGCCTTCTCCGCCGAGATTAGTCACATCGTTTATGCTTACACTTGCATGAACCGGGCCTGCAAAGCTGAGATTGAACGTTCCGATCACATCGAATTCCGAAGTCGTCGGTTCAGTCGGCTCCGTTGGTTCGGTTGGTTCTTCATCAACGACTACTTCTTCATCGACAACAGTTTCATCCGGCTCTTCAACATTTTCTTCATCCTGCACATCAGCGTCTTCTGTAACATCGTTATTGTCGGAGACTTCATCTTCATCACCGACGGTTGCAGGCTTCGGATCGGCATCACCGCATCCGACAAACAAAAAAGCAACAAAAAGCACTAGCAAAAAAGAAATCTTTTTCATAACACTCCCCCTAAAAATTAAATTCCCTAAGGCCCCTAAACACCCTAAACACCTTAAACACCCTAAACACCTTAAACACCCTAAACTCCCTACTCTCTACTCTCTAAAACAGCGACTTGTTCTCTCCCGTGTTCGCACCGACAACAATGAAAATGTGGTTCAGCTTTCCCTTTTTGAAAAGCGGGATCGCCTCACCTTTCATGAAAAGAATGTTGCTCTCGTCTTCTTTCAGATTACCTATTATCGCTATCGGAATGTAAGGTATCGTATAGTTTTCACTGAGATTCGCACTCAGCATCTTTTTACCGTCGGCTTCTGGAGAATTGCAGAGTTTATCGAGAAAAAGGACGGACAGCGACTGACCGTTGCCGCGCAGTATCGCCGTGCATTCCTCCCTGTTTTCAAGAACAGCCGGGATCGTGAACTCTTTTGAAGTGATAAGCTCGACTTCAGCTCTCGCACCGTGAAACGATGTAACAAGACCGACCAGACCCATGCTCGAAACGACCGTCGATTTTTCAGCCATGAGTTTTGCGTACTGCTCTTCGTAACTTATCGTTATGCGGTTCGGGTTGAGTTCCGAATAATTCAGTATTTTTGCCGGAATAATCGTATATTTACCGTAACTGTCCTTGAGTCTGAGCAGTTTTGAAAGCTCTTCGTTCTCCTTTTTTATCGCATCGTTCATAAGAAGTCTGACTTTCAGTTCAGAAACTTCCTGCTCCAGGATTTTATTCTGTCTGCCGACATTTTTCAGATCCAGAATGATGTGAAAAGTTTCGCGGACATTCTCAACCTGAGCGTGAAGAAGCATCTGGAGATCGTCGATAAAATAAAAACGCGAATTATACTCAAGAAAAAACTGCGGAACCAGCAGAACAAGAAAGAAAGATGCAATAAAGATATAACGGATTACTTTTTTTCTGTTCAATATCAGTACAATGATACAGTTTTCAAAAGCGAAATATTTTCAAGTATTTTACCGGTCCCGAGAACAACGGATTTCAACGGATCCTCCGCAATGATTACGGGAAGGTTCGTATCTTCGCGGATAAGGATGTCGAGGTTTTTCAGAAGCGCTCCGCCGCCTGCAAGCACTATGCCTTTGTCAACAATGTCGGCAGCAAGCTCCGGCGGGGTGTTTTCAAGAACGCTTTTTACCGCCGAAACTATGGATTTGACGACTTCCGAAAGAGCTTCCCTCACTTCGTCGCTCTGAATCTCGATTGTTTTCGGAACTCCGGCAACAAGGTCAAGTCCTTTGACTTCCATAAATTCGCGGGATTCGTCGGGATAAGCGTTTCCGATGGTGCACTTTATCTGCTCCGCCATCCTTTCGCCTATCGCAAGATTGTATTTTTTCTTGATGTAGTCGATGATGCTCTCGTCCATTTTGTCACCGGCCGATTTAACCGATTTGGAATAAACGATTCCGGCAAGTGAAATAACGGCGACCTCGGTCGTTCCGCCGCCGATATCAACTATCATGTTTCCGGTCGGTTCCGTGACGGGCATATTAGCACCGACCGCAGCGGCCATCGGCTGTTCGACAAGAAAAACCTCTCTCGCACCGGCTCCCAATGCAGCCTCGCGGACTGTTCTTTTTTCGACTTCGGTAATGCCGTAGGGAACGCCGATCGCAATTCTCGGTTTGATGAAACTTCCGCGTTTGTATGCATGCTTTATGAAGTATCTGAGCATCTGGCTTGCGACCTCGAAATCTGCGATTACGCCGTCTTTCAAAGGTCTGATAACACTGATGTTTACAGGCGCTTTGCCTATCATTTCCTTGGCTTCCCTGCCGACCGCGCGAACTGATTTCGCGCCTCTCGAATCCTTTTCCTGAACAGCTACGACACTCGGCTCGTTGCCGACGATTCCTTCGCCCTTGACGTATATCAGAGTGTTCGCCGTTCCCAAATCTATCGCGATATCGCTTGTAAAAACCGATAAAACATTATCCAATTGAAACATTTGTCCTTCCTTTAAACCAACAAAAACAAAAAACGCAAAAGTATAGTCGCAGAAATTTCAAAGTAAAGAAGTTTTGAAATTTTAGCGCTTAATTTTATTTAACTTTCAGATAAAACTGGTCGTAACCGAATACCGATTTGTACTGTGCCAGTCTCGACAAATCTATATTGCCCAGTTTTTCAAGAACGATATTGTCGCCTGAATCACCGAAATTTATCCTAAGCTGCAGTTTCATTTTGAAAGCAGTCGGCTCAACAGAAAAAATCTTCTCCAAATTAGTCTTGTTTTTCATAAATTCTTCTTCGCTGCACTCGTAGACCAGTACCGGCTCGAAATCAGGATCATTCTCCCGGCAGTAAAGCATAAACTGATCGACAGTTTTGATATCGGTCTTGATGTCGCTTATGGAAAGCACAACTTTTTCGAGAGTTTTTTCCTCTTCGTCCCCGGTAAGAACAGCTCTTCCGCGAACTTTGAAAATAAGAGGAACTTTTGAAGCGAGTTTTGCAACATCCGGATTTCCCAAAGGATTTCCTATTTTGTTTATCGAAAACTCGATCGAACTCTCTTCACTTTCGAGAATTCCTTTAAGGTAGTATTCTTTGCCATCCTTGCTTTTTGTCGGCTTGATTTCGGTAGTAATTATTCCAGGAACCCAGTTGTCGTTGCGCTGTCCGTAGAAACGCTTCCCCGATTCGACTTCTTCAACGACGCTGTTTATCGAACTGAGTCCTAAATTCTGGAAATCTTTTCTGAAAAACCTTGCCGGATGGTTTGAAAGATAGATTCCCAAGACTTCGCGCTCGAATGCAAGCGAATCAAAAACATCCCAAGCCGCGGTTTTATCGACCTGTTTGAGAAGATCTTCATCGGTCATACCCGAACTGCCGCCTGAAGTTTCTTCCGCAAACGCAGCAAAAAGACTGAGCTGTCCGTTGTCTTTGTCTTCAGCCGCCTTGCTTCCCTCTTTCAGCGCACTCGGAAGCATCGCCAGAAGAAGTCCGCGGTTGATTCCTGTAAAATCAAAAGCACCTGCTTTTATCAAAAACTCTATAGCCCTTGAGTTGACTTTCGATTGGCTCATCCTGCTCGTAAAGTCGATCAGGGATTTAAAGTCGCCGTTTTTCTCACGTTCTTTGATTATCTCGTCTACTGCCGCTTCACCGACATTTTTAACAGCGCCGAAGCCGTATCTGATCGTATTTTCCTCGATACTGAAACTGTTGAAACTTTTGTTTATGTCGGGAAGACAGACTTTGATTCCGCGGTCCCTAGCATCGCTGATATACATAAAAACCTTGTTCGCATCTCCCGCTTCGGAAGTAATGAGAGCGGTAAGAAATTCTGTCGGATAGTGTGTTTTCAGATAAGCAGTCTGATACGAAATATAGCCGTAACACGCAGCGTGGGACTTGTTGAAGCCGTAACTCGCGAACTTTTCCATGTGGTCGAAAACCAGTTTGGCAGTCTCTTCCGAAATCCCGTTGTTTTTGGCTCCGTCGATGAATTTGACTTTAGCCTCAGCCATTTTCGCGGCAATTTTTTTACCCATAGCCTTTCTAAGACCGTCAGCCTGCCCCATCGAGAACCCGGCCAGACGGCGCGAAATCTGCATGACCTGCTCCTGATAAACCATAAGCCCGTAAGTTTCGCTCAAAATCTCACTCAGCCACGGATGATCGTATTCTATCTTCTCTTTTCCGTGTTTTCTGCGGATGTAGTTCGGAATGATGTCCATAGGTCCCGGTCGGTACAGAGCGACAGCCGCGATAAGGTCTTCGATACGGTCGGGTTTCATCTGGTGAATCATCTTTTCAAAACCGCCGCTTTCCATTTGGAATATCCCTTTCGTGCTGTTCTCGCAGATATACTTGTATGTTTCGGCATCATCTAACGGGATTTTCGATATGTCGAAATCGGGAACTTTCTTTCTGACAAGCGTTACCGCATGGTTTATCATCGTGAGCGTTTTGAGCCCGAGGAAGTCGAATTTGACCAAGCCGACGAGCTCGACCATAGTTTTGTCATACTGCGTGACGTGGTAGTTATCCTTATCAACGAATATCGGAGAATACTCGTAAATCGGCTTCTGACCGATGACAAGTCCGCATGCGTGCTTTCCGGGCTGACGGAGAAGTCCCTCTATTTTCACAGCAATATTGATGATCTTAGAAAAATCCGTGTTGTCGCGGATGACCTGTCTTTCGTTCGCAAATGCATCGATCGCCGTGTTGAGCGACTTGATATTATCGACATCTTCAGGAGCGATCCTCAATCCTTCGATCGCTTTTCTCAGCTTGTCGGGATCGGCAGCGACATCTGCCGGAACATGATAGTCGTTCACAAGTTTGGCCGTTATATCCTTCGTTTTTTTCAAATACTGCGGAGAATACATATCGGCAAACGAATCGGGAACGAGTTTTGCCAGTTTGTCGGCAGTGCTTATCGGAATATCGAGCGCACGGGCAACATCACGGATCGCGGATTTTGCCTTAAGCTGACCGAAAGTGGCGATCTGGGCGACATTTTCAAAACCGTATTTATCTTCGACATACTGAATGACACGTTCGCGGTTGTCCTGACAGAAATCGACATCGAAATCGGGCATCGAAATTCTCTCCGGATTGAGAAATCTCTCAAAAAGAAGCTCGTAGCGCAGCGGATCGAGATCTGTGATCCTCGTACAGTAGGCGACTAGCGAACCTGCGCCGCTGCCACGCCCCGGACCGACCGGTATTCCGTTGTTTTTCGCCCAGCGGATAAAGTCAGAGACTATGAGGAAATAACCCGGGAAATCCATTCTGATGATAACGCCGAGCTCGTATTCAAGCCTTTCCCTGTAAGCCTGCTTCTTCTCTTCCGGCGTTCCAAGCTCCAAAAATCTCTCTTCAAGCCCTTTTTCAGCCATATCTCGCAGAAACTCTGCCGGAGTTTTGTCGCCGGTATTGAAAATCGGCAGATAATTGTGTCCCAGATCAAGCTGGACATTGCATCTTTCGGCAATCTTCACGGTGTTTTCTATCGCTTCCGTTCCAGCTTCGCCGTAAACACTGAAAAGATTTCTCATCTCTTCTTCGCTTTTAAGATAAAACGCCGCAGTTTCGTGGTGCATTCTGTCAGTATCGGTAACTTTTTTCTTTTCGTTTATGCAGAAAAGAATGTCCTGTGCCTCAGCGTCTTCGGGACTCAGGTAGTGGACATCATTCGTAGCAACGAGCCC
This sequence comes from bacterium, assembly GCA_017538365.1. GTDB lineage: Bacteria > UBP6 > UBA1177 > UBA1177 > UBA1177 > UBA1177. The sequence continues at coordinate 24,900 of JAFYIZ010000001.1, read as the reverse complement.
GACTCCGAGTTCACGGGCAAGTTTTATAAGTTTCGGATTGACCTCTTCCTGCTCTTTTATCCCGTTTACCTGAAGCTCGATAAAGAAGTTATCTTTCCCGAAAAGCTCGATATATTCAAGCGCGATCCGCTTTGCATCGTCATCTTTTCCGGCAACTAGCGCTCTCGGAATTTCGCCGCCCAGACAGGCGCTCGTAGCGATGATTCCCTCTGCATGATCTTTTATAAGCGCTCTGTCGATACGCGGCTTGTAGTAAAATCCGTCAACAAACGCGGTAGAAGCCATATAGCACAGATTTTTATATCCCGTCTCGTTTTCAGCCAAAAGAAGCATGTGGAACGCATCGGATTTAACTTTTTCAGTTCTGTCGTGCGCCGAAATATAGACCTCCATACCTATAACAGGCTTTATCGCGGCGTTTTCAAGCTTGTTGTAGTTTCCTTTTTCATCCTTGCCGATCATCGTCGTGTAGAAATCGACGACTCCGTGCATATTTCCGTGGTCAGTGATTGCGACCGCCGTCATCCCGAGTTTTTTGAGCTTTTTTGCAAGTTCCCCAGGTTTTACAAGACCGTCAAGGAATGAATAAATCGTGTGTAAATGCAAGTGGACAAACGCCATTTTATGCCTCAGTTAAAAAAATTTACAAGAGAAAGCATCTATTTAAGGATTTCTTTTGCAGATTTGAGAAATTCCTTTGCAAACACTACAAAAAAACCCGATAAAAGCGTAGCAATCAAAGTTATCAGAGCAAACATCATGGATTTCGGAAACGAACGGGTAACAAAAGGATCAGGAGCGTCGATGACTCTTACAGGCGGAACACCTATATTCGGTGAAATCGATGATTCGTACAATTTGGCTGACAAAGTTACATAGACTCTTTCCGCAAGCTCGACATCACGCTTCAAATTTGCAAAAGTAATCAAATTTTCAGGAAGTTTTTCCTGACCGTCAGACATAAGGTTCAAAAATTCAGTCAGCAGTTTTTCCCCTTTGTCATATTGAGTAATGCTTGTTTTTATGACATTTTTAAGAGCGTTTTCACTCTCTTTTATCTCCTCGTCGGCAGCAACTCTGAGAGGGTGTTCATCTGTTACACGCTGGGCAAGTTCATTGCGCTTGAAAAGAAGGGCGTTGTGATATTTGAGAGCTTCCTGTACTGAAACCTCTTCAATCGGAACAGTTATCGGTTTGCCGGAATCCTTTTCAATGTTTTTCAATGTGTTTTCAAGAATCTTTCTCTTAAATTTAAACTCCTCAAGTTGAACCTTCACTGTCTCCTGTTTTTTCAACAGTTCCGGAAATTCGAGTTCAGGCATTATCGTATGTTCCTTCTGTTGAAACATAATCATTTTTTCCGCCTTTTCCTGTATACCGAGAGAAAGTTCTTCCAGCATATTGTTGATATAACCCTGTTTTGAAACTCTGTCTTTGTTTTCCCAATCATCCTTTTTTTCTATATAGACGGTTATGAGATCATTCAGCACACGTACAGACATAAGAGGACTTTCGTGCGTAAATGCCAAGCTTATAAACTCGTCATTCCCTCCTTTTTTAAGATTCAAAGGTCCTGAATTAGACGTATCATTGATTTTCAAAATCTTTGATATTCTATCTCTCGTTGATATTATGTCTTTATAAGCAAATTCATACTCTTCGGAGACATTAAAAGTTCCGATCTTTTCAAGAGAAACTGTTCCTTTGCCGCAAGTACAGTCGGATTTCCATGCACATTCGGCTTTTTCTCCGTTGAATTCAAGAGTATAACCTTCTTCTGTTGCATGTATACTGCCTTTCCCCATCTTAAACGATTCTGGAATCTTCTTAAAAATTATAAATGCATTTTCATGTTGTTGTCCCAAAATTTTATTCCAATAATGGAAGAACATATTGTTATTTTTTTTCTCAACCTTCATTTGAAGATTATTTTTTTCTATCACCAAATCCATCAGCGCTCTGCTTTTGAGCAGCTCAATATCTATACTCTTGTTGTTCGATGCGACTCCTCCTATAAACTGACTAACCATGTCGAACGGAGAAATCGAAGTCGATCCTTGAGAATTTCTTATTTCTATCGAAGATTCGACCGTATATACCGGAGTTAAAAAGAAAAGAAAAACACAAACTATAATTACAAAAACACATGCGGAAGAAATACAGTAAAGTTTTTTATTGTCGCGGATAATTTTTATAAAATCATCGATAGTTATCTCCAGACGTACGCTTTTCTTCGTGACAGCCGCAGTATTTTCGGTTGAGGAAACATTTTCTTGCGTATTATCCATAAAAACCTCTCTTCGAACAAAAATCAAAAGCGCGATATTATACGAATAACCTTAATAAATGCAAATAAGAACGGCAATTTCCCTAAAAACAAATCAAAAAAGCTGCAACTTCTTGTAAAATCTGAACTTTTCGTGTATAAACGCGCGGTTTTTGTTAACTTTTCTCAAGGTTGGTATGAAAAACATCAATAATATCAGGAATTTTTCGATTGTAGCACATATCGATCACGGCAAATCGACTCTTTCCGACAGGCTTCTTGAAATGACCGGCGGTTTAAGCGAAAGGGAGATGACGGATCAGTTCCTCGATGACATGGAACTTGAAAAAGAGCGCGGAATCACGATCAAGGCGCGCGCAGTCACAGTTTTTCACGAATACAAGGGTGAAAAATACGAATTCAACTTCATTGACACACCCGGACACGTCGATTTTTCCTACGAGGTAAGCCGCGCACTTACGAGCTGCGAAGGCGCTCTGCTTGTAGTTGACGCAACTCAGGGTGTCGAGGCACAGACTCTGGCAAATGTCTACATGGCGATCGACAACGACCTCGCGATAGTTCCGGTAATCAATAAAATCGACCTTCCGAGCGCAGATGTTGAAAAAACGAAAACTGAAATCGCAGACATCATCGGGATAGACACTGATGACGCTTCTCTCGTTTCGGCAAAAACCGGTGTCGGAGTTAGAGAACTTTTGGATAAAATCGTTACCGAAATTCCCGCTCCCAAGACTGATCCTTCGATGAAAACAAGGGCTCTGGTCTTTGACAGCTGGTTCGATGCCTACGTCGGAGTCAGAATGATGGTAAGAATGTTCGACGGAGAAATCAAAACCGGAAATATCATTCATCTCATGCACTCAAACGCCGATTATGAAGTCATCGAGATCGCGAAATACATGCCTTTCCTTAAAAAAGTCGATTCGCTTTCGGCAGGAGAAGTAGGCGTCGTCGCAGCAGGGATCAAAACGATCCACGATGTCAGGATCGGTGAAACGATAACCCTTGCGAACGATCCGACTACCACTCCACTTCCCGGCTTCAAACCGATGAAACAGATGGTTTTCTGCGGAGTTTTTCCGGTAGAAACTTCAAAATACGAAGAAGTCAAACGCGCCGTCGAGAAGCTCGCACTCAACGACTCAAGCTTTTCCTACGAACCTGAAAATTCGACTGCGCTCGGTTACGGTTTCCGCTGCGGATTTCTGGGAATGCTCCACCTTGAAATCGTAAAAGAGAGACTTGAACGCGAATTCGGGCTTGAACTCATCACAACGGCTCCGAGCGTCGCATACAAAGTCGTCCTCACAAACGGAGAGGAAGTCATCGTTGAAAACCCGGACAAACTTCCGAAACCGCAGATAATCGCCCACATCGAAGAGCCGATCGTCAAGGCGTCGGTCTTTACTCCGGCTGAATTTATCGGCGGGTTAGTCAAACTCTGCCTGGATAAGCGCGGCAAACAGAAAAACATGATCTATCAGGCGGCGGACCGCGTCATTCTGGAATACGAAATGCCGCTCAGCGAAATAGTTTACGATTTTTACGACAAGTTGAAGTCAATCTCGCGCGGTTTTGCTTCACTTGACTACGAATTCGACCGTTACGAGAAGTCAAACCTCGTAAAAATGGATATCCTCATCAACGGAGAACCGGTAGATGCGCTTTCTGTCATCGTCCACAAGGACAATTCATACCAGATGGGACGTTCTCTCGTAATGAAAATGCGCCGCGTCATACCGAGACAGATGTACGATGTCGCAATTCAGGCTGCTATCGGCTCGACCGTAATTTCACGCGAAACAGTAAAAGCTTACAGAAAGGACGTCACATCAAAATGCTACGGCGGCGACGTATCGCGAAAGAGAAAACTCCTCGAAAAGCAGAAAGAGGGAAAGAAGCGGATGAAACAGCTCGGAAACGTCGAGATCCCGCAGGAAGCATTCTTAGCCGTCCTTGAAGCGGGTGAAGAAGACCAGTAAAAGCAAATGCCTCTCAAGTTATTGATTTCGCTTATTTTTTTAACTTTTCCATTTATATTTTCCGCCGAAGAAACAAAACAAAAAAACGATGAAATTTCATCAGCAAAAACCGAAAATATCGAAAAAAATGAAGAAAAAACTGATGAAAAAGAGGAGAAAAAACTCGGAATCATCGCCTTTCCCATTGTTTTTTACTCAAGTGACACAAATTTCGGTTTCGGCGCATCGGCTGTCATTCACAAAGAGCACTACAAAGACGATTACGTGAGCAAATCGAACTCGCTTGCTTTTGTCTTTTTTTACACGCTGCGAAACCAGCTCCTCAACGCGAATGTCGGCAATTTATATTGGGATAATGCGAACTGGCACTGGAAAAGCAGACTCACTTTCAAGAAATATCCGACCGATTTTTACGGGATCGGAAATGACACAAAACCTTCAGCCCACGAGGTTTTCGAACCGTTCACTTTCAAGTTCGAGAACTCTATAAACCGCAGGATCTGGCGCTCTTTTTATGCCGGAATCTCGCTTTCGCAGGGCTATCACATGCTCGTGAAATCAAAGAAAGAAGGGCTTGCACAGTCTTATTTTGAAAAACACAGAAAAGAGGGTTTCATTTCGGGAATCGGTTTGCGTCTGAGCTACGACAGCACCGACGACTCGTTTTTTCCTACAACCGGCAGTTTTGCCGAAGTCGTTTACCAGTATCACCCTTTCTGGCTCGGCAGTCAGTACAGTTTTTCGAGAGTTTTCATTGACGGACGGACTTTCGTAAAGATTCCTATCCCGAAATTCGAGTCGGTTTTGGGATTTCAGCTGATGTTTGAAGGAGTTCACGGCAACGCACCGCTTTCGTTTCTGCCTACTATCGGCGACAAGGACATGATGCGCGGTTACGTCGGCGACAGATTCCGGGACAACTACATGCTTGCGGCACAGACAGAGTGGCGCTTCCCGATCTACTGGAGATTCGGCGGAACACTTTTTTTCGCCGCAGGAAAAGTGCAGCATAATTTCACCGATTTCATCTTTCAGGATATCAAATACGGCGGCGGGTTTGGAATCAGAGTGCGGCTCGCCAAGAAAAAAAAGATAAATCTGCGTTTTGACATGGGTTTTACACCCGAAGGCTACAAATTCTACTTCAACCTGCTGGAAGCTTTTTAAAAAAATTCATATTTTTGTTGCATTTTAAATGAATCGGACTATAAAGGTTGCGCTTTTTGCGGGCCTATAGCTCAGTTGGTAGAGCCCCCGGCTCATAACCGGATGGTCAGAGGTTCGAACCCTCTTGGGCCCACCACTCTTTTGTGGAGGCTGGATTTGCTGTTTATTTACAACTTTCACGACATAAATTTGAGAAAGCACTTGTTCAAAACAAGTGCTTTTTTTTTGCTTTTTAACTAATGGAGGCTCCTTTGCTCGAAGAACTGAAAAAACTTGTAAGTCTGCAGAACGTTGACTCTGAGATTTTCAAACTTGAAGAAGAGTTGGACACTCTGCCGGACAAAAACGACGCTCTTGAAGATCAGATCGTTGAAAAGGAAAACAAGATCAAAGAACTTAAAAACGCCATCGACATTCAGGTAGACGAAAAAGAAAAGAGAGACGAGATTTACAAAAAAGGCGAAGAAAAGCTCAAAACGATTACCGGAAAGCAGTCCGCCATCAGAAACAAAGAGGAATACAACGCTCTTTTGAGGGAGATCGACAACATCAAAAGGTTCAACCGCGATCTCAGCGATGAAATTGCCGAAATAAACAAAGAAATCGAAGCAAAAACCGAAGAACTCAACATCACTGAAGAACAGTTCTCACGCGAAATAGAGGGCTTCAAAAAACAGATCGAAATCAACTCGAAGAGAATGGACGAACTCGACAAAACGATCGACAAACTCTACGACGAAAGAGAAAAACTTTCGAAAAACATCAGACCGGCTGTTTACAACAAATATCAGAGAATCATTGAAACTTCACCGAACGGCAAAGCGATAGCTATGGCTGAACACAGAGTCTGCCTCGGCTGCAACATGACGCTTCCGCCTGAACTTTACAACATGGTTCTCCGCGCAACCAGAATCGAAGTCTGTCCGAACTGCCAGTGCATCCTCATTCCTGGTGAAAACCACTCGAAACCGGCATCAGACAAAGAAGAAAATTAGTTCTTTTACTTTGTGAAAAAGTAGCACTTCCAGTCGCTGAAATCTTCAGAGGAAAGTCCGGACTCTTCAGGGCAGAGGGCTGGCTAACGGCCAGGAGCAGTGATGCTACGGAAAGTGCAGCAGAAAATAAACTACCCGATTTATCGGGAAAAGGTGAAAAGGCGGAGTAAGAGCCCACCGGGGTCACGGCGACGCGGCCCGCATGGCAAACCCCCCTCGGAGCAAGGTCTAATAGAAATGCCATCTGCCGCGGCAGATAAGGATCGCCCATCCGACGCATTCGGGTTGACCGCTTGAGACTGCAGGCAACTGCAGTTCCAGATGAATGACTGGATAAAACAGAATCCGGCTTATGTGCTACTTTTTCTCCACTTTTTCCCGAAAAGTTCATTCAACCGCAGACACATAAAAACGGAGGAACGATGTCTTCAAGAGATCACTGGGGAAACAAACTCGGTTTTATTTTAGCGGCTGTCGGCAGCGCAGTCGGCTTGGGAAACATCTGGAAATTCCCTTATGTCGTAGGTAAAAACGGCGGCAGCGCATTCATCCTCATCTATCTGGCATGCATAATTCTTGTGGGAATTCCGATACTTATGGCTGAAATCTATATCGGAAAAAAGAGCCAGCTCAACCCTGTCGGTGCACTGCGGTTTTTCCAGAAAGGCAAGATTCCTTTTTCACTCATCGGATACGCAGGAGTTTTGTGCGGTATCATAATTCTTTCGTATTATTCAGTAATTACAGGCTGGATATGTCACTATCTCATGCTCTCTTTCCGCGGATTTTCGGGAACCGAAACCGAGATCAGCGAAATTTTCAGCCACTTGAACGCCACACCCTGGCTCAATATCGCATGGCACACTTTCGTCATGGTCACAGTAATGCTGATTTTAGTTAAAGGCGTCCGTCAGGGAATCGAAAAGGCAAGCAAGATCCTTATGCCTCTTCTCGGACTCCTTCTTCTTGTTCTTGTCTGCTACTCGATGACTCTGGAGGGAATGAAAGATGCGTGGCACTTCCTCACCTACCCCGATTTTTCAAAAGTGACAGGCGGTTCATTCCTTGAAGCTCTCGGCACATCGTTTTTCACCCTTTCACTCGGAATGGGTGCAATGATAACCTACGGAAGCTACCTCAAAGGCGACGTAAACATCACAAAATCGGCAGTTCAGATCGCTTCGATCGACACCCTTATCGCGTTTCTTGCCGGGATCGTCATCTTTCCGATAGTTTTCACAAACAATCTTGAGCCGAGCGCAGGTCCGGGACTCATTTTCAAAACACTTCCCGTCCTTTTCTCGAAAATGCCGGGCGGACACTTTGTCGCGCTGCTCTTTTTCTCCCTCGTTCTTTTTGCCGCAATAACAAGTGCGATATCCCTCCTCGAAGTCGCGGTCTCATTTGTCACTGACGAATACAAGTGCTCGAGAATAAAGGCGATTATCTTCATGGGAACACTTATCTGGCTCCTCGGGATCTTTTCAGCAGTATCATCATGGAATGTCGCAGGAACACCTTTCCTCGACCTTTTTGACAAGATCGCTTCCTGCTACATGCTTCCGTTAGGCGGCCTCTGCACCGCACTCGTTTTCGGCTGGGCAATAAAAACCGAAAGCAAATACAAAGAAATCGGCTCTTCTGCCGTCACGAAAACGCTCCTTTTCGCCGCGAAATATGTTTCTCCCCTGCTCCTTCTTGTAGTTTTCCTTAAAGAAATCGGACTCTTCTAAACCTCACCCCTTTTATTCCCCTCTCCAATGTGGCGAGGGAAAATGACCGTCATTCTGAGCGTGAGCGAAGAATCTCAGAGATGTTTCGCCAAAGCTCAACATGACTCGATTGCGCTCCCAGAGGTTTCACAAATTCTTCAAAATCTCTTTTATCCAAGCCGAATCCAACACCTCGAATGCGAAACATTTTTTGCCGAGATCTTTTAACGATGCGCCTATGTGATAAAGCGTATTGTTATCAATTATCAGAAAACGGTCGTGTGCTTTTGAAGAGTGTTTTAGTGTAAGCTGCGGATATTGTTCATTGAATTTCTGAACATCCTGCTCGTTTAGTTTTGTTTTCGGATCTGTGTAAATCGTGACTTTTACATCTTTCTGCTTTTTTGAAAAGCGTTCCAAAACCGAAAGATCAATGTAGTTGTCAATCAGGACGATTTCTTTTTCAGCACTTTGAATGAACGATTCAAACTTTGCGTAAGCATCAAAAATCTGACCTTGAAAGAAAATACCCTGCTTATCTTCGATTTTGTATCTGTCCATTCTGTCAAAAAGTTCGTCAATGCGTTTGTCGGATTCGACCTGGTGTCTTTTTATTGAATCTATTTCAACAAAAATCTTGGAATTATTTTGCAAAAAGCGGCGCATGAATACAAATGCATGCATAATCTGGATGCTGGCAGCAATTGCCGTATCACTTTTCAAGACTGCAGAAAGCATTGCAACACCCTGTTCCGTAAAGGCATAAGGAGGTCGGCGCAAGCCCATTTTATCAGAATTGGAGGTCACAAATTGTGACTTCCAATTTTCAAATTCCTCTTTATTCAGTTGAAAACAAAACTCTTCTGGAAATCTTTCGATATTTCTCTTAACAGCCTGATTCAAGACTTTTGTTCCTACTCCATAGAATCTGGCAAGATCCCTGTCAATTATAACTTGTTGCCCTCTGATTATTAAAATCTTGTTTTCTATATCAACTCTCTGTGGCAAAATTTCGTTTGTCATTTTAAATCTCAAAGAAAAACATTACGAAACACAAAACAACAATTCTTGCAACAAATCAAGTTTTATTTTTATATTTTAAGAAATTTATTAAAAATATATCTAAAGAAATATCTAAACAGCAAATAAAAAGTCCATTTATCCGCAAAGCCAATCAGCGCACGGTTTCACAAACGATATAGCAGACGTTTCAGGAAATGTTCCTGCCCTTTCTGAGATCTTCGATCCACTTGATGATGACCGGGAAGAAAACGAGGTTGACTAAAGTGACCATGACTATTCCGATCGAAGCCATGATTCCGATGGACTGCAGTCCTTTATGCTTTGCAAGGGCGACGCTGCCGAAGCCGACAAGAGTCGTAAGAGATGAATAGAAGACCGATCCGCCGGTATTTTTGAGGTTTTCGATCATCGAATCTGCCGATGAGCGGTAGCGGTAGTAGATGTGTATTGCCGAATCTATGCCTGTTCCGATGACTGTCGGGATGATTATCATATTGAAAACATTGAACTTTATTCCGCAGCAAACAGCAACAAGGATCATCCACAGAATGCCGGCTGCGAGCGGAAGAAAGACGACGAAAGCATTGACGAACGATCTGTAAAGCAGAAAGAGCACGATAAATACCGAGCAGAATGCGAAAACTATAGCCAAGGGAACGTGTATGTCTATGACTTTTTTAATTTCACCGAGCAGCATATACGAACCCAACAGCTTGTAATCGTTAATGTTTCCGTGAATAGTGCCGAACTCGTTCTTTATGCGCATAACGTCTTCCACATTCGATTTGTTGCCGCCTAAAGCGACCATGATGAATCGGTCTGAAGAGCCGTCTTTGAGTGAAAGCTTGTCGGTTATCCAGTCGGGAAGTTTTTCGCGCTCCATGACTGAATCGACTTCGAGAAAAGGCTTGAATTCTTTATTGAATTTCTCGATTTCAGCCTCACTGAAGAGGTTGATTTTTCTTTCTATCATCCTTTTGATGCTTTTGATTATTTTGATCTTCTCTTCCTGATCTTCAGGAAGGAAAGTGTAGATAGAGATCAGATCCTTCAACTCTATCGAAGTCGATTTTTCTTTTTTCATTTTTGTGAGGACTCTCGTCGCATCCTCGGTCTCTTCAGCTGAAGCAGTTACAATGAATGAAGGAAGCCCCGTCGAAAGAACGTCTGTTTTCTCCTTTTTCTGAGCCGAAACATAGTGGTTCGTTATCGTATCGTCGTATTTGCCGGGAAAACTGAGGTTGTCGAAATTGTATTCTATGGAGCCGAATTTGACAGAAACCGCCGCAATTACCGTTATAACAAGGAAAATCGCGGTGACAAGTGCCGGTTTTTTTGAAAAACGGATAAAAACCGAAGCGAGGAAATCGGTCGTTCTCGCCTTGATCTTCAGTTTGCCGAATCTGTCGAAAAGAAAAACGACGGCAGGAAAGAATATCATTATCGCGATAAAAGAGGTCGAAACACCGAGAGCCGCCGCCAGACCGAAATCGGAAAAACCTTTGAAATCGATCATTATAAGCGAGAAAAACGCCGCAACAGTCGTTATCGCACCTGAAAAAATCGAAGGTATCGTGTTTGGCAGCGAAAGTTTGAGAGCCTCTTCGGTGCTATCGGTTTTTGCCGCCTGTTCGCTGAAACGGCCGAGCAGATGGATCGAAAAGTCGATTCCCAGACCGTAGAGGATCGTGAATGAAAACGCCGAAATGATATTGAATCCGCCGACAAAGAACTGCATCGCAGAAATCGCGCTGAGCACTCCGACTGAAAGCGGAAAGAAGACGATGAAAAGCGCCTTTACCGAGCGGAAATAGAAAATTATCGTAAGCGAAAGGAGAATTATGCAGATAGCCAGAGTCGAAAAGACATCGTTGTAAATCGCAGTCATTTCACGCAGTTTGTTGCGGAAAAGCCCGCCAGCTTCGACTTCAACGCCCAATTTTTCAGGCTGAACTTCGGCAATCGCCTTTTCAAGCAGATCGACGATTTTTTTGCTGTCGGCGACATTGGTTTCTCCTCCCGCCGGACGCACTTTCATCGCCACATAAGTCCCCTTCTCGGCTTCGAAGAACTTGTCCATTTTATATTTTACGCGGTAATCCTCAGCTCTTTTCAGGACCTCATCCATTTTTGAGGTAAGATCGGTCGATCCTTCCGTGTTTTCGTCAGATTTCGAGTCGTTTTCCTCCTGATTTTCACCAAGAGTGAGCTCTCTTTTTACAGCTTTTGCGATCTCGCCGCTGATCTCATCCTTTATTTTCTGGAGCTCGTCTACAGTTGCGAAAAGAAGGGCGTTTTTCTCAAGATACTCGACATCGCGGTCAAATTCGATGAACCTGACAAGCGGGTCTCCGTCTATCTTCGCCTTTATCTGACGCAGCGCTTCGATGTTTTTCTCACGATCTGCAGAGTGGGCAACGACAAGAACCGTCGAATAGCTTCCGACGATGTTCTCCATTTTTTCAAGCTCGATGACAGTTTCGTTCGCACCTTTGAAAAGGGCGCGCAGATCGGTGTCGATCTTGAGGTTGTGCTTGAGATAAAAGAGCTCGCACACCATGACTGCAACAAGGCAGATCACCATAAAATAGGTGTGTTTTGCCGAAAAACCGATGAATTTTTTGTAGAAATTTTTCAAAAGGACCTCTTATTCTTATTGCTTTCCGTAAAGCGCGGTTTCGGTTTTTGAGCCGTTTTCACGCACCGCACCGAGAAATTTTTTGACTTTTTTGAGAGCGATACCGCGTTTGAGGGAACTGATCTTATCAATGAAAAGAATCCCTTCCAAGTGGTCGTTTTCATGCTGGATCGCGACTGCCGGAAGCCCGCTCACTTTGATTTCCTGCGGACGCCCATCAACATCGAAATATTTGCAGACGATAGTTTCAGCCCGCTCGACATCGGCATTGTACCTGGGAACGCTGAGACACCCTTCGCCGTAGACGATTTTCCCTTCTTTTTCGGTAATTTCAGGATTTATGAAAGCGACCGGACGGAATTCCGCGCTTTTCGGTTTCTCTCCGTTTTCTTCGGCTTTTACAAAATCCAGATAGCCGAAATCTATGACAAAAATACGAAGCGAAACACCGACCTGAGGTCCGGCGATTCCCAAGCCGTCGGCCGCGCGCATCGTTTCAGCCATGTTGTCTGCAAGTTCTTTGAGTTCATCGTTGAATTCGGTGACCGGTTTCGCCTTTTCACGCAGAACTTTGTCACCGACAGTCGAAATATGCAGAAGCGCCATGATTTCTCCTAAACATTGAATCTGAAATTGATAATATCGCCGTCTTTAACGACGTACTCCTTTCCTTCCAGCCTGTAAGCCGCAGCTTTTTTGCACTCGGCCTCGCTTCCGTATTTGATGAAATCGTCAAAGTGAACGACTTCGGCACGGATGAAACCGCGCTGGATGTCGGAGTGGATCTTTCCTGCGGCGTAAAGAGCCGGAGTTCCGTTTTTGATAGGCCAAGCCCGGACTTCGTCACTTCCCGCAGTAAGGAAGGAAATAAGTCCTAAAGCCGCATAAGCGCTTTTTATGAAGCGGACAGATGCGCTTTCCGAAAGACCGTAGTCTTTTAAAAATTCAAGCTGTTCCTCGGGAGCTAGCTCGGAAAGTTCGACTTCAAGCGGTGCACTGACGCAGAAACACGAAATTCCGTCTGCTTCGAGCTGTTTGGCGAGAGCTTCCGGAACATTCTGCTCACCTTCCGGCTGATTGACGAGAACGATCATTTTTTTCAGCGAAAGGAAGTTGTAGTTTGCGATAAGTTCCGCTTCTTCCGGCGAAACAGTGTCGGCAGAAGGAAATTCACCGCTTTCGAAAACATCGCGCAGCCTCTGGAGCACTTTGAGCTCAGGCGGATTTTTCTTTTCCTTCATTTCGCGCTCGAGCCTTTTTTCGATCACTACGAAATCTGTAAGTATCATATCTTCCTTGATTTTTTTGTATTCAAGAGCCGGATCGGACGGATCGGAAGTCATAAGCGAATCGAAATTTCTGAGCGTCATAATCAAGAGATCGGACTTCTGTATCAGATTTTTGACTTTCGCCGGAAGAGCGCTCTCTTTTGACGGCGGCACAGTGTAGTCGCTGAGAACGAACTCGCTGTAAGTTTTCTTTTTCGGGTTGTATATTTCTGAAAGTTTGTCGATTCTTTCATCAGGAACTTTGATTGTTCCGACAGTTTCCTCTTTTTTGCCGCTCTCGATACCTGTCAAAGCCTGAAAAACAGTGCTCTTTCCTGAAAACGGCAAACCGATTAGTGCAGCTTTCATTCTTTTTCACCTCTGAAATTATTGTTAAAGATTATTTAATCTTAAAATCGGGCGTTATCGTCAGAATCCTCGAATCGAGTTTTTCGGGAATAAAAGTGATCTTGCTTCCTTTTTTAGCCGTGATAAGCGGAAGGAAAGCCATATTTTTCACATCCGTCAGATCGACGATATCGTTTTTCATTTTGTATGTGTGCTCTATCCTGTAAATTCCGTAAAGCTTCGGAAACATTCCTGTTTTAGCACGCTGCTGAATACGCACCGTAAGAATTATCTTCTCGTTTTTCTCGTCAAAAACGACATTTTCAACGACCGCTTCGGTGTATTCGTCCTTTGAGGTGTTTTCACCGCTTTTTTTGACGAACATTTCAGAAGTTTCCGCCATTGACTGACGTCTCATGCCAGCTTCCGCGACATCTATATCAATATTTTTAAGAAGCTCGAAAAGGCTGTCGGGGGTCGTAGTCGGGAAAAAGAGATCTTTGCCCAGAATTTCGATACTGAGATCTGGCATTTGGGCGAGCATTTCCCTTCTGAGATCGTTCGGCTTTATCCCGTCGGCAACTTTGACGAGAACTCCGCCGTTTTTAGCCACCCACGACTGAGCGATCATCGGAAGCCACGAGCCGTCAACGCTTTTCAGAATAAACGGTTTGGCAAGCATGTCGGAAAAAAGCAGGATAAAAAAGGCAAAAACAGCAATTCCGGCTAAAGAAAAGAGACTATTTCTTTGTTTTTTTAGACTTTTCATCTGATTTTGCCTCTGGTCTCGGCTGCTTTTTGTGGAAATAATAAAGGACAGCAAATCCGAAAATGATAAACGGAATACTCAGATACTGTCCCATCGTGAGACCTTCTTCAAACACCTGATATTCCTTGATAAATTCTATGCAGAAACGGAATGAGAAGTAAAGGATCAGAAAAAGCGCGGTGTAAAGCCCGGACTTTCTGTGATCTTTGCGGACAAACGAAACAGTGAGCATGATAATGAGAATCACGAAAGCGCCGAAAGCCTCGTAAAGCTGCGAAGGATGACGTACAGGCCAGTAGTTTATCAGGCACTCCATCTTGGAAATGTCGCAGTGACCTGTCGCGGCGTTTATCGCAAGTTTCATATCGTCAGGGTTTCTCAAAAATTTGAATCCCCACGGAACAGTCGTTATTTTGCCGACTATTTCGCTGTTGAAAAAGTTGCCCAGACGCACGAAAGTCGCTCCCATGATACCGGGAAAAACAACGCCGTCGGCAAGATCGGTGAAGGTGACTTTGTATTTTCTGGAAATAAAAATAACTGCAAATATAAGTCCGATCGTCGCTCCGTGGCTGGCGATTCCGCCTTTGTAAACTTTGAGAATCTCAAGCGGATTGCTCAGATAATAGGTTGGCTCATAAAAAAAGCAGTGGACGAGACGCGCACCGATTACCGTTGCGACAACGCCCCAAACCAGAAGATCGTCGGCGATTTTATCAGGGAAACCGTATTTTCTGTAGATTCTCCGAGCCAGATAAAAACCGATAAGAATCGCTGAAGCAAACAAGATTCCGTAATATCTGAGCTGCAGAGGACCTATGTTGGCAATCACCGGATCGATATTCCAGACGATATAATTGTTCATTAGGAAAAACTCCAGTAAGATCAATTAGTTAAGCGGTTCAACATTGAAAAGCAGTTTCGCTTTGATACTTGCTTCAAGAGTTCCTTCCGGCTTCATAGCCTGCGGATAAAAAACGTAGTAACTCTTTATTCCGAGCTGGAAATCAAGGTGTTTGATCGCGTGCTGAAGCGTATCCTTGCCTTCGTAAGTATAGATCAGATTCATAACCTGTTCCGAAGAATAGGTATCATCATCGGTTTCGAATACACCGATAAGATATTTTTTCTTTTCGGAAACCGTGCCGTCTGTCGCGGAATCATCGTTTATCGTAGCCGAGAAATAATCCTCAGGAACTCCGTTTTCATCAATGCCTTTGTATATGCAGTGTTTGAGTTCATCTCCGTCTACGCACGGAGAACCGTCAGCTCTGAACGGGTCGATAGACTGTGCATAAAGTTCAGCTTTCATTCTGAACGCATTGTTTCCCGCAACGTTGTTCGGCGGATTTTTGATTGTGAAAGTAAGTTCGTTCAAAGTAGCCGAATAGATTTTATTGAGGTATTTTTTGTACTTTTTAAGATCTTTCTGTTCAGCCATTCTGATCTGCATCGATTCGTTTTCCTGACGGACTTCAAGATGGAGACAGGTTTCATCTGCTTTGATCCTGCATCTGTCAATTTCTTCAAGTCTGACAGTTTCTGAGAGTGCGCAGAAACTCGAAATGTTGGCAATCGTCATGTATGCGTTCGTAGCTTCGTCCTTCTCTTCGAAATTGGAATCTTCGAAATCGCAAATGGAAAAACTCATAGTCTCGTGCTGAAGATCATCGACCACTGGAGTTCTGAAATCAATCTCTTTTGAAACGACTTTTCCGGCAATAAGATCAAGTATGTCGTCAGTCTTAAACTGAGGATAATTCATGATCTGGGCATCAGGAATTTTCAGTTCGTTGAAAAGAGTGTCGGTAACAACCTTAAGTTCTTTGTTGAAAATTGTTTCGATGCCGTTGAGACCTTCGGAGATATTGATTCTGTAGGTCGTAGGGCTCGCTTCGTTGTTCTCCTCGAAAGGATAGTCGATCGAGATCGGAATAAGCATGAATTCCGAACACGAAGTCAGAAGTGCAACGAAGAGCACCGCCAAAAGCATAGAAGAAATTTTGTTAATGATTTTCATTAGTTTCCCCTTCTTTAAGTAAATAATCTTCCATAAATTTATCTAAAATCTGTTCGCCGTCAAGCACTGCGTCGGCATTTCCGGTTTCAAAATCAGTCCTGTGATCCTTAACCATTTTGTAGGGATGCAGAACGTAACTTCTGATCTGGCTTCCGAAGTCGATTCCCATTTTCTGTTTTTCGATTTCGGAAGACTCTTCCTGTTTTTTCCGAAGTTCGAATTCGTAAAGGCGCGACTTCAGAATCTTCATCGCCGTAGCCTTGTTTTTATGCTGGCTTCTGTCGTTCTGGCACTGAACGACAATTCCAGTCGGAATGTGGGTTATCCTTATTGCCGAATCTGTCTTGTTGACGTGCTGACCGCCTGCTCCGCCTGAACGGTAAGTATCTATTTTCAAATCTTTTTCATCAATCTCGATTTCGATCGAATCATCGATTTCTGGAGTGACAAAAACGCTTGCAAACGAGGTGTGACGCCGTTTGTTGGCATCGAACGGACTTATTCTGACCAGCCTGTGGATGCCTATCTCGGCCTTGAGGTAGCCGTAAGCGTAGTCGCCTTCAGCAATGAAAGTGATGTTTTTTATCGCGTTAGCGTCATCGCCCGTATTTTTATCAATAACTTCGAGCCCGTAGCCTTTGCGCTCGCACCATCTCGCGTACATTCTCGAAAGCATTACCGCCCAGTCCTGCGACTCTCTGCCGCCGGCGCCTGCGTTTATGCTGACGATAGCGTTCATCAGGTCTGTTTTGCCGCCGAGCATCTTCTGAAATTCGATTTTGTCGACAAGTTCGTCAATGCTGCCGAGCATCGCCTCAGCCTCAGCTTCAATTGTCGGATCTTCGTCAAGAAGCTCTTTTGCGAGAGTCAGTTCTTCGATATCCGATTCCAGTTTGGAATAAAGTTCCAGATTGCTCTCGAGAACCCGTTTTTCCTTGTTGAGAGCCGCCATTTTCGCGGTATCAGACCATATTTCGGGCAGATCGAGCTGCTTTTTGAGTTCGTCGAGACGCTCTCTTTTCGAATTTATGGCAAGCGATTCAAAGAAAATCTTCGATTTCTGCTCAAGTTCTGCAAGTTTCTGTTCCAGATCCTTAGAAGTCAAAGACATTTTACCACCTTAAATTCTCGACATTTATTTTTGCGCCGTACTCAGTCATCATTTTATCGCGATACCCGTCCCACTTTTCAGTACCGTATTTCGCAATCAGCTCTTCAACTATCAGCGGATAAGCCAGATTGAAACTCAAGTGTCTCTTGTAGGCAAAACCGGCGATCTCGATTATTGTATAAAAGTTCTCGCTGTCAAGATAAGGGCCGAGTATTTCGCCCGGGAAACTCGCCAGAACGTCATCTTTCCACGATTCGCCCATCACGTCTTCGCTGAAAAGCCCCCAGTCGCCGTTGTTTCTCGCCAGAATTTCATCGTCGGAAAGAGTTGCCGAAAGAATTCTGATGCTCGAACCGTTTCGAAGCTGCTGCGCGATATCCTCTGCATTTTTCTTGTTCGTCACTCTGACTGCGTAAAGGCGGTAGAGCTTGTCGCGCATGAATTTGTCCTTGTTGTCGATATAATACTGCCGCACCGCTTCGTCGTCTATCGCATAAACTTCGCGTTTCGTCCTTTTGTTCATGTATTCGACGATGGTTTTTCTCTTGAAGTCATCGATTTTATTCTTGATTTCAGGAATATCGCCTACTCCTTCGCTCTTTCCCATTTCGTAGAGGAATTTTTCGGAAAGTTCGCGGAAAAGATAGTTTTTCCTCATTTCTTCGGTGTCAGGCATGTTGTTCTGCCGCAGCCAGAGGTTGTATTTCAGCTTGAAATCGGAAACGGAGACGACATCGCCTTTGAAAACGTAGACTATCGAATCGTCCTTCAGCTTTCCGCATGACGCCAAAAGCACAAAAACTGCTGCAAAAACACAAAAAAAGCGGCTCATTTCACCTCCAAAGACCGAAGATTTTACTCAATTGGGCGCGTATTACAATAAAATAAATTAAGGAAAAAAATTCTTGCCTTTTAACTGCTCGCTATTATGGTATGCCGTTTTTTTGTTATTAACTTCTTTAAAGAGGGAAGAATGAACATTCAGGGGCTTATGCAGCAGGCTCAGAAAATGCAGAAAAGAATGGCGGCTTTAGAGGCTGAGTTCAAAACAGAAACTTTCAATACAGAAGCCGGCGGCGGCGCTGTCAAAGTTACGATGACGGGCGATATGAAAATCACGAACATCGAATTTTCGAAGGATCTCTTAAGCGACGATCCCGAAATGCTCACCGATCTTTTCACCGCGGCTGTAAACCAGAGCATCGAAACGGTCAGAAAAGAGAAGGAAAACAGGCTTTCGAAGCTTGTCGGCAATAAGATAAACGGTTTCCCGGGTCTTTTCTGAGGTCGTGATGGAAGGAACGGAGAAATCTTTCGTCTCTCCGGCTGCCCTCTCGATGAGGACGCTGGTCGAAGAGTTCAAAAAGCTGCCTGGGATCTCCCTGAAAGCGGCACAGAAACTCTCCTATTCCATTCTCTGCGATCCGAAAATGAAAAACACTCTCAAAAAAATAATCGAACTTTCTGAAAACGTCGAGATCTGCGAGACTTGCGGTGCTTTCAAGGCTGCAGGTGCAGAGTGCGCGAACTGTGCGTCAGACAGCGACATCATCTGCGTAGTCGCGACTTACGGCGACATGGCGGCGATCGAGCGCAACGGCTGTTTCAAAGGTTCTTTCCACATTCTGGGCGGTCTTATCGCGCCGCTTGAGAACATCCTTCCCGAAGATCTGAAGATAAAAGAGCTCAGAAAAAGAGTCGAAAACAATCCAGGGAAAGAAGTTCTTCTCGCTCTCCCCTTCTCTATCGAAGGAGACGCGACGGCACTTTACATCAAAGACTCCCTTGAAAACTGCGATGTCAGAATCTCCCGCATTGCGAGAGGGCTTCCTGCCGGGGCGGCACCCGATGTTCTCGACAGGAGAACGGTTCTTGAGGCATTCAACGGGAAAACTTATATTGACTAACCTTAGATACGGAGGATTTTATGGCAAAAAAAGTTATGAAATGTGTTGACGGAAACACGGCGGTCGCTTACGCAAGTTTCCCGATGACGGAAGTTGCAGCGATCTATCCCATCACTCCGAGTTCGCCGATGGCTGAAGTTACCGACGAATGGAGCGCAAACGGCAAAAAGAACATTTTCGGAAACGACCTTATCGTTGCCGAACTTCAGTCCGAAGGCGGCGCGAGCGGCGCAGTTCACGGATCCCTCAGCGGCGGTGCCCTCACCACGACATACACCGCTTCCCAGGGTCTTCTTCTCATGATCCCGAACCTTTACAAAGTTGCGGGCGAACTTCTTCCTGGCGTTTTCCACGTTACGGCAAGAGCAATAGCAAGCCACGCTCTTTCGATCTTCGGCGACCACACCGACGTTATGGCATGCCGTCAGACAGGCGTCTGCATGATCTCCAGCACATCGGTTCAGGAAGCTTACGACTTGGCACTTGCCACCCACATTTCGGCTCTGCGCGCAAGACTTCCTTTCATCCACTTCTTCGACGGCTTCAGAACGAGCCACGAAATCTCAAAAATCGAGATACTCGACGACGAAGATATCAAAACGATCGTTCCCTACGATGCAATAGCTGATTTCAAAGAGAGAGCTCTCCGCCCTGAAAGACCGGTGCTCAAAGGTTCGGCTCAGAACCCCGACATCTTCTTCCAGGCAAGAGAAGCAAGCAACAGCTACTACGACAACGCTCCGATGATCGTTCAGGAAGCTTTTGACGCTGTTTCCAAACTCACCGGCAGAAGCTACCACCTTTTCGACTACTACGGCGATCCGGAAGCTGAGAGAGTCATCATCGCTATGGGCAGCGCATGCGACACGATCGAAGAGACGATCGACTTCCTGCTCAAACAGGGCGAAAAAGTCGGCCTTGTAAAAGTACGTCTTTTCAGACCGTTCAGCGCAGAACATTTGATGAGAGCTATTCCGGCATCTGTTAAAGCAATCGCAGTTCTTGACAGAACGAAAGAGCCCGGCAGCGAAGGCGAACCGCTTTACAAAGACGTTTCCACCGTTCTCTACAACAAGAGAGAGACGATCAAAGTCGTCGGCGGCATCTACGGTCTTTCCTCGAAAGAATTCACTCCCGGCATGGTCAAAGCTGTTTTCGACAACCTCAAGGCGAGAGAGCCGAAGAACCACTTCACAGTCGGTATCGAAGACGATGTCACCTACAGATCGCTCAAATACGGAATCCTCGACACAGTTCCGAAGGGAACCGTTCAGTGCATGCTTTACGGCCTCGGCTCTGACGGCACCGTCGGCGCATCGAAGAACGCGATCAAGATCATCGGCGACGAAACAGAACAGTACGCACAGGGCTACTTCTCATACGACTCGAAGAAATCGGGCGGTCTCACTGTCAGCCACCTCAGATTCGGTCACGAGAAGATCAAATCCCCGTATCTCATCACGACTGCTGACTACATCGCTTGCCACAATCAGGCTTACGTAAATATGTACGACCTCAGCAAGAACCTGAAAGACGGCGGTATCTTCGTTCTCAACACCAACTGGAACGCTAAAGAGACCGAAGAGAACCTTCCGGCAGCTCTCAAGAAAGACATCGCAAAGAAAAACGGCAGAGTTTTCATCATCGATGCAGTCAAGATCGCTGAAGGTCTCGGACTCGGCAAGAGGATCAACATGATCATGCTCACCGCTTTCTTCAAACTTTCCGAAGTCATTCCGTTCGAGCAGGCAGTTGCAAGCCTCAAGAACGCAAACCAGAAATCATACGGCAAGAAAGGCCAGAACATCGTCGACATGAACAACGCAGCAGTCGACGCAGCAGGCACCGAGATCAAAGAGATCAAATACGATAAGGAAGCTTGGCTCAACTCCAAGGAAGTCGCTATCGACATCCACAAAGTTCATGAGCCCTACTCAAGCGACCTTGAACAGTATATGGTCGAAGAGATCATCAACCCGATCGCAAGACAAAACGGCGACGACCTCCCTGTCAGCAGATTCGCTAACGACGTTCACGGCGAACTTCCGGGCCCCGACGGTTCATTCCCGACCGGAACCACGAAATTCGAAAAACGCGGCGTAGCTATAAAACTTCCGAAATGGATCCCCGAAAACTGCATCCAGTGCAACAAATGCTCGTTCGTTTGCCCGCACGCTGCTATCAGACCTGTCCTTCTCACTGAAGAAGAAATGGCTGACGCTCCTGAATCTTTCAAGACCGTAAAAGCTATCGGCAAAGGTCTCGAAGGTCTCAAATTCAGAATGCAGGTTTATCCGATGGACTGCCTCGGCTGCGGAAACTGCGCAGACATCTGCATCGCGAAGAACAAAGCACTCGAAATGGTTCACTTCGGCGAGATCGTTGACGAAGAAGCTGCTAACAACGACTTCTCGATCACGGTTCCTGTAAAGGACGACCTCCTTCCGAAGAACACCGTAAAAGGCAGCCAGCTCCAGCAGCCGCTCTTTGAGTTCAGCGGTGCATGCGAAGGCTGCGGCGAAACTCCGTACGTCAAACTCATCACTCAGCTTTTCGGCGACAGAATGATAGTTTCCAACGCAACGGGCTGCTCCTCGATCTACGGCGGAACCGCTCCGACGATTCCTTACTGCAAGAACAAAAACGGCATGGGTCCGGCATGGGCAAACAGCCTTTTCGAAGACAACGCTGAGCACGGCTTCGGTATCGCTCTCGCTGTTAAACAGAAAAGAAACACCCTCGAAGCTCTTATGAAGAAAGCTATCGAAAATCCGACCTGCGAATGCGGCGACACCCTCTGCGAAGAAGCAAAGAAACTCTTCCAGGAATGGATCGACAACAAGGAAGACGCAGAAAAGACGAAAGAGCTCTACCCGAAGATCATGAACGTCCTCGCAAACGGCGATCCGTGCTGCGAAACGCTCGACAGAATCTACGACCTCAGCGACTACATCGTTAAGAAATCGATCTGGATCCTCGGTGGTGACGGATGGGCTTACGATATCGGTTACGGCGGTCTTGACCACGTCCTTGCAAGCGGCGAGAATGTAAACATCCTCGTTCTCGACACCGAAGTTTACTCCAACACAGGCGGCCAGGCTTCCAAGGCATCCCAGTTCGGCCAGACAGCTAAGTTCGCTACCAGCGGAAAGAAAGTAAGAAAGAAAGATCTTGGAATGATTTCGATGACTTACGGCTACATCTACGTTGCAAGCGTCGCAATGGGTGCAAACCATGACCAGCTCGTCAAAGCTATGACCGAAGCTGAGAAATACAACGGACCGTCGCTCATCATCGCTTACGCTCCTTGCATCAACCACGGTATCGATATGTCGCACAGCCAGAACGAAGAAAAACTCGCGGTCGAAGCAGGCTACTGGCCACTTTACAGATTCAATCCGGAACTCAGAAAGGAAGGAAAGAATCCGTTCCAGCTTGACAGCAAAGAGCCTTCGCGCGATCCGCAGGAACTCCTTGACAGAGAAGTCCGCTTTAAATCACTCACCAAACTCTTCCCGAACGAAGCTGCGAAACTTCACGCTATGCTCAAGGCTGACCTCAAAGACCGTTACGAGAGACTCAAAAAACTCAACGACAACGATATTCTTTAAGCGTTGACCTACCCCTCAGCCTTACGGCAGCTCCCCTACCTCAGGGGAGCCTATGAGAGGGATTCCAGGTTTAAGCGGGGGCTTCGGCCCCCGTTTTTTTGCCGGAGTGCGGGTAATCTTTTTTCATTCGAGATTCTAAACTGACAACATGAAACCGTGCTTCAGAAAAGAAGACGATGCCATAATTGAGTTATGAAATGTCTCGGACGTCTTGTATGATAATAAGAAAAGTGGAATAAATCTATAGGTCTACAGGTGTTTGAAACTTCTGATCCCGGTGAATACCATCGGAATTCCGTGCTCGTTGCAGGCATCGATCGATTCCTGGTCACGAACCGATCCACCGGGCTGGATTATCGCAGTAATTCCAACTGTTGCAGCTCTGTCGACGCAGTCTCTGAACGGGAAAAACGCATCACTTGCCATAACGCAGCCTTCAACCGGGGACTGAGCTTTTTTGATCGCGATATCGAGCGAGTCGATACGCGACATCTGCCCTGCTCCTACACCGACCGTTGCGCCGTTTTTAGCGATAAGGATCGCGTTGCTTTTGATGAAACGGACCATGTTCTGTGCGAAAAGGAGCTCTTTTATCTGTTCCGGAGTCGGTCTTTTCTCGGTCACGAACTGAAGATCAGCCTCTGTGATGACGCGTCTGTCCGCAGTTTCGATGAGAACACCGCCGGAGATCTTCTTGAGTTCGACATCCATCGCGAAATTTTTCGCAAACTCGCCTACTTCGACAAGTCTGATGTTTTTCTTCTTGCTGAGGACTGCCTTAGCCTCATCGGAGAATGCCGGAGCTACGATCGCTTCGACAAAAAGAGCCTTCATTATTTCAGCAGTTTCGCCGTCGAGCGCTTTGTTTACCGCGATTATCGAACCGAAGGCACTTACAGGGTCGCATGCAAGAGCTTTATTGTAAGCTTCTGCAAGAGTCGCTCCTATTGCCGCACCGCACGGATTGGTGTGTTTTACTATCGCGACAGCGGGTTCAGTGTAGCCGCTAACGATATTTTTCGCAGCCTCGAGATCCATGTAGTTGTTGAAGGAAAGCTGCTTTCCGTGAAGCTGTTCCGCAAGAGCCAAAGTTCCTTTCTCAGCCTCGCTGTCGATATAGATAGAAGCCTTCTGATGCGGGTTTTCGCCGTAACGCAGAGTCTCTTTCTTAACGAACTGCATATTGATGAATTCAGGATCTTCACTCACTTTTTCACCGTTGCAGTCGACTGTCGAAAGGAACGAGCTGATGTAGCTGTCGTAAGCCGCTGTGAGTCTGAAAGCTTTTGAAGCAAGTTTAAATCTCGTTTCAAGCGAGATCTCACCGTTATTCGCCTTCATCTCGTCAAGAATAGCTTTGTAGTCATCGGGAGAAGTTACGATCGCAACGTCTCTGAAATTTTTCGATGCGCTTCTGACCATCGAAGGACCGCCGATATCGATGTTTTCGATGATATCTGCAAAGGGTTTGCCGCTTTCTACCGTCTTTTTGAAAGGATATAGGTTGACAACGACCATGTCGAACATCGTGATGCCGTGATCAGAGGCCGCTTTCATGTGGTTTACATCGTCTCTGCGAGCCAGAATTCCGCCGTGAATTTTCGGATGAAGCGTCTTAACGCGGCCGTCCATCATTTCGGGGAAACCAGTGTAATCCTCGATTTTTGTTACGTTTATTCCGTTGTCTGCAAGCATTTTGCAGCTACCGCCTGTTGAAAAGATTTTGACGCCCGCTTTGTCAAGTTCCGATGCGAAATCGACAAGTCCCGTCTTGTCAAAAACACTGATGATAACATTTTTGATTTTTGCCATGAAACCCTCCGTTGTTAAATAAAAAAATCGGCGCCTTAATAGCAAAATCACGATTTATTGCAAATTTTACGGCAAAATTTTTTAACCGCGGGCGTTTATTTAATTCTTATTATTGATTTTTCAAATTCCGATTATTTTTAGGGCAAAAAAAATGAGGCGACGACCTACTTTTCCACGGCCACTGACCGCAGTATCATCGGCACTGTCATGTTTCACTTCTGAGTTCGGGATGGGATCAGGTGGTTCC
>JAFYIZ010000030.1 GCA_017538365.1 bacterium | reverse complement strand
CCCGCAGGCAAGCCGTCCGCTAACGGGAGTCAACACGGTGGCGCCGGAAGCCATTACGTCTTTTAAGTTCTTTTGAAACACTTCATCCTCGTACATTGCCGTATTCATAGCGGGACAAATGATCTTGGGCGCCTTGGAGGCAAGATAGGTCGTGGTGAGCATATCATCGCATATCCCACCGGCGATCTTACCGACAAAATTCGCCGTCGCAGGGGCGACGACGACGACCTCGCATGCTTTTGCCAAAGAAACGTGCTCCACTTCCCACTCTCTATCCCGACGGAACATATTGGTCACGACGGGGTTGTGCGAGAGCGTTTCAAAGGTCATGGCGGAGACGAACTCCTTCGCGTGATCGGTCATCAAGACGTGGACGTCACATCCCATCTTGACGAGCGCGCTGACGAGGTAACAGGATTTATAGGCGGCGATCCCGCCCGTAACTCCTACGAGGACCTTACGCTTCATCAGTCTCTGGAAATTTTGACCTTACCTTCGTAAATCTCTTTTGCCGCATCTGCAAGCTGTTTGGTTTTTTCTTCCTGCGAAGTCAGTTTTGTCTCTTTTTCCTGCTGTGCTTTGCGTATTTCGGTTTCCGCATTTTTCCACTCGTCGGAACGTTTTTTAAGCTGATAGGACAGGCTCTTCAGTTCGTTTTCTTCAAACGGGATTTCCCAAACCGAAACGGATTCTTTGATATTGTCGTAAAGCTGTTCTATTTCACCTGAAAGTTCCTGAATGCTTTTTTCCAGATTTTCGCAGGTAGTCCGGCAGGCTGAAACCTTTTTTGAAATCTGATTCAGTTCTTCCTTTAGAGTGTCCCGTGCTGTTTGCAGATTTTTTAACTTCGATACAGTGTTTTCAAGGTGAACGGAATTATCTTCGGAAACGGTTTCAGTGCAGGTTCTGTGATATTTGCCGCCGCAGACCGGGCAGGTGTCTCCCGGTTTGAGAAGAAGTTCAAGCTGACCTGCAATAAAAGCCCTTTCATCCGACAAAATTTTTAAAATATCCGCATCTTTTCCGCTGATTTTTTTCTCAAGCTCATCGTTCAGACTCAAAAGTTCTTTCAATTCTCCGGATTTTTTTCCGTATTCCGTCAGTATTTTGTTCCGCGCTTCCTTCTTTTCCCCGACATTTTTTATTTTTTCTTCAATTCCGGAGAGTTTTACTTCGATCCCGCCGTCGTTCGGATGCTCTTCCTGAAATTTTTTCCCGGATGAAATAACGGCGCTGCACTGTTCGATGGCTGCGCTGCATTCAGACAGCTCTTCTTGCAGTTTTTTTTCTTTCAGCTTTTTTTCATTCAGGGATTGTTCTTCAGCGGAAATGCTGCTTCCGGCATGTTTTATATCGGAATCGAGGCTTTTGATTTCATCCCATAAAAGGCGTTCTTGCTCGTATTTACCGCTTAATTCCTGCCGGACACTTTGTTCTTTCTGCAATTTTTCTATTGAATCTTCGAGATTTTTTTCTACTACCGGAAGCGCGGTTTTTATGATTTGAAGTTCTGAAAGTTCTTTTTTCTGCGTGTCGCGCATTCCTTTGAGTTCGGCATGTAAAAATCTGCATGACTCGGCTGATTCGGCGCGATTCAGAGTTTCTTCTTTTTCCTTAAACTCAGTTTTCCGTTTTTCTGCTTCATCAAAAATTTGTTTAGACTGAGCCGCAGCTTTTTGTTTTGAGTCAAACTCGTCAATCCATTTGATATCCTGATTTAAAGCGGCTTTGCGCCGGTTTGATTCCTGCTGCCTTTTTGAAATTTCATCTTGCTGCAGACGCAGTTCATCGAGTTGTTCATCGCTTAAAACATGTTCGGATACGGCTTCTAACCTTGATTTAATCGCCGCACATTTATTTTCTTCCGCATCGGAACGTTCTGCAATTTTAACTGCAATATCCCTGTAACGCCCGCTTTGGTTCAGCTTTTCCAGAATTTCGGCACGCTCTTTTTCTCCGCAGTCAAGGAATCTGTTAAATTCCCCCTGGGCAAGCATGATGGAGCGGCAGAACTGGTTGAAGTCGAGTTTTACGATTTTTATTGTTGCCTTTTCAAGAGCGCTGTATGAGGCTTTTCCCGAAGAAATTGTTTCTCCGTTTTTTTCTTCTCTGATTGAATATTCCGGTTCCTGAAGTGTGCCTGAAACGCTGTTCCGTGCGCGGCGCTGCGACCATTCGGAAATATAGATTCCGTTCTCCGTTTCGTAAGTGATGCGCGAATAGCAGCCGGCGGTTTCCCGCGTCATGACTTCGTTTCCTGCATCACCTTTGTTTATGGTTTTCTGTCTTGCGGTTTTTCCGTAAAGCGCAAGCGTTATCGCGTCTAAAATACTTGTTTTGCCGGAACCGGTCGGGCCGTAAATCAGAAAAATATTGCGGTTTCTGACGTAGTTTTCGTTTGTGAAGTCTATTTTCCACTCGCCGTAAAGGGAATTTATGTTTTTGAACTCGAGTTTTAATATTTTCATTGCTCCGCTCCGTTCGCTATTTCCTGAAAAAGCGGAAGATACTCGTCAATAAGTTTTTTTGCTTCTTCGCTTCCGGGATCGAGTTGCGTCTTGTTCAGAATAAGAGTTTTGAAAACATCTTCTTCGCTGAGTTCCGTTACATCTGATACACCGAAAGATTCAAGCTTGGAATCGTAGCGGTGTTCGTTGAATTTTGCTTTCCAGCTGACGATGTAGAGCGGCGGGTTTATGCAGCACTCTGATAATGCATCGTGGATGTTTTTTCCTGCTTCGCTTTTGTAGGCGATTTCAATATAAGTGTTGCGCTCGAAACTTCTCAGGCAAATAGAAGTCATCGCTGTTTTTATTTCTTCGACAGTTCCTTCGACACGGATGAAATCGAAAACTTGCGGCACTTCAAGCGGTGTTACAAGAGGAGCGCTTCCGCATTGCACATCAACGATAAGGACGTTTCTTCTAATGTTTGCTTCATCGAAACCGAGAATAAACGGGGAGCCGCTGTAACGGACTCTGTCATTTTTTGCGACGCGGGTCGGATAATGGATATGCCCCAGTGCCACATAATCGAATTCCTTAGGAAAAACGGAAACGTTTACTGCTCCTAAATTTCCGACCAGATCAATGGTTTTCGTGCCGTCGTCCGTTTTTTCTCCGCACGGGATTTCCGCAAGCCTTCCTTCAAGATTTGCGGCGTACAGATGCCCGGTGGCGATTATCGGAATATTTCTTCCGGCACGCAGTGAATCGGCGGCCTCATAAGCCTTCCGGTAAAGCTCCCCGAATGAATTGTCCACGAAATTTTCACTGTCTTTCGCGAATCTCCTCAAATCTGCTTCGCGGACAAACGGAATTGCGGCACAGACGGCGGCAGCGTTTTCAGCAGCGTCTTTCAATTCAAAAACGCAATCTTCAACCTGAATATTCGAGATGTTTCCCACAACGTGGATGTTGAGCGCTTCAAGCAGATCTTTCGGGGCATCAATGAGCGGTGCGGAATCGTGGTTCCCTGCGATTATAACGATATTCCTGCAGCAGCTCTCCAGAAGTGACGCCAGAAATCTGTAGTATTCGTGACGGGCTTCTACCGGCGGGTTTATCGTATCGAAAATGTCACCCGAAACAACGAGCGCTTCGGCTTTCTGCTCCACAATCTGCTCTTTCAGCCACTTGAAAAAAGCACGGACCTCGCCGGTTCGGTCTATATTGTGCATCGAGTTTCCCAGATGCCAGTCTGCCGTGTGAATGAATTTCATTTTACCCTCCGGTAAAGTTCGGCTGTATGGTTGTTTCAGTCATCACTTTTGTGTTCGTATTCAACGCTATAGCGCTTGATACAGCGCCTGAATCAAAAGTTTCAGATTTTATATTGCCTAAGGAATCTTGCATAAAGAATATACCCATTGAGTGTTTTCCTTACTTTTACATCAAAAACATTTCCGAAATACAGACATCGTCAGATTTTTCACCTTTGACAGTTGACTTTATTATGATTTTTATTTTGCAGCCACCTGTCTCAATATAGCATTCCTCCAGTATCGGAGTATTGGTTTCGCCGAAAACATCCGTTTTAAAACGTTCATTCCAAACGGGAATTTTAGGCTCTAGATTTTTTGACAGATCTTTTTTCAGTCTGTCGGCACTTTTTTTGCAGGCCTCACAGGCATACGGCTTGTCGCAGACAGTCGTGATATCGAATTCTTTTACTTTGCCGTTGGAGTTATAAGTCGTTTTATCTTTAAGATAGCCGTTCATTACCGAAATATAAAATATCGCCGGTTTGTGATATGGATCATCAAATGTAATCTCGACAAATTCCTCTTTTTCACTTCTTTTAAAACACCACGCTGTCGCAGGATTGTTATCAAAAAGATTCTTTGCTTCGTAACCTGGAACAGATGAAGAAGCTTCAAGCTTGACGGCATGATATTTAGTTTGTTTATGTTCTTGAAAATATTCAAACATTTCAAAATTTTTAATGTCATATTCAACTGAAAGCGACAGATTCTTTCTGAAATCGAAATTCTTCCCGGCATATCTATAGATTTTGTCCTTTTCTTTGAAAATCAAAGGAGAAATTTTAACAATCTTTCCTCCCACAGAAGCAACTTTCTGAGTATCAATCACTATTTCCATTTCGTCTGCTTTTCCCATTCCGAAATACTGCGCCGGAGAAAAATCATACTGCAGTTTTCGGTTTTCCAGCCTTGGAATAGGGCTGCTGCTGTAGATATAGTGATGAGCAAACGCATTAACACTGTATTTAATCAAAACTTTGGTTTCGCGATTTTGTGGAAATTGAATTTTGGTGACATACCATCTTTTCACAAACGCACCCTGCAAACCGTATTCGTTTTCAAATTTGATACGGCAGGATTTCCCGTCAGCGTCGTCACAGCTGTAAATCTTTTCTATTGTATGTTCAGGATCGGTGTTTTCGCCGTTCACAGATATCGAGAAGTGCGGTATGTCTATCAATAAGGGATCCTGTCTGTCATCGAAACCATGCACTTCATAATCAATCGGAAATGCCAAATCTATGATTTCGTTTTTTCCTTTGTTGAAATATGTGTAATTGACTTCGATATCAGCAGAAACACCGTTTATTTCGATAAAAAGGCTCTCCTTTTTGATTTCTATATCTGTTTTTTCCAATGCAACCAAATTGCCAGTTGACTTCAGAGAAGAAACGATGTCAATCGGCTCGGCATTGCCGAAAACGCAGAAAGAAAAAAGAAAAATTGTTGAAAATATTATGTTGTTCATTTTAACCTCCTACTAATACCAATAAGGATCTACATTTGTTTGCGGGAATCCAGCCTGCTGGAACTTCTCATATGTTGTAGCATCATACCCATATTCCGCTCCAGGAACAAATGGATTTCTATAAATCACAGGTTTACCAGAACCATTGTCTCCATCGAACAAAATCATTTTCAAAGGATCTTTTTCCCTGTAATAAGGATTAAACATAAAAACTTTTCTGCCGTTGTCATCGTCATATTTGATGACAGGACCTTCATCCATTATTCCCGCTCCAATATATTTCCATCATATTTTCCGCTCCAGAAAGCCTTATAATTCTCATTCAGGTAATAAATTTTACCTTGCCACTCCAAAATCCTAATGTTGCCGTTTGCTGTTTTGAACAAATAAAAACACCCGCTCGGATTGATTTTCAGAAAAATTTTCTTGCCGTCTGCACTAATAAGTTTTGTATGTTCGTCTGGACCAAATGGTTCTGTAATAATCAATTTATCTTCAAAAATAGAAAGTTCGGTATAAATATCTTTTATTACATTAAGAGCTGGAATATCAAATACAACTTTTTGTTTTTTCAAATCATAAACATATTCTCTTTCTTTTTCTCGATAAATCATAAGATTTCCTTTCGGGCACCACGCCGTCATGTCACCGCTCCGGATAATTTTGTTGTTTTTGTCATATATTGTCGTTGTTTCTCTGAAGCCGTCTGCCGTGAGTGTTTCTTTTATTGTGGTTCCATCATCGCATTTTCGAATATTTGTTTTAGTCAGTTTTTTTACCTCTTCTTCGGCATCCATTTTTTTCCATCTATCTATCTCATCCCAAACAGAAGGAATTTTGGCTTCTTCTGACTCAGGGAAAAGAGTTTCAATGACTGACGGTTGAAATTTCTGACCCGAATAATCATAAAACAGAAAAAACGTTTTCCCACGGCAAAGCAAATGATTGGAATATTCACACGGTTTTTCACGTGGAGCCTCTCCTTTGTATTTCTTAAAATAGAAATTCATGGTTTTGAAACCGCTATATTTTCCGGGTGAAATATTGAGTGTTTTGCCTGATTTATCGATATATGAAACTTTTCCGTCCGTCTCTACTTGCGCAGCTCCTTCACTAAATTCAAATGCTGAGTCATAAATTGGTTCAATGACAACTCTACCGCAACCGTCAATAAAACCGGTTTTGCCGTTTTGTCTGATTAAAAAACGCTGTTCAGTTTTCTCTTTGTTTTTGTAGCACTCTTCAAACTCGGTTTTTGTCATCATGAAATCAGGTTCATTTGAGGTTTTTGCGTGAAGAAAAAATGGCAGAAATAGAAGTAAGATCAAATATTTCATCATCGGTCTCCTTAATTAAAATACGGATCAACATTAGTTTGGATAAAACCACCTTGTTGCAAATTTGAATACGGATCGACATTTGTTTGCGGGAATCCAGCCTGTTGCCATTTTTCGTGGGTTGTTGAGTCATATCCGTATTCTGCTCCTGGCGCGAAATAATTTCTGACAAAACCGTTAGTTCCATCCGCGTTTTGCTTTTTCCAAAAGAGTTCTTTCAACGGATCTTTTTCCTTGTAATAAGGATTTAAAATAAAAACTTTTCTTCCGTTATCGTCATATTTGATAACAGGTCCTTCTTCAGCCATCATTTCGAAGAAATTCTTCTTTTCGCAGATCATATCATCCCATGTTTCAATAATTTTTCACGAATACAACAAACGACAAGCTATCATAAAAAACAAGTTGAAAAGAAATATCCATAGCATTACTTTTCTTTTTTGATTAAGTTCATCAATAAAAAAGCTTACTGTCAGAAAAAACTCAAAAATCAAAAACATCATCAATGTAATTAACGTAATTGATGTTGCATACCACCATATGGAATTAAATAGCAAAACTCCAAAAACAAGAATGTCGATTTCACTAAGCAACAGATATATCCAGAAAAGATTCTTTCTCATTTTGCCCCCTATCTGCCGTTAAACCAAAGACAAAAAGCTGCAATCAACAAACAGAAGTGCAGCAAAAAGAAAAAAAGCATTTTAATTCTTATCTGCTTTATTTCAGGTCTGAAAAAACTGAGTACAAAAAATATTGGTGTGGTGAGAAAAAAGACAGGGAGTCCAATATCTTTGCTCAACGGTATCATAAATTGTTGTATCGCTGTCTTGTAAAAGTCCACACTAAATGAAAACCAAAAATCCATCAAAATAATCATATAGCTGATTTCTGTCAGAAAAATATATATGAAAAATAGAGGTCGACTTTTGATTTCCTCAATTATCTTAGCCATGGATCGACCTCCGGTTGGACAAAGCCTTTTTGTTGCCATTTTTCGTAAGTTGTAGATTCATATCCGTATTCAGCACCTGGAACAAACGGATTTCTATAAATCATCGGTTTGCCAGAACCATTGTTGCCATCGAACAATATAGTTTTTAACGGGTCTTTATTTACATAATATGGATTACGATAAATCTTAATTGTTCCGTTTGGTCCGGTGCTGGTATCAACGAAAACTGGAGG
Organism: bacterium; assembly: GCA_017538365.1. Classification (GTDB taxonomy): domain Bacteria; phylum UBP6; class UBA1177; order UBA1177; family UBA1177; genus UBA1177. The sequence continues at coordinate 15,050 of JAFYIZ010000030.1, read as the reverse complement.
CTGTTCTTCTTGAAACAACCTCAATTTATATTTAAGAATGTTGTTGAGGAATATTATTTGAAATTGATCTATATTGTCATCTGGATCGTATGGATAAACTTCATCAGGATCGTCTTTGCCATTGCAGCCTTCCCCGTTTCCTGAACATGAAGCCTCATCGGTTTCGACAGTTCCTTTATGCCTTTTATTAAGAGAATCAGGATTGCTTTCTCTTTTCTTCTTCAATATCAAATCAATCAGTTTGTTTATGATTTCTTCCGATAGTCCATCTGATTTCCCTTTATAATATTTTTTTATAGCTTTCACTAATTCTTCTGCTAACAACCATTCTTTTGCTTCTTTAGGAGATGTGATAGAAACATCTTTGTCTAAAATTTTACCAAGCTCTCTAATGACAACTTGTCCACAATTATTATTCTCAAGATCGTATACCCCCTTAGTCTGTGGCAAATTTTTTAAGTAATTTTCCAACTCGCGTTCTTCTTCTTCAGAAATATCTAATATCATTCCCTCTCCAGTTCGATATGTATTCTCATTCAGATAGTTTTCTATGCTGTCGATATGCATTCCATCTCCTTCCCAAGAATAAGAAATATCGTTTATGCGGACTGAAATATGACCTGCAATAGATGTCATATGGTTCCAATCTATAACTGGAAGCCAATATATTACCTCCACATCCAACCCAGTCGGATCACTCGCTTCAATTACCATTCCGGCGACATAGGCGAAGCCGTTGCCGAGGTTGTTGGCATCGCCCCAGATTCCGATCGGGTCTTGATTGATGAAGCGGTGCATATCGATGTGGTAATAACGGTTTCGCATCCAATAGAGATTTGTTTCTGGTTCGTAAAGAGAGCCGCCCCAGAGGAAGTTGTGCAGGGTTGTTGCATAGCAGGTCTGGTTGTTGCAGTTTTTCGGGGTGAACTGTGAATCAAGAATCTCAAAATCACCGTAGACACGGTATCTGTAGCGCTCAAGGATGTTGCCGCTTGCATCAGTCAAGGCTGTTACGTTGCCGCGTTCGTCGGTCAGGAAATAATAGAGTGTTGAGGTGTTGTTTGATGTGACTTCGATCGCGATGTGTCTGTCTGTGCCTGAATCAATGATGTTGGCGTAAAGGTCTGAATTTGTTGAGATTTCAACAATATTCCAATCGTCATAGGTATATCTTTCTGTCGTGGTTCCGACTGTCTTTGTTATGCGGCGGTTGAATGCGTCGTAGGTGTAAGTTGCAATCGTGTTTTGGCTGCCGTCTTTGACTTCTATGAGGCGGTTCAGATCATCGTAGATATAGGTTTTATCGTTAACTGTGCCGCTTCTGTCTTCTTCAACCATGTTGTTTCGTTCGTCGTATTCGTATTCGACTGCGGTGTTATTGCCGACTTTCTTGTCACGCAGTCTGTTGAGTTTGTCCACGCCCCATGCGAAGGTCGTGCCGTTTTCGGTGCTCTGTTCAATATTGTGAACGCCGTCAGCAAAGAATGAGTCGGTTCTTGTAGCTGCATTGTTGGCACAGTCGTAATCGACTCTTCTCAGGCGGTAATAGGAATCATACTGATAAGCGGTCCTGCGGTTTTCCTCGTTTTCCTGCTTTCCGATGAGGTGAAGCCCTTTGGAATAGGTGTATTCGTAATCCGCAACAGCCGGTGCGTTCAGTGATGTGAAATCTTCTTTTCTGCGGCTGACTTTGCGCCAGTCGTTGTAGGTGTAGGAAAGCTCGGCTGCATGGTCATTGTTTGAATCAAAATTCTTGTGGATCGAGCTCAGGACATTTCCTGTGCCGTAATTGTATTGCAGCAGCTTCGTTCCGTCGTATTCAAGAGTTTTCGGAAGTCCTTTGAGAGTCGTTTCGACGATATTCTTTCCACTCGGAAGCGTGGTTGTTTCTGTCATTACTTTTGTGGTCGGATTCCACGTGATCGCGCTTGATACCGTGCCTGAATCAAAGGTTTCAGATTTTATATTGCCGAAAGAATCGTAGGTTTTTGTCCCTTTTTGCATTGTTTCTCTTAAAATATCATTACTCTTTTTCCACAGAATCCGTTGCATTCGAATCGGTTTTCTTTTTTTAAAATCTTTTCAGTTTCCAAAATTAATTCCTCAAGAAGCAGATTGCTGTCTTTTCCTGAGACTTTTCTCAGATTCTCTCTTGCAGCTTCATATTCCGCCATTTTTCCGCAGCAGTTTACAATCAAAGCAAGATCAAGTGCCGCCAATTTTATAAAAAATGACGGTTTTCCCTTTAATTTCTTCAAAAATTTTTCCGGATCACCAAAAAATCCGTAAATAAAAGCTCGGTATTCCGCCTTTTCTTCGCTTTCTCTGCCGAATTTTGCCAAATTTTTGTTTACGACCGTCATATAGCTTTTTGCAGGTTGCTCAATTACCGCCATTTTTTGAGAAATCAGATCAAACATATACTCGTGATAAAGCAGATACGGATAATCATTTTTAAGATATTTTCTTTTTCCTCTCATTATGCCGCAGTAACTTATTGGCTCAAAGACCCAATCTTTCAATGCATGGATGTTTTGAGTGACAAAATCAGCAAATTCATTGAAACGCCCCTCATATTTTTCACAAAAATTATTATCAAACATATTGCTTTCCTTCTGCAATTTCACATTGTGCATAAAAGCTTTATTTTTAAGTTCAGCATTGATGGCACACTCAAGTTTTCCCGCATTTTTTGCCTGAGTTTTTTTGACATTCTTGGTTTTTTGCAGAATTTCGGAATACAATTCATAAATTTCAACTGCATCATCATTTCCCATAAATTTATCTATGACCAGTTTTCCTGTTGTTTTGCAGTCCAAATCATCAATATTATTTAAGAAGAAGTCGAAATCCTTCGATATGAGATTTCGCACGATTTCTAATGTTGATGAGTAAAGTTCTGTCTTTTTTGCAATTTTCTTCAGAAGATTGAAAGCCAGAGCATCAGAACTTTCGATAAGTTCCTCGAATATCGGAAAGAAATCGTAAGGAACATTTTGAAGATTGAAATTTTCTCTCTCAACAACCTTTACAGCCGCTTCATAATTCGCCTGTGTAGGCAGATAAACGAATCTCAACAACTCTTTTTTTAGCTGATCTTTTTCTGAATCGGCAGCATAAAAAGAAAGAGAAGATAAAAACACTATCCAAAAAACTATAATTTTTTTAATAAACATCGTTACCTCCAAACTTTTACTGCCAATACGGATCAATATTTCCACGGTTAAAACCAGAATTGAACCAAAAATCAGCTGTTGAAACAAAGGGATTATATTCTGGCGGTGTTGCAAAAGGATTGCGGACAAACATGAAATCTCTTCCGTTATGACCATGTTTTATAATGGTTTTTAAAGGATCTTTTTGTCTATAAAAAGGATTCCTTACGAACACAATATAGCCGTTAGATTCATATTTCTCGAAAGGTTTCTCTTCAGAGTCTTCTTCCAATCTGAGCATTTTTTTCAATATGTTAAAGGCTAGATGTTGTTGAACCGAATCTAAATCTTCGTCTGGATTTGAAGGCATATTGCCACTCATAGCTCCAGCACAATTGCCGGATACGCACCAGCAGCTACCGAATTCACAATCTACAACAGCCCCATTGGGATAAACTGTTCTTACTGCCCCTTCTGCTGGTCCTGGTAAAGTCGAAGGATTATTCAAGTTGTTTGTTTCGACTTCATTTTGCTGCTGTGTCTTACCTTTTTTTGTTTTATTCTGTTGTTCTTTATCTTCAAAAGCATTTTTGGCCGGAGCATCTGCAAATTTTTTATTATTATCTGTTATTATGACCAGAATTTTTTCCGAGCCATCCTCTCGGTATATTCGTTCAATTTTTTTCATTGCTATAGCAGACCCCAAACTTGCTTTTTTATAGGTATCACCAAAATGTTTTTTTCCATCACTTCTTATTTCATTATTATTTTCTGTTGCTGCCCCTCTCCTAATTCCTGGTAAAATACAACCTCGAGAATTCCACGGAAAAGAGCCTGAGTGTATTTGATGATTTCTTGCAGTATATTCTATCCTAAAACCTAGAGATCCTTTGTCTCTAATACGAGTGTATGGATATACATACGGTAACATAGCTTCTGCATTTCCATTATTTCTTTCCAAACCATATAGTGAAATTGACTCTCCTGTGTTTGTGCTGAAAACTATAATTTCAGATAGCAACACGCCATCTTCCTCATCGGTTCTGTTGACCGTAATTATGACTTCCAACCCGCTCGGGTCACTCGCTTCAATGACCATTCCTGCAACATAAGCAAAGCCGTTGCCGAGGTTGTTGGCATCTCCCCAGATGCCGATAGGATCTTGATTGATGAAGCGGTGCATATCAATGTGATAATAACGGTTGCGCATCCAGTAAAGGCCTGTTTCGGGTTCGTAGAGTGAGCCACCCCAGAGGAAAGGTGATACTGCCGCTGTTGATTTGGGTGTGAAATTGGCGTTCAGGACTTCATGTTCTCCGTAGACGCGGTAACGGTAACGCTCGTATATCGTGCCGTTTCCATTGGATACTGCTATGACGTTGCCGCGCTCGTCTTTGTGGAACCAGATCCTTTGAAGGGTCAATTCGTTCGGCGAGCAGTTGCCGTTGCCGTCGTCACTGCATAAAACGGTGTCCATGATTATGTGGTTATCCGTGCCTTGATCAACATACCTGCGGAGCTGCCATGCTGTAGTCGTGGCCGGATTATCCGAGGTGCGGACGGTTTTGATCTCTTCGCTGATGATGTCCCAGCCGTCGTAGGCGTATTTGTGTGTTCTCTCGAATGTATCGCTGTTTTCCGTGTAGTAAACAGTTTTCTCAGTGCGTCTGTTGAACGAATCATAGCTGTATTCAACGAGATAATCAGAGTTCGTGACGCTTGTCAGGCGGTTAAGTTTGTCGTAGGTGTAGACTATTTCCGGAGGATTACTGCCGTCGAAATCTTCAGAAACAAGATTGTTGTTGGAATCATAAGTGTAAGTGATGCTGTCGTTATTCCACGATTTCTGCGTGAGTCTGTTGAATCCGTCAACTGTCCAGCTGAAATCGGTCTGATTCTCGCGGCTTGATCTGATGTTGTGCACTCCGTCAAGCTGGAAGTCCTCACAATCGGTTTCAGACGAGTCGCATTTGAAGACATTGTTTCTGCCGTTTGCGCATGTCGGATCACTTGAACTGTAGTCGCAGTCGTAATCAACTCTTCTCAAACGGTAGTACGAGTCATACTGATAGGCCGTCCTGCGGTTTTCCTCGTTTTCATGCTTTCCGATGAGGTGAAGCCCTTTCGAATAGGTGTATTCGTAATCCGCAACGGTAGGCGCGTTCTGTGCCGTGAACTCCTCTGTTTTGCGGCTCACCTTGCGCCAGTTGTTGTATGTGTAGGAAAGCTCGGCTGCATGATTGTCCTGCAGATCAAAATTCTTGCGGATGCCGGTGAGAACATTGCCCGTGCCGTAGTTATACTGCAGGAGTTTTGATCCGTCGTATTCAAGAGTTTCCGGAAGTCCTTTGAGAGTCGTTTCGACAATGTTCTTGCCGCTCGGAAGAGTGATGGTTTCAGTCATTACTTTTGTGGTCGGATTCCACGAGATCGCGCTTGACACCGTGCCTGAATCAAAGGTTTCAGATTTTATGTTGCCTAAGGAATCGTAAGTTCTGGTTACTTCCGAAAGAGTTGATGTCGTATTTGTAGGATCAACGCTCTTTGCAGTTTCAAGCAGGTTCCTGTTATTGTAAGTGAAAGTCTGGTAAACATCGTTTGCAGTAGTTCCCGTGTATTTCTGCGAAATCCTTCCGTAGTTGTCGCGGCCGTAGTTGACTGTGAGAGAAATGCCCTCCTGCTCGTAAGTTTCACTTATAAGGTCGCGTTTGCTGTTGTAGGCGTAAGTGACTTCACGCGGATAGTCGCAGTCAGAGTCGTCACTTCCGCAGTATTTTTCAGTTGCTGGAAGGTTGTTCGCCGTGTAGGTGTAGTAGGTTTTCGCACCGTTGTCATCGGCCTTTTCTGTGTTTCTGCCTAAAATATCGTAAGTATAATTTGTGGTTATCCAACCGTCGGAATTGTAAAGCTGGGTTTCAGTATAACTTCCGCCGAGACCGTCGGCAGTCATTCGTCTTGCCGTTTTGACAACTTCACCGAAAGCATTGTAATCGTAAACTGTTTCATTCCCTACGACAAGATCAATATTCACAAAAGGAAGCAAGTATGTGATTCCACCGGTTTCCGTGTCGGCACTCCACACCACCTGACCGCCTGTGTTATACAGTTGATATGAGCATTTTTCATCATCAAAAGCGCATGAAGATGAAAGACAGTTCTGAGATTCTATGGCATTCGTTGTTTTGACACATGTTGCGATGACTCTGCCCATCTTGTCATAATCATATTCCGTAACGGTGGTTTTTGCTGAAGTCCAATCCTGAACAGCTGAGATCCTGCCTGTTGCATCGTAAGCAGTTCTTACGGAAGAAACAAGCTGATTATCGGCGTCATAATTCTCCACTTTGATAACGCGGTTAAGGCTGTCATATACTTTTACAGTCTCATTCCCGAAGCTGTCTTCTACAGCGACAACACTTCCGGTAACAGGATCGTAGGAAAGCGATTTCTCAAGAATCATCTCTTTCGCGGCGATTCCGCTGATTGAGGCCGCAGCTGCATTGGACGTATTAGATGCAGGATCGAAAAGGACTTTTTTAACAGTAGAAATCCTGCCTAAATCATCGTATTCGTAGGCATCAAAACTCGTTAAAGTCGTGCCGTTATAGGTTTTTGAATAATCCGTCAGCCATGTTGTACTGTTGTAATGCGGCTCTACATTGTTTCCGAACGGATCAACTTGTTTCGCGGCTCTTCCCCATCTGTCCTTGTAGGTCGTGACGGTTTTTCCGTATTTGCTGGTGATTTCATCGTGACCGAAATAACCGCCGGCAGCGGCGTTGCTATAGGAATATTGCTCCGTCGGAAGTTCGTCAACTGTGACTGTCAGAGGTCTGTTTCTCAAGTCGTATGTGATTTCGCGGGTTTCGCCTGAAACAGTATCAGTCACAAAGTGCGGTAAACCGCCCTGATCTAAGATCAACATGCGCTGCAGGCCGTTTTCCGTCTTTTTGGTTATATTGCCGAATGCGTCGTGCTCAGTTTCTATGCATCTGTTATTCCATTCCAAAATGTCACTCTGGCAGCTTCTTACAGCACGGCCGAGCATGTCGTATTCTGTCTTCTGTTTGATGATTTTCGGCGAATCAAGCGGAACAACCTGATTGTTTGCATTGACTCCCAAGTATTCAAAGAAATAGGTTTCAACAAGGTTGCTCACGGCATCATATTTATATTTGCGGTAGTATTCGCAGGTAAAATCACTGTAAGGAAAGGCTGATTGGAAATTTACTCCCCTGCCGTCTTCTCCTGCCGTATCACTTCCGTTGAAATTGTAAGTAGTGTAGACACGGTTTTCGAAAGCAGAAGAATTGTTGTTATTCAGCTTGCAGCCGAAAAATGAGAAAACGACTCGATTGAGACTGTCATAAACGTAAGTTGTTGATATCCCCGCCGAATTTCTTTCAGCAATCTTTCTTCCCAAGTAGTCGTAGATGTAGTCGTTTTCAAGAATCTCTGTGTCGTTTTCATCGAATGAATAGTCCTGAGTCATAAGCAGACCCGTAGAATCAAAATCAAACCCTTTTTTGTAGTCACAACCTGAACCTGCCGGACCTATGCCCTGTTTTATAAGCTGATAATCATTGTTGTATTGATAGCAGGTCTGAAGCGTGTTTTCGTTGTTGCTTCCGGTGATTGTTTCACCCCACACTTTGCCGTTGGAAATATAGCCCTCAGGAGTTGTTGTTTCGTAATCATAGGTAAATGTTCTTGTTTTTCCGTCAGGATAAGTTATCTCATCAATATCATAAGGCGCCCATAAAGCCGCATTTCTCCATTCGTAGTTTGTTACCCTGCGGTTTTCCGCGTTACTGCACCAGTTCGGGTTCCAGCTTAGTCTGTACGCATACTGTATCAGCATCGAATTTATCTCATCATCATCTGCATTAAGGCTGTAAACGGCTGAACAGAGCAAAGTGCCTGAATTGCGCAAAGAATCCGAGCGTAAAATATTAAGATTCAGACTGGAATTGAAGTTAATATATGTGTTACTGCTTGGAATCTGATAAAAATGGACAGTATAATTTGAAGTGCCCGCCGCATTGTTCCTGTTGTAAAGATTGACTGTCACCTGACCGTCGGCGTTTTTGAAATATATCGGGGAACCGCTGACATTGTATCTGATTTCTTCGACCGCAGATTCTGAACTCTCCGAACAGTCTTCATCGTCATCGTTTACAGGTTTGCAGGTCACTCTTTTTGCAGGCTGAAGCCAGTCGGTGAAATACTCTTCGACAATTCTTTCATTAATAGTTTCTGCACCTTTTTTATGCCTGTAGACCGTTTTGACTTTGTGACGGTCATCTTCGTTTTCAGGAAGCAAAAGGGAATAATATTTTTCATAAAATTTTTGAGTTCCTTTATAAAATTTTCCTTTTACGGTTTTAACGATATATTCCGACGAACCGTTTATAAGCTTTTTTTCCGTGTAACCGCTGGTGTTTACAGTCCATATCGTCCCGCCTACAGAATCATTTCCCGTTGTGGAAGAAAGAGAGAAAACGTTTCCGTTTTTCGAATAGCTGTCTGTTCTGATCGAATCGTTGCCTTTATATATTTCGGCAGACATTCCGAATCCGTCTTCAAAATCGTATTCCACAACTTTTTTTAATGGTTCAAGCGGATTATCGTTATCGTCAACGCTGCCGACAGATATTGTGAGAGTGCCTTCAAGCGGTTCATATAACAATCTTCTCTCCGAATCCGGTTTTCCTGTCAAACCGCTTTCCGTCGAATCTGATTCTATTTTTACAACTCTCTTTAACGGGTCAATAATATTGACAGATTTTATAATATAATGTGAAAATTCTTTTTCGTCGATTGTTATTCTCTGCCATTCATATTTGAATGAAGTGACTTTTTTGTCTCTTGTCGTATGTTTTGAAATCGGAATATAGTCCATAAATACGTATGAAGCCGGTCTTGGAGCATATGCTAAAATATTTAACGGGATATCTCTCGGGATAGGATTTATGATGTTCATTGAAATTTTACCCCTGTAAAACTCGGTTACCGAACCGTCATCACCGTAACGGGTGATTTCCCATGAGTCTTTGCCGTTACCTTCACCGTCGAAATATTTGCCGTTGTTGGAAAAAGAAATTTTGCACGCTTTTCCCGTCGTTTTCAGAACCACATGCGAAAAAAGATTCTGACCTGGTGCCGGATAGTACGTTATTTCAACATGATCAGCTTCAGACAAATCATAAGACGTTTTGCACGGAGATATCGGGGCATTTTCCGAATTAAAGCATTTTTTATCCGCTACTATCGAGTATTCCTCACGACCCCAGGGCATATAGACATAAATTGTTTTCTGATTCCATGAATACAAAGGTGCCAGAGGACTAAAACTTCCAAGATTAAGCTCGACTCTCGGCAGATCAAGATGCCAGCCCGCTTGAAGATAATTCCTTGCATTATAATAGATATCCGCTTTAAGTGCCGGTGCAAATGACGGAATTCCCGAAACCGGTTCCAGAACGATATCCTGCCTTGATATGTTCGGGAGAATCAATTGATTGTATGCACTTTGTGATATAAATCTTGCATCATTTTCCGGCACACAGATATCGTCTGTCACATACTGATAACCTGGTTTGCATTCCCATCGGCATAGACTTCTTTCTCCTGCAATATCACAGGTTTCATCTCCTATTCTGCACAAGTCGCTGTTTGTATATCCTGCAGGCAATTCATAGCTTGTGCCGTTCCATATAAGATAATTGTCAGAAAACTTTTTATTCGATTCATCATTTTCAGAACAACTGATCCAATACTTATTGTCTTCACAATTCCCGGAAGCGGCATTATAGTGGCTGCCTGTACCGCAATCATAAGGATCAAAACATGAGTTGCTAAGCGCCGAATAAATGTAATCTTCATCGCATACACATCTTCCGTTGACACACGAACCGTGAGCAGGACAACCTCCTCCGGTGCCTATGATTCCGGTTTTATATGTATTGTCGATAGATCCTTTTATAGGTACCAGCTCGTTACATTCCAGCAAATTCAAATTGTCGAGCCACAAACCGACGCCGACACCTTCAGGTTTGATTATTCCGTGCCTGTCGTTTTCTGTATCCGCAAAAATCAGCTCCGTCAAAGCTGCGATCGGGGTCAGAGGATTTAAATTATAAACCCCTGAATACGAAATATCGAGACTTGAAAGCGGCAGTCCGCTCAACGGAGACAAATCACTTGCCGGATTATATGACATGTTGAGAACGGTAAGCCCGAGGCAGTCCTCAAGCGGCGAAAGGTCGGAAATATTGTTTTCAGAAATATCAAGAACAGTTAATGAAGAAAAATGTCCGATTCCGACCAAAGAAGAAATATTTTTACGCCTTAAAGCCAAATACTCTATATCTGAAAGCATTTCCGGCTCGATATCGGTCTCCGTTTCAACATCGAAACCCTTGTGTTTAAGCAGTTCGACGACTTCTGCCGCCAGATTCTCGTCTTCGAACCAGCCTTCCTCGCAGATGCCTCCGCGCAGAACATAGCCGTATTCACAAGTGCAGACTGGATAACCTGAAGTTCCGTTACAACTTCCGCCTGTTCCGCAGTTGACACCGTAGCAGTAATCGATCAGAACATCGTGATACATGTCATCGCTTGCGTCATCTCTGTTTCCCAGAATTTCGACCGTTACATACTGATTGCCGTTCACATTGTGCTGAAACCAGAAATCAATATACTGCGCATCAACATTGTCGCATACCCCTTCAGCAACACACTGAGCTACCGTTTTGCGGTAGTTATGCCATACGTTTTCGGAATCAAGGACATTCACGATTATGTCGTAAAGTGATGCAACCGAAGGAGTAAAATCATAAGCTCCTGTCGCAAAAATCAGCCTGTAATGGCAGTTTCCGGTATTATAACAGTCAGTAGAGTTGAGTATCGCAAGAGTATCGACAGTCGAAGCTTCATTGAGAATACAGTTTAAGCCCGAAGCATGGAATCCCGCTTCACAAGTGCAGACCTCGGCACCGCTGACGACTGAACAGACCCCGTGACCGCTGCACGTAACACCGTTGCAGCCTAAAATGCACTCCATACCGTCTGCAATATAGCCTTCATCACACTCGCACCATTCATTTTCGCCGTCTTCCTGACATTCTCCGTGACCGGAACAAGTCTCTTCTTCACAAAGATCTTCTCCCCAGCCGCCGAAAAGAGACAGGGAAAAGAATAATAAAACAGCAAACAAAGATTTTTTCATGGTGGTCTCCTTTTTATGGTTGTAAAAAAACAAACAATGGATTTTATTGAAATTAAAATTTGTTTCAAGGTGCCGTCACAGTAGCGATACTATCGCCAAGTAGTGCAGGATCGCGCCGAAAAGGACGAAAAAGTGCCAGATTCCGTGAAAAAATTTCCTTTTTGAGAGGTAAAAATAACTTCCTGCCGTGTAAACGACACCGCCGGAAATCAGGTAAGCCATTGATGTGTAAAGTTCTTTTGCCCACAGAGAGTAGAGCATGAATATCGAAAGCCAGCCCATGAGGACATAAAGTCCAGTCGAAAGGCGTTTGAATTTGAGAGTGAGGCACGAAAAAACGATTCCGGTGAGTGCCAGATACCAGATCATAACGAGAAAAATGATTGAGTAGGGGATATCGAGAACGAGCATCAGCACAGGCGTATAAGTTCCTGCAATCAGAAGATAAATCGCACTGTGGTCGATTCTGCGGAATACTTTTTTCGCAGTTTCGTTCGTCATTGCGTGGTAGCATGTCGACGACTGGAACGAAATGAAGAGCATCGCGCTGTAGATTGCCGTTGTCGCGCTCTGCATTGATGTGCTTGATTTATAGGCAAGCATGACCATTGCGTAAATTGCGAAAAGTGCGCCGAAAGCGTGGCTGAAAGCGTTCAGAAATTCTTCGCCTGGAGTATATTTTTTTTCTTCGTGACTCATAGCCGCCTCCTGAAAATCAAGTAACGGCTAAGGATTACAGCTGAAAAAATTTATGTCAAGGAGTTTTTTGGAAAATTAAAAGAGGGGGAAAAGTCGGAAACTACGGTTCCCAGATGATTACGCATTCATCAGTGAAGCAGTGGCAGACAAATTCTACAACGTCGGTAACCCATTCCGGAACACCGAAATTTTCCTGAACGAATTCTGCGAGAACCTGGCACTGATGCTTGGTAACTACCTGACGGCATTTGCCATCGTACCACATATAATTTCCGAGAATGTCGCTTTCGCAACCGCATGTGAACAATTCTTCGGATTCTGCTTCAGTAGCAGTGCAGACACCGTCCGAATGATCTATAGTTTCGCAAGGATTAGGATCGGTGCACGGATCATTCGTTGTGTCAGAGGCATTTGTATCAGTGTCATTGACGTCAGTGTCGTTTGAGTCAGTATCGTTTGAGTCGGTGTCGTTTACGTCAGTATCGTTTGCATCGGTGTCGTTCGGATCGTTCGGATCATTCTGGTTGTTGGGATCGTTGGGATCATTCTGATTGTTGGGATCGTTCGGATCATTCTGATTGTTGGGATCGTTCGGATCATTCTGATTGTTAGGATCGTTCGGATCATTCTGATTGTTGGGATCGTTAGGATCATTCTGGTTGTTGGGATCGTTGGGATCATTCTGATTGTTTGGATCATTAGGATCTGTTGCTGTGTCTGTCTGATCAGTTGCATCGGTATCAACTGTGTCTGTCTGATCATTTGCATCGGTGTTAGCTGCGTCCAGCAAATCTTTTGAACCGCAGCTGATTACAAGGAACATTGCTGCAAAAATTGCAAAAATAAAACTTACTTTTTTCATCTTTTTCTCCATCAAAACGTTAAAATATAAACCCATAATTTCTGCCAACTTTAAAAAAACCGAATGATTATAGTCCTAAATAAAAAAAATGCAAGAGCTTTTTTTACTTTTTTTAAAAATATCCGCGTATTAGCAAAAAAAACGGGAGCCTGAGCCCCCGTTTTTAAAATCAGAAGTGTTTTAAAAACTAGTCTTCTTTCGAGTAGTCGTAGTATTCGTTGCCGAGATGCGTGATAAGTTCTTCGCCCATCATGTATCTGAGGGTGTTTTTCAGTTTGGTGTGCTGAATGAATACGTCGTGTTCCGGATACAGGCCTTCTGCAACCATCGGGGACTTGAAGTAGAAGCTCATCCATTCCTGGATTCCGTACATTCCAGCTCTTCTTGCAAGGTCGATGAAGAGAAGCGTATCAAGAACGACCGGAGCTGCAAGGATGGAGTCTCTGCAGAGGAAGTTTACTTTGATCTGCATCGGCATGTTGAGCCAGCCGAAAATATCAATATTGTCCCATGCTTCCTTGTCGTCTCCTCTCGGCGGATAGTAGTTGATTCTTACTTTGTGGTAGTAGTTGCCGTAAAGTTCCGGATAGTTTTTAGCGTCGAGAATGGTGTCGAGAACGGAAAGCTTCGAAACCTCTTTGCTCTTGAAGTTAGCCGGATCGTCAAGAACTTCGCCGTCGCGGTTTCCGAGAATGTTGGTCGAGAACCAGCCGTTGAGGCCGAGCATTCTGAGTTTGAGTCCGGGTCCGATTATCGTCTTCATCAGGGTCTGACCGGTCTTCCAGTCTTTTCCTGCGATAGGCATCTTCATCTTGTTTGCGAGTTCCTGGATCGCTCTGTTGTCAACTGTGCAGTTCGGCGAACCGTTGATGTAGGGAAGGCCCATGCTGAGTGCTGCATAAGCGTAAACCTGGCTCGGAGCAACTTCAGGATGGAAACCGTCTTCCATAGCCTTTTCGAAATCAGCGAGCGTGTTGTGGATCTCGCACGGTTTGTGGTAAGCTTCAGTCGAAGCGTTCCAAACCATGACAGCTCTTGAGCAGCCTTTTTCCTTCATCGTGTTTTTGATGTCGTCCATAAGCTGATGAGCAAGGTCCATGTAGTTTTTGCCGGTTTTTACGTTCGGGCCGTTGAGTTTTTTGACCCATTCGTGATTGAAAACAGCCTTCATCGGTTTGATTGCGAGCATTTCGTTTTTTACCGGTTCAAGGTCTTCCGAGCGTACTACTGCAGCGTGTTTAGCCGATTCGTACATATTGTCTGTGAAAATATCCCAGCCTGCGAATTCAAGGTCGTTGATGTTTGCAAGCGGAACGAATTCCTTAATGAGCGGAGAGCGGTTTTCCGTTCTTTTGCCAAGTCTGATGTGTCCCATCTGGGTGAGCGAGCCGATCGGTTTGTGGAGTCCTTTTCTGATGTTGAAAATACCGGTGAGAACCGTGGAAGTGATTGCTCCCATACCAACGAAGAAAACCAACATTTTGCCGTCTGCGGGCTTGATTTCTCTAGGTGCCATTTTAATTCCTCCAAAAAAAATATAAGGTCAATAATCACACTTAAAAAAACTAAAGGCGGGGAGATTAAGCAAAAGGCGTGCCATCCGCAAAAAAGCGCTTTAAATCGGAAAAAAGGCAAAAATCTTTAATTTTTCGTGATTCAAAAAGTAAAATGTAAAGGAATTTTACATTCACGATCGCATGGCTCCCACTTCGGGGGAGCTGGCAGGCGCAGACTGACTGAGAGGGAAGTAAAGAATTTGTGAAAAATCAACCCATTGTTTTGCGAAACTGTGTGTCTCGTCTCAAAGCATCATAGAATTCAGCAATTCTTCAACCTTTTCGACCGCCTGCTCAAATGAGACATTCGCCGCATACGGCATTTTCTTGGTGTATTTCAGCCACAATTTATGCAAATTTTCCGAATTTTTTATGGCTGTAATCAAATCCTGAACCTGCGAAAGAATTTTTTCGCTGCCTCGATGGTGACATGTCCGTTCCAAAGCAGTTTTTAAATCTTCTATGTTTATCCGCGTTAAATCAGCACTCAAAACATATACGTCGTAAAAATCACGCGGACGGGTCGTAGTGATGTTCCGGACAAGAAT
>JAFYIZ010000029.1 GCA_017538365.1 bacterium | reverse complement strand
GGATATGACGCCGCAGGAAAGAAAGTTGTGGTATTTGTTTCTCAGAAAATATCCGGTGAAATTTTATAAGCAGCGGATCATTGAATCTTTTATTGCCGATTTTTATTGTTGTGCAGCAAAACTTGTCATTGAAATTGACGGCTCACAGCACTATGAAGAACAAGGATTGGCTTATGATGCGGAAAGAACGGCGATTTTAGAAGGACACGGACTTAAAGTTGTGCGTTTTTCAAACCGTGATATAGATACACAGTTTAATGTTGTGTGCGAACATATTGACAATATTGTCAAAAAGAGGTGCGAAGAAAATGACGAACAATAAAGAAAACCTCTCAAAAGAACCCCTATCGAAAGAACCCCTCTCAGTCAGCGTTGCTGACAGCTCTCCCTTAAGGGCGAGCCAAGAGAGCGAGCCAGGACTTGCCTCCCACCCAGGGGGAGGTGGCATCGCAAAATGCGATGACGGAGAGGGCAGCTTGCCTCCCACTTTGGGGGAGGTGGCACGAAGTGACGGAGAGGGCAGCTTGCCTCCCACTCAGGGGGAGGTGGTGCAACGCACCGGAGAGGGCTTGAATGAATTTATGACCCGAAAACTCCTCATCGACAAGATGCTGCGTAATGCCGGTTGGATAGAGGGGAAGAACTGGATCAACGAATACGAGATCCCCGGTATGCCGAACAAGTCCGAGGTGGGTTTTGCCGACTATGTTCTGCTTGGTGATGACGGTCGGATCCTTGCTGTGATCGAGGCGAAACGCACTTGTTTCGATGTGTCGAAAGGGCGTCAGCAGGCAAAACTTTACGCCGATCTGATCGAAGCGAAGCAGGGACGGCGCCCGGTAGTATTCCTCACAAACGGTTACGAGACGCGCATTGTTGACAACCAGTATCCGGAGCGCAGGGTCGATGAGATCTATTCTAAGCGCGATCTTGAAAAGTGGTTCAATCTTCTGCGGATGAGGAGCGGTCTCAAAAATATCATTGTGGATAAGAATATCGCGGGGCGCTACTATCAGGAAGCGGCGGTAAAGGCGGTATGCGACACTCTGGGGCAGAAAAACCGGCGCAAGGCTCTGCTTGTCATGGCGACTGGCTCCGGCAAAACGAGGACTGTCATCGCTCTCGTCAAGGTCCTGCTTGAACAGGGCTGGATCAAAAATGTTCTCTTCCTGGCAGACAGAAATTCGCTGGTCACTCAGGCGAAACGCAGCTTTGTGAACCTGCTGCCCGATCTTTCTGTCACGAATATCTGCGAAGAAAAGGATAACTACGGGGCTCACGGCGTTTTTTCGACTTATCAGACGATGATAAACTGCATCGACACAGTCAAGGACGACGAGGGAAAGCTCTTTTCATGCGGACATTTCGACCTTGTGATATGCGACGAGGCGCACCGATCCATCTACAACAAATACATTGCGATTTTCAAATATTTCGATGCTCCGCTAGTAGGGCTCACCGCGACACCGAAAGACGAGATCGACAAAAACACTTACGAGATTTTTGATCTGGAAAGCGGCGTTCCGACTTACGGATATGAGCTTGCACAGGCTGTAAAAGACGGCTATTTAGTCGATTTTCTCTCAGTTGAGACCGATCTGAAATTCATCCAGCAGGGGATCGTTTACGATGATCTAACGGATGAAGAAAAGGAAGTTTACGAGAACACTTTCAAGGATGAAGAGGGTGAACTCCCTGAAAGTATCGCGCCTTCTGCGCTGAACGAGTGGATCTTCAACACCGACACTATCCGCAAGGCAATCAATATCCTGATGACCGAAGGACTGAAGATCGACTTCGGAAGCAAGATCGGAAAGACCATAATTTTTGCGAAAAACCACACCCACGCCGAAAAGATCCTTGAAATTTTCGGGCAGGAGTATCCCAATCTCGTCAACTACGCCAAAGTTATCGACAACTACATAAACTATGCCCAGATCGCGATAGACGAGTTTTCAGAGGGAGACAAACTGCCGCAGATAGCGATATCGGTCGATATGCTCGATACAGGAATCGATGTGCCGGAAGTTCTGAACCTCGTTTTCTTCAAAAAAGTGCTGAGCAAAGCGAAATTCTGGCAGATGATAGGGCGCGGAACGAGGCTCTGTCCCGGACTTATCGACGGATTGGACAAAACAAAGTTCTACATCTTCGATTTTTGCGGGAATTTCGAGTTCTTCCGCATGAACAAAGGGCGTCCGAGTGCCAACATGGTTGCGCTGCAGGGTGAAATTTTCCGCCTGAAAACGCAGATCGTCTTCAAACTTCAGGATATGGTTTATCAGACAAAAGAACTCATCGCGCTCAGAAAAAGTCTCGTTGAAGATCTCGTGCGGAAAGTCAGAGAGCTGAACCGTGAAAATTTCGCGGTAAAACAGCACCTCAAATATGTCGATCTCTATTCAAACCCTGAAAATTACAATGCTTTAACGTACAGCGCAACGATGGATATGGAGCGCGAACTTATGCCTCTCATACAGCCCGACAACGACGACGCTAAGGCACTGCACTTTGATGAGCTGATCTACGCGATAGAATTTGCATATCTCGAAGGAAACAAATACTGCAGAGAACGTCTCGAACTCATTAAAAAAGTTAAGGCAGTATCCAGTGTCGCCAATATTCCTGAAATCATGATGCAGTCAGAACGGATCGGTAAAATACTCAACACCGATTATTTGGATAACGCAGACATCGGTGAATTCGAGCTCATCCGCGAAAATCTGCGCAACCTGATGAAGTATGTTTCGCATAAAATAGAACCCAAAGACATCGATTTCAGCGACGAAGTGCTTTCCACGACATGGAACGTGGCAGAACACGGCAGCGAATATCTGGCGACTTACCGCGAACGCGCCGAATACTTCGTCAGAACGCATCAGAACGAAGGGGCGATAGCGAAACTCAAAAGCAATATCCCGCTTTCAAACGAGGATATCACCGCACTGGAAAAGATACTCTGGAGCGAAGTCGGAACAAAAGAAGACTACGAAGCGCAGTATCATGCAAAACCGCTCGGAGAGTTCGTGCGCGAGATCGTCGGACTCGACATGAACGCGGCAAAAGAGGCCTTTTCGCACTATTTGAATGACACAAATCTCGACAGCCGGCAGATATATTTCGTCAACCAGATCGTTGAATACATCGTTCACAACGGCATGATGAAAGATCTCTCCGTTTTGCAGGAACCGCCTTTCACCGATCAGGGAAGCATCGTCGAAGTTTTCTCAGACCTTTCAGTCTGGGCCGGCATCCGCAAAGTCATTGAACAGGTAAACGCGAACGCAGCGGCGTAGAAATTTAGAGTACCGCCGAAACCAGCACGAAAAGCCAGTGGGCGGAGATTCCGGCACAGAGACCGCCGATGGTGTGGCTGAATATCGCCTTGCCGATGAGTTCTTTGCAGTCGAGGCTGTCCATCATCGAAGTGTGGGTGCTCAGGTATCCGCTCCAGCACATGCACATTGCCGTAAATACTGCAATATCGCACGGTCCTACTAGTTTTGCGTGGACGAGGCGTTCCGCCAAACTGAGTGAAGCGCCGGCCGCTCCGAGCGCTGTTACCGGAATACCGATCGCTTCGGGTGAAGAGAAACCGAAGAGAGGCTCCAAGATGAAATTTACTTTTGCCGCAAGTACGGGAAGAAGCCTTATCCCTTCGTAGGCCGCTCCGGTGTAGGCTCCGCTTTCTGACGGGCCGTTGATGAGCATCATAACGAGCGTGCAGATGACTAAAACGCCCGGAACTATTGCAAGTCCCATTTCAACACCGCTGTGACCTCCTTCAAGGATCGCGTCGATGATACGTCTGCCAAGCCCTCCAGCTCTGACCGGGCGCATGTGAAGCGGCGGAATTTCCATTGTCTGTGAGTCGGGTACCATTTTCGCTGTCGTGCCGAAAACTTTTTTAGTGAATCCAAGCATGAGGCGCGTGCTGATAAGGCTGCCGATGACTGCTCCGACGATTCCGATGATGACTGCAAGTCCGAGAGGCTGACCCATTGCCGGAGAAAGGCTGTACATATACGAACAGACGATGAGTCCCATTCCGAACGCGGTTCCCAGATTGGTGAGAGCCGGAAACTGGTATTTTCTGAAAAAGCGGCGGAAGTTGTTGTCTTCAGCAAGTGCGAGTATCGCCGGATTGTCCGAAAGGAATGTCGTGACGATCCCGAGAGACGCGGCTCCCGGCATACCGAAGAGCGGTTTCATGAGCGGCTGCAGCAGACGGTTTGCAAGCGAAACGAAACCGAATTCCGAAAGCAGCGCTGAAATGGCGCCCATGATAACGCATATCGCCGTGAGATAGAGAACTGTGTCGATGAGCAGGCGGTAAGCGGTGTTCATCATTGTGTTGAGCGTGTTTTCAAGCCCCATCTGAGTCGCAAAAAGGGCGAAAAATCCGAAAAATATTACCGGAAAAATAAAAGTTTCGAGCCCGAGTTCTTTTTTGTAGTAAATCTTCGAGCCGGGAATTTTCTGCATAGCGTGTTCAACCTCCGATCCAAGCAGCACCAATAACAAAAACAGCATTCAGCCAAAGAGCTTTTGCGCCGCCCTTCTATAGAGTTGCATGCAAAAGTCAACCAAAATTTACTTTTTTTGAAAAATCGGAAGAGCTACCAGACCATTCCTTCAAAATTTTCGGGGAATTTATAAGCAAGCATCTCTTCTGGAGTTCTGAAAAGTTTGTAGAGAAAAAGTCCGCTTCCGGGAAGTGTATGCGGCACGAGATTGCGGTTTTTCGCTTCGATGAGACCTGGGATCTCAAAAGGCTCGATCCTGCCGCGCCCTACTCCGACCAAGGTCCCGGCCATGATGCGGATCTGGTGCTTCAAAAAGCCGTCACCTGAAAAATCGAGCGCCAAGTATCCGTCAAATTCGGTGATTTTCGCCTGATGTATCGTCCTGACTGTCGTTTTGACATCGCTTCCCGCCGACATGAACGACGCGAAATCGTGAATCCCGACAAAATGTTTTATCGCCTCTTTCATTTTTGGAATATCGAGCGCATATCCGCTGTGCCATGAATAATCGGCGGCAAAAGGAGAAGCGGCCGGCTTCGTGCAGATCATGTAGCGGTAGTGCTTTCCGGCAACAAATTCGCGCCCGTCGTGCATTCCTTCGACAATTTCGACTTTTGTAACTCTGATATCCGACGGCAGAAACGAGTTCAGCCCTTTCTGAAAATTTTCAGGCGGAATATTTCTCAGTTCCGGTACTGTCGCGATAAATTCAAGAGCGTGAACACCGGCGTCAGTCCTGCTGCAGCCTGAAGGAAAGGGCGTTTCAGCTCTGAAAATCTCCGAAACGACATCTTTCAGAACACGCTGAATTGTGACCGCGTTTTCCTGCGACTGCCAGCCGTGGTAGTTTTTCCCGCAAAAAGCCAAAGTGAGAACGTACATTTTTCCTCTGTAAAAACCAAAAACGGGTGATTATACTCGCAAATTCTGAAATTGAAATTGAAGCGCAAAAAAATCTTTACACTTTAAGCTGTTGGTGAAAAATAGAGCGTTATTTGTTGATTTTGTTGAGAAAAGGGGGATTTATGAAAAAAAGTGCTATTTTAGGGATTTTGATTTCGGTTTTTCTTCTTTTTTCGTGCCAGAACAATGACGACGGCAAAGAAAATCCGAAAGAAAACAGCGTAAAACCGGCAGAAGTTGCGACAATCAGCCCTGCAAAACCTGAAAAAACCGAAGAAACGGAGGAGTTAACAATGCAGT
The DNA here is from genome assembly GCA_017538365.1 of bacterium. Classification (GTDB taxonomy): domain Bacteria; phylum UBP6; class UBA1177; order UBA1177; family UBA1177; genus UBA1177. Next base: position 9,295 of record JAFYIZ010000029.1, on the reverse strand, counting down.
CAGTTTATGAATTCATCAAAGAGTGCAAAACCTATTATCTGGCAACAGTTGAAGCCGACGGCCAGCCGAGAGTCCGTCCGTTCGGAACGATCGACATTTTTAACGGAAAGCTCTACATCCAGACGGGCAAGAAGAAAAACGTCTCGAAGCAGCTCGCAGCCAATCCCAAAGCGGAACTCTGCTGTTTTGACGGCAAAAAATGGCTCAGACTTTCGGGAGAGCTCGTAAACGACGACAGCGTCGAAGCAAAGAAACACATGCTTGACAACTATCCGAATCTCCGCGGAATGTACAACGAAAACGACGACAACACTCAGGTTCTCTACTTCAAAAACGCGACCGCGGTTTTTACAAGTTTCGGCGGCGGAGAACCTAAAACTGTTAAATTCTAGTTATCGACACGAATTTTATAGATCGTAAAATCGCCGTTATCCCTGATTTTTTCAAGATTTCCGCGATATTCATAGGGAATTTCGATGCCGTTTTTGAAGGCGCAGTAAGTACCCGACTGTCTTGATTCAACTGCTCTGCGCATCATCTTCCTCACATCTTCCGGATTCGAATTGAACAAAATGGGTGCGTTTTTGTGAAAATAAGCGTAACCGCCGGTCCAGATCTGCGGAATTCCGAAAAGGTAAGCCCGCTTCAAGTCTGCAATACGCCCGAGTTCCGCTTCAGTTTCCAGAACTCCGCCGAAAATTTTTTCTACGCCCCGGTCGTACCCGTAGAAATTATCGACCGATGTAGCTGAATGGTTCCAAAGCCGCGCGTATTTTATGTGCGGAAAGGCATCAAGCGAAAAAAGCAGGAAAATTGAAAGAAACATGACAGCATTTTTCCTGTTTTTTCCGTATTTTTGAACCAAATTGGCGAAAAATTCGGCTGAAAGCACGAAAACAGCGAAGTAGCATGCAAAAACAAAGCGCGGTTCTTTATGGCCGATCGCGCTGTGAACGATAAAAAACAGAAGAAACGGGAAGAAAAAAAGAATCAGCTGACGGTTTTTTTTGAAATTGACTACTCCGATTATCATCATCAAAACCGCAGAGATCCAAGTCACTGGATGGAAAGTCTTAACAATATCAGAGAGATAATAATACCAAGGCGAAATGCCGTGTTTGTTTGCAACTCCGCGGAGAACATTGTAGTCAAAATACGTTATAAAAGACTTGAAAAAACTTCCCCACGTAAAAATATCGAGAAGACCCTGAAGAGCCACCATTCCCAAAAATCCGAAACCGAAAATGAGCGAGGACTGGAAACGCTTTTTTGCAGTCAGAAAGAGCGCGACTGCAAGCCCGAAAGAAAAAGCAGCGGTCTGGAAACGGATCATAAAGGCGATTCCGGCTGCCACAAATGCGAACACAAGCTCTCTGATCCGCTCGTTTTCGATGTAATTCGAAGCAAAATAGACGGCAAAAACCATGAAGGGAAGCGAAGCCGACTCCGTCAGCGTCCTCACCGAAATGTATGAAGCCAGATAACTCGCGGCAAGCGGCAGAGTAAAAAGAAAAGCCTCTTTTTTCGGGAAACCGTGCTTCCTGAAAAGAAGATAAATGACTGAAACAGCCAAACTGCTGAATATACTCAAGAAAATCTTTATTCCGATATTTATTGAAAGGGGATCTTCAACTCCGATAATATCGAGAATTTTGTAAGCTCCCGCCAGAATTCCCGGGAAAAACCAGCTTCTTGCCCCGTATTTGAATTCCCAGTAAGTTATTCCACGCCCGAAAACCAGTTTGTGCGCCGGCTCGATCGTCTGAAAAATCTCATCGGGGTATATCTGGGCGAGACTCGTGTTCGCAGCGTAAATGCGGAACAAAAGCGAAAGCATAAAGATTGTGAGGAACGGCAACCATTCTGAATTATTCCACATTTTCTTTAAGTCCATTGTGTTTATCCTCCATTATGTCGATTATCACCCCTCCGTCACTGCGTGACACCTCCCCTGCTTCAGTGGAGGCTTGACGTGCCTGCTCGAATTTAATCGAGACAAAATCGAGGCTCCCCTGAGGTAGGGGAGCTGGTGACCAAAGGTCGCCTGAGAGGTCAGTCTGACGAGTTTTTATCTCCCTGATTTTTTCCATAATTTCCAAAATATTCTGCGGTTTTGAAAAACTCTCCCCTTTTTTCGGCTGATAAGGGGCATCGGTTTCAGTCAGAATCCGGTTTTCAGGCAGAGTTTTTACCACTTCAAGCGCTTTTTTATGCCCGTTTAAAAGAGCATTTCCGAAGCTGAAAAATGCGTTAACTCCGTGATCAAGAATACTTTCAGCTTCCGCCGCAGTTCCAGAATAAGAGTGAAAAATCACTTTTTCTATTTTTTTAAGTTCCTGAATTTGCTCAAAAATTTCAGGAATCGCCTTGCGGATGTGCAGAATCACAGGAAGTTTTGCGCATCTGGCGATTTCAAGCTGGGCTGCAAAAAGTTTTTTCTGCAGTTCAAAGGTTTGTGCAAATTCTTCATTAAAGCGGTCAAGTCCGATCTCGCCAACTGCCGCGATACGGTTTTCCGAGATCAGCCTTTCCAATGTATGCAGATCTTTTTCCTCTGGCGCCTGCGGATGAATCCCGAAAGTTATTTTCAGTTTTTCAGCAGTTCCCGGATTTTCGGCAATGAAGTTTTCGACAAATTCGACTTCTTCCGCTTTTCGGCAGGAACAAAAACCGAAAAAGTCATTTTCTTTAATAAAATCAGCTGATTCAGGCGAAACTTCAAGAAGCTGTTTTAAATGAAAATGGGCATCAAAAATCATTGGAGTTTTATCGACAGAGGATTATTCTGATTTGCGATAAACGCCGTAAAATCAAGACTGTGCGCCGTTCTGAAACTCTTCACGAGTTCACGCAGCATCTGCGGAGAGTTGTTTTCTTCGCTAAGATGGCTGAAAATCACGGTTTTCGGATGATTTTCCCCCATTCTTTCAAGCGCGTCTAGACTCTGATCGTTCGAAAGATGACCGAACTGACCGCGTATGCGCTCTTTCAAAACAGGCGGATAGTGCGTATTCTGATAAAGCATCGCCGGATCGTGGTTCGCCTCCAGAATTATGCGCGTTCCCTGATTTATGTAGCTCATCATTCTGTTCGTCACTTTGCCGGTATCAGTCGCAAAGCAGACCGTCTCGCCGCACGGAGCCGAAATGAGATAACCGACCGGATCGACCGCGTCGTGCATGATCTCGAACGGAGTAAATTCAAAAGCTCCGAGCTTGATTTTCCTGTCCTTTTCGACAGCTCTGCAATGTATCGGATGTTTTGTATTTTCGTTAAGAATTTCAAGCGTTTTTGCCGTTGAAAAAACCGGTGCATCAAGTTTGTAGGCGGTGTATGCGACACCTTTTATGTGATCTTCGTGCTCGTGAGTGAGCAGAATCCCTTTTATCCGCGAAATGTCGATTCCCAGCATCTCCGCGCGCCTTGAAAATTCCCTGAAACTTAAGCCCTGATCAACGAGAAGCATTGAATTTTCATATTCGATTATGTAGGCGTTTGCCTTGGAACCGCTGGCGAGAATGTGTATCGCGCTCAATCCGAAATCCCCAGAAAATCTTTGATATCAGTAGTAAAATCAGGCATTTCGCGCTCGAGCAGGAACGTGTTGAAAAGAGCTTTCATGATAAGTTCGAGCTTCGTCATAGCAAGGAGTCTTACCGAAATCATCTCGTCTTCACTCTTTTCACCCGTGATCGGAAGTTTTACCGAACTGATTTTGAAGGGCATCGCCTTTACCTGAAAACTCCACTCGAGTTCTTTGGAAGCGATTCTGATTTTCGCCGCTTCGGGGAGTCTTCCCTTTTTGATCGATTCACGAACAGACGGCAGCGAAGTTATTTCCTGAGATTTTATCGTTTCGCAGTAACCGTCGCCGGTGACAGAAGCCAAAGTGAGAGAATCTTCAATAAAAACGGATATTTCGCCAAGACCAAGATTGTTGAGCGACATTGTTTCGTCGGTCGCGCTCTTCCAGAAAAGCCAGAGCAGAAATTCCGAACCCAAGTATCCGATACCGCTTTCTTTTGTCATTTTTCACCCCAGATTTTCGTAAAAACAGGTTCCATTTTGTCCGCGCCGCCGAGCTCTTTCACCGAGTCGAAAAGGTGTACCTGATTGATCGAAATTTCGAAACTTTTCTCAAAAATATCGGTGAATTTGGCGATCGTCGCACCCGACTGGGAAAAGAGATAAATCAGCTTTGAATCCATATCCCATGCGACTTCGGTGATCGTCGTTTTCGGGTAGGAATTTGTCTTCATGCGTCTGATGACCTGCTCGCGGATCTCTTTTTTCTGCTGCGCCGCGATATATTCAAGATTATTTTCGCGTTTGAAAACGAACTCCGCCTCTTCGATATAAGGTCTGAGCTGCGCCGCCGTGAAGGAATATTTGTCCTCGCGGAGAGCGAAAACGAAAAAACTGTCGTGCAGAAGTGACGAAAAATTCTCGTTGTCAAAGCAGAGCACCGCATCAACCCAGCCGACGGACTCGTCTCTCAGGTCAGTCGGATCAAGCCGCTGAAACGCGCTTCCGGCTAAAGCCTCGCGTGCCTTTTCTATGCTTTCGGGAGTTTTTTCAGGCATGAACACCGTGAAAGAAACATTTCCCTTCAACAATCTTGTCATCTTAAACCTCAATATTTAACATAAAATTTTCAAGAACTAAGCCTTTCTGAAAGGATCTGGCGGTGGAGGTGGCGGCGGATCGGGATTTCCGGGAGGAGAAGGTGGCGGATCATAGGCTCCGGCAATGAGCGGAGTCTGCTGCGAAAAACACAAAACCCCGGCATCACTGACAGAAAAAATCATTAAAAACGCCGCTGAAACGACTATCGGAACAAATTTCATTATTACCCCGACTACACAAAACGGAACTATTTTAAAAGCTTCGCGGGCAAAGTCAACCTTTTATTTCAGGATTATTGACATCTGCCGCAACTTGTGGGATTTTACATTGTTTTGAAACTCGGAGAGGTCGGTTATGAGTGCAGAAAAAGAAAATTGGACGACAATAATCACTCCTAAAAACAGTTTTTTCCGGCTGAACCTGAAAGAACTTTGGCAATACCGTGATTTGATCACGTCCTTTGTGAAAAGAGATTTCACCGCAACCTACAAACAGACGATTCTGGGTCCTTTGTGGTTTTTTATCCAACCGATCTTTACAACAATCATGTTTCTCATCGTTTTCGGAAATATCGCGAAAATTCCGACTGACGGAGTTCCGCAGGTTCTTTTCTATATGAACGGCATAATTCTGTGGAATTATTTCACAAAATGCCTTGTTTCCACCTCAAACACTTTTGTCAGCAATGCCGCCATTTTTAAAAAAGTATATTTTTCAAGGCTCACCATGCCGATTTCAAATGTGATCTCAGCATTGGTTCAGTTCGTCATTCAATTTGCGCTTTTCATAATAATTTTGATTGTTTACAAAATACACGGCGCAGATTTCAAATTGAGTTCGGCAGTTTTTGCTGTTCCGCTTTTTGTTCTGCAGATGGCTGTTCTCGGGCTTGGACTCGGACTCATCATAACATCCTTGACCACAAAATACCGGGATTTGACTTACCTCGTCGGATTTGCAGTCCAGCTTTGGATGTACGCAACACCAATCGTTTATCCGCTTTCGATGGTTCCCGAAAAATGGCGGACTGTTTACGGTTTGAATCCTGTCGTTCCGATTCTTGAAGGTTTCAAACACGCCTTTTTCTCAACTGGAATGCCGTCACTTACCGAATACGGAATCAGCGTTGCGACTACGGTTTTTCTCCTTTTTGCCGGAATTTTCATTTTCAATCTGGTTGAAAAAAATTTCGTGGATACGGTGTAGACACCCCTCAGGCGCTTTGCGCCAGCTCCCCTACCTCAGGGGAGCCTACCCCTCAGCCTTACGGCAGCTCCCCTACCTCAGGGGAGCCTTAATTCTGCTTTTTATAAGATTGTCGATTTGATTGCAGACTGATGAAAAATTATTGTCAATTTCAGAGTTTGGGAAACGAATGACTAAGAAGCCTAATGCATTTAGAATATTAGTTCTTTCAGCATCGTGAGCTAATCCATCTTCAGTATAATGTTGATTGCCGTCAAGTTCTATTATCAACATTGCTTTAGCACAGTAAAAATCGGCAATGAAATCATTTATAATTTTTTGCCTATATATTTTTATGGGATAATGACGCAAAAAATCAAACCACAGATGTTTTTCCTGAGGAGTCATATCTTTACGCAGTACCCTTGCTGCTTCTACAAGAAGCGGTCTCTTTCTCATCCTATCGCAAATTTAAACAACAAATAAAGCAAACACAAATATCTAATATCAAAAAATTGTCAATATATTTTGGGCTCCCCTGAGGTAGGGGAGCTGGCAACCGCAGGTTGACTGAGGGGTCACTTCCTCAAATTTTCCACCCTTTCTTCAAGTGTCGGATGTGTTGAAAAGATTTTAAAAAGAAAACTCGATTTCGGAGAATAGATGAACATGTGCGCCGTTGAAGGAGAAATGGCGCTTCCGCGCTGCGCTTCGATGACCTGCTCTTCCCTGCCGGAAATTCTCTGCAAAGCACTGACTAAATATTCGCCGCTTCCCATTAGCTTTCTGCTGTAATCATCAGCTAAATATTCACGCGATCTGCTTATCGCCGCCTGAATCAGCATCGCTGCAATCGGAGAAAGGAGTGCCACAAAAAGCCAGCCTGCAGCGCCGCTATCCCTTCTGTCGCTTCCGCCGCCGAAAATACCGAACCAGCGAGTCATCGAAGCTATCCACATGATTGCCGAAGCCATCGCCGCAACAACTGTCTGGATCAGAATGTCATAGTGTTTTACGTGCCCGAGTTCGTGAGCGATTACCGCGGCGACTTCATCGTGGCTGAGCGTGTTCAGCAAACCTTGAGTTACCGCAACGACTGCGTGTTTCGGGTTTCTTCCAGTCGCAAAAGCGTTGGGCTCGGCAATCGGAATGACGTAAAGTCTGGGAACTACCGGAAGTTCCGCCGCAGTTGCCAATTTGGTAAGCGCATCAAAAAGCCAACCGTGCTGTTCGGGATCGGCAGGACGAGCACGGTAAGCCGCAAGCACGATTTTGTCACTGAAAAAGTAGCTGAAAAAATTGAAAACAAGCGAAATTACGAAAAAAATTATCGCACCGTCGGGACCTCCGGCAAGATAACCGATAAAAACCAGAAAAACCGACATGAGCAGAATCAAAAATCCGCTTTTGATAATGTTGAACATCAGAAAACCTCCTAAAAACCTCACCCTCCGCGTCATCTTGAACGAATGTGAAAGATCTCTGAGATTCTTCGCTTACGCTCAGAATGACGTGGAGAGATCACACAACCCTAAATATATTGCCGCCTGCTCAAAAAACAACCCGAAAAGACTAAAATAATTGCCTTTTTTGCCGAAAACATTAAAAATTCACGGTTTTTTGGAGTGAATTATGGATTTAAAAGAAAAATTTCGGGCAAATTTTAAAGAAATTATCGAGAAAACGGGTTTTTCCGGCAAAAAATTTTCTGTTTTAGTCGCCTGCTCCGGCGGTGCCGATTCTCTCGCTCTCCTTTATCTTCTCAACGAAATAAAAAATGATTTCGGGTTTACACTTGCCGCAAGTTACGTCAACCACAGGCTTAGAATTGAGGCCGCAGACGAAGCAATCTTTGTTGACAAAATTTGTCAACAGCTTAAAATCACTTGTTTTTCTCTTGAGTTTGAGCCCGATTTCTGGGATCACGACAACAAAAATATTGAAGAGCGGGCAAGACTCAAGCGTTACGAACTCCTCTTTAATTTAGTAAAATCAAATAAATTCAATATGTTGACAACTGCGCACCATCTTGATGACCAGGTCGAAACTGTTTTGATGCGCATTTTTGACCGCGGAACTGGCTTAAAAGGGTTAAGCGGCATAAAACCGGTAAATTCAAGCTGCGATTTTTTATCGAATACCGAAAATGGCGATTTTTTTGTAATCCGCCCGATGCTCAACATCTCCAAAAACGAGATTTCAGCCTTCATGCAAGGGCGACAATTTTTGTCAGATGCCTCAAATTACGACACAAAATACCGCAGAAACTACTACCGCCACAAAATTCTGCCTGCTCTTGACGCACTTCTGCCCGAAATACCCTACAAAGAAAATATCGCGCGCCTCGCTGAAAATGCAGCACGCGAAAGTGAAATCATGCGTGAACTTATGGACGGTTTCTGGCGGAATCTTTCGATCATAGATTCCGAAAACTCGATTTTTATTCCAAGAAGTTTAGTAGAATCAAAAAGTTACGATTTCTGGCTCACCGCCTTTTCCTATCTATTTTCATCAGCGTTTTTTGTTGAATCAGGCATTCACCGCTCACCTTCGACCAAAACACTGCGCGATATCACCGATTTCATCACAAAAACCGATCCCGGAAGAGCAAACTACAACCCGTTTGTGTTTGAACGGACGAGAGATGGAGTGAAAATTATTCTCCCTCTAAGCTAGAGGGAGTGCCCGAAGGGCGAGGGCGTGTGTTTGTCAACCTCACCCCTAGCCCCTCTCCATTGTGGCGAGGGTAAGATGTCGTCATTCTGAGCGTAAGCGAAGAATCTCAGAGATCTTTCACATTCGTTCAAGATGACGTGCGAGTGGGGTTAGGGATGAGATCAATCTCCTCTCCACAATGGAGAGGGGAATAAAAGGGTGAGGTTCAGATACAAAAAAACCCCGCCGAAGCGGGGTCTGAAAAATCAAGCTAAGATCGGCTTATTCGTGTCTGAATGCCATTGCTGCATTCATGCAAGCTTTTGTCCAATCATTAGGAACCTGAGCCGAAGAAACTGGTTCAGCAGATGCGATACCTTTGTCAAGATCACCACCGGTGCATTTCGTTGTTCCTTGTGCGAAATTTGCACCGAAACCTGTTGCCAGGATATAGCCATAGAATGTTCCGCATGCATAGGCTTCGTTGTTTACACCCGCCTCAGTAGAGGTAGAAGACGAGTTAGAGTTACATGCTGTTACATCAGAATTAAATGTTCCAACATTTGTTTTGAAACCGAGGGTCGCAAATCCTGTAGTGTACTGACCAGTCTTTGAACCACCATTCGGATCTTCCTTCCAAATAAGCTGCATCTTTACGATCTCGTTGAGGTTCTGCTGAACTTCAGCTGTTCTCGATTTTTTGGTGTAGTCGCTGTACATAGGAATAGCAACTGCTGCAAGAATACCGATGATTGCGATAACAATCATGAGCTCGATAAGTGTGAAACCTTTTTTCATCTTTCTCTCCTTTTGATGAAATTAATAAAAT
>JAFYIZ010000028.1 GCA_017538365.1 bacterium | reverse complement strand
CGATAATCAATGCCGGCGACGGCTTCCACGAACATCCGACACAGGCTCTGCTTGACGCCTACACGATCTGGCAGAGAAAGGGCGGATTCGAAGGGCTCAAAGTCGCGCTTCTGGGTGATATTTACCACAGCAGAGTCGCAAGATCTAACATCTACCTTCTTAACAAAATGGGAGCGCACGTTTCGATCTCCGGTCCGGGAACAATGCTTCCGAAAGAAGTTGAAAAGATGGGCGTTACAGTTGAAAAACTGCCGAAATACGCTGTTCAGGATGCCGACATCGTCATGATGCTCAGAGTCCAGAACGAACGCGCCAGCAACCTGCTCTACCCCGATGTCAGAGAATATTCGAGATACTTCATGCTCACTCCGGAACTCCTCAAGCTCGCTAAGAAAGATGCGCTCGTTATGCATCCGGGACCGGCAAACAGAGGAGTCGAAATCGATGACGTCGTCATGGACGGCGAACAGTCGGTAATCCTTGAGCAGGTATCAAACGGAGTAAATGTCAGAATGGCTGTTCTTTATCTTCTTCTCGGAGGGTCAGACAAATGAAATTAGTTGTTAAAAACGGAACGGTTGTCAATCCGCTTGTCGGAAAAACCGAGAAAACTTCAATAGTTATAGAAAACGGCGTAGTTACCGAAATCACCAAGAATCCAGACACGAAAGGTGCCGAAGTCTTCGATGCCGACGGTCTTTTCGTCGCTCCCGGCTTCATTGATATTCACGTTCACTTCAGAGATCCCGGCTTCGAATACAAAGAAGACATCATTTCTGGTCTCGAAGCTGCTGCGGCAGGCGGATTCACATCTGTCTGCACGATGCCGAACACAAAACCGGCAGCAGACAATGTTGAAACCATCCGCTACATGTATGAACGCGCTTCGAAAGGAAACGGCGTCAAACTTTATCCGATAGCTGCAGCAACAAAAGGGCTCAAAGGTGAATCTCTCGCTCCGATCGGAGAGCTTGCTGAAGGCGGTGCAATCGCAATAAGCGATGACGGCAGACCTATCCAGAATACCGACCTTCTCAAAAGAGTCATGGAATACGCTTCGACTTTCGACATGATGTATGTTTCGCACAGTGAAGACCTCTATCTCTCCGAAACAGCGCAGATGAACGAAGGCTACTACTCGACTGTTTACGGCATGACAGGATGCCCCGTTGTCGGCGAAGCTTCGCAGATCGCACGTGACTGCATGATGGCTGAATATCTGAAGCTCCCGATCCACATCGCACATGTCAGCGCAGCTCTTTCAGTCGATATAATCAAATTCTTCAAAGAGCGCGGTGCAAAAATCACGGCTGAAACGGCTCCTCACTACATCACGCTTACCGATGAGGCTCTCGGCGGATTCGACACGAATACCAAAATCAATCCGCCTCTTCGCAGCGAAGCGGACAGACTTGCAGTCATCAAAGCTCTCAAAGATGGAATAATCGACGCGATCGCTACCGACCACGCGCCTCATCACCAGAGAGAAAAAGAGGTTGAGTTCAACAACGCTCCGTCGGGAATCGTTGGACTTGAAACTGCTCTCCCGCTTGTTCTCAGACTTTACCACGACAAAGAACTCCCGATCGAAAGAATCGTCGAACTTTTCACAGCGGGTTACAAAATCATGGGAATCGAAGGCGGCAGAATCGAAGTCGGAAAACCGGCTGACATCACTGTTTTCGACCCGAGCTACCAGTGGACAGTCGATAAAAACATGTTCAAATCAAAAAGCCACAACACTCCTTTCCACGGTTTCCATGTAAAAGGAGCTGTATCGGCTACGATCGTGAACGGTAAGATAATTTATTCCAGAGATTTTTAATGAGTGCCGTAAAGACAAGAATTTACTCATCTTTTGACGATTTTGAATCTGCGGCGCTGCAGGATTTCAAAAAAGAATGCTTTTATGTCACAGGCGAAGACGTCAAAAACCACGATTTCTGGCAGCAGTTTTTCAACCTTTTCTTCATTTACCACTTCGACATCGGCAACAAAACGACACTCGCCGACAAGCGCGGACTTGAAAAGGCGCGGATCATGCTTTTTTCCCCTTCCCTTTTTTCAAGACTTAAAGGCGAGGATTTTTTCACTGAAGAAAAGCTCAATCTTTCGGAAGATGAGGAAAACAGCCTGACGTGGTACAAGGAGCGCGATTTCATCCTTTCGTTTTTCCACGAAAAAGAGGACGGAATCCACTTCGTTGAAAGCCGAACATCGCTGCTCATCCCGCAGAAAGCTGCTTCTTTTTTTAAAAAACTGAGAACGCTGATGAACGAGAAGCATTATTTCCCTTCAAACAACTATGTGCAGCTTCTTATCGCGATCCTCATGCTTAAAAAGGAGCGTTTCGCCAGTTCCAAACTTTACAACCCTTACCAAGTTGAAGAGATAGAAAAACTTCACCTTTACTACAGCAAATTCGCTGATTTTATTATTTAAATTCACAATTTGAAGAGGAAAAATGTCCGAACTTTACGACGTTGCCGTCATCGGAAGCGGTCCGGCAGGAATGACCGCCGGAATCTATGCTTCGCGCGCTCTGCTCAAAACTATAATTTTCGAAAAAAACACTTACGGCGGGCTGATGGCACTCACCGACAAACTTGAAAACTGGCCCGGTGAAAAGTCTATTGCAGGTTTTGATTTAGCTGAAAAAATGCATGCCCAGGCTCTTGATTTAGGCTGCGAATTTGTTTCGGAAGAAGTTCAGAAAGTTGAAAAACCCGGAGACAAACTCTTTTCCGTAAAAACTACTTCAGGCAGCGAATTTTCAGCAAAAACAGTGATTTATGCGGCAGGTTCTGTTCCAAGAAAAGCTGAAATACCCGGCGAAAAAGAGTTCACCGGAAACGGAGTCAGCTACTGTGCGGTCTGCGACGGAGCCTTCTACCGCGGGCTTAAAGTCGCAGTTTTAGGTGGCGGTGACAGTGCTTTGAAAGAGGCGCTCTACCTCACGAAATTCGCAGAAAAAGTGACGATCATCCACAGAAGAGACGAGTTCAGAGCCGAAAAAATCACGCAGAATGAAGTTCGCAGCAACCCGAAAATAGATTTTTGTCTCAACTCTGTTGCAGAAAGAATCGAAGGAAAGGATTTTGTCGAAAAAATCGTCGTCAAAAACGTCAAAACAGGCGAACTTTCAGAAATCGCAGTTGACGGTGTTTTCATATTTTTAGGCTATATTCCAGAAACAAAACCTGTAGCAGACCTTGTCAAACTTGCAGAAAGCGGTCACATTCTGACTGATTCCGAATGCAGAACATCGACTGACGGTCTTTTCGCAGCAGGCGACATAAGGGAAAAACTGGTCAGACAGGTTTCAACCGCAGTCGGAGACGGCGCGATCGCTGCTGTCGCGGCTGAACATTATTTGTCGAAATAAGACTCAAAGAAAATATTGCAGAATATTTGCAATTTTTTCCTTATATGCTAAACCCTCTCGTTGAAATTCATTAAAAAACGAATTTAAATCTTTTTTTTAGAGTTTTTACAAACTATTCAGGAGGTTTTCTCATGCGTTTGTTTCGTTTTTTTGTAATTCTTTCAATCATTTTCATCATGTTTACAGCTTGCAGTGCAGATGACGAAGAAGAGACAGACACTGAAAGCGGAAACAATCAGGAAGACAACACCGGCGATGATTCCGGCAACGGTGATGAAAATCAGCAGAATACCAACTGCGGAAACGGTCTTACAGACACCGGTGAAGTCTGCGACGGCAACGCACAGGAATGCTCATCAATCGATCCTGGCTACACAGGCGGTATCGCGACCTGCAAACCGGACTGTTCAGGCTGGAACACTTCCGACTGCAAAGGAAACAGCAGCAGCGAAGATCCGACAAATCCCGGAAATGAAGATCCGACCAATCCCGGTAACGGCGGTTTTGACAAAGATTCAAAAGGCATCTGGGTCGATCCTGACACTTATCTCATTTGGGAAAACCCGATGGGACATAAGGGAACCGGCGGTCTCGGACCAAATCATGCTAAATCAGTTGAATACTGCGAAAACCTCGTTCTTGCGGGAGCCGATGACTGGAGACTGCCGACAATTGACGAGCTTAGAACCATAGTCAGAGGTGTCAGCACGACAATGACAGGCGGAACCTGCCCCACAAGCGAATCCTGTTCCGATCAGGACACCTGCAACAAGAACAAAAACAACTCCCAGCCTTACGGATATTCATGTTTCGGCTGCTACGCTCTTGACGACCAGTACAAAGACGGTGAATCCTTCCTTACAGAAGATGACTGCCAGCTCAGCGATGTACAGCTTGGGAACGACGAATGCTACATCGTTCCGGCGATGTTCGGAGATCCGTGCAACGGAACCTGGTCAAACACTCCGAATACAAGCACTGCAGGCAAACTTGCAAACGCTTTCTGGTATCTTAACTACAAAGCAGGATATATCGGCAGCGATTCAGATACTCTGAGCGGTGCAAACTGGGTAAGATGCGTCCGTCAGGGAACCGCAGATGACGTTCCCGAACAGGATGCAGAAGCTGAACAAAATCCGGATTGGGAATGCAAAGTCGAAGCAGACTGCCCCGAAGGCAAATGGTGCCAGAACCACACATGCGTCACCAAACCTGCTGAAACCTACGTTGCAGCAAACGGTCTTGAGTGGCAGGGAGGAGAAGTAACCAGAGTCGAAGGCTGGGAAAATGCTGCTGCACCGTGTGAAAGCCTTGAGCTTGCCGGCAAATCAGACTGGAGGCTTCCCAATATCGATGAACTCAAATCGCTCGTCAAAGGCTGCTCAAAAACAAGTGAATGCGCGGTATCAGTAGCAACTCCAGGATATAATGAAGGTTATCTGGCAAATCAGGCAGCCTGCAAAGGATGCGGCACCGGAAACTATCTACCTGAAGAAGTCGGATCACAGATTCAATATAATTACTGGTCAAGCACGGATGATCCTACTGCATCAAAACAGGTTTGGAGTGTCGACTTCAAGACGGCTGCTGTTGTCCACGACTACAACACCGCAAATCAATATGTACGCTGCGTCCGCGGTTCTATGAATTAATTTTTGTTCAGTCGATTGTAATAGATCATCCTCTTTTTCATTCCGGCAGCCTTGAAATCATCAGGTCTTTCCTTGAGAATTGTGTCGAGAACTTTTATTGCATCGGGAATATCTTCGAAGAATTCATAAATCTCAGCCAGAATATACTTTGATTCTAAAGAGAGGTCTTTTATCATGGAAATTTTTACAAAATCATCTCTGATCTCTTTGTATCTGTCGGCTTTTTCGAACTTGTTCCACTTCGGAGCGAGCTTCCAGAGAGCAAGATTCTTCTGTTCCAGAGCCGCCGGATTTTTAGTCTCATTGTAGATAAAGTCGAAAACTTTAGCCGCAGCTTCGTATGAACCTATTTTAGCCAGAGCCGTCGCTTTCATCATTGCCGAATCGTATTCCTTCATTTTCAGATATTCGGTTTTAGACCTTATAGGACCGTATTTCATCATCAGATGTCTGATGTCAGCTGCCACTTCAGGATCGCGGATAAGCTCGTAGCACTCGCCCGCCAGCTGCAGAAACTCTTTAGCCCGAAGCGCAGTATTCGGCGAAATTCCGACAAGTTTATCTGGGTGGATCTTCTGCATTATTTTAATGTATTCTCGGCGCGCAATCTTTTCATCGAATTTGTCCTTAAGTCCGAACAGCTTGAAAACATCGGTATAATGCTCGTTGGCGTTGAGGAACATTTTGATTTCCTCTTCTTCCGAAAGCGTTTCCTGCTTTTTCTCGGCAGCAACTTTTTCAACAACTTCTTCCGTTGCCGCTTTTTCCGAAAAGATATCGGATTTATTAAGTTTTTCGGTTATTTTCGCCCGTTCTTCCATAGTTGCCTGAACAATTACGGCAGACTGTGAAATCAAAAGGAAATAGATGACGCGGTAACTTTTTTTAAGATTGGAAAAAATTTCGATCCTTTTCTGACCTACAAAAGGCTGAAGGTCATCGTGGAGAAAAATAAGTTTAGCCGCTTCCGGCTTTATCGAAAGAAACTCT
The DNA here is from genome assembly GCA_017538365.1 of bacterium. Taxonomy (GTDB): domain Bacteria; phylum UBP6; class UBA1177; order UBA1177; family UBA1177; genus UBA1177. The sequence goes on along the minus strand of JAFYIZ010000028.1, from coordinate 148,056 downwards.
GTTGCGTAGGGCTTCAAAACTTCAAGAACCCGTTCGCGCGGCATATTCAGAATAACCGAAAAAAGAAATTCGTTTCCGTCGTATTCCTTCAGCCCTTTCTTCATCTCGTCAGATATCGCGCTGTCGACTTTAAAAAGAGTATTTTTCGATAAATTTCCCAACAAATTAAATGGCTTGTCGGTCCATGCAGAACCTCTTGAAACAATGATGAAAAAAGGTTCTCCTCCGTTGAAAACATTTATTTTTCCCGAGAAACCGCATGATGAAAGCAGTGCAAAGAGCTTTTCAAACCGGATGTGCAGCTTTTTTTCGCTGTCGATATAGGGAGAAATGAAATCCATGACTATTCTAAGACATTTCCTTCAAGCGCTGAGATGAGCTTTCCTCTTTCTTCGTCAAGCTTGTCCTGAACTTTCTGCTGCTCGGCTCTGAAATCCTTTTCGCGTTTCGTTTTGAGGAAAGGCTTTGCAACTGCCGGGAAAAGTTCGAGAAGAAGCTCTTCCTTTTCGGTAGCTGCAAGTTTTACGCCGCCGAATTCGTCAAGCGTTTCGTTGACCTGTTTGACGTGTTTCGAGGTGTCGTAAGGCTGTTCTTCACGTTTTCCCGAAATTTTTTCACGGAAAGCAGGATCAACCGGCCACGGCGTGTGACCGTAACCGCCTTTGACCAGATTTACGAACTGAACAGAGGTGTTTTCATACATCGCTTTGCCCGAATTAAGGTTGATGACGCAACTTACAGCCTGAGTTCCTACGATCTGGCTCGTAGGAGTTACAAGCGGCGGAACACCGGCAGCAAGTCTGACGATAGGAACCATCTCCATGACTTTCGGAAGAAGATGTTCGATTTTTCCCGCCTGAAGCTGAGCAAGCATGTTGGTATACATTCCGCCGGGGATCTGAGCCATTCTGACGACTTCGTTCGGTTTCGGGAAATTGAAGTAGCGCTCGATCTGCTGCGTGAGATCGGTAACTGTATCGGTGTCGCCTTTCTTCGCCGCTGCGATAGCATCATCAAAAAGTTTCTCGACATCTGCCGGAAGTTTGTCGGTCGGGTCGAAATCTTTCGGGAAAAGTTTGTACTGGTCGAATTTCGCAAGTTCCTTTCTGATTTTGAAAAGTTCAGTCCTTATCTCTTTTACTGCAGCGAGATCGACATTCGTCTCAAGTCCGAGTTTTTTAGCGAAGACCTGAACAAGTTCGAACGCCGGAGCCGCAGGACCACCTGCAAACGGCATGATGACCGAATCAACGATATCGACGTCGTTTACCATAGCCATGAGAACGCTGCCCAAGCCGTAGCCCGGAGTGCAGTGGGTATGCAGATCTATCGGGATCTTGACCGCTTTTTTAAGAGCCGAAATAAGTTTCGCGCTCATTGCCGGATTGATAAGCCCTGCCATATCCTTGATCGAGATCATGTCGGCGCCCGCCTTTTCGAGCTCGACAGCTTTGTTTACGAAATAATCGATCGAGAAAAGGTTGTCAGGCAGTTTTTTGCCGCTGAACATAGCTTTGATCTTGTCTTTCGTCGAGAATTTCGGATCGACAGTGTAGCAGATGCAGCAGTCAGTCATTCCGCCGTTTTCCTTGACGTATTTTATCGTCGAGCGCATGTTGTCGATATCGTTCAGGGCATCGAAAATACGCATGATGTCAATACCGGACTTTATCGCGTTGCGGTTGAAGCCTTCGATAACGTCTTCGGGATAAGGATTGTAGCCGAAAAGGTTTCTTCCTCTCGAAAGTGCGGTAAGTTTGCTCGCCTCGCCTACTCCCGCTTTGATTTTTTCAAGTCTGTCCCACGGATCTTCGCCGAGGTAGCGCATAACTGAATCGGGAACGGCACCGCCCCATACTTCCATTGCATAGAAATGAGCTTTGTTGAACGATTTCAAAAGTCTGTCAACCTGATTCTGATTCATTCTGGTCGCGAACTGCGACTGCTGACCGTCTCTTAAAGTGAGGTCTCTGATAAGAAGTTTTTTTGCCATGATGCACCTATATCAAAATAATAAAAACCAAAAAACAGAGCATTGTAACCACAGACTTTTTATTTTCAACTTAAAGCGGAAAATTTCAGTATTTTCGGGGAAATTTATAAACGGATTTTATTTGTAGATGTATTCTGTGAGCGAAACCTGCATTTTTTCCTTCTCTTCCTTCGAAAGTTTGCGAAAAACAGCAGGAATGGATTTGTCATTCTGATCGATATCTATGCTTTCAGGAATAAACGCTACCGTTTCATCTTTGAAGGAAAAGGGCTTTGTGTCCTTGACTTCAAGACTTGGCGGCTCTGCGGAAACATTTTTTGACGCTGATGCTGCTATTACGCTGCTTTCGGCAGCCGGTTTCTGCAGTTCAACAACTACATCTTCGTTAAAAGGCTCGGTTTTTTCGATATCAAAAATAGTGTTCTGACTGTCATCCTTCTCTTTTTTGCACGCTTTGAAATTGGAAACATTCGCTTCGTGAGCTTCGGCAACGATGAGTACCGAAACATCTGTCTTGTTCTTGTCAACGAAAAGACCGAATTTAAATCTTGCGTCCTCATCACCCATATCGTTAAGATAAGTGGATGCCTCTGCAAATTCTTTGAGTTTTGTATTTCCATTGACGTAAACCAGCATTCTCTTTGTTCCTTTTATCGTAAAATTTTTCAGGAGCGGATTATTGAGAGCGTCTTTAACGGCATTGAGCGGAGCGTGTTCGCCGGTAGCACTACCGAAACCGATAACAGCCATACCCATATCGAGCATGGTGCTTCTTACATCGGAGAAATCGAGGTTTACGAAACCTGTTTTTATTATAAGTTCCGATATGCTTCTGACGGCATAAATAAGAATCTCGTTCGGTTTTTTGAACATATCTACGGCATCGTCATCGTCACCTGCTATTTCGAGAAGAATATCGTTCGGAACAACAAGAAGAGCGTCGACATTCTTGCGAAGCTCTTCTATTCCGTTTTCGGCACATTTCATCTTCTGCTTGCCTTCAAAAGAAAAAGGTTTTGTTACGATTCCGACGGTGAGTATACCGTTTTTCTTTGCGGCGCTGGCTATAACGGGAGCTGCACCGGTTCCTGTTCCGCCACCCATACCGGTAGTCAGAAAAACCATGTCGTTGCCTTCCAAAGCCGAATATATATCGACCTGGCTTTCTATCGCCGCGTCTCTTCCGCAATCAGGATTTCCGCCTGCACCCTGCCCCTTTGTCAGTTTGGGACCGAGTTGTATCTGATTTACCTCGTTAAGCTGCGCAAGCACCTGCGCATCAGTATTTGCAGCAACTATCTTGACGTTGCTGTTTTTAAATACCGATTCTTCATTGGTAATTGTTTCCTCTTCAATCATTTTTGCCGCATTGCAGCCACAGCCGCCCACACCGATAACTGCAATTTTTACTGGTCCTTCTTTCTCGCTCATCCGACTCTCCTACTCGAAAAAATTTCTAAAAATATCGGCCACCCTCGCCAACCATCCGTTTCTTTTTGCAATTTCCATCTGTTTGCGGCAGGAAAAATGTCTGATTATACCGACAGCCGTCGCAAACCTTGGTGAACTCAGCACATCATTCAATCCGATACTCGTTTCATCAATTTTCGGAGTTCCGATCCTTACCGTCTGTTCCAAAGTATCTTCCGCAACACACTGAATGTTCTTCAGTTGCGCAGATCCTCCGGTGAGAACTATGTCTGATTGAATAATGTTCTCTTTCTGACTTTCCATAAGTTTCTTTTTGATTTCTACGAGGATTTCCTCGATCCTCGGAGTTATTACAGTTGCAAGCTGCTTAACCTTTTTTGTCGTCGGTGCATTAGTGCCGATGACGACCGTATCGAACACTTCGCTGTCCGAAACATATTCGGGACGCGCATTTCCGTATTTGCATTTTACCCTTTCTGCTTCAGCCGGCGGAATCTTCATGACTTTGCTTATATCGTCGGTGATGAATTTTCCGCCCATCGGCATTACCGCGACATAAACCGGAGCTCCGTTCTGATAAATCGCTATATCAGCCACACCGTCACCGATGTCAACCATCGCGACACCTATATTTTTCTCATCATCTTCAAGAACAGCCCAGCTTGAAGCTATGGCGCTCACAACGACACCGTTTACGAAAAATCCGGCATCTTCGACAGCTTTGTAAAGATTTCTGAACATCGTCTTCGGCATCGTTATTATAAGAACGTCGACTTCGAGCCTTCTGCACGCCATTCCTATCGGATTTACTATTCCCGCCTTACCGTCGACAGTGTATTTTCCTATTTCTACACTTATAATCTCTCTGTCGTCCGGTAATGTGATTATTTTAGCCTGTTCTATGACTCTGTTCATATCGGTCTTTGCGACTTCCTGACCTCTGACCTGGATCACGCCGTGACTGTTTATAGAACGGACTCCTTCACCGGAAACACCGACATAAACCTTTTTTATGCGTTTTGAGGAAATCTGTTCGGCCTCAGACACAGAATCGCGTATCGCTGCAGCGGTAGCCTGAACATCAACGACATCGCCTGCAATCAGGCCTTTATTATTTTCAGCGACACCTTTTCCTATAATTGAAAAAACGCCGTCATCGCTCTTTTGCGCAATAAGCGTCGTGACGCTTTTAGTACCTATATCAAGTGCAGCAATCATCGTATTGCCTCTAGCCATCAGATTCTCCCTTTTTTATATTAACAAGTTTTCCGAATATAATTTCAAATTCCGTCTCGCCGAAATTATTTTTCACCTTGTCAAAATCGTACTCCCACACCCACTGACTTTTGGCTAACAGCTCTCTTATCGCACCGGATGTTTTCTGCATCATCTGGTTCCATTCATCGACAGTTGCCTCTTCCTTAAGGTGAATAACAGTTTCCAAGCGTTTTTTTTCAAGAGAGCACAGCAGCGAATATCCGGCAAGAAATTCATAACTGATGCTTCTTAGCTGACAAAGCGAATCCAAATTTTCCCATTTTTTTGCAAGAAAAATAGCGTTTTTTATCTTCTCCGAACGTTTTTTCTCCTCTTCCGGAGTAGAATACTTCAGATAAAAAGTTGGCATATCTTTCGGAATTTCACGTGAAAGAGCCTTTTTGAACAGGATTCCGTCGGCATCGGAAAACCACGGCATAAAGGAATCTTTGTCGGAATCTGACGACCTTTTTCTGCTGGTAACAATCATCGCCGGTTTGAATTCTTCTATATGTATCACCACCGAATTCGGGAAAAACTTTTCAACAAAAGCTTTTTTGACCCATCCGCAAGTAGAGAGATTGAGCGTCATTTTTTTACTGTCGGCATCAAAAAAACTGATTTTTTTATCAAGACCGGCAACAAAAAGAATATCTTCCCTGCTCAGGCGGTCATTTCCTATTATCTCGACATTTTCAGGAGTTATAAGCATTCTGTCACTGTTTTTGAACGTCTCGAAAGTATCTCCTGCAAAGCAGAATACGGCAGCAAAAAGCGACACGAGAAGATACGTGCAAAGCACATATCCGATGCTGCTCAATATTCTTAAAAAATTTTTCATTCTGCGTCCAGGCACTCGGAAATAAGGGTTTCAATAAGTTCAAGGTATCCTATTCCGCGGTATTTCGCAATCATCGGAACAAGCGAATGTCCCGTCATTCCTGGAAGCGTGTTGATCTCGAGCATAATGTAGTCGTCGCCGCTGACAATAAAATCACTTCTCGTGACACCTTTGCAGCCGAGTGCGATGTGCAGTTTCAAAGCGGCGTCGGAGATTTTTTCCCTTGCAGCCTCGCTTATATCGGGATGGACCGTGTATATCGTCTTGTCGCTGTTGTATTTCGCGTCGAAATCGTAGAACTCGTTTGCCGGAGTTATCTCTACATCGCCCAGAACTTTGTTTTCAAGCACCGCGACATTGACTTCACGGCCTTTGAAAAACTTTTCGCACAAATATCTTTTTCCAATTTTAAGTTCCTTTTTGGCGTCTTCCCAGCTCTCTTCGTTTTTAACAATGTAAACGCCGCGGCTCGAACCGTTGACCGGATCTTTAACAACAAACGGAAACTCGTAAGGTCTTTCCATGTCAGCAGCAGCTTCGATAGTTTTTCCTTCAGCGACTTTTATTCCGCAATCTTTCATAACGGCACGGCAGAGCAGTTTGTCCATGCCGACTGCGCTTGCCGTGACACCTGAATTCGTGTAGGGAATCTTCATCATTTCGAGAAGTCCCTGAACCGTTCCGTCTTCGCCGTATCTGCCGTGAAGACCGTTTACAACGACATCCGGCGAGAACTCGCGGAGCTTTTCAGCCAAGTCGAAACCGACATCAATAAACTTCACGTTGGCGTAACCGCCTTCACAAAGGGTTTTGTAAAGCATGTTTCCCGTAACGAGGCTGACTTCGCGCTCGTCCGACATTCCGCCGGCAATAACCGCAATTTTCATGTTTTTGTCGAGTTTCATTTTTATCTCCTCAAAAAATCAATCATACCAAAACTGAACTTCCGGCTCCAGAGTAACACCGAATTTTTCGCGTACTCTTTCAATCGCAATATCTTTCAGGCGGCAGAAGTCGTCAAAAGTACCTTCGCCAGTGTTTACTATTATGTTTGCGTGATTGTCGCTGAGTTTAGCGCCGCCGACAGAGAATCCTTTCATTCCGCACTGGTCAAGCATGTATCCAGCTTTTCCATCCTTAGGATTTTTAAAAAGCGAACCCGCGCTGTGACCTTTTATCTTTATTCTCTTTGAAAGGAATTCCAGAATCCTCGCTCTAACGTTTTCAGAAGTATCTTTCGTCAAAATCAACTCCGCACCGTAAATGACAAAACAGCCTTCAGGTTTGTTGTCGAGAGATCTGTAGCTGTATCTCGGCAGGAACGGGAACACCTTGCCGTTCTGAATGACGTAAATCACACCGACCACATCATCCCATGAAGAACCTGCAGGAGCAGCGTTTCCGTAAAGCGCACCGCCGAGATTTCCCGGTATTCCGGCAAGAAATTCTACGCCCGACAAACCGTTCTTTATCGAATAGTCGAGCAGAGCGGCGTTGCTCACCCATGAAGGCATGAAAGTTTTGACCAGATATTCGTCGACATCGTCGGTATCACTCGTGGAGATTGCCTTTCCCATGTAAAGCACGGGCTTTTTCACGTCTCCCGCGATAATGTTGCTGCCGCCAGAAAGGATTCTGTAGTCATCGAATTCACTGGTAAAGCGCACCAAATCATCAATGATTTCAGGGAAGTAAAGATCGCAAACCGCGTCTTTTACTCTTATTGTGAGAAGTTCACTTATGTCGGCGCGTTTTTTGAACTTCACTTACTTTCTCCGCTCATAAGTTTGGCAAAAATCGTATTCACATCGCCCGCACCAGCGGAAACTATCGCCGAAGCGCGGAGCCTTTTTTCATTTTCCTTAATAATTTCGACAGCTTTATCTATAGTTTCTGCATAAAAGACAAAGTTGTCTCCGCTCTTTAAATCCTCATACAATTCTTTTGACGCTCTGCCTTCAAACTTTTCCCCAGCCGAATAGACCGGAAGAATTATCAGAACTCCGACATCTTTCAGAACTTCTCTGAACTTGTCGTAAAAAGTAGTGAATCTTGAAATTCTGTGCGGCTGAAAGACAAGACAGAAGTTCTTAAACTCCAGTTCAGACTGCTCGATAAGAGCGTGAACTTCGCTCGGATGGTGCGCATAGTCGTCAACAAGAGTCATTCCGTGCCATGTTCCCACATTCTGGAATCTGCGGTCTACTTTCGGAACATTTTTCCAGAATCCGCAGTCGATAACAGGAAGGGAGCGACCGGTTTTTTCAAGATACTCCGAAGCGGCAAGAAGGGCTGCCGAGCGGTTCTGCAGGATGTGCGTCGGTTCAGCGAGATCTCCGACATAAATTTCGGTATTGCCTGAAAGGAAGAAAAGCGAACCCTCTTTCATATAAAAATTGCTGCAGTCGCTGTTTTCAAACCCGACACCATTTCTGATTTCATCGTGAGTCGGGAAAGAAAGAGGCGAAAACATCTCGAAAAGTTTGTTGCTCAGATCGTAACCGCGCCCGATTATCAGATTTTCAGGTCTTTCCGAAAGAAGATATCGCTCGAACGATTTCAGCATTTCAGCCGGAGTTTTGTAAAAATCGGCGTGTTCAAACTCAAGATTCGTAATAACAAGCGAATTCAGGCACATCTTGAAAATCGAGCCGTCACTTTCGTCAAGTTCAACGACATAAGGCTCTCCGGCAGAAATACTCGTAAGCCCGTTGCTTTTCCCGCCGGCATAAACGGAAGCATCGACTCCTGCGGCACGAAGAAGCGCATAGATCATCCAAGTCGTCGAAGTTTTGCCGTGACTTCCGCCGACACCGATTTTGTGCTTTTTTTCAAGAAGAATCGCCAAGAATTCGCCTCTGGTAACGACTTTTATTCCTTTCTTCAAAGCCTCGGCCACTTCCGGATTGTCAAGCGGAACGGCACTTGAACGGACGAGAATGTCGACTCCGTCAAGATGAGCGGGATCATGCCCCTGCATACACTCTATTCCCTGACCGCGAACCATTTTCAGGAAGGAACTCTCCTTCATGTCGCAGCCGCTCACCTTGTAGCCGAACGACTTTGCAGCAGTTGCAAGACCGCTGACACCGCTTCCGCCTATTCCCATAAAATGAATATGCATTATTTTTTTCCGCTCTTCAAAATCTTTTCTATATCGTCAGCCAGCCTGTTTGCAGAGTTTTCAAAATCAAGCTCGGCCATATTTCTTTTCATGCTCTCTTCGCTTTTGACATAGGTATTAAGAAATGAGTAAAGTTTTCTCATTCTTACCGCCGCATTTACGCTTTTTGCGTCTTCAACGATAAATCCCATACTCTTTTTCGCCATAAAAACGGCATTCTGCTTCTGGAAGTAATCTTTATTCTTCGGAAGAGGAAGATACACAGCAGGTTTTTTAAGAGCGATAAGCTCGGCAATTATATCGCTGTTGGGACGCGCGATAACGATGTCTGCAAGTTTATAGTAAGAACCGCGGTTTTCGAAAAACATCTCGCAGGTGCTCTCTATTTTGTGAGCTTCATAATACTTGTTTATCGATGCGATCTCACGGTCTCCGGTTTCGTGAATTATATGAAAATCTCTGGTTACTTCAGGATATTTAGTTATCAGTTCACGAATTGTGGAATTCATTTCTTTCGTTTCTTTTCTGCAGGCAAGTATGAGAAGGTTCCTTTTTTTCGTCGCATGAATATCGGCAGGTTCTGCTTTCAAAATCTCCCTGTCGACCGGAATTCCGGCAACAAAAGACTTTTTGTAGAATTCGTAGTCTATATTTTCCTGCATCGCTTCAAACGGGAAATATATACGGTCAGCCTTTTTCATAAAGTCTTCACCGCATTTCGAAATTGCAAGATTTCCCTCAAACAGCAGGATTTTTATACCGTTTATCTTCGAAGCAGCCTCGAGAACAGGATATGCTGAAAATCCGCCGAAACTCAAAACCGCATTTATGCCTTTAATTTTCAAAATCTGAGTTGCTTCCTGCACACATGACTGCATTTTCAAAGTTCTGATAATTTTTGAAAACAAATCCTTGGATTGCGGAAAATTGGAAGTGGAAACAACTTCGTAGCCTCTTTCACTGAAAATTTTGGCGAAAATGGAACCCTGGGTGAGAGCGAAAACACTCATTATGCCGCGCAGCCTGAGCGTAGTCGCCAGCGAAAGAGCAGTTTTCTGCTGTTCTCGCGTATTGATGCCGGTCATAAGCAGCATGAATCTCGTTTCAATCGCACTTTCCATCTTTACCTCCGAAATCAGCGCCGGCTCTCACTCGTTACCGCATTAAGAATAAGACCGACCATAAAAGAATAACTTGCCAGCGCGCTCCCGCCGTAACTTATAAAAGGAAGCGGAACACCTTTGTTAGGCGAAAGCGAGGAAACGACAAGAAGATTTATTATTACCTGAATTGCAAGCATCAGCACGAAGCCGGCAACCATATAAAAATTGAATGTCTCGTGCAAATGTAAAATAAAATAGGTTCCTATCCCGAACATTGCCATAAAAAGCAGAATAACCGCAACCGAACCGACAAAACCGAATTCCTCTCCTATTATCGGAAAAATGAAATCTGTCTGTGATTCTGGCAGATCCTTTACTTTTACAGTTGAATTTCCGAAACCGACCCCTGTTACGCCGCCTGTGCTCAGAGCGACCTGGGCACGGCACTGCTGAAGTCCTGTGTCATATCTATATTCGTCACTGCACGGATCCATAAACGACTGCAGTCTCGCGATTCTGTAACCTTTGCCAGGCATGAATACCATTACGCAGAAAGCCGCAACAGCCAGAGGAGCGAGATAGAGGAGATATTTTTTTCTCATGCCGCCCAAAAGAAGCATAAGCATCGCCGTTCCGCAGATGATGGTCGCGGTTCCAAGGTCTTCTATGGCAATCAAACCGACAATCGAAACAACTACGACACCGATGCTGAGAACATCTTTCAAAAGCTGGACTCTCTCCCCTTTTTTCGTCATAACTTCACTGATGTATATTACGGTGACGATTTTTGCGAATTCGGAAGGCTGAAGCATCATAAAATGAAGATCTATCCAACGTTTAGCACCGTTTCTGGTCGTTCCGATAATCAAAGTTGCTATGAGCAGGATGATTATGAAGAGAACCAGATATTTTGAAGAATTCTTGAGCCACGAAATATTTACCAGATAAGCCGTAATAAAAGCGATTCCTGCAAAAGCGAAATTAACAATAAAACCGCGTATCTGCGGCAAAAGCGACGCTTCAGCCGAGGGCACATTGAACATTTTGACATTGAAAACCATGACCATCCCGAAAACTACGAGAAGGAAAAATATCGAAAAATAAAGTTTGACCGCCTTTTCCATTCCTAAGCTCCGATCTCAGCTTTCAAGTCCTTGACTTTGTTGACGAAATCGACTCCGCGCTCTTTATAGTTCTTGTACCAGTCAAAACTTGAGCATGCAGGAGAAAAGAGAACTACGCCGTCATTTTTTGCAAGAAGAAACGCTTTTTTGACAGCTTCAGCCATCGAATCGGCGCTTTCAACATTCGCAAAACCTTTGAAATAAGGGCGGATTATCTCTTTTGAGGCACCGATAAGAACAACTCCCTTGCATTTTTTGTCCGCGAGGACTCTGACGGGTTCGTAACTTCCGCCCTTGTCGACTCCGCCGAGAATGAGAACCACTTTTCCGTCAGCAAATCCGGCAAGCGACTTTTCGACAGCTCCGACGTTTGTTCCTTTGGAATCATCAATAAATTCAACACCTTGAAATTTATCAACGAATGCTGTTCTGTGGGCAAGCGGATCAAATTCAAGAAGAGATTTTCTTAAAATTGCAGTATCGCCGACCCAGTCTTTAACACCTAAAACGGCAGCCATTATGTTTTCGATATTATGATGTCCGCGAATCTTCAGATCGTCGACTTTGAGCGTTTTCCCGTCAAAATAAACGTTCGTTTCATCACATTTTATATCTTTCGTTCCTTCGACAGAAAAAAGTCTGATGCCAAAATCAGGATGAACGAAATCATCTGCAACGATTCCCGTTCCGAGAACAGCAACACCGCCTTTTTTCAACAAATTCAACAAGTTAAGCTTCGTATTTTTGTAGTCTTCAAAATCCTTGTATCTGTCAAGATGGTCGGGAGTTACATTGAGAACCATTGCAACATCGACCTTGAGACTTTTTAAAGTCTCAAGCTGGAAAGAACTGAGTTCGATAACGAAAAATTCGTAACCCTTCCCTATTCCGTTGATGACAGGCTCACCTATATTTCCGCACAAAAACGACTTGAATCCCGCATTTTTAAGAAAAGCGTGAACGAGCGAAACTGTCGTCGATTTTCCGTTCGTGCCTGTTACGGCAATTACTTTTTCATCTTTGACAAACCTTCCGGCAAGTTCAAGTTCGCCAATGATTTCAGTTCCTTGAGCGTTCAACTTTCTGATAACATTGTGTGTTGCCGGAACTCCGGGGCTGATTATAGCGAGAGCGTATTTAAGGTTTTCGTCATATTTCAGATATTCGGCTGAATATTTTTCAAGCTGTGCGGCATTGTCGTCGTAAATGAAAATTTCATATCCTGAGTTTTTCAGAAATTTTGCGGAAGAGATACCGGAAATACCTAGACCTACTATCAATGCTTTCATTTCAAAACCTCCGGAAAATCGAAAAGTCTTTCAAGTCTGTTGCCTCTGGAACCCTTCACAAGGAATGTTCCCTCTTCCGGCAGCAAGCCCCTTATATCGGCAATATCACCCAAAAAAACGAGCTTTTCGCAGTTCAAAAAATCCGACTTCAGTTTATCGAATTCGCAACCGACCAAAAAAATAGCCTTTAATAGTGTAAAATCTTTTAAAGAATTTACAAGTTCTTTGTGCATTTTTTCAGAAAAATTTCCGAGTTCGAACATACTGCCGAGAATCAGAAAGCATTCTCCCGATTCTTTAAGAGCATATTTTTTGTAAAAATTTTCTATCGATTTCTGCATCGACTGCGGATTTGCATTGTAACAGTCGGCAATAAAAGTGCGCTTTCCGATTACTTTTACCTCACCTCTCATTCCCGGAAGAACACATTTTTCAACAGATTTTTTAAGGTCGGGCAGAGAACCGAGAGCAGTTTTAACTATATTCGCCGCACAGTTTATGTTTTCGGCCATAAAATCCGGCAGTTCTTCAAAATCTTCGGCTATAGCTGCGGCTTCTTCATTTGAATAAGTGTTTATAATTCTTGAATCTTTGTGCTCATCAACCCACTTTTTCATGTAAGGATCTGACACATTTGCCGAAACAACAGCCTTCGAAAAATTGAAAATTTCGAGTTTTGCCGCAGCGAGATCGGCGTGGCTTGCAAAATTTCCGATGTGGGCGTTTCCGATATTGGTTATCGTCACAAAGTCGGGCTCTGCGATTTCGACAAGCTTTTTTATTTCTCCGCTGTGATTCATCCCCATTTCGAGAACGAGAACTTCAGTCAGAAGCGGCATATTCAGAATGACTAAAGGCATACCCAAATGGTTGTTGAGATTGCCTTTCGTAGCCCAGACGATTTTTCCCGAAACGGCAGCCATCGAAGCTATGAGCTGGCGTGTCGAAGTCTTTCCGCTCGAACCGGTGACAGCTATCACCTTCCCGTGAAAGAGTTTTCTTCTTTCGTGCGCCAGAATGCTCATAAAATCAAGCACATCCGGAACTTTGATATAATTTTCATCATGACTTATATCTTCAGAACCTATACACAAAACACCTTTTTTAAGAAGATCAGGAACATAGTTGTGACCGTCTGTTTTCTCGCCTTTGAAGGCAAAAAAGAGCGAATTTTCAGTGCATTCGCGTGAATCGATGGAACATTTTGAGATCAGTGAATTTTTAAGCTTTTTTTTTAATCCGGCTTTTTCAAGAGCCTTTTCAAGAAGTAAAGTCGTGAACATTTATTCCTCCCCTAACGATTTTTCGGCTTCAAGTCTGTCGGAAAAGAATTTCTTTCCGCTTTTCGTTATCTGATAGTTCTCTGCACCTTTTCCGGCAATGAGAACGACATCGTTTTTCCCTTTGATTTCAACTGCTTTTCTGATTGCTTCAGCTCTGTCGTTTATCACGGTGACATCAGCATCTTCAGGACACCCGGCAAGAATGTCGGAAATTATTTTTTTCGGGTCTTCGGTTCGCGGATTGTCATCGGTAACGATAATTTTGTCTGCCAGTCTGCAGGCAGTTTCACCCATGATAGGACGCTTTCCGCTGTCTCTGTCGCCGCCCGCACCGAAAACAATGATTATTTTTTCATAAATACCTAATTTTCTTAAAGTAACTAAAACATTTTCCATCGCGTCGGGAGTGTGTGCATAGTCGATATAGACTGCGTGCTTTCCCACTTTTTCAAGACGACCGGGAACGGAAACATTGTTTTCAATTCTCTCAAACGCCTTTTCAACTCCGATGAAGAGACTTGCTGCCGCAAAAGCGCCAGCCGTGTTGTAGATGTTGAAATTTCCGACGAGAGGAATCTTCACTTTTTGGGAAACACCGCCAAACGTAAAAACGACTTCACTTCCGCCATCAGAAATCTTATCTATTTTCATGAATAATTCAGCAGACTTATCTTTTTCGGAAATTCTTATCTGACGAATGCCGGACAATTCTTCCGAGAGTCTTTTTCCAGCTTCGTCGTCAATATTTATGATTGCAGTACCGCCAAGTTTAAGATGCTCGGAGAATAATTTTTTTTTTGCCTGATAGTAGTTTTCGAAAGTTTTGTGAAAATCGAGGTGATCGCGCGTCAGATTCGTGAAAATCGCAGCGTCAAACATCGTTTTTTCGATCCTGTTTTCGGCAAGAGCGTGGCTGCTGACTTCTGAAATCACTGCATCCACTCCAGATTTCTGCATATCATCGAGAAGAGAATACCACTTCCAGTTTAGAGGAGTCGTATTCTGTGCCGGGATCAGTTTTCCCGCATATTTGTAGTTCAAAGTGCCGATAACTCCGCAGCTCATATCGTCCTGCAGCATATTTTCCAGAATGAATGTCGTCGAAGTTTTTCCGTTCGTACCTGTGACACCTATCATTTTCATCTTTTTGTCAGGTTCATCGTAAAAAGCGGGAAGAACCGCTTTTAAGACCTCTTTTACCGAGTTTACGCGGATATAATTTTTGCCGTTCCACTCCTTTTCGCCGACAACAAGCTCAGCTCCTTTTTCAAAAGCAGAATCTATGAAATCATGTCCGTCACTGTTCAGCCCTTTGACGCAGAAAAAAACCGTACCTGGCGCAACTTCGCGCGAATCGGCTGTGATTTTCAAGAGATCTTTCTCTTGACCCGAAAAAGACGACGTCACGGTAAATTTTGAAATAACATCAGCAAAATCAGTCGTTTTCATTGTTTTTTTCCTCTTCTACATCAAGACTTACTACCGTTCCAGCAAGAACAACTTCGCCAGCTTTAGGCGATTGACCGACTATCTTTCTATTGTTGATCGGATTGCCGATAAAAACTACCTCCAGATTTTTGTCGTTTGCTATAGCAAGCGCATCATTCGAGCCTACATTTTTAAAATTGGGGATTTTAACATAATCGGAACCTACTTCAGAGGCGATTTCGGAATCTTCCAGATCAATGACGCTGCCGGTCATATCGGTAGTCACATATTCGGGAATTTTGTCTTTATCCTTTTCGCTTTTATAAACGAACACATCGAATTTGGGAAGCGCTCTTTCCGCTATTTCCTTGAAAACGGGAGCAGCAACGGTACCGCCGTATTCTTTCCCTTTCGGCTCGTTGATTACAACTACCATGACGAATTTCGGATCGTTGTTAGGAACTGCTCCCGCAAACGAACAGACGACTCTGTTCCACGAATACTTTTTGAGAGCGGGATCGTATATCTGCGAAGTTCCTGTTTTGCCGCCGACTTCTACTCCTTTGAGACGTGCCCTTTTCGCGGTTCCGTGCTCGTCAGAAACAACTCCTTCAAGCATTTCTATTATCTTTTTATCGGATTTATATTCGAAATTTATGCGCTTTGGTTCGGGTATAAAAACTTTTTCAGAGTTTTTGCCGACGATTTTATCAACAAGAACCGGTTTCCAGAGAACTCCGCCGTTGTATATCGCCGCATAAGCTCTCGCCAGCTGTACCATATTGACTGAAAGACCCTGTCCGAAAGAGAGGTTGCCTTTGTCGATAGGATACCATTTTTTATAATCTCTTATCGGTTTGTTCGATTCTCCGGGAATGTTTATCCCGCTTTTCTGACCGAATCCGAACATGGTGAAATAGTTGTAAAGCTGCTCGTTCGTAAGTCTGTCTGCGAACTTTATGGTACCGATATTACTGGAATTTACGACAACGTCACGTATCGTCATCCACTGATTCGGGTGAGAGTCGCGGACCAGTTTTTTTCCGAAAATAAAACTTCCGTTTTCGCCAAAAACAAGTTCGCCGGGTTTTGCCAGATTTTCGTTAAGTACCGCAAGAATGGAAAACGATTTAAACGTTGAACCGGGCTCAAACAGATCGCTGACAGCGAAATTTCTCTTGTTTTCGATCGGATATTCACGGTAACGTTCAGGCTCGTAGGTCGGATAGTTCGCCATGGCGAGTATTTTTCCGGAATAAGGCTCCATAATGACTACGCCGCCCCATTTCGCATGGACTTTTTCAACCATTCTGGCGAGCTCTTCCTCTGCTATGAACTGAATCTCGGAATCTATCGTAAGATAAATATCGCTTCCCTTTTTTGAATCGCCGATCTCGCTTTCAATATCGATATCATCCTCGTATATCCTTTTTTTGGTAAGTTTGTTCTGCTTTACCTGAACCTTCGCTCCGGCAAGCATGGAATCATATCTGAGCTCGATTCCTTCAAGTCCTTCGGGACCTTCTTCAGTCGGATTTTTGTTTGCCTGAACGAAACCGAGGACATTGGCGAGCAGTTTTCCCTGCGGATAAACACGCTTGAAACTCTTTTCATAAATTATTCTGTTCAGATCGCTCAGAAGCTCGTCAGCCTGCTTTTTTTCCTGCGATCCTTTTGCTTCGCTTTTCGATATCTTGGATTCTTTGTTTTTCGCTTCGTTTACCGCATTTTTAAGAGCCTTGTATTCACCGTAATCGACATCCTGCTTCAAAACTTCATAGTGATTGGAACGCCCGTTCTTTTTCTTGTTTTTTTTAAGGATTTCAAGGACTTCTTTTTTGCCCATGCCGAGATTTTCAGAGATTATATCAGCTAAAAACTCCTTGTTTACGACACCTGCCGGATCAACTGCGATATTGACTTTGACTTCACTCATTGCAAGAGGATTGCCGTTTCTGTCGTAGATTGTCCCCCTTTTACCTCTGACAACTGAGAATTCGACCGAATTTTCGATTTTATCCATACGGTCTGCATGTTTTACAACCTGCAGATAGTAGAATCTTCCTATGACTACAAAAAAAAGAACTAGAATAATAAACGCAAAAACAAGATATATTTTTCGTCCTGTATCCATGCTGACTTACCCCTCATTTGAGATCTCTTAATCCAATTTTACGAATTTGTCCGAAGTGGTGACCGAAAGCTTCATTTCTTTTGCTTTTTTCATAAGAGCTTCGGATGAAGTCAGTTTAAGATAGCCGCGCTCGGATAACTCTTTCTGCCATACAAGCTCCTGAGTATCCTCGATCATTCTTATAATATCGCTTTTGAGATTGGCTTTGTAAGCCTTGTAGTAGCTGTCTGTCAGCATCAGAGAACCCGCCGCAAGGATCATGCAGATATATACAACAAGTTCACCCGAAAAAAGTGTTCTGATCTTAGTTGAGATCACCCTTGAATTGCTGAAAATTCTGGTTCTCTCTTTTTTAGTGTTTTCGGAATCTGCATGGATGTAAGCCGGCATAGTTGTCCTCCCCAAAGTTATATAAAAACGGTCTTTTTCAATATTCTGAATTTTGCGCTTCTGGCGCGCGGATTTCTGCCACACTCTTCGTCTGTAGGAGTTATCATCTCGACTGCACAGGAAGCATCGTCGCAAAAAGGAACAGTATCTTTTCCGTCGACATAGAACGGAACTTTGTTTTTGCGGTCGCGGAAAAAGTTCTTCACGATCCTGTCCTCGGTCGAATGGAACGTGATGATTCCCATTATTCCTTTGTCCGAAAGAAGCGGAAAAGCCTTTTTCAATGCTGTTTCAAGTTCGCCGAGTTCGTCGTTTACAGCCATCCTGAGCGCCATGAACACCTGTGTTGAAGGATCGATCCCCTTTTTGGCGTATCTTTTCGCCTTCCTTATTTCGTCGGCAAACTGAAGAGTCGTAGTCATGCCCTCGTCGGCACACCTTTTCAGCGTTCTGGCGACTGTCCCCGCCTCGCGTTCCTGAGCGTAAAGGCTAAGAATGTTCCTGAGTTCGCCCTCAGTCGAATTTTTAATGAAATCGAGAGCCGTTAAGGAAGAGGTTTTATCCATTCTCATATCCATCGGTCCCTCTTTCTGCATTGAAAATCCGCGCTGCGGCGTATCGAACTGAAAACTGCTGACACCCAGATCGGCAAAAACGATGTCGACTTCCGGTATCTGCAGAAGAAAGAGAACTTTATCTATTTCGCTGAAAGGCGCATTTACTATCGTGACATTCGGAAAAGAAGCAAACTTTTCCTTAAGGTGTGAAACGGCGTCAGTATCCCTGTCAATGAGGATGGCACGTACATTAGGATATTTTTCAAGGATTCCGGCATCGTGACCGCCGCCGCCCGAAGTAAGATCGACAAAAACAGCAGGCTTATTGTCAAAAGAAGACAACACCTCGTCAAACATGACGGGAACATGAACAAAATCCATTACTTGTCCCCTTTATACTCTTCCGTCAAACCTTTAGCCTTGTTCATTGCCGCGAATATAAGTTCCTGACTGATATCATCATGTTCGTTTTCAGAACTTTCGAGCTGTTCTTTAGACCAGATTCTTATATTGCTTATCGCACCGACAAAAATGACGTCTTTGTCTATTCCGGCATAGTCTATCATATATTTCGGGATTCTTATTCTGTTCTGACTGTCAAGCTGAATAGATTCCGCAGTTCCGACATACTTCTGAAGGAAATACTGTTTAACAGGTCCCTCTTCCATTCTGTCTATAATATTCTGCTGAACCTCCCACTGCTCCTCGGAAAAAATTTCGAGATAGCGCTCTTTTCTGTACGGACTGCATGTTATGATTATCGTGTCGTTTTTTTCAGAAAGATTCAGTTTGGAATAGTAGTCTGCCGAAAGAGAAATCCTTCCTTTAGGATCGATTCTATATTCCTTTCTTCCGAAAAATGTCTTAGCAAGTGTTGACATCTTTTACCACAAAACAACACAAAAACACCCCTTGTTACCACAAACATATTCCAAAAGCAATACTTTTTTGCAAAAAATATTATTTTTTGTGTATATAGCTGAAATTAAAGGTGTTTTTCGTGTTTAAAACAAGACAAAAAAAGAATATTTAAGTAATTTTGATTACTTTTTGATTTGGTCGCCGGTTTTGCCGAAACGGCGTTCCCTTCCGGCGTAGTCTTTAAGGGCTTTGATGAACTCGTCTTTGTTGAAATCGGGCCACAAAGTGTCAGTGAAATAAAATTCGGAATATGCGATCTGCCACAGAAGATAGTTTGAAATTCTGTATTCACCGCTCGTTCTGATGACAAGGTCGGGATCGGGCATATCGAAAGTGTAAAGGCTTTCCGAAATCAGTTTTTCATCGATACTTTCCGGAGTTATTTCGTGTGCAGCGACTTTTTGAGCTATTTTTCTTACCGCTGCGGTTATCTCCTGACGTGAACCGTAGCTTAAAGCAAGCGTGAGCGTCATTTCGGGATCATATTTTTCCGTTTCGGCTTTTGTGTCATTCATAAGTTTGAGCAGTTCCGGCGAAAATCTGTCCTTACTTCCGATTATGTTGAGGCGTATCTTCTTGTCGATAAGAAGACCTTTTTTTGAAACCAGAAACTCTTTGAAAAGTTCCATAAGACCTGTAACTTCCGATTCGGGACGGTTCCAGTTTTCGGTGGAAAAAGCGTAAAGCGTGAGGTATTTAACCCCGATTTCACGACACAAAGTCGTTACGGCATCAACCGCGTCGGCTCCGGCTCTGTGCCCGACAAGTCTGTTCCAAAGACGTTTTTTAGCCCAGCGTCCGTTACCGTCCATAATTATCGCCACATGCTGCGGCAGACGTTCTTCATTAAGTCCGTATTTGATGCAATATTCGTTCATATTAGCCCTTATTTTGAAATTTTCTGAGTGACTTCCTCGATAAGACGGTCGATATAGGAATTGTTCTTTTCCATTGATGCCGCCATTTTTAGTTGCGTGAGAGCAGATCTGTAGTCTCCGCTTTCCATTGCTTTCACCGCAAGGATTGCAAAACGGCGCGCCTGATTGTTCTGAATCGTGTCTTCAGGCGTTTCGTTGTATGAAACTTTTATCCTGAAATCAAAGCGTTTAGTATCGGGATTTTCTTTGAGCATCTTATCGTATATGACCTTTCTCGAAGGATTCATCAGGACAGAATAGGCTTCGTTTGCGCGCTTTGTGATTTCATACGCCTTTTCCCTGATGTCTGCAGGAATATTCCTGAATTTGTCAGGGTGATACTTTCTCGCCATCGCGATATATTTCTTCTTAATATCTGCAAGAGACGCATTCTGCGGCAAACCGAAAAAGGTGTAATAGTCGTAACTGTCCATATTGTTCGAAAAATAAGTGATCTCTTCAAGCATATCTACCGAAACGGCATTTGGGATTTTCGTCTTGTCAACACACTTTTCGATGACTTCTTTGATTGTTGAAAGGAACTGTTCGCTGTTGAGAGGCAGCTTGAAAAACGCCGCTGCACCGTATTTCGCCGCGATGTCGGCATTGAGTTCCGGCCCTTCAGAAACAGCTAAAAGAACAAAACTTTTAGCTTTGCGGATGACAGGCAGCGCCTTAAGCCAGATTCCTTCCGGCAACACAGAAGAAACTATAAGCGTGTTGTAGCTCTCCAAATCTTCGGTAAGCAGTTCCCTGACATCCTGCGTGATGAAACATTCACAGTCATCGATTTTTGAAGTCAGAAATTTTTCCAATGATTTCAAATATTTTTCATCTTTCATAAGGATCGCTATCTTTTTTCTCATTGGCGTTGCTCCAAACCAAGAATATTCAATGAAATTTTCTGCATTCTTCCGGTATCAAGGTCGACCGCACTTACGTTAAGGACACCGTTCGTATCGATCTCGAATTTGACTTCGATCTTGAGTTCTCCCCTTTTCGCCTTTCTCATTTCCGAAAGCGTAAGCTCTCCCATGAGGTGCGATTCGCGCTTGCTTTTGGCGTTGCCCTGATAAATTTCGACTTTTACCGAATCGACATTATCAGCTGCATTCGTAAAAATATTGGTTCTTTCAAGCGGAAGCGGCTCGTTCTTTTCAACCAGTATTTCAATGTAGTCGCCTACACTGCCGACACCGATCGAAAGCGGAACAACGTCAAGCAGAACCGGTGCCTGATCGTTGTAGTCGCTGATGAGGGAATTGCCCATGATGCTCGCTCCCATCGCGATAACAAGAACAGATTCGATGCCGAAGTAAGGCTGCTGCTTGAAAAATTCTGAAACACGCTCCTGAACCCGCGGGATCTTTGAAGAACCGCCGACAAGAATGACCGCGTCAAGTGCCGAAACATCAAGATGAGCGCTTTCCATCGCATCGCGGCAGATATCGAAAGCCTGCGAAACTATCGGATCGATGATCTGGTTGAAAAGCTCTCTGTCGATGACTCTTTCGTAGTCGGCGTATCTCTCTTCTCCGAGCGGAATCATGCTTCGGATAAGGACTTTTATCTTGTCCTGAGTCGAAAGGGCGATTTTTATGCGCTCCGCTTCGGCAAGGAAAACCGTCATCATTTCGCTGTTCATTGAAACTTTGACGCCGTAGTTTACTTCGATGTCGTACATCATGAACTGGACTATCGCGGCATCGATGTCGTCGCCGCCCAGAAAGCTGTTGCCGGCAGTCGAAAGGACTTCGAAAACGTTATCCTTGACTTCGAGAACTGTGATATCGAAAGTTCCGCCGCCGAAATCGAAAACGGCAATTTTTTCATCTCTGTTGCTGCCGAAACCGTAGGCAAGCGCCGCCGCCGTCGGCTCGTTGATTATGCGGAGAACATTGAGCCCTGCAAGCTGACCAGCTTCCTGAGTCGCACGCCTCTGAGCTTCGTTGTAGTTCGCCGGAACGGTGATAACCGCATCGACAACTTCTTCGCCCAGATAGTCCGCAGCCGCCTTTTTCGCCTTTTTCAAGACGAGAGAGGAAATCATCTGCGGCGTAATACGTTTGCCGTATATCTCGATCTCAACCGAATCGTTCTTGCCGCCTACAACTTTGTACGGGAACTTTCTGGCATATTTTATAGTTTCAGGATGGCTGAAATTGCGGCCTATGATTCTTTTTATGCTGTAAATCGTGTTTACAGGGTTCAAGTGCCGCATATCCTTAGCCTTCTTTCCGACTATGATATTTTTGCCTTCATTAACGAAAGAGACAACCGAAGGCATTATTTTGTCTTCTTCCTCTCCTGGAATGGGGATAACTGTGGAAAGACCGTCCTGAACGACAGCGACCGTCGTCGTTGAAGTTCCGAGATCTATTCCGAGAACGTATTTCGACATTTCATCTCCGCCAACAAAAAAACCAACAAAACACCCTTTTCAAACAAAGGGGCGAAATAATACATTTTTTTTATATTTTGGCAATTATTCGCGAAAATTTCGCCGATTTTACCGCAGACAAGGCAATTTTCCCTTGCCGATTTCTGAAAAAGTCGTATCATTCGCCGTTTTTTGATTGGAGGAACCATGAAAAAGGACAAAAAAACACAGACTTTGACAAAAATAACCTGCGCGAAGTGCGGGAAAGAGTATTTCGTCTCGTTCGTTGCCGACGGACACAGGAACTACTACTGCGACGACTGCCTGAAAGAGATGCACAGAAGCAGAAAAGAAGGGAAAATCAAAAAAGTTTTCGACCCGAAAAACGAGAAGTATATGTTTGACTTCATCTGCGATATCTGCGGCGAGTTCAGGCACGCTTTCTACGCTCCGAAAAGGGAAAACGGAAAGATAATGTGCAAAGAGTGCGAATCGAACCGCAAACTGGAAGAGCGGAAAAAATCGAGAAAGAATGTAATAATCGCCGCGTCTACTCCGGCGGCAAAAGAATCTTTACCATTCAACAAAGAGGATGAAGATGAATAGAGACGATGCATTGAAACTTCTTGAAAAACATCTGCCGAACAAAAACCTCATCAAACACAGTATCGCAGTCGAAGCCGGAATGAGAAAAATGGCTGAATTCCTGGGTGAAAAAGATGTCGAAAGATGGGCAATGTCAGGGCTTCTCCACGATTTGGACTACGAAGAAACGAAGGATAACTTCCCGAAACACGGGCTTGTAACAGGCGAAATCCTCAGAAAAGAGGGTTTCGACGATACAGAAATTCTTGACGCGATCGTTATGCATTCCGGCAATATTCCGGCAACGACCGCGATGGGAAAAGCGCTTTACGCAGTCGATCCGACGACAGGTTTTCTCACGGCGTGCGTCCTTATGTCACCCACAAAAAACATCCACTTTCTCGATATGGGTTTCATGATGAAGCGCTTCAAGGAAAAACGCTTTGCGGCAGGCGCAAACAGAGATCAGATCGCTAGCGCAACTGAAAATTTTCCTCTTACCCTCGAAGATTTCATCACGATAGTTCACGAAGGAATGAAAGAAAATTCCGAGGAACTCGGTCTCGGCAAACTTTAATGGAAAATTCCGGCAGATTCTTTGATTTCGCATGCAGACTTCTTGCAAAAAGAGACTACTTCACTGAAGAACTGCGGCAAAAAATATTAGCCAAAGGTGCGACTGCGGAAGAAGCGGCAGCTGCGATAGAAAAATTGAATAGATTCAACTATTTGGATGACTCAAAAGTTCTCGGAAAATATATCTTGGAAATTTCTGCAAAAGGAAAAGGGATCAACTATTTAAAGCAGAAACTTTACGAAAAAGGGTGCTCTGCCCTGCTCTCATCACTCAATTTAGCCGAATTCTACCCTTTTGAAGAAGAGTGCACCGCTGCCGAAAAAGCGCTTGCAAAACTCGGAGAATGCGAAGAAGAAAAACTAGTTTCGAAACTCGTTTCGAGAGGATTTTCCCTGTCAGCCGCGCTGAATGCGGTTAAAAAAAGGAAAAGATAGATTTTCCTCAAAAATAATTGATAATCACTAATAATTTTTATTGACAAAAGTCTCTCTTTCCCTATAATTCCGCCCGCACTTTGCCGGATAACCGGCGGTGACGAAAAACAAAGGAGGTATTTTCGTATGTCACAAGAAACTTTTGAAGAACTGCTTGAGAGTTATCTTCCGAACAAAGAAGAAAATTCAGGCGAAAAAATCAGCAAGGGTATCGTTCGCGCAATCAGAAAGGACGTCATCATCGTTGATGTCGGCCTTAAAAGCGACGGAGTTATTTCGGCAAGCGAATTCACGCCGGAAGAACTTGCAAACCTTAAAGTCAACGACGAAATCGAAGTCGTTGTAGAGAACTGGGACGGCGACAGAGGCATGTCTCTTTCCAAAGAGAAAGCTTCCAAACTCAAAGTCTGGGAAGTTGTTGAAAAAGCTTTCCAGGACGGCACACTTGTCAACGGTACAATCGTTGCGAAAGTCAACGGCGGTCTTGCTGTTGATATCGGCGTCAAGGCGTTCCTTCCCAACTCACAGGTTGCCCTGAGACCCATTAAAAACGTCGATGACCTCATCGGCAAAACCTATGACTTCAAAGTCATCAAATTCGACAAGAAAAAAGGCAACATCGTCATTTCGAGAAGAGATCTTCTTGAGAAGGAAAGAGAAGCTCTCAAGAACACGACTCTCGAAAAACTTCAGGAAGGCGCGATTGTCAAAGGTCTCGTCAAGAACATCACCTACTACGGTGTTTTCGTTGACCTCGGCGGCATCGACGGTCTTCTCCACATCACCGATATGTCATGGGGAAGAGTAAACCATCCGTCCGAAATGTTCAAAATCGGCGACGAAGTTGACGTTAAAGTCCTTAAATACGACAAAGATTCCGAAAGAGTCAGCCTCGGTGTAAAACAGATCACCGACGATCCGTGGATCCACGCTACTGAAAAATACGCAGCAGGCAAAACGGTTAAAGGCGTTGTCGTTTCTCTTGAAGATTACGGCGCTTTCGTTGAACTTGAAAAAGGCGTTGAAGGTCTCATCCACATTTCCGAAATGTCCTGGACGAGAAGAATCAAACACCCGGGCAAAATGGTTGCAATCGGCGACGAAGTCGAAGTCAAAATCCTTGAAATCGACGTCGAGAACAGAAGAATTTCTCTCGGCATGAAGCAGATCGAGCCGAATCCATGGGAACTTCTCAAAGACAAATATCCGGTAGGAACCATCGTAAAGGGAACTATCCGCAACATTACCGATTTCGGTCTTTTCGTTGGTGTTGAAGAGGGTATCGACGGTTTGGTCAGAACCAGCGATATTACCTGGGACAGAAAACTGAAACACCCGTCGGAATACTACAAGAAAGGCGATGAAATCGAAGCAGTCGTTCTCAATATCGACTCTGAAAAACAGAGATTCTCGCTCGGCATCAAACAGCTGACCGAAGATCCGTGGAAAATCTTCAAAGATCAGCACAATGTCGGCGACAAAATCGAAGTTGAAGTCGTAAAAGTTGCTGAATTCGGCGTTTTCGTAAAAGTTTTCGACACGATCGAAGGTCTTGTCCACAAAACTGAATTCGAAGACAACAAAGAATACCAGCCCGGCGACAAACTCGAAGTCATCATCAAATCGATCTCCGATACCGACAGAAAGGTTTCTCTCAGCGTAAAAGCTGTCAGCGATGAAGAAAATCAGAAGATCGTTGAAGAAGCAGAAGCCGTTACTGAAAAAGTTCCGGAGAAACTCGGTTCGATGGCTGCAGCATTCAAGGCTGCTGAGGAAAAAGCTGAAGAAAAACCGGCTGAATAGTTCCTCTTTTCATGATTTTAAAGGGCACTTCGGTGCCCTTTTTTTGTATTCAGGAGTGCTGAATGAACCTTTCGGAACGTCCTTTGAAAGTCGCCTTCTACACTTTCGGTTGCAAGGTCAACCTGTTTGAAAGCGACCAGCTCAAAAAATCACTTCAAAACGTTGAAATCGTCAGTTGTGATGACGATGCCGACATTTTCGTGATAAACAGCTGCGCCGTCACCGCAACTGCCGAAAGTCAGGCGCGAAACATGGTTAGACGCCTTTCAAAGCGCGGAAAAGTAATTCTCACGGGTTGTTACGCCCGCAAAATAAAAGATGAAAACTGCTTTGAAAACACTGAGATCATTCCCGACATCAAAGATGTCGCCGAAATGCTCGGTTCTCAGCTTTCCTACGACGCCTTTTTCACGCGGAGCCGCCCTTTCATCAAAATACAAAACGGCTGCGACCAGTTCTGCGCCTACTGCATAATTCCATATCTTCGCGGCCCTTTAAAAAGTGTTCCGCTGCATGAAATCAGGTCGCTTCTTGAAAAAATCAGGGACGAAAACTTCAAGGAAGTCGTTCTCACCGGTATTCACATCGGAAAATACGGCAAAGATTTAAGCGACGGCTCTACTTTGGCTGATGTCGTCAAAGCGGCCTACGAAACGGTCGGAAGAGTCCGTATGGGTTCTCTTGAATCGCCCGAAATCGACGAAAGACTTTTCGAATACGCGAAAAACGGAATGATTCTTCCCCACTGGCACATCCCGCTTCAGAGCGGCTGTGACAGAACTCTGCAGGCAATGCGCAGACCGTATAAAACCGATGCTTTCAGGCGATCAGTAGAAAAAGTCATTGAATGCTACGACTCGCTTCCAGCATTCGGCACCGACGTGATTACAGGTTTTCCGGGTGAAACAGACGCCGATTTTGAAGAAACAAGAAAATTCATCGAGTCGCTTCCTTTCGCTTACGGCCACGTCTTCCCCTTCTCCTCCCGTCCAGGAACTCCGGCAGAAAAAATGGAGAAGGAAAATCCTGTTCCGAAACAGGTCAAAAAAGAGCGTGCCGCAATTCTCAGAGATATTTTTCAGGCAAAAAAAGAGGCTTTCCAGAAGTCGCTCATAAATACAACTGATGAAGTCATAATCGAAGAAAAAATCGATGAAAACCTCTTTGCTTCGACTTCTTCAAAGTATCAGACAGTCAACGTCAAAGGCTCTTTCAAGCCGCGCGAACTCGTAAAAGTAAGACTTTCTTTCGAAAAAGGAAGGCTTTCCGGCTCAGAATCGTGATTTAAAAAGCATCTTCGATGTCGCTTGAAGCCTGCGGCAGAAGTTTAGGCTGCTTCATCGTGAAAAGTTTTATTTTGGCAAGAGCACGGGATTCGATCTGACGGACGCGCTCTTTTGAAATTCCGTATTTCTCGCCTATCTCTTCCAAAGTCATCGTTTCATCGGCAAGATAACGGTTCCAGATAACGAATTTTTCTCTTTCATTCAGCGTACTTATCGCGTTCTGGAGTTTGACTTTCATATCCTCGTCATCGATTTCCTGATCAAAATCGCTTTTATCCTTGAGTTCGATCAGTTTTTCATCGCTTCCTTCGATTGTCTGGTCAATCGAAATGTCGTTGTATGAGGATACTACCTGAAGCGCGTCAATAACTTTGTCCGGCGTGACGTTGAGGCGGCGCGCAACTTCCTGAATAAGCTCTTCCTTCGATATTTCACCGTCTTTGTCGTAACTTTGAATATCTTTGATAGTCGCCATCATGTTGAAGAAAAGTTTTCGTTCGTCTCTGCTTTTTCCGAAGCGGACAATACTCATCTGGCTGATGATAAACTCCTGAATCTTCGCCTTGATCCACCATGTCGCATAAGTTGCGAACCGCACTCCTTTGTCGAGATCGAACTTCTGCAGAGCTGTGAGAAGACCGAGACTCCCCTCCTGGATAAGATCCGGAACATCACGGAAATTCCTGAATTTATAAGCAAGATTTACGACTAGTTTAAGGTTGCTGACGACTATTTTCTGCGCCGCCTCCTTGCTCTGAGTCTCCTTGAACTTTTTGAAAAGATCAGCCTCCTCTTCCCGCGTCAGATCCGGAACCGAAAGAACACTGCGGATGTATGTCGAAAGAGTGTTCTGCGAAAGTATCGGAATTTTACTTAAGCTTTGTTTTTCGCTCAAAATAGCCTCACTTTTTTCTTATTTTGACAACTTCTTCTCGAAGTTTCGGATCGGCACAGTTGCTGTTGAGCCATATCCCGAAAAGTGCCCGTTTGAAATCGTGTCCCTTGATTTCACCCAAAAATTCATCTTCGAAATAGACTTCTGTTCCTTTATCCGGTATGTACAAAAAAGTTATATGCTTGTTTTTTTTAGGTGTTTTGCCTGAATTTTTAAGCATGTCAAGAAATGTGTCAATGCGTGTCTGGATCGTCTTCAAAAACTCTTTGTCGTGACTCATTCCGTAGCTGAAACCGCGTCTCAGCTCGCTTATAAGCTTGTTCATCCCTAAAAGGCTGGACAATGAAACAAGCCTGATAGCCATAGGCTGGTCGGCATCTTTGAGCTTCATATTGTCGGTTTCTTTTCCTGCAACATAAAGCCCGATCGCGTAGATGGAAAACGATGCCGGTGCGAAAACACCGTAGTTTCTGAGCGGTATCGTCAGATTTTCATCAACTTTTATTTCAGGATCATAGTTTACTTTGGCGGCAAAAACGGGCAAGGTAAGACAAAAAACGATAATCAGAGAAAAAAACTTTCTCATTTTATCTTGAGTTCTTCCCTCTTGAAATTGACAACAAAATCAACGGCTTCTTCGATTTTCATCTCCTGTTTTTCGTTGGTTCTGCGGATTTTTACTTCTACGACGCCTCTTTCAAGCGATTTTGCGCCGAAAATTATCTGAACCGGATAACCGACAAGGTCAGCATCGTTGAACTTGAAGCCAGCTCTTTCGTCGCGGTCATCAATGACAGTTTCAACTCCTGCAGCATTGAGCTTTTCATAAAAATCGAATGCAGCGTTCTTGACTTCCTCTTTGTTCATCTGGAGCGGAAGAACGATCGCTTCATAAGGAGCAAGCGCCATCGGCCAGATTATGCCGAATTCGTCGTGGTTCTGCTCGATTGCAGCCTGAACCGTTCTGCCGACGCCGATTCCGTAGCAGCCCATGACTGCAGGAACAGATTCGCCGTTTTCATCGATAAATTCGCACTTCATCTTCGAGCTGTATTTCGTTCCGAGATAGAAAACCTGTCCTACTTCGATTCCTCTGCACTCTTCAAGCACGCCGTCGCAGTGCGGACATCTTTCCCCTGCCGTCGTTACAACGAAATCACCGACTGCATCAGGCGTGAAATCTCTGCGCATAACAACGTTTTCAATATGGTAACCGGCTTTGTTTGCGCCTGCCGTGAGCGAAGGCATCGTCGTTATAGAATAGTCAGCCAGGATTTTTATCTGTTTTCTGAGGTTTACCGGTCCGATGAAGCCGTGCGGCGCGCCTGAAATATCTTCAATTACGGCATCACTTGCAAGTTCTACTGCGTTTCCTTTGCAGAAAGCCTGAACTTTCGCTTCGTTTATCTCTTTGTCGCCTCTGACAAGAATGAGAACAGGTTCTTCATCAACCATATAAATCATTGATTTCATTATTTCTTTTGTGGTTTTACCCAAAAATGCCGCAACTTCTTCGACCGATCTCTGATTCGGAGTTTCGACATCTTTTACAGGCGGAACATTTGAAGAATCAAGCTTGTTTTCACCGTAAACCGAAGTCGCCTTCTCAAGGTTTGCTGCGTAACTGCATTTGCTGCATGAAAGGATCGTGTCTTCGCCTGCATCGGCCAAAACCTGGAATTCGTGGCTCATATCACCGCCGATCGCACCTGTTGCTGCATCGACCGGCTTGAATTTAAGGCCGCTTCTTCTAAAAATCGCGTTGTAAGCCTCATACATTTTTTTATATGATTCCTTCGCCTTCTCCTCGCTGACATCGAACGAATAACCGTCTTTCATTATGAACTCACGTCCTCTCATCAGACCGAAGCGCGGGCGGACTTCGTCACGGAACTTGCTCTGGAACTGGTAAAGGTTGTAAGGAAGCTGCTTATAGCTTCTGAGGTTTCTGCGGACCATGTCGGTAATGACTTCTTCGTGCGTCGGACCAAGGCAGAAATCACCGCCTTTTCTGTCTTTCAGGCGGAGAAGTTCAGGGCCGTAATAACCCCATCTGCCGCTTTCCTGCCAAAGTTCTGCCGGCTGTACCGACGGCATAAGAACTTCCTGACAGCCGCGTTTATTGAGCTCTTCGCGGATTATGTCTTCAAGTTTTCTGATGCTTCTGAGTGCAAGCGGAAGGTAGTTGTAAACACCGCTCGCGAGTTTCTGTATCATTCCTGCGCGGTAAAGGAGCCTGTGGCTTTCGATCTGCGCCTCTTTCGGAACTTCTTTCAATGTCTGGAAAAAAAGCTGACTAACTCTCATTGATTTCTCCTATAAAAAACAAACATATAACAAATTGCGGATATTCATAGCACAATCAATCGTTTCTGCCAAAAAATTCTTCAACTCTCCGCGCGATTTCGGCAACAGGAAGAACGTTGAACCTGACTCCGGCGGGCGCAGACCTGATAAAATCGCGTCCGTAATTCTTTTCGGCTATGCGTTTGTCGAGCACTGTAACCGTTCCGATGTCGCTTTTCGTGCGGATAAGACGGCCGAATCCCTGCTTGAATTTAAGAACCGCGTTAGGCAGCGTGTATACCTGAAAACCACCCTTCCCCGTTTCCTGCTCAAGACGCGCGACATAACGCTTGATGAAAGGATGGCTCGGATAGCGGAACGGAAGTTTGATTATCACGAGGTTACGCAGAGTTTCCCCTTTCATATCTATTCCTTCCCAGAAAGTTTCGGTTGCAAGAAGAGTCGCGTTCACGTCTTCGCGGAATTTTTTCATTATCGCCTGAACCGACATTTTTCCCTGCGAAAAAACCTCGAAATCGAGGTCTGAAAAGTATTTGAGAGCGTTTTCGCGGTGGCTTATCGAAGTGAAAAGGACAAGCGCGCCGCCGCCTGAAGCCTTGACGATATCGTGTGCAGCCTCGATGCTCGCCGAATCGAAAAGCTCGCGGTCCCTGGCCGGATCGGGCATATCACCGCCGATGAAAGCCTTTATCTGAGAAGCGTAATCGAAACAGCTCTCTAAACTTATCGCCTTCTTTTCCCTTTCAGAAAGCGCGAGTCCGCTTTCGCGGTAGAAAAAGTCAAAACCGTGCTCGTCGCGGCTTGTTGTAAGAGTCGCCGAAGTGAAAATTATGCTTTTGGTATCTTTGTAGAGATTTTCAGCTAAGATCCGCTGTACATCGAGCGGACTTATCGTAAGCGTGAGTGTTTCGCCGCTCTTTTCACCCCAGAAAACCTGATTTTCAGTGTTCGTCCCGATGCAGAATTCGCTGTAGAAACCGGCATAGGAGGCAAGTTTTGCAACGACTCCTTCAAGATCGGTAAGAAGTGAGCGGTTCATATCATCCATGACGGTTCTGAGCTCGGTGTGCGCCTCATCTTTTTCCTTCAAAAGTTTTACGACCGGCGCAATCAGATCGGTCACATCAGTTACGACTGTAACAATCTTTCCCAGAATATCGGTCATTTCTTTCCGCTTTTCAGGGTCGTCGAGTTCGTAAAGGTTTTCGTCGCTGTTTTTGCCCAGAATCGAAATCAGTTCGGGAATAAACGAGTGTGCGAGTTTCGCCTGAAAACCGCCGGAAAGTATATTCACCGCCTTTTCAACAGGTTTGAGCAGCGTTGAATTCGCGTTGTTACTGAGAAGTTTTGTCAGAAGCCCCTGCCCCGAATTGGTATTGTAAAGTTTTCCGAGCAGCTTTCTGACTGAATTTGACGAAACCGATTCACCAAGAAAACTGACCGCACTTTTAAAAATGTTGTGAGCCTCGTCAATAACTAAAATATCAAACTTCGGAAGGATTCCTTCACCTTCGTCTTCTGCTGATTTCATCGAGACATCAGCCATTAAAAGATGGTGGTTGACAAGGATGAGAGAAGCAAAATTCGCACGTCTTCTAGCCTTGAAAAAGAAACATGAACTGAAAAAACGGCATTTGCTTTTTTCACATGCCAGCTCGTCAGCGCAAATCTCGTTCCAAATATCGAGAGCAAGCGATGAATTCATGTTCGAGCGAGATCCGTCATCGGTATAGTTGAGCCACTGGTCGATCTCTTCGACAGTTTCGACACTTTTTTGTGAAGCTGCATCGTCGATTTTCGTCTGGATACTACCCATTCTGAAATCAGCATATCTCCTTTTGCAGAGATAGTTGCTTCTCCCTTTCAGAACGACCGTTCCGACATCGTCAATATCAAGTTTTTTGAGAAGCGCCGGAATATCCTTGTTGAAAAGCTGTTCCTGCAGAGCGATCGTTGAAGTGCTTATGACGACTCTCTTACCTTTGTTTTTCGAGACGTATTGCAGCGCAGGAACAAGGTATGCGAAACTTTTGCCAGTTCCCGTTCCCGCTTCTGAAACCAGAACAGACGAGGAATTTACCGCTTCGGCAACACTCAAAGCCATTTCGGTCTGAGGATGTCTGAACTCAAACGTACTGTCAGACTGCGCAAGTCTTCCGTTTCTGCTGAAAATCTCAGCAACTTCTTCAAGATCAATAGGCTCAATTTCGGTGTTTTCGGGTTCGATCCTTTCGACAACCGGAAAAACATTTATCACATCGTTGTCAACAATGTATGAACCGACACTTTTTTCGGCTGCGCGTGCTGCAACTTCAATATCTGCGGCGCTCGGATTTATGTTTCCGCTCGGATGGTTGTGAATAAGCACTTCCCCAGGCGCGGCAGTAGCAATAACCGCAGGCACAGAGCCGGTGTCCCCCATCGCGGCGCGGCGTAGATCGCAGATTTTTCCGTCTGCATCCACCTTGCCGACCATGACGATCTCATTTCCGTCGTTCTGCGAAATGAAATATCGCGCGAGCCTTATGGCAGCAGCCGTAAAATAGAGTTCTGCTTTAAACGACATGAGTTATCCGAAAAATAAAAAAAGCCGCACGAAGCGGCAAAAAACTGAAGTTAATCAGTCATTGATGCGGGAAAGAAGATCTTTTCCAGCCTTGAAGAAAGGAAGTTTCTTCTGATCGACGTTTATCGTTGCGCCGGTCTTGGGATTTCTGCCTTCATAAGCACCGTAAGTGCGAACTACGAAACTGCCGAAACCTCTGATTTCAACGCGCTCGCCGTTTTTGAGAGCTTTGATCATTGAATCAATCATAATGTTTACGAACTGTTCCGCATTTCTCTTTGAAAGGTTTGCTTTTTCAGAAAAAACAGCAATTAAATTCGACTTATTCATTCACTCCTCCATAAAAAGTCTTTGCTCCAAAAAGCCGCTCATTTCTAATCATTTTCTTTAATATTGCAAGAAAATTTTCCATTAATTTAACACTTTTAACTTATAAAGTACTCCCATGTCCGAAATAAAGTACACTGCGCGCCCGTCACACACCGCATTACTTGAAACTCCGTTCGGTATCATCATGGAGTAATGTATCTTCGCAAAATCCGGGGAAAGCAGATAAATAAAGGCATCAGTATCGCCCAGCATCGGTCCTTCGCCTGATGTCATCGCAACTGTAAAACCGTTTCCCTGAACAAGATTGGTAACATAATTCATCGACTTGAACGGCTGCGTTTTGAATTTTCCGTTCTCATCGAAAAGAAAAATTCCGCGGCGGCCGAAACCGGCAAAACCGTTTTCATATTTGAAAAGCTGGAGATCTTCCATGTTTTCAAGTTTAGAAGGCTTTCCGTCAACGATAACGCCGCCGTACTCCCCGCCCGAAAAAAGAATTGAATCTTCGATCTGGACAAAAGAAAGAAGATCGAAAAAGTCACGTTTTTCGAACCTTTTCATCGAGCTCGCCGTTTTGAATTTGTAGTAAGGAATCAGATCGACTTTGCCTTCATCACGCAGCATGAAAAAGGTTATTGTGCCGTCGGAAAAACCGAAAACGATCTTTCCGTCGACGAATATCGGCTGCGCAAGGCGTATAACGGATAGTTCTTCGCTGTTTTCATAGTCGCTGTACATATTTTTAAGTTCACCGCTCTCCTTGTCTACAACATAAATCACACTGTCGTGGAACTGAATGAGGACAAGTTTGTTTTCATAGACAAAAGGCTGCGCCGCGACTGTCGCCTTTCCCGCGATATTCCAAAGTACTTTCCAGCTGTACTTTTTCCCCTTTTTTCCGGTAACAAGCTCCATCATTAAAACCGAATTTGAAACCGAAACAAGTGCGTGTGTTTCATCAACTGCGACAGGCGCCACCGTGCATTCACCTTCAAAAACCGCCGTCACTTTGAGTTCGCCGTTTTTTCCGAAAAGATGAAGACTGCCTGAACGTGACGCGACAAGAATATCCTCTCCGAAAAGAGTCACTCCGGCTTCTTCGCGCCTGTTTACCTGAACCTGATTTTTTTTGAGCGGAATCGCCCATTCAATAGCTAAATGCGGTTCACCTTTTTTAACAAAAACAGGGGCTTTTCCTGCATTTTCGTCAAATTCGACAGATCCGACAAATTCGGCAGAAATCGGAAGAGAAAATAAAAAAACGAAAAAAATTGGGAAAAATTTGCGAGGAAACATTAATTCTGTGCTTTTTCAGGCTCTTTTGTTGTAACTTTGCCCGTGATTTTTGCAAGAAGAAGGCTCTTCGGATATTCGTCTTTCAATCTGTTGTAATAAACAGCCGCTTCATCGGCTTTTCCGAGTTTTTCATAGGTCATGCCGGTGTAGTAAAGCGCGTAATCCTTATAGATATCGGTTTTCTGATTGAGCCATTCCTTCCAGAGATCAACAGCTTTTTCGTAATCGCCTTTATCGAAGTAGCACATTGCCTCGCCTTCGTAAGCTACAAAGCGGACATCGGTGCTGAGTTTTCCGCTAGTGCGTGCCTGTTTGAAGAAATCAACCGCCTTGTCGCAGTTGTTCATGCTTTCTTTGTAAATACGACCTGAAAATACCATTGAAGCAGCCGCATTCATCGAACCGGACTGATTTTTTATAACTTTGTCGAAAGCGGCAAGAGCCTGCTCGTAAGTTGCTTTAGCGTTTTCCGACGAGTCATCGTCAGCCTTGTCAAGAAGTTCCGTCGCTGCGGCATATTCAAGCGATTTTGCATCTGATGCCGATTTTACAGCAGTCGAAATAAGCATTGCGACAATAACAACAACAACGATCGCTGCAACACAACCGAAAATAAAGTAAGGATGTTCGAGAACAACCTTTTTCCCCTGCTCCTGAAAAGCGTCATTTTCAACGATATTTGCCGCCGTTTCAAGCTCTTTTTTCTTAGCTTTTCTTGCGCCTCTAAGCTTCAAAGCCATAATTTCCTCCAAAAATAGAAATAAAACAAAAAAATAACGCGCCTTTATATTGAAGAGCCTTCAAAAGTCAAAAAAAATCGTGGGCGGCGCTTCGGGATTCCGAGATTCCGGGATTACGTGATCCCGCAAGGGTTGCGCCGCTTCGGTATCACGGGATTCCGAGATCACGAGATCTCGTGAAGATCAGCGGCGCCGATCAATTTTCGAAAGGCTTTTCCGCGGTGGCTGATAGAATTTTTCTCTTCTTCCGAAAGTTCCGCCAAAGTCTTTTCATAGCCGTCGGGCACAAAAACCGGGTCGTAGCCGAAACCGTTGTTTCCACGCTCGGTTTCAATTATTTTACCGTAACATCTTCCCTCTGCCGCAATCACAGTTTTGTCCGGAAAAATAAGAACCGCCGTGCAGAGGAAGTATGCACTTCTGTCATTAATTCCGGAAAGTTCGGCAAGAAGTTTTTTTCTGTTTGCCGCATCGGTCCCTTCCGCAGAAAAACGGGCCGAAAAAATGCCTGGGGCACCGTTTAAAGCAGGAACAACCAGGCCTGAATCGTCAGCAAGAACAATCTCTCCTTCAGCCGCCGCAGCAGCAGCTTCAGCCTTTATCACCGCATTCTGCAGAAAAGTTGAACCGTTTTCAACAGGTGCATTCCAAGTGGGAAAAGCGCTTATCGGCACGATCTCAAAACCCGAAAATATCTCTCCGGCCTCGCGCAGTTTCCCGCGGTTTCCGGATGCAAAAACTATTTTCATTTCGTCCTCCCGAAACAAGTTGCCGAGATTTTAAAGAAAAGCATTGGAAAAACAAGAGCGCCGCCGAAGTCTTGCCGGGATCACGAGCGGCAGTGCCGAATTTGATTGACTTTTCCTCTGTTATGTCAAAAATTACTGGTTTTTTGTTGATTTTGGAGTGCAAAATGGAAGAGTTTTTCGTACTTTTCAATTCACCGCGTTTCGCGACTTTTTCAGCCGTTTTCGTCTTTATTTACGGGCTTCTTTTCGGCAGTTTTCTCAATGTCTGCATCTACCGCATTCCGCTCGGCAAAAGCATCGTTTTTCCGCCGAGTTCCTGCACGAAATGCAACCATAAAATAACATGGTATGAAAATATTCCCGTCTTCAGCTGGATTTTCCTGCGCGGAAAATGCTCGGGCTGCGGTGAAAAAATCTCACTTATCTATCCTGTAATCGAGCTTCTGAACGCCTTTTTATACCTTTTTGCATTCCTTAAATTCGGTTTTTATCCGCGTCTGATACTCCCGCTTTACTTCATTTCGGCACTTGTCGTCACCGCGGCAATCGACTACAGAACGCAGTTCGTTTATTCGAAAGTGATAATCCCGCCGATCTTCATGGGTATTCTTTGGAGCTTCTTCGAACCGACTTTCAGCTGGCAGCAATCCCTCATCGGAATAGGCGTCGGCGCAGGATTTCTTCTGCTCGCAATCCTCATTTTCTACCTCGTTACTAAAAAAATCGGCATGGGTCTGGGCGATGTCTGGATTTTAGCTGCAATCGGCGCGTTCACTGGGCCGGTCATGATACCGTTCATCCTGCTTATCGCATCGCTCGGCGGAATAATTTTTTATCTCGCGGCAAAACTAATATTCGGCAAAAAACGCATCGCCGGCAACATTTCAGCTGAAGACCTCAATTCAAAAGAGGAAAAAGATGTCGAACACGCAATTTATTTCGGTCCGTTCTTAGCTTTCGGGGGCCTCGTCATGTTCCTGCTTCCGACTGAAATCATAAATTCAATGCTTTCATTCTTTTTCGGCTGGTAAAAATGGAAATATTTGATTTAACAAGAAAAAAACTCGAAGGATTTCTTCTAGAAAACGGTTTTCCGAAGTTCAAAGCAACCCAGATAACCCAGTGGATCTATCAGAAAAGAGTTTTTTCGTTCGATGAAATGAGCAACATCAGCAAGGACGACCGCGCTAAACTTGCCGGACTTTTCTCAATCACGCCGATGGTACCGGAAGAAGTTTTCACATCGTCCGACGGCACGCAGAAATTAGCTTTCGGGCTATTTGACGGAAACGCTGTCGAAGCGGTCATAATCCCTGAAGAGACGCGCTGCACCCTCTGTGTTTCGACCCAGGCTGGGTGCCCTCTTCACTGCGCTTTCTGCCGCACGGGAAGCCTCGGTTTCAAGCGGAATCTCACAGTTTCCGAAATCACTGGTCAGGTTTTGTCTGCACAGATCGAAGCTGAAAAAAGCGGGAAAAAAATCACAAATCTCGTTTTCATGGGAATGGGAGAGCCGCTTTTAAACTTTGAAAACCTGCTTGACGCAATAGATATTTTAATGGATGATTTCTGCTTCAACTTTTCAAATAGAAAAATCACCGTTTCGACTTCAGGCGTTGCCGATAAAATCGTAGAACTCGGTGAAAAAACGAAAGTCAACCTCGCCGTTTCCCTTCATGCAGTTACCGATGAAAAACGCAGTAAAATCATGCCGATAAATAAAAAATATCCGCTTTCGGCGCTGCTAAAGGCAATAGATTCCTATCCGATTTCACGAAAAATGGTCGTCCTAGAGTATGTTATGCTCAAAAATTTCAATGACACTCCGGAAGATGCCGAAAAACTCGCAAAAATCGCGAAAAGATACGATGCAAAAGTCAATCTCATCCCCTTCAACACCTTTGACGGAGCCGCTTTCGAACCGACACCGATGAAAAAAATCATCGACTTCCAGAATATTCTGATTGCCAAAAACGTAACCGCACTCATAAGGAAATCGCGCGGCAGCGACAAACTTGCAGCCTGCGGACAACTCGGAAGAGTCAAAAATTAACCTTGACAAGCGCCGTTTCAAAGGCTTAAATCCCGCGTTTTATGAATGTTCAATGAGGCTGATTATGGCTGAGGAAATGCTCAAAAAATCGACTTTCAAGTCTCCTTTCGTTGCCGAAATGAAGCAGATTCTGCGTCTGCACCACCTTCATTCGGTCTGCGAATCGGCGCACTGCCCGAATATAGGCGACTGCTTTAAGAAAAGAACGGCGACATTCCTGATTCTGGGAAACAGCTGCACCCGCAACTGCCGCTTCTGCAACATCGTCCACAATGAAAACATCCCCCTTCCCGATCCGAACGAACCGATGAACCTTGCGCTTGCCGTAAAAGATCTGGGCTTGCTTTATACCGTAATAACCTCGGTAACAAGAGACGACCTTCCCGACTGCGGAGCGGCGCACTTCGCCGAAACTGTTAAAAAAGTCAAAGAGTTATCACCTGAAAC
This sequence comes from bacterium, assembly GCA_017538365.1. Classification (GTDB taxonomy): domain Bacteria; phylum UBP6; class UBA1177; order UBA1177; family UBA1177; genus UBA1177. The sequence continues at coordinate 109,816 of JAFYIZ010000028.1, read as the reverse complement.
CTTGGTCGAAGTCCTGACCCCAGATTTCCTCGGAATAAAGGAAAATCTCGATATCGTTGCTGATTCGCCGATAGATGTTTTCAACCACAATGTCGAAACAATCCCATCTTTATACTCGAAAGTGCGCCCGCAGGCTGATTACAAACGCTCGCTTGACGTTCTCTGCTACATGAAACGCAAAGGTTTTATCACGAAATCGGGAATAATGCTCGGAGTCGGAGAAAATATTGATGAAGTCCATGCTCTGATGCGCGATCTGCGCGATGTAGGATGCGACATAATGACCATCGGGCAGTATTTCCGCCCGTCGCTGCAGCACATCCCTGTTGAAAAAGACTACACTCAGGCTGAATTTGACGCACTGCGCGACTATGGTTTGTCCATCGGATTCAAAGAAGTTTATTCGGGCAGATTTGTCAGAAGCTCCTTCAACGCAAAAGAAATTCACCAGAATATGATCAGCGGCGCAACAAAATAACGAGATCTCGGAATACCGGAATCACGGAATCCCGAAAAGCGCCGCAACCGGATCTCGACGCGCCGCAATCGGGATCACTGGTTCTCGTAATCCCTGGATTCCGAATCTCTTTTCAAAAGACTCCACACATTGGCGTCACGAAAGACACCTTCTCTCACGAATTCGCTGTCGCGCTCGATTCCTTCAAGAGTGAAGCCCAGTCTTTGCGGAATTCTGTTGCTTTTGATGTTGTCTGGAGCGCATTTTATCTGGATTCTGTTGAGGTTGAGTTCTGAAAAGCCGAAATTTATGAGCGCTCGGACTGACTCGGTCATTATGCCGCGCCCTTGGAACTCCTCTTTTAGCCAGTAGCCTATTTCGCTTTTTCGGTTGAGCCTGTCGGTTCCTTTGAATCCTGCAAGCCCTGCAAAATCGTCGCCGCAGAAAACAGAGAACTGCCACTCTTTGCATTCTTCAGGCATTGTGACGACCGAATTGACATAGTCAAGCGAATCTTTGACTGTTTTGGTAAATTCAACGAAAGGAAGCCATTTCCCAAGATATTCGCGCTGTGAATCGATTGATTTGAAGATATGTTCGGCGTCAGAAAGTTCCAACTCTTTGAGAATCAAATCTTTATTGACGCGGATGATTTTCATAAATTTGCCTTGCGGCTAAGTTAGTTACAGATTAATTGGATCCTGTCGGAAGAACATTAACCATGATAAGCTGTTCCGACGAAACTCTGCCGACAGAAATGCCGTCACCGGTAATCGGCGATTCAGTATGACGGTCGAAAATTATCATATTCATCATTGCAAGCATCTGATCCATCATTCCGTCACCGCCGCCGCCGAAAACGAGCTGTGAAGCGAACTCTTCCGGAACTGTAAATTCGCCGTCGTCAATAACTTTGCATGTTACAGAAACCGTATTGGCAAGAGACTGAGCCGCCGTGATCGTGATATCGATATAACCCTGTCCGCCGTTGCCTTCCCAGACAAATTTGAGCGGTTTTGAGTTATCGATCGCGATTGCAGCACCGAATGTTCCCCCTTCAGTCGCAGCAGGTTCGATAAGCTGCAGCATTGGAGGCATTCTGAATGTTGCTGAAAGCGAATTAAGATCGTCTGGAATCATATTTTCGCCGCGAATCGTATAGTCGACACCATACGCAATAAGAGAACGGTCAATACTGCCGTCACCGGTTCCATTCATCTTGTAAACCTGATCTCCAGGCTCGTAAGCAAACGGATAAGGACCTCCGTTAAAACCTGCGATCTCAACCGGTCCTACATCAAGAGAAGCTCTGTTCGGAGTTTCGCAGTGCTCACTGTTTTCGATCACATTACCGTTGCTGTCTGTCTCCGGCACACATTCCTGCTCAGGAGCACAGTCGGCTTTGCTTAAACATTTCGGAACGCGCGGTGAAGATTCACCCATAACACAGGTGTCGAGCGTAACATCCTCAACTTCATCTTCTTCCAGATCTTCACGTGCAGTCTTCATGAAGTAGCCAATCGCCATTGACTGTCCCTGTCCCATCATGTCAATATCAATAATGTTGAATTCAACAGTGTAGCCGGGAATTCCGGAGTCAGACTCCGCATTGCTGTTAGTAGGTTCTTCAGGAGCTCCATCATTTGGACTGGGAGCTGGTTGCACATCCTCAGCTTCCTCCGGCATGTTTTCAGTTTCTTCCTCAACTTTTGTCGGGGTTTTGCTGTCTCCACCGCAGCTTGAAAGCACGAAAACACAAACAATCGTTAAAACCAACCAGATTTTCTTCATTTTTTCCTCCTAGAAAAAAAATCAACGGCAGGAATTTTAGCTTTTTTGGGAAAAAAATCAAAAATTTCAGCCGCCACAAACACTATTCGGAATCCCGGAATCTCGTGATCCAGTAATCTCGAAGGCGGCAAACCGGAATCTCGTGATCCCGTTATTTTTTGCGCGCCGCATACTTCAGCGGATCAGTGAATCCTGCCTGTCTGAAACCTTCAAGCCTGAGCCGGCAGCTGTCGCAGACTCCGCATGAAAGCCCGTCGGGAGTCGGGTTGTAGCAGCTGTGTGTGAGCGAATAGTCGACTCCAAGCGACATTCCGAGCTCGACTATCTCCTTTTTTGACATGTTGAGAATCGGTGCTTCAACTTTTATTCCACTTTCGACACCCTGCTTAGTTCCGACTGCGATCGTTTTATTGAATGCTTCGACAAATTCAGGACGGCAGTCGGGATAACCCGAATAATCGACTGAATTGACACCGATGAAAATCTTTTCCGCGCCCAGAGTTTCGGCAAAACCCGATGCTACCGAAAGAAAAATAAGGTTTCTCGACGGCACGTAAGTCGAAGGAATCCTGTTTTCGGCAAATTCTGGAACTTCCAGATTTTTGTTGATAAGCGAGCAGTTTACAAACGGTGTGAGATCAATCGAAAATATCGTCTGTCTGTCCAGAAGTCCGTATTTTTCAAGCGTTCTTTCCGACTGTTTTATTTCGATCGCGTGCCTCTGACCGTAGGAAAAAGTGAGCGGATAAACATCATAACCCTGTTTCAGCGCATAAACTAAAACCGTCGTAGAATCAAGGCCGCCGCTGAAAAGAACGACCGCTTTTTTTGAATTATTCATGTGTTGTCACCATAAATCCGAAACGTATTTCAAGCTGTTTGTCTTCGTTGAGAAGGATTTCGGGCGGTGGAGCGAAAGGAGCCGCCATTTTGAATGCGTTTATCGCCTCGCGGTCAAGAAAATCGACTCCGCAGCTCGTGATAACCTTTGCTTTGACGAGCTTTCCCTGCGCCGAAATAAAAACCTGGAGCTTCGTGAATCTGTCCTTTCTGCCATACATTCTGCCGGTAGGATCGTTCACGATTATCGCCGTCCCCGGACTCCAGTTTCGTGAGATCGCCTGTTTCATCTTGTTGAAGTAGGCCGCATAAGCAAATTTCTGAGTGTTGAGATAAGTCTCGTTCCCCTTTCTGACATCTTCCAGAAAATCATTCGACGGACTCATCAGCACAGCGTCGGAACCATTGAGATAAGGAAGAAGTTTTTTCGGAATCCACCTTCCGCCGACATTCACGCGCCCTTCTTCATCCTTGTCGTCTTTAGCATCAAGCTTTCCGGCAATTTCCTTATCTTTTCCAGCCGCATAGTTGCCGTCATCGCCTTCGAAACCTTTAAGTTCCCCTTTTTTGATTTTTTCGGCCTTTGCCTGCTCAGGTTTCTGCGCATCAGCCGACTGCATCGGCATCATCATGCTTTCGTCAGATTCGACTTTCATGTTTTCCGCCTTTTTGGCAAGCTGCCTTTTCAGACTTTCGCCGCGGACATTTATGTTGTCATCGTGCTGAGAGGAAACAGTTTCTTTCTCGACAGAACTGTCAAATTCCGAAAGAAAACGGCTTTCTGAAGGTTTTTTCTCGATTTTCGGCTTTGCAATATCGACGACCTGCCCTTTCGGTTTCGAATTTTCCTTTTTCTTTTCAGGTTTCGGCGGAAGAACCGGAGTTGCCGGAAGTTTTGCCGCAGAATCATCAAGATACTTTATCGAAACGAGACTCTCCTCTTCGCTTTTATCGGTTGAAAGGTCGATTTTTATTAAAAAAACAAGCCCGTGAAAAAGCACCGAAAGCAGAATGAAAAGAATCAGCCTTCCGCCTTTTCGAGTTCCATTTTTTCCGAAATTTCGGTCAGCCATTTCTTCATCTCTGAGTTTATAAAAGTCTCGTCGAAACCGTTTTCAATACAGAAAACAGCGAACTCCTCAAAAATCTTCCCGAATTCAGCCTTCGCTTCGTCAAAAACTTTGGCGATGTATTCAACTTTTCCAGCCTCAAAACCGTGCGTATCCCTGAACTGCACCATGGCAAAGCGGTAAATAAGCTCTCTGACAAGCAGTTTTCCGTTGAGTGCAGCTTCACTTTCTAGAAATTCGCTAAACCGCTCTTTAAAAAGTTTTATTTCGGGAAGAAGTTTTTGATCCATTATAGAAAATCGGGTTATTTTGCCGGTTCTTCTTTTGGCGGAACCTGGCATTTGTCGTCGATGAAGAGCATTCCGGTCGGGCAGCATCTTCCCTTTCCGCCTTCGTGGTAACCAGCCGGGCAGATAACGTTTTCAACGGTGTCGCTGTATCTCGAGCACTGACCGTCCATGATGAAGTTGAATCCTTCTTCGCAGCAGAGATGCTCTACGAGGTGTGTTCCGGCGTCACAGTTGTCGAAAATTTTGAATGACGGAGCGATGCAGGTTTCTGCGTCGTCACGGATGTAACCAGTTGCACATTCGCCGGAGTTGCTGTATTTGCCGACGATTTTGAATTCGCCCAAGTAAAGCTCGCCGCCTTTGAAGCTGCGGTCATACTTGAAAACATAAACATTGCTGTTGTCCGGTCTGTCAACGATCATGACGAAATCGTAGTTGCCCGGAGCGAAATCGTATTTTTTCTCGGTGTTGAACTCAAGCTCGTCCCAAACGACAGCTTCTTTTCCTTTCATGAGGAAAAGCATTACGTTCGCACTTGAAACATAGTCGCTTTTGATGTGGATTCTTGAAACATTTCCCGGAACCTGAACGTTTCTGTTCGGCGATTCCTTGAACTGTGCAAGCTGATGAGGAGCAACTTTTCCGGTGATTTCGGAATAAATCTTCATAACTGATTTCTTTACGAATTCCTCGTTCTCAGCCTTGAGTTTGAGGATTTCGACCATCTGTTTTACAGGTTTGCCCTGATTGTCGTTTTTGATCATTTCGATCTTCTTTTCGATAAGAGAGGTTTTTCCGTCCTTTTTATCGCTGCTGCCGCAGGAAAGAGCGAAAAGGAGCGAACAAACAAGCATGACCAACAAAATTTTTTTCATTTTTAACTCCGTAAAATATTAAACTGCCAAAAACATCCAAAAAACATAAGCAAATTATTATAATTACAAAAAATTATAAAGCAATTATTCCGCTTCAAAAGTTATGATTTTAGATTCAATCGTCTTTCCGCCCGGTGTGTAATAAACGACGAGGATTTTATTTCCGTCAAGTTCAACCATGCCGGGATAACCGCATTCCGCCGCCCCGCAGTCCAGAATTTCGATAACATCCGACCATGTTGCGCCGCCGTCAAGCGAATAAATCATCGAAACGGATTCGCTTTTCGGATTTGATCCGACATAGTCGAGCCAGCGGAAAGAACTTACGATCACGCCGTTGTTAAGTTTCAGGAGTTCCGGTGCATGAGCTACAAAACCAAGACTTTCATATGGAGACCAGGTTTTGCCGCCGTCTTCCGAAATGCTCTGCATGAGATCGCCTTTGTTGCTCGGGCTTGCACCTTTTGCAGTTCTGACATGTAAAAGCCAGCGTTTTTCAGTAACTTTGAGCAGTGCCGGTTCACTGAGCCAAATTTTGTCGTCAATTTCGGCTTCGACTTTATTCGGTGTCCAAGTTGCTCCGCCGTCAGCACTTTCAAAAAGAACGACTCTCGTTTTCGGCGTTGATCCCATCGAACTCCAGTTCAGTGCACCGCCGAAATAACCCGGAATTATTATTTTTCCTTCATGTTCTATTGCGGAACTCGAAGAAGCCGCGACAGTAATTTCCTCTCCTTTTTCGTCAAGCCAAACTCCGTTTTCATCCAAAACCGCAGTTTCCGAATAGTCGAAAATGCCGGGGTCAACCTGAACCGGTTCGCTGAAATTAAGCCCGCTTTTATCGGAAACCGCAAAAAACAAATGATGAACCCAAGGCTCATTATGATCATCGGCATAACGGTATTTGAACCAGTTCATTCCGACTCTTCCGTCCGAAAAAACGGTGATTGACGGGTCGCGGTCATCGATTGTGCTGTCGTTCATCAAATAATCGGAATCATCCCACTCTACTCCGTCTTTGGAAAAAGCCACGATTATAGAACCGCTTTTTTCAGCATGATCCTTGCCGCTTCTGAAAACAGTCATCAGCTTTCCGTTTTGGAGTTTGACAACATCAGGAAACGCCAAATGACCGGAAGACTCGGCAACCAACGAAGATTCTTCAGGAATCGTAAATTTTATTGAAGAAACGCCGGCACTGTAGTTCTCATCCCCGCTATTGTCCGTTTCATCTGCATCAGTTGTTTCAGTATCGGTGTCATTTTTCGGTTCTTCTTTCGAAGAGCTGCCGCAAGAAACAGCAAAGAACAAACAAACAGAAATTGCCGTAATTATTGAGATTTTAGTTTTTATTTGCATATTGTGAACCCCGCATTTTCAAGTTCATTCGTAACATCGCCTTCAGGTGTTGCAGCCGGCAGATACAAACCGATCTTTGAAGTTGTGAATTTGAAATTACCGGCAGATCCTGACGAAATGTTGATCGAATCGACTTTCAAAGTGCCATAACCGACAAGCATTACGCAGTCCTGTTCCGAATTTGTCATGACATCTTCTATGAGCATATTTACCTGATTTTCATCGGAAATGCCGATAGAAAGTTCTTTTCCTGCCTTCAGAGCTGACAAAGCGGCTCCGAACATAACAGCAGGAGTTGCATATTGGCAGTTCATTGAATCGTCACATGCGTACGAATTCTGGTAGAAAGAGAGGACATCAGAATCGTAATAAGCCGCAATCCAGTGAACATTAGCCAGAGGATTCGGAATGGAATAAGTTTCGCCGCTCATAGTTACCGAAGCGTTGAAAAGAGCTGACTTCCAGAGCTCGTCTTCCTGATTTGCCATTTCTTCAAACGCAGTCAAGCCGTTGTAAAGATAGGTTAGTTCATGCGTTCTTGCCGGAAAACTTGCAAGCGGCTGAGCGCCTTCTTGAGAATTTTCACAATTGGCGGTATTCCAACCGTTGCAGTAGTCGTTGCAGGTTGCAAAATTCGAAGCAGAATATTCGCTATTAACCTCTGAACAGGTTACATATTCCCCTTTTTCGCAAACTTCGCCGGCTTCCTTTACTCCGTTGCCGCATCCCGCCTCATTTTCAGCCGGATCATTGTCGGAAACAGAATCAGAAGAATCGTTGTCTGATGAATTCTCCGAATCACCGGAATCGGCATCCGAATCGTTATTTGCAGGATCTGTCGGATTGTCAATATCACCGTTCGAATCTTTTTTGACGCAAATATTACCATCTTCAGAACACTCCAGACCGTCATCGCAGGTCTTGTTCGGATAGCAGATTCCGCCAAGAGAACCTTGTGCAGCATCAGCTTCCGGAGCGTCTCCACCGCATGACCCCATCATCAAAAGAGCAAAAAGAATCAAAAAGATTTTATTCATTGAATACCTCAATTTATTGAAAAAATTTAAGAATTTTAAGAATTATTCGGCAGGCTTTTCGAAAACTTCTTTTCCATCAACGCATTTCCAGCCCTGTTTTGCAAGCTCTTCGTGATCGAAGTTGATTCCCTCTTTCGCACAGTGTTCAAGAAGGAATTTTTCCATCTCTTTGAATTTGCCGACTCTCGAGTAAATAAGCGCGGTGTTACCCATTTTTCTCTCTTTGTGGTTGATGTTAGCGCCTTTGTTTATGAGAAGTTTAACGATGTCAGTGTGACCGTATTTTGCAGCGAGAGCAAGAACATGCCAGCCTTCGTAATCGTATTCTTCAATGTCGACTTTCGGAGCGGTGACATCTTTCCATTCGGTATCGAACGGGTTCTTTTCCCACCAGTTTTTAGCTTTTTCTTTCTCTCTCATCTTGTCGAGTTCTTTTTTGGTAAGTCTGACTCTCTTCGTCCAGGTCTTTTTGCCTTCTTCGATGATGTAATCAGCCGTTGCAACGAGTCTCGCCTCTTTGCCCGGATCTTTCGGGTCGACTTCCTGAGCTACGACGTAGAAAAGCGGACCTCTGACGTTTTCGCCGTCGGTCTCTTCAAGTCTTGCGCCTTTGGAAATGAGGAATTTCATGATATCGACATATCCGCCTTCAGCAGCGTAGTGAAGAAGGTTTTTCTGGTCGCGGTCGTAAGAAGTTCTCGTGATCTTTCTCTGGAAAAGCATATCGCGTTCTTCTTCCTTGCCTCCGCCGAATTCATAAATTATCGTTTCCCTGCTCTGCTCGACATCGTCTACGAGAACCGGAGATCCTTTCTGTACAAGAAGTTTGACAAGGTCGAGATCGCCCGTTTCAACTGCGTAGAAAAGCTCGGTTTTCTGGCGGAGATGAACATCTTTCTTGTCAAGATTTTCGATAACTTCTTCCATTCCCGGCTGAACTTTGCCTTCGATCTTGAGGACAAGGGGTTTTTCCTTGATTACGAGAGGTTTCGCTTTCCATACCTTCGCGCCTTTGCTGAGCAGATATTTCGCAAGATCCATCTTGTGAGCCTTCATCGCGAAAATAAGAGCCGAAAGCTCGTATTTGTCAGTTGCATTGAGGTCTGCACCGTTTGCAAGCATATAGTCAACAAGCTCTTTCGAACCGCTGGAAGCAGCCATCATAAGCGGAGTTCTGCCGAAATTGTCTGCCTGAGCAATATCGGCTTTCGCATTTATAAGTGCCTCAACGATCTCCTTGTCGCCTTTTCTTGCAGCAGCCATAAGCGGAGTGTCGCCGTCATCGCGCTTCGTGTTGACGTTTGCACCTTCTTCGATGAGGTAGTCTGCAACATCTTTTTTACCTTCAGAAGCAGCCATGTAAAGAGCCGTTCTGCTGCGTCCGTCCTTAGTATCGACAAGAGTTCCCTTGCTGATTTCAGCTTTTACAGCCGCAAGGTTGCCTTTTGCAGCCGCGTCTACGATCGCAGGGAGCTCTTCTTTGATTTCATCATCTACGAATTTCGGTTTTTCTTTCTTTTTTGCCTCTTCAGCCTCGTGATAGGCTTTGTTTCTTTCAGCAGCCTCTTCCATTTTCTGCATCATCACGTCGTGACCGTTTCCGCATGCAATCATGGCAACAAGACAAGCCGTAAGTACGAAAAATTTCTTCATCTCTGACTCCAAAAAATTAAGTAAAAACAAAAAAAACGCCGCTTTATAACAACAAGAATAAATTTTATCAAATTTTTTTATAGCCGCCGCGCTGCCACCGGGATCCCGGTTCTTTATGCCGCCGCCGTGATCACGGGATTACGGTATAACTGCGGCGGCAGAATTTTTACTTGAGGTTTTCGGGGTTAAGCGGTTTGAGCTCGTCGAGAACGAACATTCCGTCCTTTCTGATGAGAACATCGTCGAAATAAATCTCGCCGCCGCCGTATTCCGGAGTCTGGATCATAACAAGATCCCAGTGAACGCCTGATTTGTTGCCGTTCGGGCACTCTTCATAGGAATCACCCGGCGTGAAGTGGATCGATCCGCAGATTTTCTCGTCGAAAAGAATGTCAACCATCGGTTTCGTGACGTACGGGTTTACGCCGATTGCAAATTCGCCGACGTATCTTGCACCTTCGTCGGTGTTGAAGATTTCTTCAAGTTTCTCGACATCCGATCCTTCAACTTTGACGATTTTGCCGTCTTTGAAAGTGAGGATAACTTTGTCGAATTTCGTGCCGTGGTAAGCGGTCGGAGTGTTGTATTCGATAACGCCGTTGACCGAATCCTTGACCGGAGCGGTGAAAACTTCGCCGTCGGGAATGTTGCACTGACCGGAGCATTTGATTCCCGGAAGTCCTTTGATTGAGAACGTGAGGTCGGTTCTGCCGGGGCCGAGCAGGCGGACTTTGTCGGTTTTATCCATAAGTTCCTTGAGCGGGTCCATCGCCTTGTCCATTTTCGCGTAGTCAACCGAGCAGACATCGCAGTAGAAGTCTTCAAAAGCCTCGGTGCTCATCGAAGAAGCCTGAGCGTAGGACGGGTTCGGGAAAGCAAGAATACACCATTTGGTGTGAGCTACGCGCTGGTCCAAATGAACCGGAATGAGGTATTTCTGCGTGTTTTTCTTCATCTGCTCCGGCGGAACATCCGAAAGTTCGAAGCTGTTGTTTCTGCCGTTGATTGAAATATAAGCCTGCATTTTCTTCATTCTGAGAAGGTCGATTTCACACATCGTGTCGAACCATTCGTCGTCTGCAGCCTGAAGAAGTTTTCTCTGAAGCTGCATGTCGGTAAAGTTTACAAAAGGTCTGCCGCCGGCAGCCTTGACTTCGTCGATGAGAGCAAGAACAAGCGGAAGAGGCCAGTTGTCGCGGTATTCAATCAGGACATTGTCGCCCGGCTGAACTTTCGTGCTGTAGTTGACAAGATTTTTCGCAATTTTTACGATTCTCGGATCTTTCATTTTTCCCTCCAAAGTTAAATAAAAACAAAAAACGGGAAAGTTTATTTGCGGCGGTTTTTAAGTCAAATAAAGAGTTCAGAGAGCCGCAAAATCAGCCGAATTTAAAAAAATCGCGTTTCTTTTGCTCTTTTTAGAGAAATCATTATAATTCTGCGGCATTTTGGGAGCATTTTTAAAAATGAGGACAATTATGAAAAAAGCACTTTTGATTTTTATGGTTTTCGTTGCGGTTTTTGCAGTTTCATGCGGCAGCGCCGACAAAAAGAAAGATGAAAAATACCACCTTTCCGACTACAAGGAATCGGCTGACCGCTATCTCCCGCTCGCAGTCGGCAACAGCTGGAAATACAAAGTCAACTACTTCGGGCAGTCCGGCGAACAGGAAATCAGTATCGTCGGAACCGACGGCGACTGGTTTCTCGACAACAGAGGCGGCAGGCTCAAAACCGACAGGCACGGAATCAGAGACGCGGAACGCTATCTTCTGATGTTCCCGCTCCAGAGAGAATCATGGATTACAATAATTAAGCAGAAAACGCGCGAAATCAGAAAGACAGAGGGCGTTGACGAGACTGTTACAGTTCCCGCCGGAACATTTGAAGGAACGATCAAAGTTCACACCACCGTTGAACTTCCGAACAAAAAAGTGCTTCACTCATACCACTATTTCGCGCTGAAAGTCGGCATCGTAAAGATCGTTACGGTTCTTGAAGATGTCCGTGAAAACAAGATGATCCCGCAGACAACGACTGAACTTGTAAGCTACGCCGTGGAGTAAAAAATGGCTAACGGCAAAAGAATGATAATTTTCGATTGGAACGGCACTCTGATCGATGATGTCTGGCTCAATCTGAATGCTATAAACGGCGTTTTGGAAAAGCGCGGAATCAAACCGATAACAACCGAATATTACAGAGAAAATTTTCAATTTCCGGTATCTGTATTCTATAAAGAGCTCGGGCTTGACGTCAAAGGCGAATGGGATGAAATAGCGCAGGAATTCGGAAAACTCTATATTGCAGACATAGAAAAGGTTAAACTTTTCCCCGATGTCGTCTCCACGCTTGAAGAACTTACCAAAGCAGGAATCGAAGTCAGCATCCTTTCGGCAATGGAGCACAAAATGCTCAACAAACACGTCGAAATGCTCAGAATAAACAAATACTTCCGCTTCATTGAAGGAATTGAAAACTACTATGCAGAAGGAAAGACTCATCTTTGCAGAAAAATCCTCGACCAGTCGGGATATTCTGAAAACGAGATCCTTTTTGTCGGAGACACATGCCACGACTACGAAACTGCAAAGGCGGCCTGTTGCGACGTCGCGCTCGTTTCACGCGGTCACAACACGGCGGAAGTATTGAAAAGCACCGGAGCGCCGGTTTTCAGTTCATTGACGGAACTTGTAAAAAAGAGGTTGATTTGAAAAAATTATTCGTAATCTTTTTAATCGTTTGTTCTGTTTTTTCCTGTTCATCGGGAAAAAATTCTTCCAAAAAAAACACGAAAAGAAGTGACAACTCAGAAATCGGATATGTCGAAATCGAAGGAGGCGAAACTCTCAAAGTCTACGGATATTCGAAAGATACCGAGGTCGCCCGCAAAATGAAGATGCTGGATGAGGACTTCATCAACTGCTATCAGGCCAAGGTAAAATCGGGCGAAGACGAAAACATGAATATCGATTTTGCCATCAATATCGACAGCGAAGGCTTTTTCGAAATGATAGAAATCGAAAAAATGAAATCGAAAAATGCCAACAAAATTGCCAAATGCATCAAAAACGAGATGGAGCAGATCGGTGTAAGACCGGGAAATTCACGTGATGCAGAATTCCACCTCTCATACAAAATCGTCAGAGAGAAACATAAACAGAAAGAAAAACACAAAATAAACGATCTGCGCACACAGACAATAGCATCGCTCGCAAAAATGAAGAAATTCAAGGAATGTTTTGACAACCGCAGAGCAAAAAACCCGAAACTGCAGGGAAAATTCACACTTAAATTCACAATCGACCCTGACGGCGAAGTTTACGACATCAAACTCAGGAACAACACTTTCAAAGATAAATTCGTGATTGACTGCACTGTTGAAAAACTTGAAGACACCGTCTTCCCGAAAGGAGACAGCGACGATGAAGTTGAAGTAAACTTCGACTACACTGCGACTTCAGACAATCCGAGACCTGATAAACCTAGAAAATCGTTGAGCCTTTAATTTTTCGCAGCCAATTTTGCTTTGATATATTCGTCGAGACCGCCTTTCTGCATGATTTCGTCGACTTCGGGAGGAAGCGGCGGGAATGTGACAGTTGAACCGTCGGGAAGGAAAACCGTTCCCGTTTCTGTGTTGATTTCAAGGGTGTCTCCCCTTTTGACTTTACCGAGAAGATTTTTGATTTCGAGAGCCGGAAGACCTGCGTTTATGCAGTTTCTGAAGTAGATTCTGCTGTAGGATTCAGCGATTACGGCACCCATTCCCAAGTATTTGAAGCAGAATGCAGCCTGCTCTCTGGAAGAGCCGCAGCCGAAATTTTTTCCGGCAACAATGATGTCGCCAGGTTGAACTTCCTTAATAAAATTCGGATCTTCGTCTTCAAGTGCATGAGACGCGATTTCTTTCGGATCAGTCACGGTGTAAGTGTATTTTCCGGGGAAAATGACATCGGTGTTTACATCGTGTCCGTAAACGAAAACCTTTCCTTTAATGATTGCCATGGATTCCTCCTTAAAAAATTATTATTCCGAGACAATATATGCCGATTTTTCCAATTTTCTGACTTCCGGCAGCTTGGCTTCGGCAGCTTCTTTTGAATCGAAGCATCCCGATCTGAGCTTAAACCACTGTTTGCCGTTGCTTTCGCCGCTGATCACGCGCGGTTTCAGAGATTTCAGCTTTTTGGCAGCCGCGTCAGCCTGTTCTCTGGTGCTTGCAGCAAAAACCTGTATCGAAAAGCGGCACGTCTGCCCTTTTTCTTTCGCAGGTTCCGCTTTTTTCTCTGTCAGTATTTCATCGATTGTCTTGTTTTTATCAGATTTTTCCGTTTTCTCCGGTTTTGCGGGCTCTTTCGGAGATGTCTCTACAGGTTTTTCCACCTGTTTTTCCGGTTTTTCTGCGGGTTTTTGTTCCGCTTGTTTGGATTCAACAGGTTTTGTTTCGACGGGTTTTTCAGGTTCAACATTTTCCTGTTTTACAGGTTCAGGATTCTCCTTTTCATGCAAAACCTCTGATGATGTCTCGGCTGGTTTCGTTTCCTCTGTTTTTTCCTCAGGTTCCGGTTCAACCGGTTTTTCCGAGAGTTTTTCTTCCGGTCTGCAAACCACATTGGCGTTGACGACGTCATTTTCATCCACAAGCCCTTTTTCACGCGCCGCAGCCCTGAGTTTCAGGTATTTTTCGCGAAGCTCGTCAGAGTTGAAAATGCAGTTTGAGAGTTTTTCGTTTATTCCCTCTTCGTCGGAACTCGTTCTGTCGATGTTCCGTCTGCCGTTTTTCCCGATCATGACTCCGCTCACAAAAGCCGCGGTAAGCAGAAAAACGAGTACAAGTACAAGTTTTACGACCAAAGCCGGCGTAGGAGTACTGTTGTTTTTGAATTTATCCACGTTGTTGCCTCTCTTTTCTTCTTCTGTTAAGTTTTCTCGCAAGTAAAAGCGGATCTGCTTCTTTATAATTTTTCGCAAGTTCACCGTAAAGCGAAGTCAGCGCATCGCAGTTTTCGTTTATATCGGGAACTCTGAAATCGTCAGTGACACGCATGAAATAGTAAAGCCTTTTTCTGTTGCGCTCGAGCTCCGAAACGGCGTCTGCGATTGCGCGCGGAGTCACTTCGTCAAGAATGATTCCCCTGCCCGACTTTCTCACTTTTTCGGCAAGCGCGTTCTTTCCTGAAACTATGAGCGCCTTTCTTTCGGAAATCGCGTTGTTCACCAGAAAAGTGTCGCTGCGCGTCCATTTTGCCGGAACAATCAGCACGTCGGCTGTATTGAGCGCGGCGTTTATCCTTCCTCCCTGAATCGAGCCGTGGAAAAAGATGTCAGGGCTTTTAACGCGCTGTTTGAGCCTGGTGAAATAAGGCGAATTTTCGTGAGTTTCGCCGTAAACGTGCAGTTCGTTGCAGAATCCTTCGCTGTAAAGGATGTTGAACGCCTCGACAAGCTCCAGAATACCCTCTTCCGGCAGAATCTCGCCCATAAAACAGAACCTGACCGCACCTTCGATTTCGAAAGGACGGTTCCAGAAATCGAGTTCACGCATTATTCCCTGTTCCATGAAAGCCGCCTTGCTTTCGGGAATCAGCGGGCGGTAGAAAAGGTTGTATTCAAGTTCCGAAAAAAACAGGAATTTGTCGCAGAAAGAGACGACTTCGTCAGCCAAATCGGTTCGTTCTTCAAACACGTCAGGTCCGATTCCGCTTTCCGGCGTGCGGTTGTAGTAGCGGCTGAATCTGCCGATGTTTTCAAACCAGTACGAGCGCGGTTTAGGCTTGACGGCACTGACAAGTCTGCGGACAAAAGAAGTTATCGAAGAGTTTACGAAATTTGAAACCCTCACTTTTTCGCCGCTTACGCCCAGCCCTTTTTCAAAAATAGAATTTGAAAAAAGAAATCCGTCGCAAAAAGTGTAAACCACCGGAATCCCCCGCTCTTTCGCAAGCAGCGGGTAATTGAAAGAGTGATTTTTAAGGCTCCAGATGTGGATTGCGTCAAAGTGGTCTTCTTTCAGGATAAAACTGAAAACTCCGTCCATTTTTTCGTTGAGATAAGTATCGCTGAAAGATTCCAGCCGCGTCGGAATATACGTTACCATGCGGCGGTATTTCGGTGTCTGCGTTATGCTGAGCGAAAAATGTTCCTCTTTGTCCGAAAATTCAGGATAAAACACAGTCAAAGCAACTTTTTCAGCCATGCAGTCGATAAGCTGCTCGATAAAACTGTTGAAAAATGCAAGAGACGCGCCGCTTTGCGGAGACGAATCTAAAACAAAGAGGAGCGAGATCAAATTCTCAGAATCCACAGATCTCCCCTTTCAATGCCGAATATGCAGCCGTTGCCGGGCTGGCAAGATGAACCTCGCCGTTTCCCTGTTTGCCTTTGAAATTGCGGTTTGAAGTCGAAACGATAACCTCGCCGTCGCCAGTCATTCCGATCTGACCTGAAGCGCATCCGCCGCAACCAGGATTTGCGATTACGAAACCTGCGTCGAAAAGCGTTTCGAGAATGCCCGACTTCATGAGTTCGCCGTAAATCCTGCGCGATGACGGAACGATATATCCGTTAGTTTTGATTTTTTTGCCTTTGACAATCCTTGCGACATCTTCAAAATCGGAAATTCTGCCGTTCGTGCAGCTTCCGATGAAGACCGTGTCGACCGCTTTTCCGGCAAATTCGCTGACGTTGTGAACGTTGTGCGGATGCGGCGGAGCAGCGACCTGCGGTTCAGTGAGAGCATCAAGATCAAGCTCGTATTCAGCGGCATAATTCGCGTCGGGATCTGCCTTGATTTCTTTGAAACCTTCGAGACCAGTTGTCGGAATCATTATCGAAATTACGCCCATTTCGGTTCCCATGCTGGCGATAGTTACTCTCTCGTCAAGAGTGAGTTTTTCAGCTTCCTCGCCGTAAAGCTCGACGACCTGTCCGAGGAATGTGCGAGATCCGAACTTCTTGAGCATGAAAAGAACTATGTCTTTCGCTTTTATTCCCGCTTTGCGTTTGCCTTTGAGAGTAAGTTTTACGCTCTGCGGCACTTCGAACCAGGTACGGCCAGTTTTCCAGATGTAGGAAATATCGACATCTCCCATTCCCTGGCCGAAGCAGCTTATCGCCCCCATGATGTTGAAGTGGCTGTCAGTGCTGACAATCGTCATTCCCGGTTTTGCGTATTCATCAATGAGAATGTGCGAACCGATTCCCGAATCGACATCGTAAACTTTGAGCCCTTCCTTTCTTGCGAAAACCCTGCATCTCTGCTGGTTTACGGCGTAAGGAATTGTTTTTGCCGGTGCAACGCAGTCAAAAGTGAACATCGTGCGCTCTTTATCTGCAATCAAAGAACCTGAGAACTTGCTTTCGAGGTTGTTGACGACGTTTGCGCCGCCGAAATCTCTCGCACTTTTGTAGTCAATATTGATCCAGACGATAGAACCCGGCGTTACAGGCTCGTTTTTGTCAATCAGATGGTCGTAAAAAATCTTTTCAATGACTGTTTTTCCCATAATTCTCTCCACTCAAAAAAACATAAGCGGAATATTCTAAAGATGAAGAGTAAATTGTCAATTTAAGATGATGATTTTCCGGCTTCGGAAATTAAGAAAATACGGTTAGAAACCCAGACCTATGGAAGCATACATTCCGTCTTTGGTCGGAAGAACTGCGACACCTTCCAGTGTAACACACTGATTTTCTCTCGGTTTTTCAACACTTGTCAGCCACGATCCGACTGCGATCATTCCAGCGCCGACGACTCCCGTCATAACGGAACCTACCGTCCACGCGGTGTGGTGTTTTTTATTGTTGTCGTGAAGTTCTTCGCAGAAATCCCAATCCTTACCTTCACATGCGTCTGAAGCGGCAAACGCCATAGTTCCCATAGCCGGCATCATAAGTGCAAAAGATACCGAACCTATGACGATAAGCGGAATTCCGGCACCGAGGTAAGGTCTGTAATATTTGATTTTCTGCGGTTTTTCAGAACGGGGTTGTGCAGGTTCAGCAGGTTGTTCAGGTTCTGGAGACGTTTCAGGTAACATCTCTACGGGTTCCTGCACTGTTTCAGCGGGTTGTGCTGTTTCGGCAGATGCCTCAGGAGCAGTCTCTACAGGCTGCTGCATACTTTCAGCAGGTTGTTCGGGTTCAGCGGCAGGTTCCTGCGCGTTTTCAGCCGGCTCTGCCTGTTCCGGAGTCGTTTCGACAGATTCTTGAGCCGTTTCAGGCGCAGCATCAACCGCAAAGAGCATGAAAATTCCGAAAATCATTAACACAAACAAAGAAATCTTTTTCATTTTTGCCTCCATAAACAAAAAAACCGATCAATTTTAGGCAGAAATCAAAAAATGACAATTTTTGTTAGGGATTAAGTGGAAACAACAGTTTACCAAGCCGGTTCAAGAGAAAAATCAAAGTGGTCGACAACGTCTGAAGTAATGGTTACTTTATCAAGGCTGAACCATTCAAATTCATGATCCCAGCAGCCTACTTCATCGTTCGAAGATGCCAGGTCTGAACTTGTATCTCCGCCGACAGCATCACCGTCGTAAAGACAATAGGTGATTTTGTCAGTTTTTGCAGAGAAATCTATTGTAGCATCTTCATTCCATGTCGCAGCAGTGGAGTCACTACCTTCAATTGTTCTAAAGACTTCTTTACCGTTGATTTTTACAACAGCAAAAAGATCCGGCAGGCCGCCCAAGCCATCCCACGCTTCATCGTCAGCATTTTTTTCAGCAACTTTTGCACTTATAAAAGTGACTATCCATTTTTTGCCCCACGGACTCTGGCATGTTCCCTGATAGTAGAACAAACCTTCGGCACATTCATCAGATGGATCAGTGGTGGGATCACTGGGATTAGTAGGATCATTATTGCCGTCCGGAACAGTAAATCCGCAGTCTTTCATTTCTTTTGAACAGTTGCTGTATACACACTCTGTAAATTCATCATCAGTTGTTGCATCCGAGCAGTTGTCTATCCAACATTCATACATTTCGTAAAATTGACGCTGACCGGTTTCAGAGCCATTGTCCACACAATTTTGTGCACATGCATTGTCTTCGCAATCAGCATAGCAGCTGTAAATCGACATGCATGACAAGTTCAGAGAACTGTCGTTATCGTCGTTAGAACTGCTGTTGCATTTTCCTGTAGAAGAATTGCAACCGTAATCGCAGTAAGCATCATAGCTCCAGTAGCCATTGTAACAAGAGTAGGAATAAGAGCCGTCACACTTATATTGCCCGGCAGAACACTCTGAATCACTGCTGTGACTGTTGTCGCATTTTCCGGTCCATGAATCGCAATACTCACAATGCTCTGCAAGCATCCACCTCAAATCGTTGCCGGAATAGCCGCAGTAGTAGGAATCTCCATATTTGCAGACATAATCCCCGTAAACACATTCCTGATAATAACTTTCACCTCCGCTACCGCTGCCGCCGCAGGAAACAATAAAAACCATTGCAGCAAGCATAGCTGCGCAAACAAGAAATTTTTTCATTTTTCCCTCCTTAATCGATAAAACAAACAAAACAAAAGTCTGCTATTGCTACCAAATTGGTTGTCAAAAAAATCACTTTTTAACCAACTTTTCTTTAGTAATATCAATTGGTTCACCACTAACAAGAATCATGTGGAACGTTTCAAGTTCTCTAAGAGCATTTTCGCTTTCCTCTTTCATTGCCTGAAGTTCGGCGCGAAGCCGTTTATACTTTCTTTCGAGTTCCGCCTTATTAAAACCCTTCTCTTTGGCAAGAATCCTGTAAGGCTGGAATTCCCGACTGTCTTCCATCGATTTTCCGAAACACGACATGTAAGGCTTGAGAAAGCAGAGATTTTCCACCAGAACTACGGCATCAGCATCAAGCAGAAACTTTTCTTCCCGTCTGCCGAAATCGCGCTCCGGACCTGCAATATGAAACCGCTTGTCGAAATCTTCCTTTTTTTTAATAATGTCGCGGATCCAGTTTGCGAGCTTTTCGGGATTTTTATAACCGAGCGCCCTAACCAGATCGACCAAAACCATAACATCTGTTTTTTTCGTCATTTTTTCTCCTGGGTTCACAAAAAAATAGACCTGCCCTTGTTGAAAAAAATGCTACCATTTTGGTATGCAATTTTTTTGTTTTATCAGATTTGGAAACGTAAAGGTTCAAAAAAAAAAAAAAAACGCCTTAAAAAAACGCTCTTCGCCCTTTTCCGATAAAACAAATTCGAATGTTATGCGGATTAAAAATGGTTTCCTGTTTGTCGAATTCAGGAAATTTACTCATGATTTTTTTATGATTTACTCAATTCAATCAATAACCAAAAGATTGTGCATTATCGGTTTGCGGTGAATAAAGTCAACAAAGAGAACCTTAACCGTTTTTCTTTTCAGTCAGGTATTTCCAGTAACGCTGCGGCATGAACTGCCTCTGTAATTTAGGATTTATGCGGGTTTCAATGGCAATGGTTTTGAAGTAGCGGCACCACATTTCGGCGAAATCTTCTTCGTTTTCGGACTTTCCCAAGAGATTCGCCATATTCAAGTGAGAGGTTAATTCATCAATAAATTCAACATTTTCCATATTGCCATTGCTGTGATAGAGGGCAAATCCGCGCCTGAGATCGTGGATCATCCACTTTGTTCCCAAAAGACGCTCGTAAAAATGACCGGCAATTAGCGGAATAATGTTGTGATCTGGTTCACACGGAGCGTAGAAAACGCCGTTTGAAAGCTCCGAAAAGCGCAGAATTCCCAAAAATCTGTCGCACTCTTTGGAAACTTTTTTTCTGAGTTCCATTGCGTGGGTAATTTTCTCATCCTGAAAGCGCGAAAACGACTTCGAACCGTATTTTATCACCGATTTTATCAGGTAAAACGCAGCCGTTTCGCACCCTTCAGCTTCCGAAAGAAAGATCTGGACTATCGCCGAAAATCCGCGATGCCCGCATATCGAAAGAAGTTTTTCCGCAACTCTTTCCGCTTTTTCGGGCTCTGTTTTGACTTCAACAGGCTCGGCGAAAAGAAGCGGCTGCCAGCAATCTTTTTTTTCAATCGAGACCTCTTCTTTTACCGGAAAAGCGTCAAAAACCGCGCTCAGAAAACCTTCAAATGTGCTGTCGTAAATAAAAATCATTGTTTTAAAAGAGTAAAAGCTGCTCGTAAGTGTGGTCAACAGCCCCGGCTTTAGTGCTGGTCGTTTTCATCGCTTCGAAAACTGTCAGCTCTGCAATGATCGTGTCTGCCATCATCTTTCCTTTGCAGGTGATGAAATAGCGCGCCCTTTTGAGGACAACGCCGATTCTTTTGAGGTCGTCAAAATCGAGCGAGCCGTTTTTTCTAGCATAAATTATTCTGAAAGCCGATTTTCTCCCTATTCCAGGCACGCGCAGAATCATTTCGAACGCCGCCGTGTTGATTTCAAGCGGAAACAGGTGCATGTTCCGCATGGCCCAGACAGCCTTCGGATCAATGTCGTCGGAAAGGAACGGATTTTCCTCCGTTACGATTTCGTCAGCCTGAAAACCGTAAAAGCGCATGAGCCAGTCAGCCTGATAGAGCCTGTGTTCGCGGTCGAGCGGCGGCATCGAAACAATCGGGAGACGGTTGTCGGAATTTACAGGCACGAAGGCCGAGTAGTAAACCCTTTTCATGCTGAATTTTTTATAAAAAGCCTCGGTCAGTTTCACTATTTTCCGGTCGGTTTCGGGCGTAGCACCGACAATGAGCTGTGTCGTCTGCCCGGCGGGAGCAAACATGGGAAGTTTTTTTGTTTTTCTCCTCTCTTCACGGTTTTCAACAATGTCGGAAGTAATGTCAGTCATCGGTTTTATTATCGACTCTTTGCTTTTTTCGGTAAGCAGTTTCAAACTTTTTTCTGAAGGAAGTTCGATATTTACCGAAACTCTGTCGGCATATAGCCCAGCTTCTTTTATAAGAATATCGCTCGCTCCCGGAATCACTTTCAAATGAATGTAGCCGTGAAAATTTTCTTCATTGCGCAGTTTTTTCGCCACGGCAATCAGTTTTTCCATCGTAAAATCGGCATTTTTTATGATACCTGAACTCAGAAAAAGCCCTTCAATGTAGTTTCTTTTGTAGAAATTCATCGTAAGCGAGACAAGTTCGTCGACCGTAAAAGTCGCCCGCTTTACGTCATTGCTGCGCCTGTTGATGCAGTACGCACAGTCATTTATGCAGTAGTTCGTGAACAAAACTTTGAGAAGACTTATGCACCTTCCGTCAGCCGCCCAGCTGTGACAAATCCCGGCTCTGTATGCGCTTCCGATGCCGCCTTCGACACCTTTTCTGCTGCTTCCGCTCGACGAACAGCTTGCGTCGAACTTTGCCGCAGCGCCCAAAATCTCAAGTTTTTCAACAAGTTCCATAAAAGCCCTTAACAACCTTAAAAAACAAAAGCACTGCCTTTATAATACCTGAAATAAAAAAGGCAACAAAAATTTTGCCTTTTTCCCGCTTTTTCCTAATATTGCGCGCAATTTGTTGATTCTTTTTATTTTTTAAGGAGGAAATAATGGAAAAAGTAAAACTTCTCATCATCGGTGCAGGTCCAGGCGGTTATGTTGCAGCAATCAGAGCGGCTCAGCTTGGGTTAGAACCGGTCGTCATCGAACGCGGATTTGTCGGCGGAACATGCCTCAACCGCGGCTGCATCCCGACGAAAGCGCTCATTTCGGCAGCAGAAACATTCAATTCGATACTTGGCGCAGAGGCTTTAGGAATCACGGCAAGTGCCGAATTTGACTGGACAAAAGTAAATGACCACGCAAAAAATGCTGCTTCAAAAAACAGAATGGGAATCGCATACCTTTTCAAGAAAAACAACGTCCGTCTCGTTCAGGCTGAAGCACAATTCACTTCGCCCCACACCGTAAAAGCCGGCGAAACCGAATTTGACGCTGAAAACATCATCATTGCAACAGGATCGGTTGTCCGCGATTTCCCCAATTTTTCGATCGACAATAAAAAAATCATCAGCTCCGATCAGGCGCTTTTCCAGGCAAAACTGCCGAAAAGCCTTGCAATAATCGGCGGCGGCGTAATCGGAGTCGAGCTTGGTTTCGTCTACCGCACTTTCGGAGTCGAAGTAACGATAATCGAAGCGATGAATTCAATCATTCCGATGGAAGACGCAGACATTTCCAAAGAACTCACAAAAGAGTTTAAGAAGAAAAAAATCAAAATAATTACAGGCACTTCGGTTGAAAAAGCTGAGAAAACCGATGAAAGCGTAACACTCACTCTCGCAAACGGAAATGTCGTTGAGGCTGAGCAGGTCCTCTCCTGCGTCGGACGCTCTCCGAATACGGCGAACCTCAACCTCGAAGCTGCCGGAATCACTCCGGACAGACGCGGTTTCATCCCCGTTGACGAATTCTGCCGCACGAACGTTCCGGGAATCTACGCAGTCGGTGACGTTATTTTCACTCCGATGCTTGCACACACGGCAGAACATGAAGGAATCCTGGCTGTTGAGCAGATTGCTGGAATGAAAGATCTTAAACCGATAAACTATCTCTACAATCCAGCTTGCATATACTGCACTCCGTCGATCGCGTCGATGGGTCTCAAAGAGGCTCAGGCTGCTGAAAAGGGACTTAAATTCAAAGTCGGCAAATTCCCCTTCAGCGCGAACGGAAAAGCAGTTGCGGCAAACCACACGACCGGATTCGTAAAAGTCATAATTGACGAAGAAACGCACAAAATCCTCGGCGTTCACATAATCGGAAACGGTGCGACCGACCTCATTTCGGAATTCATTCCGGCAATGAACGCAGGACTCACAGCAGAAGAAATCGTCGAATCGATCCATCCGCATCCGACACTTTCTGAAGCGTCGCTTGAAGCATTGCTCGGAGCACTCGGAAGAGCAATTCACATTTAATATTTTGATTTATTCCACTCGAAATCGAAAAACACGACTTTTTTTCCGTCCAGCTCAAGCGTGTCCAGCATTTTCACGATCGGTTTTATGTCGGCAGCGGTGCTCAGCATAACAAACGGCCTGTCAATGACAGTGACGGAATCTTTCAGCATTAAAGCGCGCAGCAGTTTGACTTTGAAAACCGTATCGGAATCAATCTGAAAAGTTTTTTTGTTTATCGAATCGGAAATCTCCAGAAGAGCGAGCATTTTTTCGATTTCGGCACGTATCGTCTCGTCTTTTTCAGTCGTCAGATAACGCGGAACAAGCGAAATGTTGTCGTAAACACTCAGGTTCGAAAGAAGCGGGATATCGGGCGACACAAAACCGACACGCTGTTCGGCACGGATCGCCTCGGAACGCGCTTTGAGCTCAGCTTCGCTCACAAAGAATTCAGGAAGAATCTTGCTACTAATGACACAACCTCCACCAAAACTATCGACATGAAAACGCCCATCATCCCGCTAAGTACTGAAACAGGGATGTCGGTAGAGCGATACTTGGTCTTCCAGCCGTTGTAAAGCGGAATAACCGATATGAAAAAACCGAAGACTATCGTTTTTATATAAAACAGGATTATATCAAAAACCGTAACTGAATTTACAATCATATCTGTGAATATCCCGAGACTCATGCCGAATATCGCGCTGCTGAAAGCAAAACCGCTGAAAAGGACAATTATCGCAAAAAGCGAAGAAAGAACCGTCACACTTATGATAAAACTGATGATTCTCGGAAGAAAAAGATATACAACCGGATCAATCCCGAACGACTCAAGCGCGTCAATTTCGTGGTTGACCTTCATAACGGCAATCTCGGAATTAACAGCGGAAGAACTGCGCAAAGCAAGCAGAACAACCGTGATAAGCGGCGAAAATTCCAGAACAACAACACCCATGATAATGTTTCCCAGATACTGGACAAGACCGATACTTTTTACAGTCTGGAAAACTATTCCGATGAATATACTGCCGAAAACCGCACTCAGAATGACAAAAAAGTTGAGAAGCTGATATGCCGTGAAAAATATCTGCATGACCAGAATGTCAAACGCGGCGCGATTGAAAAAAGACCCCATCAAAAATTCGCGCAGACATTTCAGGCAGAATACACAGAAACCCGAAACGTTTTTGAAAGTGCTTACCGCCTTGGAACCTAGCTGTTCAATAAAGTCTCGCACGGAATCCCCCGAAAAACAACGCCCGATTATACACTTTTATCAGCGAAAATAAACTAAAATCTTGACTACAAAAAGAATTTCACTATAATCGCACGGCTTTTTTTGAGAGGGTGAAATGTTTGATCAACTCACCGACAAACTCGAAGCGACCTTTAAAAAGTTGCGCGGTGTCGGCAAGCTTACTGAAGACAATATCAAAGACGGAATAAGAGAGCTCAAACTTTCTCTTTTGGAAGCCGACGTAAACTTCAAAGTCGTCAAGGAACTCGTTGAAAAGGTTAAGGAAAGAGCACTCGGCACGGAAGTTGCGAAAAGCATAAATCCTGGTCAGATGTTCATCAAAATCTTCCACGAGGAGCTCATTTCGATGCTCGGAGAAGGCGACCATTCGCTCAATCTGAACGTGAGACCGCCGGCAATAATCCTCATGGCAGGTCTTCAGGGAAGCGGTAAAACGACGACTGCGGGAAAGTTAGCTTACCTTCTCAAAAACAAGATGAAAAAGAGAGTTCTTCTCGTTCCCGCCGATGTTTACAGACCTGCCGCGATTGATCAGCTCAAGACTTTAGCTGCAAAAATCGATGTTGACGTCTATCCGTCGGAAGTCGGCATGAATCCGGTCGATATCGCAATAAAATCGGTAGAATACGGCAAAAACAACGTCGCCGATGTCATCATAATCGATACCGCGGGCCGTCTTCAGGTCGATGAAGAGATGATGGACGAAATCACAAACATCAAAAACGCGGTTGAACCGTCGGAAATCCTTTTCGTAGCTGATGCTATGACAGGTCAGGAAGCAGTAAACGTCGCGGCTGAGTTTCACAAAAGACTTTCGATTACCGGCGTCGTTCTAACGAAAATGGACGGTGATGCGAGAGGCGGTGCGGCGCTTTCTATCAATGCTGCAACGGGCGCTCCGCTCAAATTCGTCGGTATGGGCGAAAAAATCGACCAGTTCGAAGTTTTCCATCCCGAAAGAATCGCAGGCCGTATAGTCGGTTTGGGTGATGTTCTTTCGCTTGTCGAAAAGGCGACTGAAAAAATCAACGCAGAAGAAGCTCTCAGACTTCAGAAAAAAATGGGAAAAGACGAGTTTGACCTCGAAGATTTCCTCTCTCAGATGAAGATGATAAAGAATATGGGCCCGATGGAAAACATGCTTGAAATGATTCCGGGAATGGGCAAGGCGATGAAGCAGATGGAAGGAAAAGTCAACCTTGACAAAGAGCTTTCCAAAATCGAAGCCATCATCTTCTCGATGACAAAAGAAGAGCGCAGAAAACCCGAAATTCTCAACGCATCGCGCCGCAGAAGGATCGCGAACGGCAGCGGAACGAAGGTTCAGGATATAAACCAGTTTATGAAGCAATACCTTGAAATGAAAAAAATGATGAAAAGCATAAATAAGCTCGGATTGGGCGGGCTTATGAAAAAATTCAAGGGTTTAGGCAACTTAGTCAAATAATTTTTGGAGGATTTAATGAGCGTTAGCATCAGACTGACCAGAGGCGGTTCCAAGAAAAAACCTTCTTACAGAGTTGTTGTTCTTGACAGCAGAAAGAAAAGAGACAGCGATTATCTCGAAAGACTCGGACACTACAATCCGTGTGTTGATCCGGCTGAAATCGTTATCGATGTTGAAAAGTATGACGAATGGATCAAAAAAGGCGCACAGAGCTCCGACACAGTCGCTTCTCTCGTAAAAAAAGTAAGAAAGTAAGAGTTTAACTTCTTCTATTTTCGGAGGATTTTATGAAAGAACTCATTGAACAAATCGCTATGAAACTGGTTGATCATCCCGAACAGGTTTCAGTAACAGAAGTTGAAGGCGAAAATTCGACCGTTCTCGAACTCAGAGTAGCAAAATCTGATCTTGGTAAAGTTATCGGCAAAGAAGGTAGGATTGCGAAGGCAATGAGAGTTCTTCTCGGCGCTGCAACTTCACATGAGCAGAAAAAGTGCACTCTCGAAATAGTCGAAGATTGAATAGCACCCCATCTTTAAAAGTCGTAGGAACTTTTTCGAAAGTTCTGAAAAAAGACGGTTCTCTTCTTTTCAAGCCGGAATTCAAAGACAGCGATTTTTTATTGGATTTTAATCATCTCTATCATTTTGAGTTCAAAACAAAGTGGCGTATTGCCGCGATAACAAAGATCGGCAAAGGTTTTGCAGTT
This sequence comes from bacterium, assembly GCA_017538365.1. Taxonomy (GTDB): domain Bacteria; phylum UBP6; class UBA1177; order UBA1177; family UBA1177; genus UBA1177. Next base: position 83,153 of record JAFYIZ010000028.1, on the reverse strand, counting down.
CGTCTTGACGGAGTCGACTCATTCAAAAAAGCCGAATTTCTGATCGGTGAAAAGTTTGCTCTTCCCGAAGAAGAGATTTTCGGTCGATCTCAGGATCTTTTAATTGGAGAGTCTGTTTTTGACAAGTCGGGCAAACTATTAGGCAAAATCGTCACATTCACCCCTACTCCGACCTACTCTTTGGCCGAAATCGAAAAAGAGGACAAATCTTCGGAATTCATACCTTTTACCGAAAAGTTTTTCAGGTTGGAAAAAGGAAAGATCGTGCTCGTAGCCAAACCTTAATTTGCTTTAAGAAAAGCGACTAAACCTTCGAGCGCGGTGGAATAAGTCGCAGTTCCCAGACCGTAAACAACTTTGACGGCGACATCATTCAAATACGATTTTCTGCGGAATTCTTCTCTTTCGAAGACATTTGAGATATGCGCTTCGACAAACGGGATTTTTGAGCACAGAAGTGCATCACGCAGAAGAACGCTCGTGTGAGTGTAAGCGCCGGGATTTATCACGATTCCGTCACATTTTGCATTTACGATGATTTTTGCGAGAGCTCCTTCGCAGTATTCTGAAACCGCTTCGGTCTCGACTCCGAGAGCGGCAGCCTTTTCATTGAAAGCGGAGATCAGTTTTTCGCGCGTTCCCTTTCCACCGTAGATCTCAGGCTCCCTCTCGCCTATTTTATCAAGCAGAGGTCCTTCAATAAGCAGGATTTTCATATATCGACCTCATTCATTTCGCGCCATTTTATTTCGGCAAAAATTGAAAGCAGCCACGCCGCTTCGACCGACTTTTCAGCCGTTTCAACCGCATAAAAGATCTTGGCGATCTCACTTTCCGGCTTTTTCTCGGCGTATTCATGCACCATTTCAGCCGCAGCCTCCCAGTTTTTCTGCCTGAGAGCAATTATAATCATTGTTTCAGTAACCATTTTTACCTCGTTCACTCAATCCCGAAAGGTTTCAGCGCACGCGGGAAAACGCCGTGCAGATAGCTTATGAGAACTCCGAAATTCGTCACAGGCACTCCTTTTTCAGCGGGGATCGCCTGACGAAGCAGCATCTCGCGGCGGTTCAAAGTGCAGGCACCGCAGTGAACTATCAGTTTGTAGTCAGTGAGATTTTCGGGATAATCCCTGCCGCTTGAAGTTTCTATTATAAGTCCGCCGCCTACTTTGTCATTCAGCCATTTCGGTATCTTGACGCGGGCTATGTCATCATCCTGAGAATGGTGCGAGCAGCTTTCTGCGATCAGCACTTTGTCGCCAGCTTTAAGATTTTCAACCGTTTTAACAGCCTTCACCATTTCAGCGAGATTTCCTTTCTGCCTGATCGAAAGGATCGAAAACGACGTGAAAGGAACATCTTCTGGAACAACAGGAGCAACTTTTGAAAAGACCTGAGAATCTGTGACTACGAGAGCCGGTTTGCTTTTGAGCGAATCAAACGTTTTCTGCAGATTAGCCGGCTCGCACGAAAGAGCAATACCTCCGCCGTCAAGAATGTCTCTCCAAGCTCTAACCTGCGGCATGATCATGCGTCCTTTCGGCGCGCTTGAATCAATAGGAGTTATCATCAGAACGATATCTCCGGGATTTATGAGATCGCGCAGAAACGGCGGTTCCCACTCGTCTGGAGAGAGTTCCGTTATCTTTTTCGTGATTTTCTCAATTCCTTCGTTGTTTTTAGCGCTTGCCGAAATGTATTCTTTGCCTTCGAGCCACGTTTTAACGCTTTCCGAAAGGGTCAGTTCCGACTTGTTGAGAACCAGAATGAGCGGGATTTTTTCATTTTCGCATTCAGCAATTATGTTGTCCTCAAGTTCTCCGGCAGTTCCGGAAGCATCTACAACAAGGATCACCATATCCGATTTTTTTAGATAACTTACCGATTTTTTTACCCTTTCAAGACCCAAAGCATCGCCTGTATCGTCAAGTCCGGCTGTGTCAATAAGGATCGCAGGACCAGTAGGAAAAAGCTCGATCGCTTTCATTACGGGATCGGTCGTAGTTCCCGGAACATCGGAAACGATCGCCACATTCTGCCCCGTGAAAGCGTTTATCAAAGAAGACTTTCCGGCATTTCTCCTGCCGAAAATCGAAATGCGGAGCCTGTCGCCAGTCATTACTCTGCTCATAATTTCCTCACAAAATATCAGTATAATCTTTAAAATATGTGAATTTCACGTTTTCGGAAGCGAGTTTTTCGGCAAGTTCATCGGTTGCATAGATTTTATCAGCGTATCTTGAACCGCAGAAATCGGTCTCGCCGTCACCGAAATAGATAGTTTCGAAGCCTTCGTTTTTATATTTTTCAACGACTGCCCGTTTGCAGTTCGAGCAGTTTTTATTGCAGAGAGGCGGAAGTGCGTTCCGGCACGGGACGAGTTCCCAGTTTTTGTTGCCTAAGTATTTGATATCGTTGATATAAGCCTCGACTTCAACATTGTTCATGAAAAGGTCTGCAAAACTTCTGAAACCGCCGCTTAAGATCACGATTTCATCCCCGTTTTCGCGGACTTTTTTCACAAAATCGAAGAACCCTTTTCTTACAGGAACATTTTTCTTAATAAAATCGAAGAGTTCTTCTTTTTCAGCCTTCATCGATTCGACTTCATCGACCAAAGTCTGATGACGTTCCTTTCTTCCGGCACGCATCTCATTTTCCAGCTCGCGCCAATCGACAATGCAGTATTTATCGAACGCGACGACCAGCGTGTCCAACGCGGTTACCGTTCCGTCAAAATCGAGAATGTAGCACTTTTTTCCGTTCATTTTTTCTCTCCGAAAACAGAAAGCGCGGCAATATAGCACTTTTTGCAGAAAGCTGGAATTTTTTCACTCTTAAAAAAACAAGCAACCACCTCATTCAGATAAAACAAGAAATTTGATAAAAAAATCTTTTATACTATCGTTTATGGTTTTTGTTTGATTTGAAAAAAAGGAGTTGCTAAGGTATGGATCTTTCTGTAAATATTGGGAAACTCAAACTCAAGAACCCGATTCTAACCGCTTCCGGAACTTTCGGTTACGGAAGCGAATTCACCGACTTTTTCGACCTCAACAAGATCGGCGGATTCTGCACGAAAGGGATTTCGATTGAACCGAGAGCTGGAAATCCGAGTCCGCGCGTTGTCGAAACAGCTTCCGGAATGCTCAACTCCATCGGGCTTGAAAACTGCGGCTCGAAGCACTTTCTGAACGAGATCATGCCGAAAATCAGAGATCTCAAATGTGCGATAATCGTCAACCTTTACGCCTCTTCTGAAGAAGATTTTGTCCGTCTTACCGAGATTTTATCGAAAGAAGATAGAATCGACGCATTTGAGATGAATCTCTCCTGCCCCAACGTAAAATCGGGAGGTTCTGCTTTCGGAGCAAATCCTGAAACAATTCAAAGACTTACAAAAGCCGTTAAAGCTGTAACGGATAAACCTGTAATCGTAAAACTTTCACCCAACGTGACCGACATAACACAGACTGCCCTTGCAGCCGAAGCAGGCGGCGCAGACGCGGTTTCACTAATAAACACGCTTATAGGAACTGCAATAAACCGCGAAAAAAGGACTTTTATTCTGGGCAACAAAATCGGCGGCTTGAGCGGCCCTGCGATAAAACCGGTCGCACTCAGAATGGTATGGCAGACGGCAAAAACAGTGAAAATCCCCGTCATCGGAATCGGCGGAATATCGTCCTTTGAAGATGTTCTTGATTTCCTCATTGTCGGAGCAAAAGCCGTTCAGATCGGAGCATACAACTTCGTAAATCCGGCAATTGCCGGTGAATGCGCCGAAAAACTTGAAGAATACCTCGAAAAAAGGCATGAAAATATCGATCAGCTCATCGGATCGGTAAAAGAATAGTTATCTATTTAAATCGGCAATAATTTTAAGACCTTTTAACGTAAGATCCCTGTCGAACTCGCTTATATAGTTTGAAGCCGATGCGATTGCGCCGGCAAGTCCGCCCGTTGCTATGATTTTGGGTTTGAAATCGACTTCCTTCAGCGACTCTTCGATGACGCGGTCAACCATTCCGACAAAACCGTAGAAAACGCCGCTCGTAAGCCCTTCCAAAGTTGATTTTCCAATGGCGTGAAGCGGTCTGTCAAGCTCGAAACGGGGAAGTTTCGCGGTACGGAGTGACATCGCTTCCATCGAAATCATGATACCCGGCATGATTGCGCCGCCGATATACTCTTTTTTCGGAGTGACGATATCAAGCGTTATGGCCGTTCCCGAATCAATGATGAAACTACCCTGCGGAAACATCGCCGCAGCAGCCACCGAGTTTGCGATTCTGTCGGCACCGATCTCTGACGGATTGGAAATATTCAATGAAATCCCGCACTTGGTGTTGTATCTCAAAAAGAGCGGCTTCATGTTCAAAAACTCTATCGAAAAGCGCTCCCACGCATGGTTCCAAGTCGGAACGACCGAGCTGATTATGCACTGCGAAATATCTTTCGTGTCGATCCTGTCGAACATCATGAGTGCTGAAAGCTTTGCCGCAATATCATCGACCGTGAGAGTCCTGTCTGTCGAAATCCTCCACCTTTTGATAAGATCTTTGCCTTTGTATATTCCGACGACCGTGTTGCTGTTTCCGATATCGACTATAAAAATCATTATTTCCTCCAAAAACACAAAACGGAGAACTTTAGAAAATAAAGAAATATTGTCAAATCAAGTTAAAATTTGCATGAAAAAATCCTTTCGCTATATTCCGCCGGAAGTTGTTTTTATGGAGTGAAAAATGACATCACCGAAACTTGAAAGGTTGAAAAAAGAAGCTGGAGAGCGGCTTATCGTCTCTCTTTCGGGAATAACGCTTACAAAAAGTGAAATGTCGATGCTGCGCGAAGTCTCTCCGTGCGGGATCATCTACTTCAAAAGGAATGTTGAAAGCTGCGAATCGCTGCAAAACCTCATTAAATCGACGAAATGCTTCGATTCTATCGAGTTTCATTCGATTGATGAAGAAGGCGGGAGGGTCCGCAGGCTGCCGAAAGACGACTATTCGCTCCCTTCGATGAAAGAGCTCGTGACTTACGGCAAAGAGGTCGCGGCAGAAAAGATCGGGATTCTCGCTCAAAAACTGAATGAGATCGGAATAAACATGAACATGGCACCGAATGTTGATCTTAGAAGTGGTGAGGACAATTCGATCGTAGGAGACCGCTCTTTCGGCGAAGATCCCGAAACAGTCGTCGAATTTGCTTCAATATATATCAAAAAAATGCAGGAAGCTGGCGTTTTTCCGGTGATAAAACATTTCCCGGGTCACGGAACGACAGTAATCGATTCGCACTCGGAGCTTCCGCTTATAAACAAACCGTTCGAAAACCTTTTCAGCGAAGATCTCGTTCCCTATCGGAAACTTGCAAACGCTTCTGGTTTCGTGATGAAAGCTCACCTTCTTCTGCCTGAAATCAGTCAGCTTCCCGCATCTCTTGCACCGGAATGGGACAAAATTCTGCGCAAAGAGATCGGTTTTTCCGGCATTTCCATGACGGATGATATCGAAATGCACGCACTCGACAGATTCTCCGCAAAAGAAAAAACGGAACTTTTCTTCAGAAGCGGCACGGACAAACTTCTTATCTGCTCCGGCAAAGAGGAGACGATTCTCGAAATGCACGAAGCGGCTGTAAAATTTCTTGAAACTAAATAAAACGAACCAACTTGATTTTATTTTTTGTTTGAGTATAATATCGCGTCTTTTTTTGAGAGTAGTTTTTTTGATTAAGGAGTTTTTGTAATGACTGGAATGAAAGTCGGAGAATACTTTTTAGATAAAGGGCTTATTTCCGAATCAGATATTTCTTTAGCCCTCTCTTTTCAGAAAAATCACCCGACATATCTCGGAGAGATCCTTCTCAAACTCGGCAAGATACCGGAAACAGAGCTTCTGCAGTACCTTTCAAAGCAGTTCAATGTTCAGTATATAACAAGTGAAAAACTTGAAAAAATGGCGGTTATGTCCCCGTCAGACATTATTCCTCTGAAAATGGCGATGGACAAAACCATTTTTCCTTTGAAGTACAGCATCAACAACTACCGTCTAACTCTTCTCACCTACGAACCGCAGAATATCGTCCTTTTTGACGAGCTCAAAATACTGCTCAACGGCGTTCAGTCTGTAGTTCCCGTCGTTGCCACTTCAAACGTGATAAAAGCCCTTATTCTGAAACAGTACAACAACGATATTTCCGCGTTTGACAGGCTTGTCAGGAATTCCGTTTCGATGCACCACGATATGTTTGCCAATGAAACAATCATTTCCCTTGATAATCCGAATGATATAGAAATGGCGAACAGGATCCAGGATATAGCAACGATGGACGAGGATAAACTGCGTCAGGACAAGCGCGAGACATTCTCGATGATCGTCAACAAAGCTGAGCTTGCCGACACGAAAGTCGATGTAACCGCAGTTACGACTTCGATGATGAGCAGTATGCCGAGTTGGGTTCGTGAACAGGGAAACCAGCTCATCGAGCTTCTCCGCATATTCTCGAATCTTCTCGATGTCGCAGCACACGGAGACACTTACTTCGCCCACTCGCAGAGAGTCGCGATCCTCTGCAAAGAAATCGGCGAAGCGATACATCTTTCCGAAGTCGAGCTTTACGACCTCACGATTGCAGCTTATCTTCACGATGTCGGCAAAAAACTTCACCTCACTGCTCTCGACATCAAAAACCAGACGAATACAGACAAAATGAAAACTTATTCGCAGATAGCGACGAAACTTTTCACCGATGTACAGCTTTCAAAACTTGCACTCAACTGCCTTGAAAATATGTATGAAACCTACAACGGGCAGGGATTTCCGCGCAATCTCAAGCTGAACGAAATTCCGGTCGGTTCTCTCATTCTGCTTCTTGCAAACACTTATGATTTTATGACGAGAATTTCCGGTGTTGCACCGAAAGAGGCGCTTCAGCAGCTCAAAGAGACGATGTTCTTCAGCGACAGGCTCATAACCGCGCTCGAACAGACGCAGCAGATTTCAGAAACAGACTCTTCACTGAAAAAGATCAATGCGATCGTCATTTCACAGAAAAAATTCGATCTCGATGACATCGCTGACAAATTCAGCCGCATAAATATCGAAGTCACAAAAGCGAAAACCATAGAAAAAGCCGCCCAGATAATCAAAGACGAAAAGGATCACTTGGGCTTCATTCTCTGCGACATTGACATGACGGATACCGCAATCACTCCGCTTAGACTGTTAGCCGCAATCAAGCACAAAAAAGAGATTTCGGAAATTCCTTTTTACTTCTTTTCGCAGTATTCGGTCGACAAAAACACGACTATCGCGGCAAACGCACTCAAAGTTTCAGGTATTTTCGCGAATTACCACCCTGTCGAAATGACAAGAAAAATCGCAGAAGAAATCAGGAAAAAAATCTAATCGAAAGTTCTGAAATGGGGATGATTCGACATCTCCAGCATCTCTTTATCGCCCCGTGAATCGCCGTACGCATAAATGTCGGAGTAATTTTCAAGGTTGTAAACTTCTTTGACTCTGTTCACCTTCTCAGCTTTGCGGCAGTTGCCGCCGACAATGTTTCCGGTGTAGCGTCCGTCCTTTATTTCAAGGCGCGTTCCGATCAGATTTATGCCGTATTCCTCGGTGAAAGGCCAGAGCCAGTCTTCAGGTGAAGCTGAAACAAGCGAAACATCGGCACCGTTTTCAAGATGCATCTTTATTTCGTCGAGAGCCGGTTTTCTGAGATAGGTTTTCACCTTCTGCCTGTAAAAATCCTGAGCCACATCATGAAATTTTTCTTTAGTCCAGCCTTTTATCGTCAGCTTGAAAACCATCTCCTTGAACTTTTTACGCGACATAAAACCGGCAAGACAGATCAACGCCTGCGGAAAAAGAAATGAAAGCACCAACATTGTCCTAAACCAGCCGAATGAAAAGAGCAGAAACGGCAGAAATGTGTCTCTGTCGGTAATAGTTTTGTCGAAATCGAAAAGCGCCAAAGTTTTTTTCTGTTCCATGAAGACCTCTACAAACAAAATAACGCGGAATTATATTGAAAAATCTCTTTAAAAAAAGGATTTTTGCATAGAGATATTGCAATAAAAAAAATATTATATAAATTCAGCTTTCAGCAAAGGAGGGGGCTATGACACAGAAAAAAATACTCATAATTCACACTGGCGGCACTTTCGTCATGGAATCGAACGAAAAAGGGCTGCTGACACCCGGAAATTACGCTCTGGACTATATTTCAGAAAGAATAAAACCGCTTTTTGATGCAGAAATAACGCAGCACCAGCTCTGCAATTTGGATTCTTCTCTTTTCAGACCGCTGCACTGGGTAAAAATCGCCGAGCATATCGCGAAAAACTACGATTTATACGACGGTTTTGTCGTAATTCACGGTACGGATACGATGGCTTATACTGCCTCGGCACTCTCTTTCATGCTGAAAAATCTTGGTAAACCTGTTGTTATGACCGGCGCACAGCTGCCTTTGATCGACCGCAGAAGCGACGCCTTCATGAATCTGGTTGATGCGATGGAAGTTGCGATAAACAGCGAACTCAATGAAGTCGTTCTCCTTTTCAACCACACAGTTTTCAGGGGAAACAGGGCAAAAAAGAAGGACGCATGGGATTTTGACGCATTCTACAGCCCTAACTACAACGCTCTGATAAAGCTCGGAATCGGCATGGAAAGCAAAAAATACCGTTTTCTTCCGAAACCGACTGAAAAATTCGAGATAGATACCCGCCTTATGGATCAGGTCATCATAATTCCCTTCTTTCCGGGAATCGACTTCTCCTCATTTTCAGTCATGGTAAAAAACAAAAAAGTTAAAGGAATCGTTATCGAGGCTTACGGCAGCGGCAACATTCCTAGTGACAACCCAGGTCTTGAGGAACTTTTCAAAGACGCAGCCGAAAACTGCGTTCCGATTGCGGTATGCAGCCAGTCACCCATCGGAAAAGTCAATCTCCGCCTTTACGATGTCGCTTCAAAAGCCGAATTCTACGGTCTTATCAGCGCAGTCGACATGACAAGGGAAGCGACTCTGGTAAAAATGATGGTCGCTTTGGGCAGATACTCCGACATCAACGAAATAAAAAAGTTCATGATGCAAAACTGCGCAGGCGAAAAGGAAAACGAAAATGTTGGGTAACGAGCTTAAATATTCGGGATTTGCAGCGATTATCGGCGTTCCGAACTCGGGAAAATCGACTTTTCTCAACACTATAGTTCAATCAAAAATATCCATCGTCACTCCGAAAGCGCAGACGACGCGAAACAAAATCCGCGGAATCTACAACGGTGAAGATACACAGATAGTTTTTACCGACACTCCGGGAATAACTTCAACCGATTTCGGCAAACTTCTTAACAACTGGATGAACAAATACAGTTTTTCAGCCGCACAAGATGCTGATTTTACTATATTTTTTGTCGACGTTTCAACTCAGCACCCTGAAAAGGGAATCGGCGAAGAAGAGGCTCACATACTTAAAAATCTTCCGCCGAAAATTCCGGTAATTCTCGTTGCAAACAAGATTGACGCCGTTAAACCGATGCGCGTTGACGATACAATCGCGGTTTACAAAAAACATTTCAACTTCGCCGCGTCGTGTGCGATTTCGGCAAAGACAGGAACCGGAACGGAAGAGCTCATAAACACGCTGAAACAGTTCTGCAAACCGGGTCCGCAGCTCTTTCCGGAAGATATGTACACCGATCAGGAAGACAACTTTCTCGTTTCGGAAATCATACGCGAAAAACTTTTCCTCGAACTTTCGCAGGAACTTCCCTACTCCGTTGTCGTCACAGTTGAAAAAATGCGCGATCACAGAACAAAGGATATTCTGCTCGTCGATGCGACAATCCACGTTGCAAGAGACAGCCAGAAAGGGATCGTTCTCGGCAAAAGAGGAGCGACTTTGGGAAAAATCGGCTCTGCGGCAAGGCGTGATATCGAAGAACTTTACGGCTGTCAGGTCGGTTTAAACCTTTTCGTCAGAGTTGAAGAAAAGTGGTTCGACAAAGAAAGACTTCTTCAGAAAGTAGGTTTTGAAAAAGATTTCGACAGATAATCAGAGTTCAGAAAGCAATCCGTAATAATAAAGACTCGGATAAGCACCGATAATATCGGCGGCGACTTCACTTGCTGAATTGCTCAAAACAACGACCCGAGGCATAACATCGGTTTTTTCAAGCGAAAGTTCAACAGGCGATGAAACAACCGCCATTTCCGGAATAATATCGTTGTATTCTTTATCTTCCTGGATATCGTTTTCCAGGTAAAGACGGATAAAAAACACACGGTTTCCGAAATAGGAAACAAGTTTTGCCGTAATATCCTTCATTTCGGGACACGCTTTGCACCATGAAGCAGAAAGTTCAATAAAAACAACACTTTTCTGCGCAATTTTGCTGAGCGGATACTCTTCTTTCGAGTAGATGTCACGAACGATTATATCATCTGCGAGCGACTTTTTCTTTTTCAGCTCAACAGGCTGTGGCCCTGATTCAGTCTGCACTTCCGACTGTTCATTATTCTGATTTTGGACTTTTTCGGCTGTTGCGCAGGAAACCGATAAAAAAACAAGGGATAAAAAAACGAGAAAAAAGTTATTCTTCATTTATTGGCAGGCACTGAGGCTCCTGACAAATCATAATTTCCTGATCCTCTGTTCCGGGAACCGCAGCACAGTAAAGCGAGGCGCACTGTTCATTGCTTGTGCACGGGCTAACTGCACTTTTAGGCCATTGGCAGGTATGCGAATATGAATCGCAGACAAGTCCGAGATCAGTATCGCAGAATTCGGCACATTGCAGATTGGAAGAGGTAGGCATTTTCTGGCAGACGTTCGCCAGACTGCATTCAAGTTTCGAGAACCTGTTGCATTCAAGAACTATTTCGTTGCCGTCTTCGTCCTTTTCATCCTGAACACCGCAGGGAGCACCAACCGTGTCGCTGACTCTCGAACGGGTGCAGAGATTGTTGACACAGCTCAGACCGACAACACACTCATCAGCAGTTGAGCATGCCAAGCCCTCACCTTTTCTCTTGAGGCAGACTCCGAAAGAATCACCCTCTTTAACGTAGCAGAAAAGAAAAGTCGTGCAGTCGCTGTTGTCTACACACGGATCGTTGACGACTCCGGAGCTTGATTTGGAACAGCCGGAAGAACGGCACTCATATCCGATAACGCACTTGTCAAGCGATGAATTGCAGCTTTGATCAGGCTGCTTGTAATCAACGCATGATCCGGGACAAATACCGCCGCGCATATTGCACCAGCCGTTTTTACACTCTTCATCCTGATTGCATGCTTCTCTAACTTGTTTCGTTCCCTTGAAAACATTGGCGCATTCCGGAATATCAAGGAGCTGGACATCGAGCGGATTGCACGGTTCCATCTGGGCGATAACGGCGAAACAACTTTCAGCCTGCTCCGTATTGAGTGAAAGCCAACCCATTTCTTCGGCATTCTTCAACATGTCGTATTTGTGCTTGAAAATTACCGATTCACCTTTGTGAAAACCCTCGAAAGGCTTTGCTGAATTAAGTATCGTTTTAGGGCAGAAAGAAAGGTTTTCCGCATTTACGAAACCTGAATTACACTTGGTGGCAGCATTGCAGAGCGTATCGAGATACCTTTCAAAGAAGTCGCTTGTACTCATCCCGCCGCCTTCATTTGACTTTGAATCTCCGCCGCACGAAGAAAAAATCAATGCAACAGCGAGGAGAAAAAGCAGTTTTTTCATCTAAACCTCCTGATTTATTTTGAATTTTCTACCAGTTATTTTCTGACAAGCCGGACACACCGGTGAAATTTCGACCAAATGTCTGCCGCATTCACTGCAAACAAACAGAGAACGATCCGGAATCGCCGCATCAAGGATATTGAAATCACCGGCAAGTGAATTTCTGACGGTTAATTTGTGAGCCGCAAGCGTTTCCGAAGCAATACCTGAATTTTTCTCATCATATTTGAGATTTTTGTTGAAAATCACATGGAACAACTCTTTATAAGCACCTTCGACACCGTAATTTATCTCGCTGCCGTTTTCGAAATTAAGAAGAAGCGAGCGGGCGGAAATTTCGTAATTTTCCCCGAGGTCGACAATTTTTTTAAGATACTCAGAACTTTTCTTCACATTCGAATTTATAAGAACCGAAAGATAATCTGCAAAAAGCGACTGCCCGCCGTCTCCGCACTTTTTTGAAAAAAGCGAGAGCCATTTCAACGCACCGTTTTTGTCATTTCCACGCAACCTGAAAAAATGATTTACGGCTCTGGCGCAGTAACGCACCATAAGCGCTTCATTCTTAGGGTCGGTAAGCGAAATGTATCTTTTGATCTCTTCAAGTCCCGCTTCATAGTCGCCTTCCGCCTCGTAAACCTCGGAAAGCAGGAGCGCAGCCGGAGCATAATCGGCGCATTTTACCGCATCTTTCAGCACCGAAACAGCCTTTTTGTTCTGTTTCATGACTATGTAGTCACGTGCGATGTGCTCCAAAACCATTGCACGGAAAACACCCGCCGTCACAGGTCTGAAAAGAACGTCTCGATGAAGTTCCAACGCCTTTTCAGGGTTTTTGTCACGCAGAACGTCTCCGGCAAAAAGCCAGAATATCGGCTCTTCGGGATAATTTCCGGCAAGTTTTTTAAGCTTGGCAAAATATTCAGGACGGTTGTTCAGATGGCAGTCACGCAGAGCATCGAAAAAATCCTGAATTTCTATCGGGAATTTATAAGTCGAAGTATATTTTTTGCTCTTTTTCCTTAAACGATCGAAAAACCACAAGGTAAACTCCTAATTTTGTTCCTGATTTTCTTTTTCGATATCTGTTGCAGGAAGTTTTTCACCGTTTTCGGCAAAAGTAGAATCGTCGATATCGGCCAACTTTTCGTTGCGGACTGCAATAAGCTCTGATTTAAGCTTTTTCAACTCCTTGCGCAGCTTCCTTTCGTTGCCGGACATGAACATAATGTCAATGAATACGGCCATAACCGAAAAAATAACACCTGCGAGAAAGCAGAAAAGGGAAAGCAGCCAGAGCTGAATATCCTTTACAGAGACAAAAATCAGATTGAGAGTGACATTCGTATCGTTAACTCTCGCAAAATAAGCAATCATCACCGCAATCAGAGCTATGAGAAAAATAAAAAGTAACTTTTTAACCAATTTCATGATTTGACCTCAATTTAACAAACAAAAAAACGACTTATTATACGCATAAACCGAATATTCTGAATTTTTTTCAAAATCATCTGTGATCGACATTGAACCACCATTCAGCGCTCAAACCGAAATAATGAAGAACGGAATGTTTCGCACGGAAATCCTCTTTGTTGTAGGAGTAGCGGGCATCGTCATTCTGAACTGCAAGAGTGTAAACCAGACGAAGCTGAGGTCTGCCGTAGTTTCCGCCGCCGTAAGTAACTATCGGAATAAGCGAGAATTTCGTAACCTGCGGCATAATGCTTTTGGTTTTGCCGTTATTCAGATTTGTCAGACCGTTCATATCCTTGAGCTGATGCGATACTTCGAAAGCAAGATAGAAGTTTTCATGGATAAAGAAGTGCGGACGGAGCGAAAAAGTGTATTCGACAAAATCGTCATTGTCGTATTTGTTGCCGTCTGAATCCCTGAAAGAACGGACATAACCGCCGAAAATCGCGCCGAACCAGCCGATTTCAAGATTGGATGTAATTGCAAAAAGAATCTCTCTGGCATCCTTGGTTTTGTATTTTGAATCGAATCCCCACGGAACGCTCATGAGACCGTAAGCCGCAAGACCTCCGGAGTATTTGAAGAAAATATCGGTAAAACTGTTCTTTGCATAGCCGAAAAGACCCAGTTGAGCGCCAAGCGACCAGCCGAAATCTTCGGGATAAACTATCGAATTGTCCTCATCAAGAGGATCGTTGCTCTTTTCACCGGCACTTATCCTCTGAAATTCACCGATGAGCTTCCATTTCAAGCCTATTTTTTCGGTAACATTGTATCTCTGCATATATTTGAGACCGGTAACGATACGCTGCCTGTCCATCCATGTTATGCTTTCTGAGCCGAAAGTGCTTGAAACGACTTCCTGCTCCTGGTACTGCCAGTCAACTTCGAGACGGTTGAAACCGAAATAGTATTCAAGAGCAAAATCATCGAAGTGAAGAGTTACGCCGCCGCCGTAAATATTGTCGTCGTCAAGAGGCCAGAAATCCAGGAGATAGATGTCATCGCCGCGGTACATTCTGCTTCCAACCCAGAAACCGAGCGGTTTTACAAAAACGTTTTCAGCTCTGACAAAAAGGTTTCTAACCGTATTCAGCGCGATCCATTTGCCGTTATCGTGAAAAAGCGATTCTGAAAAAGCGAGAGTCGAAACAAAGTCAAACTTCGGACCGTTGTCGCCAATCTGCGGGAGAAGATAAGCAAAATCGAGTTCTACATAGCTGCTTTGCTCAAGCCTGCTGCCGTGACCGACTATATTCACCCACTTCGGAGAGCCTCCGCGAAGATCAGTCGCAGGCTGAACTCTGCCGTAAGAACCGAAAACAAAACCTCGGTCATCCTTCTTGGCAGGTTTACTTTCGACAGAAGGATTCTGTTCATCCGACTGTGCAGAAACCGCATCAGCAGGCGTCGAAGCCTCTTTTGACTCTGCTTCTTCGGCAACGAGCAACAACTGGAATGAAAGGAAAATTAAAACGAATAAACTCTTGACAAAATTGTTCATAATTTTCACACCTCACAAAAAAACCGCTAATATTAGCAGTATTTATAAGGTTGTCAAAAGAAGTTGCGGTTTTTTCTCACAAAACCGTTACGGTTGTCACCATTTTGCCTAAAATTTTGAAATCTTCACGGCAGGTAACGTTTATCGGAGAATATTTTTCGTTTTCGGGAAGCAGAAAAACTTCATCGTTGCTGAGTGAAAGACGTTTTAAAGTAGCCTCGCTGTCAATCAAAGCAGCGATAATATCACCGTTTTCAGCAAGGGGCTGGCGTTTTATTATGACTAAATCACCGTTGTTTATTCCGGCATTTATCATACTGTCGCCGCGGACTCTGAGAGCAAAGAACCTTCCTTTTCCGATGTTGCTTTCATCGACCAGGATCTCCCCTTCCATATTTTCGTCTGCAAAAATCGGAGCACCGGCAGCAATCGTTCCGATGATCGGAACTTTCACAAGTTTCACAGAGTCACTTTTTTTAACAGGCTTTTCATTTTCAGGCTGATTAAGTATGCCGATAGTTCTTGCGGCACCTTTCTGTCTGGTTATATACCTCTTTTTTTCAAGCCGTTCCAACTGTTCGAAAACCGAAGTCTGCGTAATGTTCAGAATCTCGGAAATCTCTTTTGCGGTCGGAGAATAGCCGTTTTCAGCAATAAAATCGGAAACTGTCTTCAAAACTTTAGCCTGGGATTCGGTAAGTCCGTTTTGTCTTGAAACTGTCATTTTTCACCTCACAAAAAAACATAAATCCAGGCAATTATATACCTTGATTTTTCAAGGTCAAGAAAAAATTCAAAACCTTGATTGTTTTTTGCAGAAATATAGTTTTCCGATTGTTAAAACCGATAAAAAAAGCAGAAACATGTTTGGGTTTTTTAATTAAATCAGAGAGTTATTCGCCAGACGATTCAGAATTGCACATTCCCATAGGATTTGCATCGTAGTATTCGCTGCCGCTTATCGTATAACCTGATGCACATTTGCAATATAATCTGTGGGAACCGGTAGGTTCATAGTAACAGGTGCCCGAACCAGTATCTATCAACAAAGCGTTGCTGCAAAACAAAGACGGGCAGTTTGTCGGACAGCCTGTTGAAGCATATTGTGACGGCGGATTGTTTTTGTCGCAGACTGTGCACTGAATGTTGTTAAGAGTTTCAAACGGTTCGAAAGTTTCATAATCCGTACCGCAGGTTAAAGTTTCCCCCGTTCCGTTATTGGCAGTAAGCCAGCCGCTTTCACATTGACATTCACCAGTATTGTTATCGCAATTTCCGTGGGCATAAATAGTTTCAGTGCTTGTAAAAATGCTGCTGATAGGATATGTGCAACTGTGGGATGTCCAACATTTATTTGTGTCGCACTGTTTCTGAACACATGTGCCGCCGTTGTTCGTATATCCGGTTTTGCACTCTGAACAGTCCGCACCGTCATGGTTGTCTGTGCAGGTGCATACTCCGGTTGCTGTGTCACAGTCACCGTGATTACTGCAGTTGTTCGGACATTCCAGCACAGTAACTTCGTCAGGAGTTTCATCAACCACGTCATTGTCGGTCGCAGAAACGTCATCAGGCAGTTCTTCAGTCGAATCATCTGAATCGTCCGAATCATCCAAAACATCGTCATCTTCAACCGGCGAAACGTCATCATCTCCCGACACAACATTGTCGGCATCTACGCTGCCGGAATCGTCTTGGGATACAGAAGTGTCGGAATCTTGCGTTTCATTATCATTCTGAGCATCAGCATCCGTCTCGGCAGCAACCGGCGGCTGGCAGACAGAATTTGCACAGGTATAACCGTCAGGACAATCCATAGAGGTGATACAACGCATTTCTTCATCTTCGTCTGATACACAGGCAACAAAAACGAAGGAAAGAAACAAAACTGAAATTAAAGCTGAAAACTTCATTTTTTTCTCCTCATAAAAAAAAGCCGCATTATTTTAGCGAAATTACATTATTTGTAAACATAAAAGATAAACAAAAATCACATTCCTTTTTTCAGGTCTCCAAAATCCGCAGTTTATATTTACTTTCGGTGATTTATCTGAATAATAACGTTGATTTGTTGCGGAGCAGGCTGTTTGACTCTAAAATTTTTGAAATATTTCTATTTTTTATTGTTTCTGCCGCTTGTTGCCGGCTGCGAACATACGAAATACGTTGATTCTGCCGAATATATATACGAAGTCGAACCTAACGATTTTCCGGCTTTCGAAATTTCTGAAGGAAACATTTACGCCGCAGAAATTGCAAAACCCAAGGGAAATTCAGCCGATACAGACATTTTCAAGATTTGGCTGCCCTCCGGAACTCTTATCACTTTTGAGTTTGAAAGCAGAGAAGAAAATTTCGAGCCGTACATCGCTCACAACGACAATCTTGGCAACTACACTTTCGCGGTTTTCAAAGTTCCGGGAAAACGCAGGGCAACTTTCGTAACGACTGCCGACGGCTGGAACTATTTTGAAATAGGCGACAAAAGAAACACAGGTGAAGAGAAGAAAGTCGGTGGATTCAAATATTATTTCAGAGTGATAACAAGTCATATATGCGACGCTGACAACTATGAAAAAATCAAATTAAATTCAACAGTTGAAAGAGTTTTCTCGCAATCAGGCAAGCATATTGACATTCTCGAACCGGTTTTTGAAAAAAGCGCGCTCTACCAGATGAATGTCGACTCGAAAAATATGAAAAGCAACAAATTTTCTTTTGTCATGAACTGCGGAAGCCGCGAAATCGTCGCAGGAAACGACGATGAAGACTACTACAGCAATAAAATCGACCCGCTCATCTATTCCAGACTTGAAGGAAATCTGCGGCATCTTCTCGTGACCGGCAGAATGCTCCTCGATCTCGACGAAACTGAGGACGAGGTTTTCAGTGTCTCCTTCACGCAGCAGCCGGAATCAAAGGAACTTGAACCGAACGACACCTTCGACTATGCAAACATCACCGATTCGGCCAATATTTCCGGATATTTGGACACTGAAAAGAAAAATATTTTGGGCGTTGAGAGCGACGACGAAGACTGGTTCAGATTCAAAGTCGAAAAGGGTGATATTCTTTCCATAAAAATCACTCCCGAAAATCCGAATCCTTTTATTGCCGAAATCTGGGGATCTTCGTACAACATAACCGGAAGCGGCCTTATCGCACTGCGTGCAAACATGCTGAGCGGCATCGAAACACACAACATCAACATGCTCGCGCCTTTCAACGGAGATATTTACCTCGACCTTTTGGGAAGCGACGTTCCCTACTCTCTTGAAATCAGCAGAGAGACAAAAATCGAAACTTTCGATTCATCCGCCGGCAAGCTTGAGATTGAACTTCCCGACTGCGGCTGGAAATTTTTCAAGTGGATTGCCGACAAAGAAAAAAATCTTGCAGAAATCACTCTTTCTGTGCCTGAAAATCTTGCAGGACTCTACATTTTTGACCGTGACCTGCTGCCGTTTGCAATGCCCGATCCCGCTGAAACAGTCCGCTTTTTTTCAAGAAAATACGAGTTGACTGAAACTCTCGTTTTCGGACTTTTTATCAACGAATGCGAGCAGAATTCAGGTGAGAAACTGACTCTTTCGATTGAAGAAATTATCTCGAAACCTGAAAAATGGAGTCACGGAACCGACAAAAACCCGGTAAAAATTTCGACTGACAAAGCTTATTTCGGATATTTCGATACCGACAGTGATTTTTACGAGAACACTTTCGAATTTACAGCGGAACGCGACGGAACCGTCTATATTTCGACAAGTCCTGACCGCGAATCGACAAGTTTCGATATCGATACCGTGATGACTCTGCTGCATGACGGCGTTGAAATCGGCACTTCCGACGACATGATATCCACTCTTCACTTCAACAAATACAGTTTCATTACCCGCAAAGTGAAAGCCGGAGAAACATATTCGATAAAAATCACGCCGTTCATGAGCGAAAGTTCCAATATTTCGGCAATGAATATCAAAGGTTATTATATTCTTGACTTATATTTAAAGTGATAATATGTTCGCGCAACATTGTTTTTTTACTTTTTCAGGAGGAATTATGAAAAAATTGATGCTTTTCTTGCTTGCAGCGCTGATGTTCTTGAGCTGCGGCGAAAAATCGAAATCTCTTCAGGATCAGGTCGACGCTTTCATTCAGAGCTATCTTTATGCAGTCCGCGACGCTTCCGACGGCAAGAAGGGAACTTTGCAGGAAATTTATGACAACTGGCTTTCAAGCGAGATGAAAAAAGTCGTAACATTCGAAGATTTCAAAGATTTTGCAACAACAACATACAAAGGCAAAATCGGAACTGAGATCAGAACTTCGCGTGCAAATATCGTTATCGACGCAGAAACCAAGGCTTTCATCGAAGCTACCGGTCAGACGGCTAACATGGGTCGTATGGCAGGCGTTATGAATGAAGACGCAACGCTCATCTTCACGGTCAGAGTCGTAAAGGAAGGAGAAGCTTTCAAAGTCGAACTTCAGACTCTTATGGCTGAAATCACCGAGCGTGATGCAGAACAGGCAAGACTTGCAAACCTGCTCAAAAACTACAAAGGACTCATCAAAATCGATGATATTACTGGTAAAAAGATTCCCGACCGCCCCGGTTTTGCAGAACTTACCGGAACGATCCTCAACGGCAGCAGCGACCTTGATATGATCAGAGTCGGCATCAGAGTCCGTTTCAAAGATAAAAACGGCGACGTAATCTATGCAGAGAACTTCCTTCCTGTCACCGATATGAGATATGAAGGTCTCAGAACTTCGCTCCTTCCCAACTCCGTAAAGGTTTTCAAATCGGTCGTAAAGGACATTCCCGAAGAGTGGGATCCCGACCAGCCGCTTTCCTTCAACTTCTACATTATCGACGGCGTTCACATCACTCCGGACGAACTCGTAGCTGAAAACAAGGAAAGAGACAGACTTAAAAAACTCATCGAAGACACCAAAAAGGCTGACGAAGAGGCAAGAAAACAGCTCAAAGAGATCTGGGAAAGAGAAAAAGCTCTCAAAGAAAAAATCAAAGAACTCCAGAATCAGGGCGAATAGTTAAAGAAAACGGAGATTTTTTCGTGAAAATGAAATTTTTTCTTGACTTTAAAAAAAATTTTGGCTATAAAGCCGCCGTTTTGATCGTCCTTTCACTTTTGAGTTTTGGGATTTCTGCAAAAGACTTGTTTTTGGCCTATCTTCCGGCTCAGGCAACTAAGACCGGAGACAACAAGTATCAGCTCATGAAAGACTTCGATACTTCAGTAAAACAGGTTCAGGCACTTTTCGTGGGAGACAGTTCGGTTAAAGACGAGCTTCTCACCAACGAAGAGAATTATCGGGTTCATGTTTTCTACAACCTGAAACAGTCTGCACCGTGGCACAAAATCTACGTCATCGGCTGGGATGACAAAGTCTTCGCAAGAATCTTCAAATAAAGCATGAGGTTCCCGGATCGTCCAATGGCAGGACTACGGATTCTGGCTCCGTCAATCAAGGTTCGAATCCTTGTTCGGGATCCACTTATTCATGCAATGACCCCTTCGTCTAGCGGTTAGGACGGCGGCCTCTCACGCCGCTAACAGCGGTTCGAATCCGCTAGGGGTCGCCAGAAAATCGAAGAGGCTTCCTTTTTTATTTCCTTTCATTTTTTCCGATTCAAGTTTTAGATTTAAGGCTTGAATTTTATTCTGTTACAAACATTTTTTATGGCGTGAATCTTTAAGAAGTGATGGTGTGTGTTTTGTAAAAGAAGTTTTTTTGATTAGAAAGCGGTTTTTATTTTAACGGATTTTAATACCACTGATAATGAACCTCTGTATCCTTGATTTTAAGACATTCTCCACCTTCTTTGGGTATTGATTGGTTTGCACCGTTGATTGAGACTTCTTCAAGTTCTACGCCGTCAAGATCTGCGTAAAAAATGTTTGTTCCGAAATTATTGACTTGCATCGATGATACATCGACATTTCCCTTTCTCTGGAAGTACATTTTGCTATGGGAGCAGTTGCTGCCGTTGTAGTCACAGTATTCGTTTTCGTAAACATATACGAAAACTCCGTTTGCCATGTTATATCCTTTGTCATCCTTCCAGTTCGTTCCAGCCAACGAGTAATTATCGGAATAATTATCCGTGTAGGAACCAAAAATTTTAATGTATAAATTATCATTTGAACCAGTGTTAGGAGTGTATGTCGTTTTGAATACGTGACTAGTTGAAGACTCTTTATTGTAGCTGAGTTGATCAGCATTAATGAGAGTGATTTCAGTGCATTTCTGCTGATTTTCGCCTGAATCGGTATCGTTATCATCACCCGAATCGGTGGTATCGCTGTCGTCACCTGAATCTGCGGGATCGCTCTCATCTCCGGAATCAGCGGGATCTTTGTCGTCACCTGAATCCGTGGTATCGCTGTCATCACCTGAATCTGCGGGATCTTTGTCGTTATCATTGTCGGAATCTGAGGAATCTGCATCGTCACCTGACTCTTCCTGATCGTTATCCGACATATCAATATCCGAAACTTCGACATCATCGGAATCACTGTCTGCATCGTTTTCGTTGCCGGAATCGCCGGTGTCAGTCGTTGAATCACCGGTATCAGCATTTGAATCGCCGGTGTCAGTCGTCGAATCGCCGGTATCATCATTCGAATCGGCAGTGTCTTCATTTGCATCACCGCCATTATCGGTGTCATTTTGTTCCGGTGTCGCGGAAGAATCAGCGGAATCGCCTGTGTCAGGAACATCAATCAAATCGTCAAGATTTTTACCGCTGCACGAAACAAGTATCATTGCAGCAATAATAACAAATACAACAGTCAAAAACTTTTTCATAAAAAATCTCCTGCAAATACAAAAAAAACGCATTATTATACTCAATTTTCCTAAAAAATAAAGACTACCCGTAAATGAATCCGCGTCTGCCATCGATAGTGAGTGTGCAGAGAACGTTTTTAGTTTCGCCGCCGAATGTGAAGGTTTTGTTGACTTCATCCAAGGTGAGGGATTTACAGTTGACGACACCGATTTTGCCGAGACGGACCGCCGTAACAGCCGCGTGGGATGTTGCTCCGCCGCGGGATGTGACCAGTCCGTCGGCTTCGAAAATCATGTCGATATCGTCACTGACGGTGTCGGGACGCATAACGATGATCTTTTCGCCGGGATAGAGTTTTTTGCATTTTTCGATGTCTTCCATCGAGAAGACGACTCTTCCGGTGAGGACGTTGTTTCCGATGCCGGTTCCCTCGCCTATCAGCGGCAGATTGTCGGGAACAAGCTCTTCCTGCATGAGGTCGTTCTGGTGGTACGAACGGATCTGGAGAATGTGAAGATCCTGTTTTTTCGAGGTTTCAAAGGTGAATTCAATCTCCTGATGGCCGAAACCGCGCTTGTTGATAAGTTCGACTGAAATATCGTTAAGTGCCGAATATATTTCAGGAAAATCTTTTTCCATACTGATATCAGGCGCGTTTTTCATCTCAAGTCTCTGCTTTTCCGAAACCGGATACGGGTGAACAAGACCGCCGACGATGTCTTCACCCTGCGAACACATTACGAAATCGCCGTAAAGACATACCTTTCTGCCTCTGCCGTTGGGTTCCCGCGTGAAAACAACACCCGTTCCGGAGTCGTAGTTGATGTTTCCGAGCACCATTTTCTGAACGATGACCGCAGTTCCCCACTCGCTTGCAATGTGGAGTTTGTCGCGGTAAACAAGGGCACGGCGCGAATTCCACGAATCGAAAACCGCGTGGATCGAAGTGAAAAGCTGTTTGTGGAGATTCTGCTCGAATTTCACTTTCTGGCTTTCAAGAATCTTCATGTATTCTTTGGCTACAAGTTTCATGACTTCAGGCTTGAAACCGATCTTTTTCTCGACTTTGTAAACCTTTTTGAAATCGGCGATGACTGCATCAAACAAGTCGCGGTCGATACCGAAATTCATGCCCCAGGTCTGGATCAGCCGTCTGTAGCAGTCCCAAGAAGTCCAGCCGTAATTTTCCCTTTTTGCGAGCTGTTCGACAAATTCGTCGTTCATTCCGACATTGAGGAAAGTGTTCATCGCGCCGGGCATCGACATTGCCGAACCGCTTCTGACCGACAGCATGAGCGGATTGTTCGGGTTGCCGTACTGGAGTCCCGTTTTTTCCTCGAGAATGCCAAGTTCATCTGATATCGTCGTATAAATTTCCTTCTCGATTTCGGGGTGTTTCATGAGCGCTTCGCGGCGTCTGAAAAGCTCGGTCGTAAGGATGAATCCGTGCGGAACCGGCATTCCGTACTCTTTGATTCTTTTCAGGAAATACCCTTTCGCACCGAAGAAAACCTGGTTGTCGAGCTCGTCATCCTTCTTGTCGATTTCTGAAATTATCGATTTGCGCTTGTAGGTCATTATCATGTGGATATCTTCCTGCGTCAGGCTCTTCGGTATGCCGTGCAGAATCGAAAGAAGGTAGTTTATCAGGCTGTCGATCTGCTGCATGAGGAATGACGACGAAATGATGTCGCGGTAGAATTCCTCGCTTTTCTTGTGGATAATCTTCTCTTTGTCCTTTTCCGATGAAACGGTGAGATTGTGCTTTTCAATGTACTGTTCAAGGACGATTTTGAGGTTCGAATCGTGGATTCCGAGGAAGTAGTCGTAAACGATCTTGCTCAAATCCTCAGCAAAGAATTCGAAAATGTTGGTGTACTGATGCAGCGAGAAACTTGAGGAAACCAGGCTGTATTCAAGCATCTTGAGGTCGGAATTGAAATTTTCACTCGTGATACCGCCGAGCTCCAGACCTTCTCTGAAAAGTTCGAGAATTTCGCAGGTCTCACGCAGATTGTCGGCTGAAATATAAGGAAGTTTTGTAGTTGAAACCAGCTTTTCAACCATCGTCGAAACAAGCTGCTCCATCCTGTAAATCATGCCCAGAGCCTCGAATTTAGGCTCTCTGTATTCGCCGTACATCGAAGGAATTCCGATTGCGATATGGCGTTTGTAGTAGATGTTTTCGACTCCTTCGGTCTGCTCTTCCGAAAGAACCGTCTTTTTGAGGGCGGACATGATTTTGAAAGCGATTCTGACTGCGCTTTTCCAGTCCTCGGCAGTCATTGCAGCCTCGAACTCGTCAATAGTCGCCTGATGTATATATGTGATTTTCTTAAGTTTTTTCGCAATATCGCCTGGATTGAGATAATATTTTTCCTTGAGAAGCAGATAAATGTTGAAAAGGTATCCGACTTTTTTCTGCTCGACTTCATGACCTGCTCCGAAATCGGCGATGATCTTCTCGACTTCCGCAGGTTTCATCGTGAAAAGAGCTTCGTAGTCGCCTCTTACCCTGCTCGTTACGAAACGGGCGACTTCGTGCAGACCTTCGTACATTTCGCCGGACGGCTCGAGAGTTTCGTAAATTTCGTTCGGAATCTTGTTCTGAAGGTGTTCCTTTTTGCCGGTGAGCCAGAAAATGAAGACATCTTTTGCAAGCTGGATGTGGGTGTTGTTGCTCTCTGCGTGAATCTGCTTTCTCAAAAAGTGAGTGAGCAGATCCTTTCTGTGGCATATTTCGTCAATCGCAGTCGAAATTTTTCTAAGCTCGCCCTCAGCACCGATCTCGTTGAAGTAAACCGGGAAGAGAACTGCGATCTGGCGCGCGA
Source organism: bacterium (assembly GCA_017538365.1). Classification (GTDB taxonomy): domain Bacteria; phylum UBP6; class UBA1177; order UBA1177; family UBA1177; genus UBA1177. Next base: position 58,764 of record JAFYIZ010000028.1, on the reverse strand, counting down.
TGTGGTAAGCCGGCGCGATCTGGCTGTTCAAAAACTTCGTAACATCACTCTGGAAAAGGTCGGTATCGGAGATAAAAACGCCGCCGATCCTCAGATTTACAAGAAGAGCCGACAGAAGTTTCGTGCTTTTCGAGGGGTTCACTTCGATTATTTCAAGCCATGTCCTTATGTTTTTGACGTGGTTTTTGTCGACTATCATCTGCCAGTCGGAGTTTACACCTTTAAGTTCGGGATAAACGAATCCGAAGCGGATGACTGCATCAAAAAAGTGGTCGCAGATTGCCGCGCTGCCGCGTTTTACAATCTCTTTTCCGAGCGTTTTCACACAATCGAGAATCGCGCTCTGGAAAAGCTCTCTGACGGGTTTAAAAAAGTCGAACATGCGCGTTATAAAGCGTTTTGCCTCGCCCGCATCGTCGATCGAAACTATCTTCAGAGTTCTGTTGAGGTCGAAAAGAAGGTATTCGCGCAGACTTTCCATAGACGAAAAATCAAGCAGATAGAAAATGTAGTAGATTTTGCATATCGGTGTCGGAATAAAGTCGATCGTGTTGCGGAATCTGTCGGTAAAAAACGTGTAATCGGGCAGTTTGAAGAAGTCTTCGCACTTTTCAGCCTTTTCAATTCCCTCTTCGCACTCAGTGAAAAGCTCCGGCGGAAACTGCGAAAGTATCGCGTTTTCGATTTCCAGCGCCTCGTCGCCGTGTTCGATAGTCCTCTTTTCAAGCCAGTCTGAGAACGATTCGACATTTTTCCAGTAGTCCAGATTTATGGTCATTACGCGCTTGAGCATTTTGAAGATTCTGGCACTGAAACGCTCATCCTTGCAGATTTCGGCAACATATTTTTTGAGCGAACTCGACGCTTCCATAAGCCCAGGATTGCCGTCGGCAAGAACCGTTTCGGTTATATCAAGATAAGAATTGAAAACTTCGTCCGAAATTTTGCTGCTCTGCAGAATTTTATAGAGGAGTTCAAGGACGTTGAAAATAGTCTGACGGAGCCTGTTGCGCTGCGGAATATCGAGCTTCTGCGAGAAAATCTGCATGAAATAGTCACCGAGAAGTTTCAGCAGCTTGTCGCTCTCTTCAAGATCAGCGAAAACCCACATATTTTCAAGCGTGATCCAGCGGTAAGCCTCGATTACCTCGGTAAAATTGGGAAACGGATGGTTGAGCTCTAGAAAGAAAGTCCTCATCCTCTTTTCAAGAAGCGGATGCTTTTCAACTGCGCTCAGAATGAATTTTTCCTGCTCGGAAAATTCGTAACCCGCAACAAAAGTTTCGGCCAGATTGACTTTCAAAGCCTCCGAAGTTTTGATAACGCCAGACATAAAAACCTCCAAAATCTATAAAAATTTTTCCAAAAACACTTCAATCAACAAAAAACAGGCGCTTATAGCACAAAATTATAAAAAAATTTAGTTATCCTTGAAAATTTTTCATTTATCAGTAAAGTTCCCGCCCGTGCGAGGCACAATTTTAATTGTTTTTTTAAATTTTATAGGTGGGAGTCATGATGAAAGAAAAGATAGAAGCTCTGCAGAAGAGTTTCAGCGAAAAGATAAGCGAGATCAATAAAAAAGAGGCGCTTGAGCAGCTCAGAGTTGCCATTCTCGGCAAAAAAGGAGAGTTCACCACTCTGATGAAGGACATGAAAGACCTTCAGGCCGAAGCGAGAAAGGAAGTCGGCCAGCTCATCAACAACGTCAAAAACGATTTTGAAGCGGCTATCGCAAAAAAGGCAAAAGAGCTCGAAGTTGCTGAGATAAATGCGAAAGTCGAGAACGAATGGAGCGATATTTCCTGGCCTGAAACGCCGGTCCAGGGTTCCATCCACCCGCTTTCGATCGTCAGAAAAGAACTTGAAGACCTTTTCATTTCAATGGGTTTCGATATTCTTGACGGCCCAGAGATGGAAGAAGAATACTACAACTTCAACGCGCTCAATATTCCCGAAGATCATCCGGCAAGAGATTCGCAGGACACTTTCTGGCTTAAGAACGGAAAACTTCTCCGCAGCCAGACCTCCCCTGTACAGATCCGCGGAATGCTCGCGAAAAAACCTCCCATCAAATTCGTCTGCCCCGGCAAAACATACAGAAACGAAGCGGTCGACGCGAGCCACGAACACTCGTTCCATCAGTGCGAAGGCTTGGTCGTTGACAAGGGAATCACCGTTTCGCACCTTATTTTCACACTGAAACAGATCATTTCGAGCATTTTCGGAGAAGATGTCGAAATCAGACTCAGACCTTCCTTCTTCCCCTTCGTCGAACCCGGTTTCGAACTTGATTTCAAATGCAGAATCTGCAAAGGCAAAGGCTGCAGCGTATGCAAACAGACAGGCTGGATCGAATATCTGGGCTGCGGAATGATCCACCCGCAGGTTTTGAAAAACTGCGGAATCGACCCTGAAATCTATTCGGGCTTTGCATTCGGCGGCGGTATCGAAAGACTTACTATGATGAAATACGGAATTGACGACATCCGCCATTTCCATGCAGGCGATCTGCGTTTCCTTAAACAATTCTAACTGAACATTTTTAGCCATGCCGGGACCCGCTTTTTACACTCTTTACGAACTGCTGAAAAATACTCAGCTTGATCTTTCGCTCGAAAACATGAGCGAAGACGAAATGAAAAAAATCGAACTTACCGAAAGCAAAGTTCAGGTCGTCGGTCTTTCGATCGCAGGTTTTGTAGCACACCTCTACAAAAACAGAATCCAGCTTTTCGGAAAGAGCGAAATGGACTATCTCCGCACCCTGCCTACGGAAGATCAGCTCAAAATGTCGGAAACTTTTCTCAAGGAAAAACCGATCCTCGTTATTTTCACCTACCCTGAAAAACCGACGGATCAGTTCAAGGAAATAGCCCGCAAATACAATGTTCCGCTGATGTCGACATCGATGATTTCAAGCGTTTTCACCGACTATGTGAGAGATATTCTGAACACGGCACTTGCTCCGACAGTCTCGCTTCACGCGCAGCTTATCGACGTTTTAAGTGTCGGAATGCTCATCATGGGTGAAAGCGGAGTCGGAAAAAGCGAAACAAGTTTGGATCTTGTCATGCGCGGTCACAAACTGATTGCCGACGACTTTGTCGAAATCAAGCGCCTCTCGCCCAACAGACTTATCGGAAGCTGCAACGAGATCGGGCGCAACTTCATCGAAATACGCGGAATCGGACTTGTCGATCTGCAGCAGATGTTCGGAATAACCTCGGTCGATTCCGAAAAGGAGATCGACTGCGTCGTACGCTTGGTTTCGTGGGAAGAGATCCACAAATTCGACTATGAGCGCGTCGGCGACAAAATAAACTACTACGAAATCCTGGGCGTGAAAAAGGCCTACTACATAATTCCGGTACGCAACGGCTCGAATTTAAGCTCGCTCATGGAAGCTATAGCACGCGATTACCTTCTCAAAAAAATGGGATTTTTCGCGGCAAAGGAAATGGAAAAAAGACTTGACAACAAACTTAAAGGATTGAAGGGGAATTAAATGTACTCTTTTGTTTTTATCACTCACGGAGAGCTCGGAAGCACTCTTTTAAACATTGCTTCGCGCATAATGGATATCGATGTAAAAGAGAGGACCGCCTTTTTTTCGATCGAATTTTCGATGGTGACGGAACTCGATTCGATGAAGACTAATCTTGAAAACACGATAGACAACTTCATCAAACAAGGCCACAAGGTATTGATTTTAGTTGATATTTTCGGCGGAAGCCCTTCAAACATCGCGCTTTCTCTCGCAAAAAAAGAGGAAGTTGACGTAATTTCGGGCGTAAATCTTTCGATGGTTATGTACAGCCTTGAACACATGGACGACGATTCCGACATCAGAACGATGGTTGACGGTATCATCCGCAGTGCAAGACAGAATATCACCGGCGCAAAACAACTTCTTGAAAAAAGAGAGTCGAAATGAGAGAAGTTGAACTTACGATAACAAACAAACTCGGTCTTCATGCGCGTGCAGCCAGCCTTTTCGTTAAAACAGCGGAAAAATTCAAATGCGGAGTCGAAATGGAAAAAGACGGCATCCGCGTGAACGCAAAAAGCATCATGGGAATCCTCATGCTGGCGGCTCCGCTCGGCTCCACCGTGAAAATAAGCACGAACGGCGAATCGGAAGAAGAGTGTCTGAACGCTCTCACACAACTTGTCGAAACAAAATTCGGGGAAGAATAATTGCGGGAAAGGCTTGAACTTCAGGGCGAAAAAGTCTGCGGCGGAATAGGCGCGGGAAAACTTTTCTTTATCGACCGCAAATATTCCAAAATTCCGCACATCGACTTGAAAGCCGAAGAAATTCCGAATGAAATCAATCGTTTTCAAGCAGCAGTAACAGCTTCGGAACGAGAACTTGAGAACATTTTATCGCAGAAGAATATCGGCTCGGAAACAGCGTCCATCCTTGAAGCGCACAAAATGATGCTCACCGACCCCACCCTTTCGGAGATGGTCGGAAACATGATAAAATCAAGCCGGATCAACGCGGAATGGGCGGTGCTCGGAGTTTTCGACAAACTCATTTCGGTACTTGACCAGAATACGACAGACTACTACGTCAAAGCTAAAATAGCAGACTGGGAAGTTATCAGAGACAAACTGGTTTCGGAACTTACCGGCGGCACACACTCGGTTTTGAACAGGCTTCCCGACGAAGATTTCATAGTCTGTGCAAAAAATCTCACAGTTGACGAGCTTCACGTCCTTTCCAAAAATCCGAATGTCAAAGGAATCGTTCTAGAATCTCCCGGCGGAGTCAGCCACTTAACTATGGTGCTCCGTTCGCTCGAAATCCCGGCGGTCATGGGAGTTCCCGACCTCATTCATCTGCTTGACTACGGCGACATGCTCATCGTCAACGGCTTCAAAGGGCGCGTCGTTTTGAGACCGGCAGTCGATGAAATAAACAACGCTCTTCGCAAGGCTGACGAGTTCAAAAGCTACTTTGCAAGATTTCTGGAAGATATTTCAACTCCTTCGATATCGCGCGACAACCGCAGGCTGAGAGTCGGCGGCAACATCGACCAGACGGGCGAAGTCGATTTCGTCAAGAAATACGGCGGCGAATTCATCGGTCTTTTCAGAACCGAACTCATGTTCTCGAAAGACGGCGAGATCCCTTCGGAAGATGCTCACTACGATGTTTACTATCAGGTGCTGCATCAGGCTCTGCCGCTTAGAGCCGCAATAAGAATTTTCGATTTCGGCGAAGACAAAAGCGGCGCAATAGTTACGAAAGGTTTCATGGGAATGCGCGGAATAAGGCTCTGCAAAGGTCGCCCAGACGTTTTCATTCCGCAGATAAGAGCACTTGTAAGAGCTGCAAAACTCGGAAATCTCGACATACTGCTACCCTTCGTCAGCACGACTCACGAAGTCGACGACTTCAGAAATCTTCTCTACAAAACAGCCGCTGATATGGGACTTTCGGAAAACCTCAAAAGCATCAGGATCGGCGCAATGATAGAGGTTCCGGCCTCAGTTTTCATAATCGAGAAAATTGCCGACGAAGTCGATTTTTTCAGCATCGGAACAAACGACCTTATCCAGTATTTAATGGCAGTTGAAAGAAAGGATCAGTTCTCATCCGACTATTTTTCATACTATCATCCGGCTGTTCTCAGAGTGATAAACCAGATCGTGACTGTCGCAAAGGCAAAAAACAAACCTGTCAATATCTGCGGCGAAATGGCAAGCGACCCGTATCTTCCGCTTCTTTTCCTTGCTATGGGAATAGACGCTCTCAGTATGAATCCGGCATCGATCCCGATAATAAAAAAGATTATAAAATGCGGCTATCTGCGTGAAGGCGAGGAGATTCTTTCGCTTATGATGGCGGCTAAAGACAGAGAGGAAGTAATAGACCTCCTCAAACGCTGCATGGTTGATAAATACCCGAATATATTCAAGAAAGAATGGAACTACTAATCAAAAGAATTTTGCTTTTTCTTTTTCTGACGACGATTTTTTTTGTCTGCTGCAACAAAAATGAAAAAGTGGAAAAAGAAGACTCTCCCGATTTTTACGAACTCTGCTTCTACTTTTCAAAACTGCCGTCAAACACCGTTTTGAACGACATCGAAACCGCGGCAGAAAGTTATTCGCAGACTTTTTCCAAAAGCGGTATCAATGTTTTGAGCAGAAAACAGGCGCTTTCAAAAAGCTGCTGGTTTCTGGATAAAGAGCCTGAATTTTCGGAAAATTCCGCTGAAAACAGGCAGAATGAAGTTGCAAACTATCTTTTGAAAGCGTTTTTCAAGAAAGAAAGCGCCTCTCTTTACGGAATAAAAAATTCGGGAAAAATAATAAGGAAAATCTACGACGAAACGCGCTTTACAGATAAACTTCCCGCAGCTGAAACTTTTAAAGAAGGGCTTTCATTCAAAGGCTGGAATTCAAAGATGCTCTACCTTTCGCACTATCTTGAAAATATCGGAGTAAAGCACTCTTTCGGCACCGATAGCGGAAACGGAATCATTCTCAACATTCCGGCAGACCTTCATGGAAGATGGAAAATCGCCCTTTTCCTCTACTCGTCAATTGACTTTGAAAACACAGTCAAACCGCTTCCCGGCGATTTTGCGCTTTTAACTTTGTGCAGTAACGAAAAAGCTGAAATCAGCGTGAAAAAAAGCGGCTGGAACAAAACCAAAATAGAAAAAAACGATCTCGAAAACGGCAGGAATGCAATAATTTTCAAATCGGGAGCTTCAAATCTTGCAGTTTCTGAAGAAGCCGCACTGAAATACCTCTACTCTCTTGCTCAGAGCCACAAACTTCCTTTTGAAAGCGGCTCTTTTTATTCTCCCAATTTTGCAGCTTCTTCGGTAATCCCTCAGCTTTATCTTTTTTCAGGAGAGCTTGCGTTTTCGGCTCCGGCACTTGATTCCGAATCGATTTTCTTGTGGGTGATTTCTTCCGAAAGGCAGCTTGAAACCTATCCCGACACTATGTACGCAAACCTTCTTTCACTCAAAATCGCAAAAAAACTGGTTTTCGCAGACAAAACTTTTTTAGGCGGGAAAGACCTCGAAAACAAAAAGCAGTTCGTCGATTTTGAAGCTGTCAGAGATTCGTTTTTCAGTTCCGGAAATGTCCTTATTTCCGGTGAAATGCCGGGAAATCTCTACCTTTTTTCAGGCGGAACAATAAAGGAATCGACTTCTGTCGCAGATATTTCGGAAGTTTCAGGTTTTAAGGCGCTTTTCGGCGATCCCGAAATAAACGACACATCAATCGTTACGTTCGTTCTCCGCAGCGAAAATGCAGCCGGAATACTTGAAAAAATCGAAAAATCGCTTGCCGGAAAAGGTTTTGAGCCTATCCACAGAATGCTTGAAAAAATCGGCGAAGGCGACAGCTGGGGATCGCTATCGGTCAAAACCGCAATTTCCAACGAAAGCAGACTGATGTCGCTTTACGACAAAGAATATAAAACATTGGACAAAACACTTTCAATCGGAGTTTACCGTGTCGCAGAAAAATAAAACTACAGAAACACAGAAACCGAAAAAAACCAAAGATACAAAAGAGATTAAAACCGTCGAAAAAAATTCATACACCGGCGAAATCGTGACCTGCATTTTAGCGGTTCCGACGATTTTCACGCTGATTTCGCTCGTTTCCTACTATTCCGCAAAGGCTTCCGGGCGCACAATGATTCAGGAAAACTTTTTCACGGGTTCGCTCGGTTACGACTGCGCGCACCTTCTTGACAACCTTTTCGGCATCGTTTCTTTCTATATTCCGCTCGGAATCATCGCCTTCGTTACGATTTTTTTACTCAAAAAGAAACTTTGGAAACATATTCTGCTGAACCTCGTGAACTTCGTCATTCTGCTTCCGTTTTTATCAATGATAACAGACACTTTTTCTTCGAGCAAGGCAAATTACGCAGGGCATTTTCTATACCAGAAATTTTTTGAGATATATATCGGAAGAACCGGTTTTATCCTTATTTTCGTCTGCTGGGCGATACTTTTTATGATCCTTACCTTCCACGTAAGTTTCTTCAAATTCTGTGCAAAAATTGGTCTTCTTCTGAAAGAATTTTTTACCGACAACAGGCCTGCTGACGACACTATTGAAGAAAATAAAAATGAGCCTGAAGAAAAGAAAGAGAAAAATGACAATGAGAATTATGTCAGCATAAATTCAGGCAAATCGATGGAAGAAATCGAAGACGAAATCGAGAGCGACAACTACGGCCCCAACATTGTTTCTCTTAACGATGATGAACCTGAACCGCCGAGAATCAAAATCAGCAGCATGAGCGATTTAAACAATATTCCGGAAGAAGAACCGGAAGAGATCAAAGAAGAAATCAAAGAATATATTCCTGAAGAAAAAGAGCCTGAAAATATTGAAGAAACTCCTCAAAAAGAAGAAGCCGCCGAAGAGCCTCGCGAGCAGATAGAAGTCGTCACGAGCGAGCTCAATCAGACGATAGCGACGACATCTGTTTTGAGGAAACTCAAGGATTATCATCTTCCCGATGTATCGCTTTTAGTTCCAGGTGAAGACCTGGAAACTTCCGATAAAAGAGAACAGGAAGTCAGTAACACCGGACTTATCATCGAAAGAAAGCTCCTTGAGCACAAAATAAAGGTCAAAGTACACGGCGCAACTATAGGCCCTGTCGTCACGATGTACGAAATCGAACTCGGCGAAGGCGTCAAAGTAAGCCAGGTCGAAGGAATGGCGAAGGATCTCACCGTCGCTGTCAGCGGAAAAGAAGTGCGCGTCGTCGGCTTCATTCCCGGCAAACCTTACATCGGAATCGAAATTCCGAACGAAGAAAGACTCACGATCAGACTCAAATCGATTATCGAAAGTCCGGTTTTCAAAACCGCTTCGACCAAAGGTCTGCCGATAGCTTTGGGACTTGATGTAGCCGGCAAACCGTGTGCCGCAAACCTCAACAAAATGCCGCACGTTCTTGTAGCAGGAACGACGGGAAGCGGAAAATCGGTCGGTATAAACAGTTTCATTATCTCTCTTCTCTACACTCTCACGCCGGACGAGGTCAAATTCATCATGATTGACCCTAAAGGAAACGAGTTCAACATGTACGAAGGAATCCCGCACATGCTTCTTCCGGTCGTTGTCGACAGCAAAAAAGCGGCAAAAGCACTCCAGTGGGCAGTCATGGAAATGGACAACCGCTTCAGAACGCTGGCTGAAAACAAAGTCAAGGATATCGGTGAATACAACCAGAAAATTAACGAAATCAATAAAAATCTGGCTGCTGAAGAGAGCCATCTCAAAAAAATGCCGTTTATCGTTGTCGTAATAGACGAGTTTGCCGACCTTATGATGGTTGCAGGCAAAGAAGTCGAAATCGCAGTTGCCAGAATCGCGCAGAAAGCAAGAGCTGTCGGCATCCATCTGATCATCGCGACGCAGAAACCGACGAGGGATGTCGTCACGGGACTTATCAAAAGTAACCTTCCCGTCAGAATCGCGTTCAAAGTCGCATCGGCTATGGATTCGAGAGTCATTCTCGATACGAACGGCGCAGACGCCCTGCTCGGAAACGGAGATATGCTCTATATCGCGCCCGGCACATCGATTCCGATGCGAATCCACGGAGCTTTCGTCAGCACGCCCGAAATGGAAGCGGTCATCGACTTCATCAAGCAGGAAGCAGGCGGCGACTACCATCCCGAAGACATTCTCGAAAACTTCCAGAGCGAAGGCGGCAAAAACGGCGGAGCGTCTGGTGATTCTTCGGGCAGTTCGAACGACGATGAACCGCTTTACGACGAAATCCTTGCCTACATCATGAATACAGGTGAATGCAGCGCAAGCATGCTTCAGCGCAAATTCAAACTGGGTTACAACCGCGCAGCCAGGATCGTTGACAGATTCGAGGATGAAGGGATCGTCACTCCGGCTGACGGCTCAAAACCGAGAAAAGTAATCTATAAAAAGGAACAATAGCCGCCGCCAACTCCTGCCGGGATAACGAGATCACGGGATCACGGGATTCCGAAGGCGGCGAAAAATCGAGATCTCGGGATTACGGAATCTCTGGATACCGACAACAATTGCGGCGGCTAAAAATTATTTCCAGTTTTTCTCAGCTTCCGTGAGGATTCTCACCATTGATGATTTATTTTCCGATTTTGCAATATCGAGAGCCGTTTTGCCGTCGACCTGCCTCAAAGTCGGGTCTGCACCGAGTTCAAGCAGTTTTTTTGCAACTGAAAAAAGGTCGTGTTTAACCGCATAGATCAAAGCTGTGTTTCCGAAATCATCAGTCGCATCGACATTGAATTTTTTCAAAAGAAGATATGTCGTAAGATCGTTTTTACCTGTTTCGATCGCAATCATAAGCGCCGTTCTCCCGCCTTGGAATTTGTGGTTGAAATCGGCAGCAGCGCCTGATTTCAAAAGCACGAGCGCGGCATCGAAATGATTATTGTGCATAGACAAAACAAACAGATTCGCCTTCGGATTTTTGAAATATTTTCCGTTCGGGTCTGCACCGTTTTCAAGGATAAGTTTCAGAACTTCGGCGTACCCTTTTTCAGTGGCGATAACAACCGCGGCTTTGCCGTTTTTGTCTTTTGTGTTGACGTCAGCACCTTCCGAAATTAAGGTCTTTACCGCTTTTGCATCACCCTTCTCCACCGCGTTTATAAAATCCATCGGGAGAGTATTTTTCTTGCTCAAAATCCTGTAAGTTTCCTGCGCTCTTGCGTCAATCGCATAGTCGAGAGCCGTTTTTCCGACCTTTGATTTTGTCTTTTCGCTGAAACCCGATTTTAAAAGTTTGTTCATTAGTTCAGCGTTGTTGGCTTCAGCCGCATACATCAGCGCGTTTTTGCCGTTTAAATCTTCGGCTTTAAGGTCTGCCCCAGCCGTTATAAGCATCGAAACAAGCTGCGTATTCTTCAGAGAAATCGCGTGAAGAAGCGCCGTTTTGCCGTCAGGTCCTTTAAGCTCGAGATTAACACCGTTTTTTATGAAAAACTCGGCCATTTTTACATCGTTCGAGGTCACAGCAGTAACAAAAAGCGGCCACTCTTCATCAACAAAATTTATGTCTGCACCTTTTGCAAAAAAATCTGCCGCTGCCTTGACATTTCCTGCCTGAACAGCTGCGGAAAAGGATTCGTTCAGCTCATCGGCAAAAACGGGAAAAAGAAAAAATATCGAAAAAAGCACGGAAAAGATCTTCATATTTTTCAAAGCCTCCTAGCATCATTATAACAAAAAATTCTCATGCTTCAAAAATTATGGTAAAGACATACGACTTTTTTGTGGAGAGAAAAATGAACGTAACTTTGGCCGGATACAACATCGACAGTTCAATAATCGAAGAACTCAAAAACCGCGCAGGCTGGACGGAAGACAACGTCACGCCTGAAACTCTGAGTGCAGCTTACGCCCGCATTTCAAGAGACCCCGCCGATATCGGAGAACTCAGAAAAATTTCACGCACCGAAGTCGCAAAATCGAGAAAATCGAATGAAACGATAATTTTCGGTCTGGGTCACTCGAGTGTCGCCGAACACGCAGTTTTCAACTTCGATATCGTCGGTTTATCCAGGCTTGCAGTCGAAGAAGTTCAGAAATTCAGACTTGTCTCATTCACAGAAAAGAGCCAGCGATATATCACTTTGGACGGCGATTTCGTCATGCCGGAAGAGATAAAAAACACTCCTTTTGCGGAAAAATTCGCAAATATCATAAAACTTCAGAATGATGCCTACTTCACCCTTTTTGAGGCTTTAAAAGAAGATCTTTTCGCGAAAAATGCAGACAAAATAAAGACCAAACGCGATAAAATCGACCTTGAAACCAAGGCGAAAGAAGATGCGAGATATATCGTTGCACTCGCTACAAAATCGCAGTTCGGAATGACTGTCAACGCCCGCTCACTTGAAAATATACTGCGTCAGTTAAATTCGTCGCATCTTGCGGAAGTGAGAGAACTTTCGGCAACGCTTTTTGAAAAAGTCAAAACGCTGGCTCCGTCACTCATCAAGTATGTCGAGCCTACAAAGCACGAAGCGGCAAAAAGAAGCGCCCTTGAGAATGCGGCAGCATTTTTTAAGAGTGCAAATACCAATAATTCAACTTTTAAAGCGCTTTCATGCACTGAAGACGCAGACAAAATACTTGTTGCATCACTTGTTTACGCATATTCGAATCAGGATTTTGAAAGCTGCCTTGCCTACGCGGAAAAGTTGAGTTTTGCTGAAAAGGAAGACCTCATAAAGCAGGCGCTTGCTTCAAAAGAGAGCTTTGAAAAGGTGGACAGAGCCTTTGAAAACATAGACTACACCTTTGAACTCGTTGTAAGTGCTACAAATTACGCTCAGCTCAAGCGCCACAGAATGACAACCCAGCTCGTTCAGGATTACGATCCACAGCTCGGCTGCACAGTTCCCGAATCTATAAAAGCGATCGGAAAAGAAAGTTTCTTTAACGAAATCATTATTAAAATCAACGATTTTTATTACGATTTTGCAAAAACTTTTCCGAATTCGAAAAACTATATCCTTTCAAATGCCCACAGAAGAAGAGTTCTGCTCAAACTCAATGCGAGAGAGCTTTACCACTTCATTTCGCTGCGTGACGACGAACACGCCCAGTGGGATATCAGGATGAGCGCGCGCGCCGCAGCCGATTTCGTCAAGCAGAAACACCCACTCACTTCGATGCTTATGTGCGGCAAAAGCAGCTACCGCGACCAGTTTTCAAAAATTTTTCCTGAAAAATGATCTCATTTAAAGAATTTTTCAACACAAAAAAAACGATCCTTTTTGACGGAGCAATGGGCTCGATTTTGCTTTCAGAGGATTCTTTCGCTTACCTGCCAGATCTGCTTTCACTAGAACGTCCTAAACTTGTTGAATCGCTGCATGAAGCCTATCTTAAAGCGGGATGCGATGTCATCGAAACGAACTCTTTCAACTCTAATCAGATCTCTTTTGTTGAAAATTTCGGAATAGAGGAAAGCGCTTTTAAATGTGCAAAAAAAGCGGCTAAGATCGCAAAAAAAGCGGCTAGTAGATTTTCAACAGATGAAAGACCTCGCTTCGTTGCTGGTTCAATAGGTCCGATCTTCAATAAAAGGGGCTTATTACAGAAGAAAACTCTTCTTTTTGAAGCATTTTCACTTCAGATATCAGCTCTTTTAGAAGGAGGGGCCGACTTGCTCATTTTCGAGACGATGCTGGACGTTATTCAATTAAATTTGGCACTTGCGGCAGCAGAAAAAATCAGGAAAGATATTCCGGCAATAGTTTCAATTTCAGGGAAAAACGGAATTACACACACAGGAACACCGTTTGAAGAGATCGTCCGCGAAATGTCAAAACACGATATTTTTGCTTTCGGGCTCAACTGCGAAGATCTGGTATCTATTTCAGAAGACATCGAGATCATCAAAAAAATATCAGATCTTCCGCTTATCGTCATGCCGAATCCCGAACTTCCGGGAAAAACAGATGGAAAATCTCTCTACAAAATAAATCCTAACGAATTTGCTGCAAAAATGAGTGAAATAATCAGAAAATATGACCCTAAGATCGTCGGCGGCTGCTGCGGAACAACGCCTTTTCACATCAATGCGCTGTCTGAAAAGATAAAAGCGGAAAAATATTAAAGAAATATATTATTCAGCCCAGACAAAGATATCGTCGAACCACACTTTCTTATAATTTTTGTTCGACGCAAGACAGATATTGTCAAGTGACCACGAATCAAGATTGAATGCCTGATTGCTGACTTTCAGCTCGTCATCGACCCAGACAGAAACTGTTTTCGCCGGCTGATTCATTTTCACGCGGAGTTTGTACCACTGGTTCGGTTCATAAGAAGGCGCGACATCGTAAACTGTCCATTCCGGAATCTGATAACGGATTTTTCCGTCAGCGAACTCGACTTTCAAGTACATATCACCCCAGTTTGTCTTATTATCTGCATGTGCAAATGAACAAAGGGCAAAAGAAACATCATCGCCTTCAGCGTTCATTTTCAACTCGACATTGATTACATCTGGAACCTGCGGCAAATCAGCTGCCATAATCGCAGAAAAGTTCTTCATCTTATTGCCAAGAAGACGCATACTGTTTTCAGGTGATACGGATTTTTCGGAGGTAACTATCTGATAGTTGTCTCCGGCACCGTAATACTTCAAAGTCCAAGGACCTTCTGTTGGGAAACTTCCGGCAATATATGAATCAAAATTTTCTTTAAAGAATGCGTTTCTGCAAACTTTCGCGCCACCACAGCCGTCAGTTGCGACACAAAGATCGGCTTCGCAGCAGTCGGCATCAGTCTCGCATGATGCCCTGAAGCAGTTTGATCCGTTGAAAATTTCGCCGCAGACAGGCGGTTCTTCATCCGGCTCTTCGTCAGGAATCGGATTTTCAATATCGTTTTCAGCCGGCTCATCGTCAGCAGGCTCTGCGTCAGGCGAAACCTCATGATCTTCGTCTGCCGGTTCGGTAGGATTGTTATCGTCAACTATCGGATTTTCAGTATCGTCGGGAACATTTTCCGTCGGTTCTGCCGGATCGGAATCCTGAATTTCGGGGCTGTCGTTTTCAGCGACACCTTCATCAGGAGTTTCATCAGCGACCGGAATCAGCCGCTGCACAGCAACGCCTGTGCATGAAACCAACATTAAGACCAAAAATAAAAAGAAGAATTTACGCATTTTCATTCTCCGCAAAAAAACACAAAACAACCTTTCTATTTTAAATCTTTTCGGAATATTATCAACCGATTTTTTGTAATTGGGAATATTTACGCTGATTTATTGATTTTTCGGATCGAAAGAGAACGGGAAAGTAACTGTAGCCGAGCCTTCTGCCGGTTTCGGGAAGCGGAGTCTGCCGATAACGCCTTTAACGCACTTTGCAACTTCGGCATCATGCAGCGTGTCATCGACGATTTCGGTTTTGTCAACTCTTCCCTGCTGGTTGATCACAATTTTTACAGACATTTTTCCTTTAAGCTGCGGATTTGATATCAAAGCCTTGTCGTAGCATCTTTTGATGGCAGCACGGCTTACGCTTATAACTTTCATTACGCCTGCTGAATCAATGTTTGCATCTGCCGGTTCACGATTATTGTTCAAAGCCGGTGACGGACTTCCCGGAACAGGTTTTTCCTCTCTCTCGACCGGTTTCTTTTCAACGGGCTGAGCCTTCGGAGTTTCTTTTTCAGCGGCAGGTTTTTCCATTTTTTCTGCTTTCTCAGCCTTTTCCGCAGCCGGTTTTGCCTTTCTGACTTCTTTTTTAGGTTCTTTTTCGGGAGCTGCGGCAGGTTCTTCATTCTTAGCCGGAGCCGGTTCTTCCTTTACTTCTTCAGACGGCTCTTCATTCTGAGCAGGAGCCTCTTCAACTGCCGGAGCCGGTTCAGGTTCTGCAACAGTTGCCGGCGTCGTTTCAACATTTTCAGCACCTCTGCTTCTGCTGCATTTGTAGGATGCAAAGAGTGCGATTATTACAATTACAGTAACAATAACGAGAACTTTTTTCATTTTTACCTCTTTAATAAAGACCTTAATCAAAAAAAACGCGCTATTTTAGGAATATCGCCGGAAATTTCCAGAAAAATCGTAAGACCTAATGATGCTATTTATTTCTTTTTACAAAGAAAAGGATCGAATGAGCTGCACTAACCGTTGCACCGTGCTTCGGAGCGGGAAATTTCATCTCTTTTACCATGTTCGCGACGCAGTTTTCAACAGTCAGATTGCCGAAAGTGCTCATCTGCACACCGGAATATATAACCTCACCCGTCGGAGAAATTATGTAGTCGATAGTGACTCTTCCGTGTGTCATATCCTTGTCTTCGCGACTTCCCTTGTAAATGCAGAGGGAAAAATCTTTCATCTTTTTGTCAAACTGCTCATTTATATCTTTGTCACTGAGTCCGGATTCGAGTTTTTTGTCAGCTTTTTCATCCTTTTTGTCAGTTTTGTTTTTATCCTTCTCTTCCGTTAAAAAATTCTGATCCGACCTTGCAACGCATCTTGCATAGAGTTTCGCCTCTTTTCCGACGCTTCCGATCATTCCGCTGTAAAAAACTGTTCCCCATGCCTTTTTATCGTCATCTGAAAGCGTTGTTCCGGACCAGAGTCCGATGTAATCCGCATCTCCGAACATGCTGTAAAAACCCCTGTTTTTCGGTTTTCTCTCGCAAGTACATGAATTTTTGGGACTTGAGCAGTTTCCAGCAATACAGTTACCTTCCTCACTCACGCGGCAGCTCCCTCCAGATTCAGTCGCAGGACAGTTGCGGACAAGCTCTCTGAGTTCGTCAATATTCGGAAGACGCCACGTTTCACCCCACGAATCGAGTTTTTTGCAGTAATCCTGAGCTTCGCTCCAAGTCATTTTGTCCAAAGAACGGGCCGAAAAGATAAACTTTCCCTCATTCTCGACAACTTCGATTTCTACGACCTCTGATGAGGATCCACTCTGTATTGCAGCAGCTTCCCCGGCTTCGAGTTCATTATCTTTTGCAGGTGCGGATTCACTCTGAGGCTCAGCATTTTCTTCCACTTTTGCCTCTTGAGGCGCAGCTTCAACTGCTGCCGGTTCATTCTGAGATTCAGCTTTCACCTCTTCCGAAGGAGCTTCTTCATTCTGCGGAGCAGTTTGAGCTGCTTCATCATCAGCAAAAAGCGCCGCCGTCAAAAATGCCGCACTCAACAGAACCAAAAACAGACTTTTTTTCATGATTTCACCTCTATTTTCTGAATATTCCCTTGATAGTTTCAATCGTTTCATCTTTCAAACCTGCCGATATTCCGGCAAAAATCATCATAAAAACAACTGCCGTTACTGAAAAAGAACACATTTCGCTTATTTTGCCGGTTTTGAAAACTGTGTCAAAAAAAGCGTAAATATGATTTTTTAAAAAGAACAAAGGTAAAACAGAAATCGCTGAAATTATTGAAATTTTAAAAAAATAAACAAAAACTTTCCCGAGTTTCAGGTTTCCTTTTAAAAAGAAAAAGTAGCTGCCGAAAAGTATTGCAGCACATGAAAAAGCAGCTATTGCCGAAGCGAGTGCTATACCGCCGCCTGCAAGAGAACCGACTAAAAAGTATGCCGCCGCAAAATTAACGACGATTGAGGTAAGACCTGCAACAATCGGAACAACCGTATTTTCCAATGCGTAAAAAAGCGAAATCATGATTCTTGAAATTGCAATGAAAAAGAGCCCTGCAATGCGGAACCTCAGCGCATCGGAAGTAAGCGAGACAGATGTTCCGTCGAATTTTCCGAAACCGAAAAGGAGTTTCACCATTTCATCGGAATTGAAAATAGTGAAAAGAACAGCCGGGATCGAGACGAATGCGACAAAATTCAAAGCCGACGAGAGATTTTTTTCCAGAGCAGTATTGTTTTGGCTCTTCGCGTTTTCAACAAGTTCGGGAAGAATCACCGTGCTCAGCGAAACGACGAAAATTCCGAGGATAAGCTCTTCGATTCGCGCCGAAAAACGGAGACTGCTGACTACTCCGACGCCCGCTTTGCTTGCAAAATTGGTGGTTAGAAGAATGTTTATCTGGTAGGCACCCGTTCCGAAAAGAGTCGCTAAAATCATCTTTCCCGATTTTGCGATATTCGGGTTCGCGAACGCTTTTTTCAGGTTCGTAAAAGTGAAGCGGAAAAGTGTTTTCGCCATGAAAGGAAGCTGTATCACAAGCTGCAAAAATCCCCCTGCAAAAACTCCAGCAGCAAGTGCACGTGCCGGATTTTCGGTAAGAGGCGCAAGGAGAAATGCAAGCGTGATAAATACGATATTGAAAACTATCGGAGAAGCCCCGCTCGGTCTGAAGATACCTGAACTGTTGAGGACACTCTGCGTGAGAGCTGCAAGCGAAATGAAAAAAACGTAAGGAAACATTATTTTCGCAAGAAGCGCAGCCTCTGCCGCCGCGTTTTCTTCAAGCGTAGGGGCTAAAACCGCCGTTATGCCGCCCGAAAAAACGAATGCAAGCGTGACAAAAACAAACGAAACAAGGCTCGCAAGCGTGAAAAGCGCACTCAGAAATTCGGCAGCCTCACCCCTTTTATTTTCGGCGAGAAGCCCTTTGAAGCGCGGAATGAAAGCCGATGAAATGACTCCGTCGGCGAAAAGCCTCCGCACAACATTTGGGATTGTGAAAGCGACAGCAAAAGCGTCAGCCAGAGCCCCCGTCCCTAAAAAAGCTGCCGTGACAGATTCTCGCACCAAACCTAAAACACGCGAAATTACTGTAAGAATCGCTAAACCAGAACTTTTTTTGAATATGGAAGGAGTTTTTTGAGTCATAAAAGACTTAGTTTGCAGCCTGGATCGCAGTTGCAGCGACTACGTTTACGATATCATCTACCGAGCAGCCTCTCGAGAGGTCGTTGACAGGTTTCGCGATGCCCTGAAGGAAAGGACCGACTGCTTCTGCTTTCGCAAGTCTCTGAACGAGTTTGTAGCCGATGTTTCCGCTCTGAAGGTCGGGGAAGATCATGACGTTTGCCTGTCCTGCGATCGGGCTGTTGGGACATTTTGTCTTGCCTACGCTTGCAACCATAGCTGCATCAGCCTGGATCTCGCCGTCAGCCTTGAGGTCGGGAGCTGTTTCGTGAACGATTTTTACTGCTTCGACTACTTTGTCTACGAATTCGTGTTTTGCGCTGCCGTAGGTCGAGAAGCTGAGAAGAGCGACTTTCGGATCCATGTCGCAGAATGATTTTGCCGTCTGAGCGGTAAGGATCGCGCTCTCTGCAAGTTCAGCTGATGTCGGATTCGGGTTGACTGCACAGTCACCGAAAAGGAACATTCCGTTGCTGCCGAGCTCGCAGTTGGGAACTATCATAACGAATGCGCTGGAGACCGATTTGATTCCGGGTTTCGTCTTGATGATCTGGAGTGCCGGACGGATCGTGTCGCCTGTTGAATGGATGGCACCGCTTACGAGACCGTCAGCAACGTCTTTTTTGACCATCATCGTTGCGAAGTAAACTTCGTCAGCCATCATTTTGCGAGCTTTGTCCATATCAACGCCTTTCGCCTTTCTCATTTCATAGAAAGTGTTGACGAAATCTTCGTAATATTCGCTGTTTACCGGATCAACTATTCTTGCACCGTCGATTTTTACGCCGAGTTCCTTTGCAGCTGCGTTGATCTTTTCGGGGTTGCCGATGAGGATCGGTTTCGCGATCTTCTGCTCAAGAATGATCTGTGTCGCCTTGAGAGTTCTCGGTTCGGTTCCTTCCGGAAGAACTATCGTTTTCTGTACTTTGATTGCCTTTTCACGCAAGGATTCAATAAAATTCATTTTTTTCTCCTTTAAAAAAGTTATTAAAAAGATAGCAAACAGTCAAAAGTAAAAGAACTTATTTTTGCGGCGAGTATAAGACATGAATTTGTTTTAGCAAGGAAAACGACTCGCATTTTATAAAAAATTGAGTATAATATGGCGGTTTTGACCGCGTGGAGGTAACATGGGAATTTACATTAATCCTGGAAATGAGAATTTTAAAAAGGCTGTCAACTCTGAAATTTTCGTTGATAAATCAATGTTTATCAGCAGAATCAGCAGGTTGTTGAACACAGAGCAATGTTTTATGTGCGTTTCGAGACCGCGCCGTTTCGGGAAATCAATGATCGGCAATATGATGAAAGCCTATTTTTCAAAAGGCTGCGATTCCAGGGAAATGTTTTCAAATCTGAAAATCGCCAACGATCCGTGTTTTGAAGAAAATCTTAACAAATTCAATGTTCTGACTGTCGATTTCGGTGCTATTTTCAATATGACGGAAAACAGAAACAATGTCTTGAAAAATCTTAGAGACAAATTTATTGAAGATTTCAAAGATGAATTTCCTGACATAAAATTTTCAGAAAAAGATTCCGTTGCAGATCTGATAATAAAAGTTTTCAAACAGACAAAAACTCAATTCATTATAATCATTGATGAATATGACACTTTGATTAGAGAACGCCAGAATGATGCCCTTCTTGAAGAATACCGTTCCTTCTTAAATTCCCTGTTTAAGAACAACGAACTTTCTCCTGCAATCGCCCTTGCATATCTCACCGGCATTCTTCCGATTCAGCGGGACAGAGTGCAGTCTAAACTCAACAATTTTAAAGAATATACAATGCTTGCGCCTGCTTGGAGTGCCGAATTTTTCGGATTCACGAAAGAAGAAACGGAATCTCTCTGCAACAAATACAGCATGAGTTTTGAAGAGTGTGAAAACTGGTACGACGGTTACGAAATCGGTGAATTTGATATTTACAACCCTAATTCCGTTGTCGAAGCTATGATGCGGAGAAGATATGCGAACTATTGGAATGCAACCGGCTCTTATGAAGTTGTTTCAGATTATATCAGATTAGATTTCGACGGCACGAAAAGCGCGATTGCCGACATGCTTGCCGGAAGAGAAATCAGAGCTGATGTTGAAGATTTTGAAAACTCATTGGATAAAATAAATACTAAAGACAACGTTCTTGCATACCTTATTCATCTCGGCTATCTGAATTATAATTCCGACAATAGAACCTGCCGTATTCCGAATAAAGAAATCAGGCAAGAGTGGGAAAAAGCTATAAAAGTGGCGGAAAATTTCTCAAAAATAGCTGAAATGATTAAGGATTCAGAAGAATTACTCAGACTTGTGCAGGATGGTGCGGCTGATGAAGTTGCGGCTGCTCTGGATAGTGCCCATTCTGAAGTTTCAAGCCTTAAAAATTATAACCGCGAGGCATCGCTGCAAGCTGCGATTATGCTGGCATTTTACACAGCACGCACAAAATACACGATAATTCAGGAACTTCCGTCAGGTTACGGTTTTGCAGATATCGGTTTCATTCCGCTCGACAAAAAAGATCCTGCAATGATTATCGAGCTAAAATGCAATCATGATGCAGACACGGCAATAAAGCAGATCAAAAACAAAAATTATCCGAAAGTTTTCGAAAATTATCTGGACAACCTGCTTCTTGTCGGAGTCAATTACGACAAAGATACAAAAGTTCACAACTGCATTATTGAAAAGTACAACATCCAAAGTCAATAGAGAGGAAACAATGAAAAAAGTCCTGATTCCTTTTCTGCTCTGTTTTTCATTTGTTTTATTTGCGGAGGAATCACACCTTCAAAAACCGGTTTTAGGCAAACTCATAGAAAGAAACAGCAGGCTTTACGACACTTTTTACTATCACATGGACGGGGAACCGCAGTATCTGCTGCAGAAATACGACGAAATCGCGATTCCGCATTCGGCGAATCTGAATAGTCTGCGGGACATCAGGTTCAACGGAATCAAATTTTCCGATATGATTTCGCATGTTACCTTCGATGCTCAGAATTTCAGGGCTTTCAAAATCAATCTTGACAAATCCGACCGCAAAAACTGGATTCAGGTGCGCAACATTCTTGCGAAAAACGGCATAGAAGCATGGCCGGTACTCACCTACCACGCGAAAAACTCGCCCGTAGTTCTGGACGGAACGATAAACCTCGTTTTTTCGAAACACACAGACAAAGACGAGCAGGAAAGAATTCTGAATATTTACGGACTTAAAGTTGTTGAAATCGTTGACGAAGAGAATAATTTCTACACAGTTTCGCTTCCGGCAGGCTCTGATCCTTTCGCAATAGCCAATTCACTTTTTGAAAGGCAGTATGTCCGCTGGGCACAGCCGAACTGGCTATGGCACTTTGTTCCAATGTCAACGACTCCGAATGACCCTTATTTTGAAGATCAGTGGCATTTAACTCAGATCAACGCACCTGAAGCGTGGGATATCGAAACCGCCAGCGGCAAAGACGTCAGAATAGCAATCGTCGATACGGGCGTCGATCTCACCCACCCTGATCTCAACATCCTGACCGATCTCGGCGAAGACTTCATCGGCGGTAATTTGGGCGGTGCACCGAACACCCAAAAAAACGGCGACGACCGTTACGGAGTTCCGCACGGGACGGCATGTGCAGGCCTGGCTGCGGCAAAAACCAACAACGGTGCCGGCGTCGCGGCGACATGCTGGGGATGCCCGATTATTCCGATAAGAGTTATTCCGGATGACTACGAGGATGAAAGTCAGATGTTGAACATCAATTCCACATATAACGCAATCAAATATGCCGTAGACAACGGTGCATGGGTTGTAAGCAACAGCTGGGGAGCCGAAGATGTGGACGACAACTACAACTGCATTGAAACTCCTGCCGACAACAGCACTTCTCAAGCTGTCGATTTCGGCAGAAAAAACGGCAGAAACGGCAAAGGAACGATTTTCCTCTGGGCTGCAGGAAACTCTCACTGCGACACAAGCCTGAACGGTTTCCTCAAAGACAACGATTTTCTCACCGTAAGCGCACTCGGAGATGACGACACTATGGAAGGCTACTCCAATTACGGTGCAGAAATCGATATCTCTGCCGGTGCGGGAAACAGCACGACCGACATTCAGGGAACCCAGTACGGATATGCCTACAAAGGCTACGGAAACAACCTTTACGGCAGTCTTGACAGCAAAGGCGACTACACAAGCGGAATGAGCGGAACCAGCGCGGCGACACCGGTTGCTGCGGGGACTGTAGCACTCATGCTTGCAGCAAATCCGAATTTCGTATTTTCCGGAGCGATGAACTGCGTAAAATCCCAGGCCCGCAAACCTTCAGAAAACTGTTCCGAAGGCTCCTGGGCAACACAGAGCGACGAATGGCTCGCAAGCGGATCGAAAGAACACTCACCCTGCTTCGGATTCGGTATCGTTGACGCAAACGCAATGGTAAGTGCTGCCAAAGACGGAACATGCCCTGAATGTATAGCAACAGCTCCGGTTGACGGCTGCTTCGGTAATTACTACGACAGAGATGACGACTGTGACGGAATCGTAGACAACAACTGTGAAAACGGCGGAACCGGAAAAGCGGGAGACGCATGTTCAACTGTTTCCGAGTGCATAAACACTGCGGCAAATCCTGAATGTATCACAGGTTGGAAAGGAGGATACTGCACGGCAGCATGCACGAAAAACAAAGACTGCTACAACGGAAACAGCAAAGTTGAATGCTACGAAGGACAGTGCATCGCGAAATGCGATTACAACGAAATCCGCGAAGGTTACGCATGCATTGACGACAAAATCCTTCCGAAAGGAACCGACACCGATCCAAGCTGCGGAAATGATGTAAAGGAAGAAGGCGAAGAGTGCGACGGCGATTACAAACCGTGCACCGAAATCGACGACAGCTTCACGAACGGAACAGCCTTCTGCAACTACGACTGCACAGGCTACGACACAAGCACCTGCGCCGGCGGCGGAGAAAATGACAATGATGATTCCGATGAAAATCCCGATGACGACATTGAATACGGCAGCGACATCCAGCCCGGCGAATACAACGGTCCGTGTTATCCTGACAATACCTGTGACGAAGGTCTTGTCTGCGAGAACCACACTTGTGTTTACAAAAAATCTGATGATTCCGACAATACCGGTTCAGGGAAAAATCAAGGCGAATACAACGGTGAATGCTATCCCGACCACACCTGCAATGCCGGACTGATATGCGGCACGGAAAACACCTGCATAAGACCGTTGAAAAAAGACAGCAGCGGCTGTTCGCTTATCACGGTCGATTAACTTTATCGCTTAATTTCCTTTAACAGTTGACTCAATTTTCAAAAGTCTTATAATCCGACGTTTTTTTTGTTAAACTTCGGAGGTGACAATGAAAAAATTCTTACTCGTTTTTATGGTTTTTGTTCCGGTAATGCTCTTCGCAGCACTCGGTGAAAACGGTATTTCACAAGCTCCTGACGGCACTATACTCAAATGGGAGGAAGGTGCGTGGGACTTCTTTATCATGCACAAATCCTTAATTAAACAGGTAACCGGAGAAGCCAGCACAACAGCCGGCAACCCGCAGGCAGATACCTGCATTGAACAGGAAATCGGTTCAACTTATACACTTGAAATGAAACACATTCCGCCGGATGCCGACATTGACAGAGCTTTCCTCGTATGGCTTTCGACTCAGGATCCGGACAATCTGAACGGTCCGACGGACAACTCGGTAACGCTTACTTTCACAAACGCGGCAAATCCGAATATCACTCTTTCAAGAGAAATCACCGCTTCATTTCAGGGCAACCTTGCAACGACCACTATCGGCAACTTTGAATACGAAGCTCTCAATATGCCTGATACGCAGACAGGAAACACCGGCGTTTTCACATACAGAGTCGAAGTTTCCGACTTCATGAAAGAAATCATCAGAATGGGTGAAGCTGAGGGTATGAACTCCGGCGAAGCTCTTTACGGTAACTACAATGTAAAAGGTATGGAGTGCTCGAACCACCAGAACTACCTTACGACAAGCGGTCTTGTAGGCGGCTGGTTTATGCCTTTTGTCTACACTTCGGCACACATCAACCCGAAGAAAATCTACTTCTACAACGGTCTTGCTGCATACAGAGACGCTTCGCAGCTTATCACGGTTTCAGGTTTTGAACTTCCGGCTGAAGCAGTCATCAAACTCGGTCTCGTTGTTTTTGAAGGCGACCCGGGATTGTATTCGATGCTCTTCTCTCACATGGAAGGTCTTGCAATAAGCAGTCAGCTTAATCCCAACAATTTTGCACCTCTTTTCAACAACTGCAATCCCAATATGGGTTCTTACACCGAAATGTACAACTCGATTTCATCGGTTTTCGGTTGGGAAGACAGCGAAAATTACTGGTGCGTCGGCAACCCGAACAATCTGGCTGATCCGTCGAGTCCGCTTGAATACGGTATTGATTCAGATATTCTTCTTGTCGACTCAGGTCCTACCGGTCCTTTCTATGGACAATTCAACAAAGGCGATACCGCGATCAATCTTCAGATCGGCGCAAACCAGGATCAGGTTTACACCAACATTCTTATCGTCAGCGTTGATACGAAAGCTCCGAAATTCGATATTCCGGAAAACCCGAAAACCCTGAACGGCAGAGAAAAAGATTACTGCTCATGCTCGACTGATGCAGATGCAGTTTGTGCAGACAGACCTTTCTACTACACAATCAAAATCCAGAACTGGGGTGAAAACCAGGCCGGTAACGTAATGCTTCAGGATACACTTCCGGCTCAGGTCGACTATGTTCCGGGATCAACTGAAATCGCAACAAAATTCGATGCAAACGGCTTAGGAACAGACTGGACAAAAGTTGAAGATATCAACGGCGGATTCCCGTATGCTACCGCACAGATGCTTACCGATGTTATGACGCAGCACTGCGACAAACTCAACGAGCCTGATTACTGCAGCGAAGGTTTCTGGGTAAGATTCCAAGTCAAACCGAAAGCAAACCTTTCGAAGAACGAAGTTATCAGAAATACGGCCGTAATCACCGGCGACAATATGCCGTACAATTCGAACAGCAACATTCCGCTCAGACTCAAACTCGGAAAATGCCCGACTATAGCTGAATGTGAACTTCCTCCGAAAGCTCAGTGCGGCGGTGTAAGAATCGAAGGCAACGACAGCTACTGTGCAGAAGACAAAGACTGCAAAGACGGCAAAAAATGCGTAAACAACGAATGCGTTCTTGAAGGCGGCAACAATCAGACGACTCAGGATTTGAACGTTTCTTACGATATGGGCAAAGACAGCCCGGGAAGCGGCGACTCGAACGAAATACTTATCGAATCTCCGAAAACCGATCTCGTTCTCGGTCAGTTCTACCTTCTTTCCGACGGAGATAAAGGTAAAACCTACGATTTGCTCAAAGCTCAGTTCAAACTTTACAAAGACAATGATGTCAAAGCGGCGAACTTCAAACTTTACAGAGACAACAACGGAAACGGCAAAGTCGATGAAGGCGACGTGGTAGTATCTTCTGCAGATTCTCTCCAGAACTCATCTTTCATCGTATTCTCCACTATGGACGAGGCTAACAGAGCCATTACGACTGCTGACAAGAACTACTTCATAGTAACAGCCGATGTTGAAACGACGACAACAACCGGTCAGCCCGGAAAATTTAACCTGATTATAGAGAGCCCTGAAGCATTCACTCTCAAAGCAGGCGGAAATATCACCGTAAACGGCAAGAGAATCGACTTCGCGACATTCAGATTCGAACCTCTTGAGGGCTTCATTTTCACAAAAGGACAGATGGATCCTCCGGTTCCCTCATACAAAAATTTCAACGGCGAACACGAAATCCTTCAGGCTAGAACAAAATCAAAAGGCGCTGCAGACAAGATCAAAACAATCAAAGTCAAAATCTCCAGCAGTTATGCAAAATTCGGCGAAGGCATCAAATCCATCTCCCTCATTCTCGACAGAGACGGCGACGGTATCCAGTCGGCAGGAGACACTGTACTTCAAAAGGTTGACACTTTCGAAAGCACCACTTCGATGACCTTCGAAAATCTTGACGATCTGCTTCAATACGCTGAAAACGAAGAAAAATTCCTGCTTTTCAAAGTTGAGTTCAAGATGTCTGACGGCGAAAAAGCAAAAATCACTGTTCAAGATGTAAAAGTAGGTTCCGGAAAGGCTGTAGGAACGCCTGTTTCTTCGAAGGAATTCGCTTATGAATGCGACCCGACCGATCCGAATTCATGCGGTTCAGGCGATGATGAAGGCAGCGGCTGTGCAATTTCAGCAGTTGAAGAAAGCAACAACATGCTCTACCTTGTTTTCGCAGCATTCGCAGCACTTCTTGCTCTTGCAGGCGTCAAAGTTTTCACTTCCAAAAAATAATTTCCCAACTCTTTTCCAATCATAAATTTTCCAACTAATCAAAATCGTCACCATTCAGGCATCACTATCCAATCAGGCATCACTATCCAATCAGACATCACTATCCAATCAGACATCTGATTCCGATCCATTGATCCAGCTCCACAGAGTTTCTGCAGGCAGGCTTTTCAGGAGGCTTCTAGCCTGCCCTGAAAATTGACTGGAGCACCCTGTCAGCTATTAGGGAGCTGAAGGAGCTTAGGGAGCTTAGGGTGTTTAGGGATTTGTAGATTTAGAGATTGTGAAATTGAAGATTATTTCGTGATTACTTTTTGAATCCGTAAACTTTTACGAAAGCGAATGCGATGAGCGATACCAAAGCTGCAAGAACTACATAAAGCACCGAGCTGTTGTCTTCAGGGAGTTCCGATATAGCACAGCCGTCACTGTCGTCTTCAGCACACATATTCGGGTCAGAGCTGTCGCATTCGTAAGCGAATTCGTTGGACGATACGGGAAGTTCGACTACAGGATTGCCGCTCTTTACTTTTACGCCTGAAACCTGGATCTTCGCCTTCTCGCCTACCGACATTTTGAATTCGACTTTGAAGACGAGGAATTTTTCCTCATCCTTTTCGTATTTGAGAAGATCGCCGAGGTTATCGATGACAAGTGTTGACGATCCGTCAAAATCGCTGATTTGCGCAATAACTTCGTCGCCGTTCGAGTGACGTCCGTTCTTGTCTTTGTCGATAATAACCGAAACCGATTTGATTCCGTCGCCGAATTTCACATAGTTATTCGGGGTTTTGAGCGTTATCGAATTTACAGCGTCTGCAGCTCCTTTCGACTTGGTTCTGACCTGAAGCATTTCGTGTTCACCGTTGAAATCTTTGTATGCGGGAACTTCCGGAGTGTTGGAACCTTTCGTGATTATGAAACCTTCTTTCGGTTCAAACATATATTCAACAAAGAGTATCGAGTTTCCTTTTGCTTCGATTTTTTCGGAATCTGCAAGTTCGAATGAATCGGATCCTTCGATGGTCATGCTGAATTTGCCGGGATGTGAATCTGAATTCGTTGATGCGTCGGTAGTAACGATGAAGTTGACTTTGCCTTTTGCCGAAAGAAGTCTGTTTGCTTCACCGACATTGAAGGTTACATAAGAACCTGCTATCGAGTCAGCCGTAGAGATCTCCGTGTCGCCGTCGTTCACCTTACCGTCGCTGTTGTTATCCTTGTAAAGTTTGAAATTTTTAGCTTCGATGTCGCTGTCAGCTTTGAATTTGACCATAAGTTTGTTGAATTTGTAGAATTTGCCTTCGCTGCCGTCTGCTGCGAGGTAGAACTGACCCAAAACTACTCCTTCGCCAGAATCAATAAGTATCGCCGAACCGTCGTTGGAAGGAGAGTTTACCCCTTCGCCGAAAGTTACTTCGACTCCTTTCGAAAGGTTAGCCGAGCTATCTTCTTTACATTCGTTGTCGATACATTTTTTGCCGTTTCCGCACTCTTCATCTTTGGTGCAGTAGTTGTCGTTGCCTTCGACTTTTACGCCGCCGCACTCCATTTTCGGCGGAAGTTCGCACTCGGAAATCGCCGGACACGTACCGCCTTTGAGTCTGAGCGGAATACTGCTGTTCGTGTTGAAAACAGCTCCGGCAGTTTCATTTGAAGAGATAAAAGCCATATTTTTAATAACTTCGTTTTTCGCGAGGTTTTCTTTCGGTCTTACTACAAACCTTATCCATGCGCTCTGTTCGCATACCGAGTCGCTTTGTCTGCAGTGTTCAAGCATGTCTGCGACGACTCTCGGTTCTTCAAACGGGAATTTTCCGTTAACATCGGGAACAGTTTCCCAGTCGGTACCAAGCCCTTCTTCGTTGATTTTCGTTGCGATTTCGGTGCTTCCCGGAACATAGTCGACTTGCGGAGGAAGTTTGTCCTGAAGCATTACACCGGTAGCCGTATCTTCACCCCAGTTCTGAACTTTGATTGTGTAGTAAAAAGGTCTGTCCATGCATACCGTGTCGGCTTCCTTTGCGCAGGAACAAGAGTCTTTTTCCCTTCCGTTAGGTGTGAATCTGTTTTCGGGAATATCAAACTGCGGAGGTCTCGTGTCAACGCTGACAACGAGGAAATTCGTGAAGATCTGATCCTGGTTGGCGCCGATTTTGAGACCGAACTGCATGTCGCCTTTACGGAACATCGTGTCGAAAGGCGGAAATCTTGAATCAACGACAAAAGTATCAGCATCGATCGCGTATTCTATCGGCTTTTCCGGATCAAGCGGATTGTCAGGGTTGCCGATGCATGTTTCCGTTTCATCCTGCCAGCCGAAGATTGACGATATCGAGTTGTAAATTTCGGTATAGTTGAAATTGTTACCTGAACTGTCTTTGGTTTTCGGCGGATTACAATTGTTGAAAAGAATCTTATAGTCATTCGGAGCAGAAAAACCGCTGATGGAAAGACCTTCCGGAGGAAGTGTAGCAATACCGTTGCTCATTCTGGCTCTGCCG
This sequence comes from bacterium, assembly GCA_017538365.1. Taxonomy (GTDB): domain Bacteria; phylum UBP6; class UBA1177; order UBA1177; family UBA1177; genus UBA1177. The sequence goes on along the minus strand of JAFYIZ010000028.1, from coordinate 29,508 downwards.
GGGTCACCTTCAAAATCGACCAGACCGAGTCTGATTATCGCTTCATCTGGAAGTTCGAAACCGTTGACAGCTATTAAAGCGTTTTTGTGCTGATATGCTTCAAGTCCGTGGTAGAAATAAATTTTTTTAGCGCGGATATTCGACGAAGTATAAACAAAAGGAAGCACCCAGCCTCCTACCATCGAGCTTTGTTTCATGTAGTAGCAGTGGTTGGAAGATTCGATCCCTTTGACGTTGTAATCGCCGTAAAGGGCTTCTCCTGGCTGCATGTTTCTTTCTTCGCCCATCTGGATGATCTTTTTCATAAAGTCGGAAACTTCGACTCTATAGGTGTAAACGCCGGTATAATTAGCTGTATCATTAGGACAAAAGTTATTCCCTTTATAACCGTCTTCAACAGAAACACGAACTGCTTCGTATTCAAACATGCCTTTATTGTCTTTCGAAAGGTCTCCCTGGATATTGGCCTTAACTTCCTGAGAAAGTGTAATAGTAGGATCTGTCGCATTCGTGAAAGTGAGTGTTACCGAATTTTTTGTCGGATCGTCAAGTTTGTACGGGTCAACATCAGCAAGCCAGATGAGAAAAGCTCTGGAAACATCGGCATCAGGCGGAATATGTTTTGAGGTGAGCGTATAAGTTGTACCGATAGTCGGGTCAACCAGAGTGTCTGCCTGCGGATTGGCAGTGTCATCAATTATGTTTCCGTTGTTATCTATTTCTGCAATGTGTTCAGAGCTTCTTTCCAGCACAGATTTGTGCATAATGAAGAAGTCCCATGCTCCTTCATCCCATTTCAGTAGAGTGCCGTCAGGAGCAATGGAAATACCGTTCTGACCGATCACGGCAAAAAGGAATACGGGAAACAGGAAAATCAAAAGTGATAAAAACTTTTTCATAGAATCCTCCGTAAGTTCAAAGAAAAAACAAAATACTTTAAAGTTTTTTTTCAACAGAATCAATAAAAAGATTTTTTCATTAAAATACACGCATTTCTTGACGTTACAAATTATAAAAATATAATGCCGCGGGTGAATGACAACCGCTTGTGGAGTTGCTTTTGAACAACAGACAGTTAACAGGAATGCTGATAAAGAGAGGAATCATTTCCCTGCCGGAACTGAAATCTCTCGAAGAACTCTCGATTGAATCGGGAGAAAGCATAAAAGACATACTTTTCAAAGAAAACAGACTCAATGAAAATCAGCTTGTCGACATTCTCAGCGAGCAGTACAACGTTCCGAAGATAGACCTTTCGGAGCTTGAAATTCAGCCTGAAGTCATTGCCCTGCTCAATGAGCAGATAGTAACGCGCTACAACGTCATCCCGATTTCGAGAATAGGCAATACTCTCACTGTCGCAATGGCCGATCCTTCGAACATGAACGCGCAGGACGACATCAAGTTTCTGACAGACTACAATGTCGAAGTCGTAATCGCTTCGGCAACCGATATCGAAGCGGCGATCACAAAATACTACGGCGATCAGGCTAAAAAAGAAGAGAGAAAATACGGCGACATCAGTTTTGACATGGAAACCCTTCTCAGTGAAGCCGATGACGTCAAACTGAGTGAAACCAATTTCGATGAAAGCACTTCTCTCGAAGACATGATCCGCAACTCGGAAGAAGCGCCGGTCATCCGTTTCGTCAACATGGTCCTGCTTGACGCGATCAAGAAGAAAGCATCCGATATTCACGTTGAGCCTTACGAAAAAAGCTTCAGAATCCGTCTCAGAATGGATGGTGTCCTGTACGACGTCGTTCATCCGCCGAGAAATACGATGGATGCGATAGTCGCCAGACTCAAAGTCATGGCGAACCTCGATATCGCGGAAAAACGTATTCCTCAGGACGGTCGTATTAAAATCAAAATCGGTCAGGGCGAGGACATGGACTTCCGTGTTTCGGTCTGCCCCGTAATTTTCGGTGAAAAAGTCGTTCTCCGACTTCTCGATAAGAGCAACCTTCAGCTCGATATGACCAAGCTCGGTTTCTTCCCCGATCAGCTCGAAATTTTCAAAGAAGCGATATACAAACCTTATGGAATGATGCTCGTTACGGGACCTACCGGTTCGGGAAAAACGACGACACTTTACTCTGCCCTTTCCGACCTCAACAAAGAGGACGTCAACATTTCGACGGCTGAAGACCCTGTCGAGTTCAACCTCGAAGGTATCAACCAGGTTGCGATCCGTGAGCAGGTAGGTCTTACCTTCGCTTCGGCGCTCCGTTCATTCCTTCGTCAGGACCCCGATATCATGATGGTCGGTGAGATCCGTGACTTCGAAACTGCCGACATCGCGGTAAAAGCTGCTATCACGGGTCACATGGTTTTGAGTACGCTCCACACAAACGACGCACCTTCGACTATCACCCGTCTTATCAACATGGGTGTTGAAAGTTTCCTTGTCACTTCTTCAGTCAACTGCATCATGGCGCAGAGACTCGGCAGAAAGATATGCTACAACTGCAAAGAGCCGATTGATGTGCCGAAATCGGAACTGCTCAAACTCGGAATCAAGGAAGAACAGATTGCTGACGGCTACCAGATTTATCAGGGTAAAGGCTGCGAAGTCTGCAACGGTACTGGTTACAAAGGCCGTATCGCTTTTTACGAAGTTATGAAAATGACCGATCCTTTGAAAGACGCAATACTTAACGGCGCAAGTTCGATGGAACTCAAAGAGCTCGCTATAAAGCTCGGTATGAAAACCATGAGAATGAGTGCGAATTTGAGGCTTCTCGAAGGAACGACAAGTATAGCCGAAGTTTTAAGAAACACGGCACCGGATGAAAACGCATAAGAGGTATAAAAATGGAAAATCCCAATGCTACAGTTTCTCTGCAGGATCTGCTCTCTCTGATGATTGAACAGGGAGCATCCGACCTTCACATTACCAGCGGTTCACCGCCTCAGCTCAGAATCGACGGAAATCTGAGACCGGTAAACGTGCCGCCGCTCTCTCCGGTAGACACAAAAAAGCTGGCATACAGCATTCTGACAGAAAAGCAGAAAAAGGTTTTTGAGGAAAAGAACGAACTCGACCTCAGCTTCGGTGTCAAAAATCTGAGCCGTTTCAGAGCTAACGTCTTCATGCAGAGAGGCGCAGTCAGTGCCGCGATCCGTGTCATTCCCTACAAAATCCTTGATTTCAGACAGCTCGGTCTTCCGCCGATAGTTGAAGAACTCGCAAAGAAACCAAAAGGCCTTATTCTCGTCACAGGACCGACGGGAAGCGGAAAATCAACAACGCTTGCTTCGATGGTCGACTACATCAACCGTAACCGTCACGGACACATAGTAACGATCGAAGATCCTATCGAGTTCATCCATTCGCATAAAAACTGCATCGTCAACCAGCGTGAAGTCGGCGCCGATACAGGTTCTTTCGCATCGGCTCTCCGCGTTGTTTTGAGGCAGGACCCCGATATCGTCCTCATCGGTGAAATCCGTGATATCGAGACCATGTCGACTGCTCTCAGCGTTTCTGAAACAGGTCACCTTGCACTTGCTACGCTCCATACGAACAGCACGATCGAAACGATAAACAGAATCATCGATATGTTCCCCGTAAACCAGCAGAATCAGGTCAGAGCACAGCTCAGCTTCGTTCTTCAGGGCATCGTCGCACAGACGCTTATTCCGAAGAAATACGGCGGAGGCCGTGTTATTGCCTGCGAAGTCATGGTTCCGAACGCAGCTATCAGAAACCTCATCCGTGAAGAAAAGCTTCAGCAGATATATTCCAGCATGCAGTCGGGCCAGAACGACAGCGGAATGCAGACTATGACGCAGGATCTCGCCAGACTGGTTCGTAACGATGTCATCAGCATGGAAGATGCTTTGACATTAGTTCCGCATCTGGACGAATTCCAGGCTATTCTCGCAAGAACAAACCAAACGAGGAGGTAAAAAATGCCTTTTTACAAGTATGCCGGTGTCAACAAAAAGGGCGAAACAGTCAGAGGCTCAATAGATGCCGATGATGAAAAAGGAGCAAGACAAGCCTTATTGGCTCAAGGTGTCAGAATTGACTCGCTGAAAAAGGACTGGACAAAAATAGAGCTCGGCGGCGGCGGAATGAAGCCGAAAGAGCTTGTTATCTTTACACGTCAGTTCGCAACCATGATCAACGCCGGTCTTTCGATTATCCAAGGCTTGGAAATCCTTGCCGCTCAGTCGGAAACGCCTTATTTCCGCAGCATTTTGAGAAAGGTCAAAAACTCGGTCGAAGAAGGTAAATCGCTTAGTGATTCACTGAAAGACCACAAAGTTTTTACTGACCTTTACGTCAACCTCGTCGCGGCAGGCGAAGTCGGCGGTATCCTGGATACGATTCTTGACCGTCTTGCGATATTCCTTGAAAAAAACGCTGCAACAACAGCGAAAATCAAAAGTGCCATGAAATATCCTGCAATCGTCCTCACAGCAACAATTGCAATCACTATCGTTCTTCTCTACTACGTTGTTCCTACGTTTGCACAGCTCTTTATGAGCAACGGTCAGCAACTACCGGGTCTAACACAGGTTATCGTTGATATGAGTGAATGGATGCAGGCAAACATCCTTTTCGTAATCGGCGGACTTGTCGGTATCGTTATTGCATTCAGAACGGCAATGAAAAACCCGAAATTCCGTTTCGGCGTCCACAGATACGCCCTCAACGCTCCGGTAGTCGGCGACCTCATCAGAAAATCTGCCGTTGCAAGATTCACGAGAACTTTGGGAACCCTCGTAAGTTCAGGTGTTCCGCTTGTTGACGGTCTTGAAGTTGTTTCAAGAACTTCAGGAAACATGATGATTGAAAAGGCAATCATGTTCGTCAGACAGAAAGTTATCGAAGGAAGCGACATGACGACCCCGCTTACCGAAGCCAAAGTTTTCCCATCGATGGTCGTTCAGATGATCGGTGTCGGTGAAGCAACCGGTGCTATGGATACAATGCTCAATAAAATTGCAGACTTCTACGAAGAGGAAGTCGATGTCGCAGTCGACGGTCTCACCAGCATGATCGAGCCTATCCTCATGGTCGTAATCGGCGGCATCGTCGGAACGATGATGGTCGCTATGTACCTGCCGATGTTCAGCATGGGTAAAGCTGTCGGATGAACCTTCTCTCGGCGGACGAATTCCGCAATCACCTGAACTACTATCTGATAATTCGTTTTTTCTTCATTTTCACTGTTATATTTTCATTTTTCCTTTTTCCTTTCGTTCGTGAAAACACAGATATTTTTTCCTTTGCGAACAAACTTTTTCTCCTTTCGGCATTTTTTCTACTCGTTTTCAACATCGTTTCACTAATCTTCAGCCGATTCGTTCGTGAAAAATATCTGACTCTTTTCGCGCATTTGCAGTTCGTCGTAGAAATTACGTTCTGGGTTCTGGTTTCGTACATAAGCGGCGGCATAAGTTCTCCATACCTTTATGTAATAATCATAAACATCATTTATGCCGGCATTCTGATGCGTGAAAAAGGTGCTATAATCACGACGCTTTACGCTTTCTTTCTTCTGCTTCTGCAAGGCGTTTCCGTTAAGTTTTCCTTTCTTCCTCTAATAACTTCAGAACTTGTGAAAACCTACTCCGCTTCGTGGGAATCGTACTTTTCGCGTCTTTTCACCTATCTTCTCTTTTTCTCTTTCACAGGTTTCGTAGCAAGCAGGATCACGAAAAGTTTCCGACAGGCTAACAGTTCGCTGATCGAATCAACGCGCAGAAACAAAGAGATGGAAAAGCACTTTTTCGCAATATTTTCGCAGATAAACATCGGTATCGTTATTTTTGATGAAACGACAAAATTTTACGTAAACAGATATGCGGAACAATTTGAAAACATTCTCGATAAATTCTTAGCCGAAGCAACGAAAGACACCGCTTCAAACGGCGCGTGGTCGGAGAAAAAAATTGACGGAATATGGCTTTCCTACACGGTAATGCCGTACATCGAAAACCAGAAAGTCGTTATATTTTCTGATCTTACGGCTATCAGGAAACAGGAGGAAAGTTTCGAACTTCAGGAAAAGCTGGCGACAATCGGAAAACTCACGGCAACTATCGCCCATGAGATAAAAAATCCGCTCACAAGCCTCATTGGAGCGAGTGAACTCATGTTTTCCGAAATACAGGAAATCCAGCCCGAATCTGACACGACCGAACTCATTGACATCATCAGGCGTGAAGGAACGCGCGTCAAAACCCTGCTCGACTCTCTTTTCAGGTACACTGAAGAGACTTCCTACACCTTGATGGAATGCGTTCCGAGCTCGATTCTACGTGACGTCGTAACACTTTTCAGACTCGGTCATCCGAAAGTCAAAATCACCTGCAAAGTAGACGAGTTTTCAGTTCTGGGAGATGCCGAAAAGCTGAAACAGGTTTTCTGGAACATAATGACAAACAGCGCGGAAGAAATGAACGATGAGGGTGAAATAGACATATTTTCCGAAATTTCAGACAACTCTTTCAAGCTTTACTTCGACGACACAGGTTCAGGTTTCAATGAAAAAAATATCGACAAGATTTTCGACCCGTTTTTCTCAACCAAAAAGCGGGGAACCGGCTTAGGACTCGCTCTCGTTTACAGAATAGTTACCAAACACGGAGGCACGGTAAAAGCCGTCAACACCGACAAAGGTGCGAGAATTATTATTGATTTTAAAACCAAGGCACAATAATGGACATATCCGAAAAAGTTAAAATTTTAGTTGTTGACGACGAACTCAGTATGCGTCAGTTTCTGCAGATTCTGCTGAAAAAAGACGGCTACGACGTTACTACGGCAGAAAACGGAGAAATCGCGCTAAAAAAGCTTAAAGAAGAAAAATTTACAGTAATTTTAATGGATTACAATATGCCTGAAGCTATAGACGGCATAGATCTTCTGAATGAACTGCTTCACACAAGCCCGAAATCTCAGGTGATCGTAATCACGGCATACGCTTCGACCGAACAGGCCATAAAGGCGATAGAACTGGGAGCCGTCGACTATGTCAGCAAGCCTTTCAACGTCGCCGAAATACGCGACATCGTTAAAAAGTGCGTTGCCTCTGCACAGGCGCAGAAAAACAGCGAACCTGCAAAAACCGTGCAGACAAAGCGAACCGACACCGATTTTCAGAATATTCCCGAAGAAACTGGAATCGTGGCTCAGAGCCCGCAGATGAAAAAAATCCTCGAACTGGCGCTCCGCATTGCTCCTACCGACAGCACGGTTCTCATCACCGGAGACAGCGGAACCGGAAAGGAGGTTCTGGCAAACTTCATCCACAAACACAGCGGCAGAGGCGATCTTCCGTGGTATCCGATAAACTGCGGCGCAATCCCTGAAAACCTTCTCGAAAGCGAACTTTTCGGTCACGAAAAAGGCTCTTTCACCGGCGCATACCAGACAAAAAAAGGTTACTTCGAAGTTGCAGGAAACGGCACGCTTTTCCTGGATGAAATCGGCGAACTCGGCGAAAACATGCAGGTTAAACTGCTTCGTGTTCTTCAGGAGCGCGTTTTCACACGTGTCGGCGGAACCGAAAAAATACCGACCGGTGTACGCCTTATCGCGGCAACAAACAAGAACCTTCAGGAGCAGATCAAAAAAGGAAAGTTCCGTGAAGACTTATATTTCCGCCTTAATGTAATCGAGCTTTACATTCCGCCGCTTGCCGAAAGACGCGCCGACATAATGCCGCTTGCCAATATGTTTTTGGAACAGTTTTCAAAGAAAACGGGAACAAATTTCAGATTTTCAGAAGAAACTCTCAACTTCTTGAATCACTACACCTTCCCCGGAAATGTCAGGGAACTCAAAAACATCGTCGAACGCGGCACGATTTTCGCTCATGACGGGCTTGTCACCGAAACTCACTTCGAAAAGACGATGCCTTCAATGGCTCAACCGCAAACCGCTAAATCCAATCCTTTCGAAGTTGACCTCTCTCACAACGTAGACCTTGACGAAATTTTGGCAGACATCGAAAAACGTTATATAATTCAAGCACTTAAAAAGACGAATTACAACCGCCACGACACTTGTGTTCTGCTCAATCTCACAGAAAGAATGCTCAGATACCGCATGAGCAAACTCGGAATAAAAGACGATAAGGAATAAACCGGAATCCCGCGATATCGGGATACCGAGATCCCGAAAAGCCGAGATTACAAGATACAGGGATGCCGTGATCACGACATTCAGTGGATTTTCGGTCTTACAGTCGGAGAAACATCAAAATCTAGAGCCGAAAAACGGCCTGAGAAGAAGTCGGGCATTGCCGCTGCTGCAACCATGGCACCGTTGTCCTGGCAGTATTTGAGTTCCGGCATATAGAGCGCAAGCCCGTATTTTGCAGCGATATTTTCTGCCATTTTACGAACCGCGCTATTTGCGCTGACACCGCCGGAAACAACGAAAGCGGTATATTTTTTCCTGCTTAAAGCGAGTTTGACCTTCCTTTCGATAAGTTCGACGATCCTGTTTTGGAATGAAGCCATGAGAGACGGCATATCAACCTCTCCTTCGTCCAAGAAACGCTTTACAGCAGATTTTATTCCGCTGAATGAAAAGACGATATCATCGGCATATTTGTTGTTGTTCTTTAGCAGATACGGCAGATTGTACTTTTTCGCATCTCCCGCTGCCGCCATTTTGTCGATTATCGGACCACCGGGATAACCGAGATCGGCCATTTTCGCGATTTTGTCGAAAGCCTCTCCCGCCGCATCATCCATCGTTTCGCCGAGAACAGTTCTTTCGTTTTCGGAAATGTCTATGAGCGATGTGTGACCGCCCGAAACGACGAGGGCAAGATACGGAAACTCAGGCCTTTTCTCCCTTTCTAAAAAGGCAGAAGCGATGTGGGCATTCAAGTGGTTTACCGCGATTATCGGCTTTTTCCAGCCCAATGCAAGCCCTTTTGCCGCACTTACGCCGATAAGAAGGCTACCGGTAAGTCCAGGATAGTTTGTGACTGCGATCGCAGAAATGTCATCTTTAGTTTTGCCGGAATCCTGCAAAGCCGCATTGACTGCCGGAATCACCCAAGCCAAGTGATTTCGTGAGGCGATTTCGGGAATAACGCCGCCGAAAAGTCTGTGAACGCTCGTCTGCGAGACAGTTTTTACCGAAAGGACGTGAAAATCTGACGAAACGACCGCGACCGAAGTGTCATCGCAGCTGCTTTCTATGCCGAGAATATAGTTTTCACTCATTTCAAGCCAAAATCAGAGGAATTTTTTGAAAAGTGCAAGAATACCCTGTGCCCATGCGATTCTGTGGGTCGTTCCCGTTCCTTTAGCAATCGAATCCTTGTTGTCGATATACCACTGATAGCTTCTGATCAAAGCCTGGGACTCGTCATATTTCGGTTCCCAGCCGAGAACTTTTCTCGCCTTGTCGACAGAAACGAAACTGTCAGTGTGCGCTGTGCCGTAAACCCACTTGTAAAGCGGCGAAAGGTGAAGTTTTTCAAAGATCGTAAGTGCCGGAATTACAAGCCATACCGGCGTGTGCATTACTCTTGAACCGCTTTTTGCGTATTCGCAGAGTGCGCCGACATACTCGTTTTCTGTGAGCGTGCTGACTGCGCCGATATTGAAAATGTCGTTTGCGTCATCGCCTTCGTGCGACAGTGCGAGATATACTGCATCGCAGAGATCGTCAACTTCAAGAAGCTGGTATCTGTTCTTTCCGTTGCCTATAAGCGGGATCTTGTGACCTTCTTCGACCCAGTTGTAAAGGATCTGGAAAACGCCGAGGCGGTATGTTCCGATGAAGGTTTTCGGTCTGATTGTCGAAATGTAGAGCCCTTTTTCGCGGTATTCGTTGCAGATTCCCTCAAGTGCGACTTTGCTTTCGCCGTAGTTGCCGACACCTTCGAGTTTGTCGGTTTCGAAAAGCGGATGATGATCTGGAACGCCGTAAACCGCGGTAGACGAGATTACGGCAACTCTTTTGACTTTGTGTTTGTAGCAGAGAGAAAGAACGGTTCTGCTGCCGTCAACGTTTGTCGAGAAGATCTCTTCCCTTGTTGCAAGCGGAAGAGCCGCAGCAGCATGTATTACCCAGTCTGTCTGCGAAATGAGCTCGTCCATTTTCTTTTCGTCGCGGACATCTCCGTTTACAAGTTTGACCGATTTGTCGTAGTCTTCCGCATGGTATTCGGCAATGTCGAGAAGTGTTACGTCACAACCCATTTCAACGCATTTTTTTGTCATGTGAAGCGCGAAAAAACCTGCGCCGCCTGTGATAAGAACTCTCATTTTTTCCTCCTATTGAAATTCTTTCGGATAAAGCTCAGCCTGCTCGGGGAAAAGTTCGGCACTTTTTTCTTTAACTGTCAAACAATCCCACGATGGATCTATACGCTTAAAAATAAAAATGCTTTCATTCGGATCAGCTCCGACAGGAGAAGTCGGCGCACCGTTTTTCAAAGCTATGTTGCTGTACCACATTACGCTCTGGGCTTCATACCAGGTCGTAATACCGCTGACTTCGCCGTTTTCATCAATGACACCGTCAAGGATCGTGCTCACTTTCTGCAGGATCTCAGCTTCGGCATCCAATGCTTTTTTTGTCCTGATTCTAAGTCCGTTGATTCCAGTATTGTCGGCATCAAAGACTCTCGGGTCGTTGATATCACTCGGAAGCGGCTCATTTTCAGGATCATCGAGCGTGCAGGAACGTACTTCCCAAAGTTTATCCTGATGAAATCTGATCTCTCCGTTTTCCCCATACGAAAGATAGAAGGTTTTATCGACATTTCCCAGACTTTCGGCAAAACTGTCAGGAACTTCGGCAGAAATCAGAGAGGTTCCGACACCCGTTTTGAGGCGGCACATTTCCGTATGTGCACTCAAAATGCCTTCTTCCTGAGAAAAAATGTCAACTTTTGAAACCATTATCGCCCATGCCGGCAGGGTTTGACCGATATAAGGAACTTTCGCCAAGCCTTTGAAAACTGTAAGATTAGCCCAAGTTCCCGTCATGTCGGGAAAATCCCTCTCATAATCATCGTCATTCAAAACATCGCTATCAAAAACTTGATCGTCATCTGCAAGTATATCAACGTCTTCGATTTCCATATCGCTTTTTTCATCAAAAACGGCATCGTTATCCGAATTTTCCGTGTCAAATCCGGCAATATCTTCATCATCTTTGTCAAAATCCTCGTCAATATCCTCGACAGGCTCTCTGTCAACAGGTTCCTGAGACGAATTTTTAAGGTTGCACGAACCTAAAATGCAGAGGAAAAGCAGGTAATAGTAAAGAAGGTAGTGATTCCTGAATCTGCGAACGACTTCCAATTGAAACTCCAATTATATCAAAAAGTTACTTATTCATAAAAAACTTCTTCAAATCATTTTTCTTAACATCCGGCCAAATCTTCGCCGCAATCTCGCAGGCAGTTTTAGCCGAAATTCCCGATTTTGCAATCAAATTGACGAGTTCTTCATCAATTTCTGCAACTTTTTCTTCTTTTTTGATAGGTTCCGCGACTACCGTGAACTCACCTTTCTCCTTAACTTCGCCGCCGGTATAGACGAAAATCTCTTCAAACTGCTTCGTAAGTTCACGTCCGACAACGATTCTTCCGCATTTTTCCTTAATCATTTCAAGCAGATCTTTTATTCTTGTCGGAGCTTCGTAAAAAACTACCGGAAACCCGAAAGAGAGGAATTTTTCACATTCCGCAACTCTTTCAGCTCCTTTTGACGGAAGGAATCCTGCAAAAATGAATGAATTTTCGAGTGATCCGCAGCACGAAAAGGCCGAAACCGCGGCACTTGCACCGGGAACTGGAACTACCGGAATGTTTTCGTCAAGGGCGGCTCTAACTAAAAATTTTCCCGGATCACTTACAGCCGGAGTTCCCGCATCGCTGATGAGAGCTATGTTTTTGCCGCTTTTCAGCTCTTCAATATGCTGATCCAGAAACTTTTTTTCTGTAAATTTGTGATAAGAAAAAATCGGCTTTTTTATACCTAAACGGCTCAGCATGTTTCCCGAAACGCGGCTGTCCTCGGCAAGCACGATGTCGCAGCTTTCAAGCACCGAAACAGCTCTCGCCGTGATGTCTCCCATGTTTCCGATCGGTGTTGCCGTTACGAAAAGAGTTCCCGCCATGCTAGTACCCCGTTGCGTCAAAAGCCGCTTCAATATAGTCGATATCGAAAGTGCCGTCATCCTTCTTTATTAGTCCGGCAACATCGAAACGGATATTGAAATCCTGCATTCTGATTTTTTTAATTTTCATATAGTAAAGTGCTGTTTTTATTAAGTGTTTTATTTTTGCAGGGTGAATCGTTTCAAGCGGCGTTCCGCCGTCCCAGAACTGATGATCCCAGCTTCTGACTTCGACAAAAGCGAGGGTATCGCCCTTTTTCGCAACGATATCGAGCTCTCCCCCTTTCATGAAAAAGTTTCTGTCGAGAATTTCCCAACCCTGTTTCATAAGCCAGTCCGCCGTAAAAGATTCTGCTTCAGCCCCTGATTCGCGAGTGTTCATCTGTATTTCTCGGTAAATCTTTCGTTATCCTTTTTGATTTCGCGCTCTTTCAGATCGTCCTTTCTGTCAAACGAGGTCTTTCCTCGAGCAAGTCCGATCATCATTTTCGCCCTGCCGTTTTTGAAATAAAGCTCAATAGGCACGACAGTGAAGCCTTTTTCGCGCACTTTGGCGTCCCATTTTCTGATTTCTCTTTTGTTGAGAAGCAGCTTTCTGCGCCTGTCGGATGCATGATTCCAGATGCTTCCTGCATTGTACGGCGCAATGTAAAAGCCTACAAGCCACATTTCACCGTTTATGATGTCGATAAAGCTGTCTCTGAATGAAACATTGCCCTCTCTGATCGACTTTATTTCCGTTCCCTGAAGAACTATTCCAGCTTCCAATTTATCGAGGATCTCGTAAGCTCTGAAAGCCTTTTTGTTTGTTGAGACCGACTTTATTCTGTCCATTACAAATACCCAAAAATCAAAAACGCATTATTTTAGGGAAAAACCTGAAAAAGGCAAGTGTTTATCAGTTGAAAAAGTCTTTTTATCCGACTGCGTCGTTGAGCTGCAGAATCGGCATGACGACCGAGAAAACGATAAATCCGATGACTCCTGCAAGTGCAACAATCATCATCGGTTCAAGCATCGAAGTGAGTTTTTCCATCGTGTAGGTAACTTCCTTTTCGTAGGATGAAGCCAGAGTTTCAAGCATTTCCTCAAGTTCGCCGCTCTGCTCGCCGATTGCAATCATCTGAATGACGATAGGCGGGAATTCACCGCTTCTTTTGAGCGGAACGGCTATCGATTCACCCTCTTTGATGTTTTCGCGGGCAACTCCGACGGCATTTTCAAGGATCTTGTTGTCAATGATTTTCTTAACAATGTCGAGAGCGTTAAGAATCGGAACACCTGAATGAAGAAGAGTTGATAAAGTCTGTGCAAAACGGCTGATTGCAACCTGTCTGTTGACTCTTCCCAGAACAGGAGCGTTGATTTTCACTCTGCTCCACCAGATTTCCCCTTTCGGAGTTTTAACGTACTTATTGAAAGCGACTACTCCGCCGAAAATCATGAGCGCGATGAGCCACCACCAGCTTCCAATGAAGCCCGAAAGCCAGAGAAGTATCTTCGTTTGTATCGGCAGAGACATCTTGACATCTTCGAACATTTTGGAAAGTTTCGGGATTACGACCGTGAAAAGGACGCCGACGACCAGAATTGCAACGATCATGAGGACGATAGGATAAGTCATCGCGCTTTTGACTTTGTTTTTGAGGTCAACCTGCGATTCCATAAATCCGGCAAGTCTCATTAAAACTTTGTCAGTCGCGCCAGACTCCTCTCCCGCTGCAATCATGTTGCAGAATAAGTCATCGAAAATATTGGGAAATTCACGTGCACTTTTACTAAAACTGTAACCTTCGTTCATCTTTCCTTTTATGATTATGAGGGCATCTTTCATAATCGGGTTTTCCTGCTGCTGAGCGACTGCGTCAATTGCTTCAACAAGAGGAATTTTCGCCTTCTGCAGCGTGGCAAGAAGCCTTGTCATAGAGGCAACTTCATCAAGAGGAACTTTTTTCGCGCCGAAAGAGAACATTTTCCGCAAAAAATCGAGACTGAACCCCTGCGCCTGCGATTTTTCACTGATTTCTGTTATGTAGTAGCCTTCCGAAAGGAATTTCGTTTTGACTGCCGCCCTGTTGGGACTTTCGATCGTCCCTTTCTTCTCTTTGCCGTTTGCATCGACTATTTTGTAGGCAAAAAGCGGCATTATTTATCCTCCTGCGTTCTGAGAAGAACTTCTTCGGGCGAGGTTATTCCTTTTATCGCCTTGAGCGCACCGTCTTCGCGGAGATTGAGCATTCCGTTTGAAGCTGCGATTTTGCGGATGTCGCTTGCATCCTGACGCGCAACTACTGCACGTCTGAGCTCTTCATCGATCATAAGAAGCTCGAAGATACCGCTTCTTCCTTTATATCCTGAATATCCGCATTCCGGGCATCCTACAGCCTTGTAGAACGGATGATTTGCGTATTCTTTCGGGTCAAGCCCGAGCTCTTCAAGTATCGCCGCCGGAGGATAGTAAGCCTCTTTGCATGCAGGACAGAGCTTTCTTACAAGTCTCTGTGCCAGAACGCCGACAACAGTTGAAGAAATGAGGAAAGGCTCGATTCCCATATCAATCAAACGGGTGAATGCCGTCGGAGCATCGTTCGTGTGGAGCGTTGAGAAAACAAGGTGACCGGTAAGAGAGGCGTTAATCGCAATGTCTGCCGTCTCTTTATCACGGATTTCACCGACCATGATGATGTCGGGGTCCTGACGCAGAATTGAACGCAGACCGCTTGCGAAAGTAAGACCGATTTTTGAATTGATGTGGATCTGGTTTACACCTTTGATCTGATACTCGACCGGGTCTTCAACCGTGATTATCTTGACATCGGGTGAATTTATCTCTGTCAGAGCTGAATAAAGCGTCGTCGTTTTACCGCTTCCGGTAGGTCCCGTGACTAGGAAAATTCCGTGCTTCATGTGGATTATCTTTCTCATCATTTCAAGGTCGCGTTTGGTAAAACCGCTTTCGTCGAGAGAAAGTTTCTGCGATCTTTTATCCAGAATACGGAGAACTATCGATTCACCGTGGACGCTCGGAAGAGTCGAAACACGGAAGTCGATATCGTTTCCGGCGATTTTGACCTTGATGTTTCCGTCCTGAGGAAGCCTTTTTTCAGAAATGTTGAGACGGCTCATAATCTTGATTCTCGTGATGAGACCTGCCTGAGCAGCCTTCGGAACGCGCTGAACGACTGAAAGTTTGCCGTCTTTTCTGAAGCGGACGATAACTTCGTCTTCGTAGGATTCAAAGTGGATATCGCTGGCTTTTTCCTTTACCGCCTTCGCAATCGTGTTGTTCACGAACTTGATGATAGGCGCATCGTCATTGGAGTCGATAAGATCGGGAATCGTGTCGTCCTCGTCCGCCATTTTGCCGAACTCCTCGGCGTTGAGAGCTTCCTCCTTGTTGTCAACGCTGCTGTAAGCCTGATTTATCATGTCGTTTATTTTCGTCGGTGTTACCAGAAGCGAAACGACGTTTTTGCGGTAAATCATGAAAAGCTGGTTGAAAAGGAGCATGTCGATATCGGTGATGACGACATGAAGGTCTGTGTCTGCATAAAGCGGAAGCGCTTTGAATTTTTTCGCCAGAGCTATAGGAAATTCGCCCAGCACTGCAGGATCGAGCTTTTTCAGGTCTTCATCGGTAACGAGTTTTATCCCGCTCTGTTCCGAAAAGACTTCCGTCACCTGTTCAGCGGTTACTTTGCCCTCGGAAACGAGAAGCTGACCGATTTTGCCGGTTCCCTGTCTGTCTGCGTGCTGCGCTGCAAGGGCTTCGGAAAGCGTAGCCTCGTCGACATACCCTTTTTCGACGAGAAGTTCACCTATTTTGCGCCTTGCTGCCATGACTAATCCTCTTCATCAATATCGGGAACAAGTTCGTCTTCAGCGTCTTTCGATTTCCCTTTTTTGGAAGGTTCGTCAGAATTTTCTATGAGTTTTTCTTCGCCGTCAGGAGTAACCATTATCGAATTTTCCTTCTTGTTGGCCGCTTCGATCCTTTTCAGCTCCTCTTTTTCAGACGCATGCTGGTTGTTGACAGCATTTACGACCGAAAGAAGCGCTCCGCGTCTTTTGTCGAGGTAAACCGTCTCTTCGAATGTGGTATCGCCGCCGTAATACTTTCTAGCAAACTCGTCACGTTCCTCCATTTTCTTACGGAGAATACGCTCGAAATCCTCTTTGCTGTCAACAACGTGCGGAGTGAGGATAAGAAGAAGGTTTACTTTGGCTTTGTTGACTTTCTTATACTTGAAAAGGTTGCCGATAACCGGAATATCACCCAGAATCGGGATTTTGTTCTCGCCTTCGGTGACAGTATCCTTCATAAGTCCGCCGATGACTATCGTCTGTTCGTTTTCAGCGTTGATTTTGGTTTTAGCCTGTCTTTTCGTCGTTTTGTAACCGTAATCGGTCTGCGCTCCGAGTTCCGTCATTTCCTGGTTGATTTCAAGCGTCATGTAACCCGATTCGTTGATCTGCGGTTTTATTTTGAGTTTGAGCGCAACATCTTCACGGGTATAGGTTATCGTGCTTCCTGTCGTGCTGGTAAGAATGTTTCCTGACGGGAACGGAACCGTTTCACCGACTGTGATCTCTGCCTCTTCGTTGTCGGTCGTGAGAAGGTGCGGAGTCGAAACTACGTTTACCGTCGAATCGTTCTGCGCCGCGTTCAAAATGAGTCCGATCGAAGGAACTCCGTCGATAAGTGAAAGTCCGGGCATTCCTGCAGTTCCGTCAACCGAAGCACCGACCATTCCGGCAACAAGTCCGGGAGTCGGCGAAGAAAGAGCCTTTCCGAAGAAAAGAGGAACTTTCTCGCCCGCGATCGTAACTTCGTAGCCCATTGCAGCATAAGCGTTGCCGTATTCAAGATTGTTGTCGATGCTGACTTCAAGGATCGCCGCTTCAACAAATACCTGTTTGCGCTTTACATCGAGTTTTTCGACAACTTTTTTGAGGTTTCTGAAATCCTGAAGCGAAGAGACGACAACGATGGAGTTCGTCGATTCGTTCGCCGAGATCTGGACATCGCCTTCAAAAACGTCAGTTCCTTTATTTCCGCTTTTGGAAGAGCCTGACGCTTTTTTGTTTTTTGACAGTGAATTCAAGGTCTTAAGCATATCTTCAGCTTTTGCGTTCTGAAGTTTTACGACATGGATTTCACCCTCACCTTCCACTTCCCGGTCGATATTCTGAACGACCTGAAGAATCAGATTGTAAGTCGCCTTGTTGCACAGAACGATTATCTGCTGGCTTCTTTCGTCGGCAACGATGTGGATGTATGTTTCACTTAAACCCTCGCCTTCATCCTGATTGCCCCATGCCGGAGGAAACGGCGGTCGCGGCGGGAATTTGCCGGAGTTGTTGCTGTCCGACTGTTTTCCGACACCGCCCAAAGAAGGAGTATTGTCATTGTTTTTCCCTTTCTTGGTTCCTTTTTTGGAGAAATCCTTGAAAATATCTTCAATGATTTTGCGGGCATCAGCTGCAAGAACATGGTTGAGTTTGATAAAGTAAAGCTCAGCCTTGTCCGATTCGGAAGGCTGGTCGAGTTCTTTAACCAAAGTCATGATTTTTCTGATGTTAGCCGCGTAATCGACAACAATCAAAGTTTTGTCGTCAAAAACGACCGATGTCGCACCTTTGTCCCTGAAAAGCTTCAAAACCTTGTCAATGTCGGCTGCCGTGACGTATTCGAACTTCATAATGGTGGCAACCATCTTGAAAAGATCTGGCACTTCAGTTCCCTTGTAAAAAGGGATTTTCATCTCCGGAATGTTCTTTTCCTTCGTGATTATCGTGTATGAACCGTCTTCCGAAACGCTGAAATCGTTGACTGCAAGAAGGGTGAGGAACGTTTTGTAAGCCTCTCTGACAGTAACTTTCTGCGGAGAAAGAAGGTTGATTTTAGCCTTACCCAAGTTTTCAGGAATTATAAAATTTTTCTGGAGCAGATCAGAGAACAGTTTGACGACGTTCATAAGCTCTTCGTCTTTGAAGTCGAGCCTGATTTTAAGATCCATATTAGCCGCTTTCGGTTCGTTGATTTCGACTTTTACGGCATCCAGAAGTTTGTTGTCTTCCGGAGTTTTCGGCTGTTCTTTGTTGAGAATTGTCTTCGGCTGCGGAGGCGTGACCGTTCTTACATCGCCGTTATTGCTGTTGTTTTTCGGCTGAGCCGCATTTTCTGCCGGCTTGTTCTCATCCTGCTTTCCGTCCTTGTTTTCATCCTTATTCTCTTCATCAGCCTTCTTTTCCGCTGCAACAGGCCTGCCGAGCTTTAAATTGTTGTTAAACTTTTTGCCTGAATTTATCGGTTTAAATTTGCTGTTGAGATTGATCGGAACTTTTACATTATCAGCTTCCGCCACTTCCTCAGCAGGAAGATAAACAAACGAAAAAGCGATCAGAGCTGTCAGAAAAATTATCTTTTTCGATTTCAGCAACATTCTGCCCTCCTATTCTATCGTATATTCCAATGTTTCATTCTGCCCTTTTCTGACGATGTCAAGCGAGAGTTTGGACGCGCTCTGCAGCCTCGAATAAGCCTCGAGTGCCTTGTCTGGGCTTGAAAGTTCGATGCCGTTTATCGACTTGAGAACATCGCCGTTCTGTATTCCTATCTTTGTGTAAAGACTGTCTTTCGCTATCGAAAAAATCTTGAATCCGTTGTCTTTTGCAGAAGGAACGATACGGGCCTGACTAGCCAGAGCACCCAGATTTCCCGTCGCCTTGTTAAGATCGGCACGTTTTACGACATACTGGTTAGGTCCGACACTTCTGATGTCGAAATCGTCGTCACCTCTCGGCTGCTGGGGTTCGCCTGCAACTTTAGGCGCTTCCGGAACAGACACAGGTTTTCCCTCTCCTACACCTTCACCGATGCACTTTATACCGCTTGTCGTTCTGAAAATCGCAATATTTCTCCAGACAAAAGCAAGAATTACACCATCCTGAACTTCCGTGCCGGTTCTCGTGACCGCTCCGCCGGTACTTCCTTTGCCGCCTTTGAGAATTGCGAACGAGAAGTCGTTGTCCTTCGCAACGATGGTTCCGGTAAGCTCGTAACCCGGCAGAAGCACACATTTGTCAGGATTTTCGAGATAAAAATAAATATCTTCCTTGCTCATTTCGGGAACAATCTCGCCCTCTTCAACCGTATCAGCACTATGCTGCTCGGTGAGAGCTATCATGCGCGACGAAGAATCAAAAATATTCGCAGCACTCATATTGTTGGGATTTTTGCCGAAATAAAAATTCTCTTTTTTTTCTTCCGTTGCAGTTCCTTCAAGCGTTTTATAATAATTTTTGCCTATCGGTACATAAACCTGTTCACCCTTAACAACGAAAGCGAGCAGGAAACCTATAAACGAAAGCACCGCTGCCGCAATCGCGATGAACAAAGCTATATTTAAAACCGTTCTGCTTTTCAAAGCGCACCTCGCAAAAAACAAAAACCGATTATTTAAGCAACTCAAGTGCCAAAAAAATTCACCAACAAAATCAGCAAGTTGCAAAACAATACAAAATGCCAATTCGGCAATTTGACATTTTGTCAGGGTTTAATCATAATCCGGCAGTTTTTCTTTTTTGCGGGGTTAAAAATGTGGCTTCAAGGCATCGTTTTGATAGTTTCGCTTTTAGTTTTGGCGTGGAGCGCCGACAGATTCGTTGACGGATCATGCGGTCTGGCGCGGGTTCTGGGCGTTTCTCCGTTTTTAATCGGCATGCTGATTGTCGGTTTCGGCACGTCGGCTCCGGAAATGCTCGTTTCGGCAGTTTCTGCATTCGAAGGAAGCCCCGACATCGCGCTCGGCAACGCTTACGGCTCGAACATCACGAATGTCCTTCTGATTCTTGGTGTGGCAGCTATCGTAAACCCGATAGAAGTCGATTTTTCGGTCGTAAAAAAGGAGCTTCCATTCCTTGCAGGCACGCTTGTCCTCACGCTTGTCCTCATTCTTGACGGCTTTATTTCGCGCATCAACGCAATAACAATGCTCGTTCTATTCATCCCGATAATGGTTATCTCCTCTCTCGGCAAAAAAGAGGAGACTGGCGAAGAAGATTCAGGTAAAAAAGAGTCTCTGCTGAAATCGATTTTCTGGATTATTTTCGGTTTGGCGCTTCTCGTCGGCAGCTCGCGGGCCCTTGTCTGGGCGGCAAAAGACATCGCTATCGCACTCGGTGTCAGCGAGCTCATCATCGGGCTCACGATCGTCGCACTCGGAACTTCGCTTCCTGAGCTTGCAGCATCAGTTTCCGCAGCACGAAAGAACGAACACGGAGTCGCATTCGGCAACGTCGTCGGCTCCAACCTCTTCAACACGATGTGCGTAGTCGGTATCGCAGGTTCGATCACTCCGATAACTGTCGATCCGAAAATCCTCACGAGAGACCTGCCGGCAACAGCAATAGTAACGCTTTTTCTTTTCATTTTCGGAATCAGAAGAAAGATAGACCGCGTTTCCGGTGTTCTGCTTGTTGCGATTTACATCGTCTACTCTGCTCTTCTCGCCTTCAAAGTAGTTTAAGCCGATTTGCAAAAATCTCTCACCTTTTGACTTGACTTGCACAGTTTAGCCCCTATAATTCGCCGTTTTTTGTTTTTTTACTGAATTTTTAGGGAGATTACAATGGCTGCAAACGATTGGAAAGAAAAGGTTAAAGAAGTTCTTGAAGACGTCCGTCCCGCGCTTCAGAGAGACGGCGGCGATGTCCAGATTATAGAAATCACCGATGACGGCACTGTAAAAGTCGCTCTTCAGGGTCACTGCGCAGGATGTCCGATGAGTCAGATGACTCTCAAAATGGGAATCGAACAGCACCTCAAGAGACTCGTTCCGGAAGTAAAAGAAGTTATAAACGTCTAAAATTCTTCAAAAACCGGCTCACTGAGTCAGGCTTCGGTATTCGGAGGATGAAATGCTTTCCATAGTTCCGCTTGGCTGCTACGGCAGCGATCTTGAAAATAAAAAGTGTATCTCCATGCTCGTTACACCTACGACAGTAATTGACACCGGTTCGATCATGTCATCTCTCGATACGAACCAGCTCCTTGCAATAAAACACGTCATCATAACCCACTGTCACTTCGATCACATCAAAAATCTGCCGATTTTCGCCGATTTCATGCTTTCACTCGGAAATCATTCGTTCACGGTTTACACGACTGAAAACATCATGGCGCAGATAATGGGCAACATATTCAACGATCTTGTCTGGCCTGATTTCACGAAACTTCCGACCAGAAGGAATCCGACGATAAAGTTTCAGCCGATAAAATTCGACGAACCTTTTTCGATCGAAGGGATCGAATTCCTGCCGATCGAAGTGAACCACGTCGTTGAATCGCTCGGGTTCATCATCAAAAAGGACGGTGAATCGATAGCCTACTCAGGCGACACAGGAATATGTCAGAATTTTGTGGATCATATAAACAACGATCCTTCAATAAAAACAATTTGCTGGGAAACTTCTTTTCCCAACAGGCTTGAAAAACTGGCGACGGCGTCGAAACACCTGACACCTTCACAGCTTGCGGGTGAACTCGCAAAAATCAACAGGCACTGCGAAATCCACACTTTCCACCTGAAACCCAATTTGGAAGACGAGATCATCGCCGACATAAAGAGCATCAAAAGCCCGATGAAAATCACCCCGATGAAGCAGAAACGTCCGATAACAGTATCTTAAAAAACAATGAACAGACAGATAATCGTAAACAACACATACGGCGAAAAACGAATAGCCATACTTGAAGACAGAAAACTAGTCGAACTCCACGTCATGCACTCGGAGGAAGGAAGCTGTCTTTCAAACATATATTCAGGCATAATCCGCCGCGTTCTGCCGGGAATGCAGTCGGCATTTGTCGAATTCGGCGGCACAAGGACGGGATTCATCCACGCAAACGACCTGAAACTGAACATAACTTATGAAGAGTATCAGAAAAACCTCGAAAGCGACGACGACGATGATGTAAACAGCGAGGATCAAGTACAGGAAACTCAGAACGAACCGCGCAGATTCACAGACATCACCGAATACGCGAAAGAGGGAAACAGAATCCTTGTTCAGGTCGTAAAAGAGCCGATCGGACAGAAAGGTGCGAAACTCACGACACACATTTCGCTTGCCGGAAGATACTGCGTTCTGCTGCCGACAATCAACCACATCGGCGTAAGCCGCAAAATCAGCGACCGCGAAAAACGCGAAGAGCTCAAAGAGTTCGGTCAGAAAGTTTTAAAGAAAGGCTACGGCATAATTCTCAGGACTCTGGCGGCTGAAACAGACCTCAAAACAATCGAAAAAGAGGTCGTTTTCCTCATAAAAAAATGGCTTTCTATCCAGAATACTTTCCAGAAAGGCAAAGGAACGGCACTTATCGAACCAGCACTCGACCCGATGCTCGATTTCGTTCAGAACACCGGAATGAGCGAACTTTCCGAAATCGTCGTCGACAACAAAAACGATGAAAAAGCAGTACGTGACTACTTCGCTTTCTACGGTGAGAATCCCGACGACAAAGTGAAATTCTACGATCTGCCCTACCCGATTTTCGACTACTATTCGATCGAGCCGGAAGTCACCAAACTGGTAAAGAAAAAAATCTGGCTCAAAAGCGGAGGTTTCCTTATCATCGAACAGACCGAAGCTCTCACAGTCATTGACGTCAACACCGGCAAATTTGTCGGGAAAGGCGACCTCGAAAGCACAGTCGTCAAAACGAACTGCGAAGCTGCCGAGGAAATCGCATACCACCTGAGACTCAGGAATTTAGCGGGAATCATCGTCGTTGACTTCATAGACATGCGCAATCAGGCAAACAAGAAAAAAGTTATCGCAAAACTCGAGCATGAGCTTGAAAAAGATCCGGCGAAGTGTACAGTTTTCTACTTCACGCGCCTCGGACTAATCCAGATAACGCGCAAAAGAACGACCGAAAGCAACATCTCGTCTCTCACCGAACCGTGCCCGTACTGCAGCGGAAACGGCATAATCCGCTCAAGAGAAACCGTAACTTTCCAGATTTTCCGCGAAATAAAAAAACACGTAAAACTTTACGGAAGCCGGGTTATCACCGTAAAAGCGCATCCTGAAACGATTTTCGCGCTTGAACAGAAATACTCTGACGAACTCGACAAACTCAAAAAAGAACTCAGAATTTCGGTAAACACCGAATCGGACAATTCACTCCACAGAGAATCATTCACTGTTGACGGAAAATAATCGGGAAAAATTTATTTTTCCTCTTCTTCTTCGTCTCTTTCTTCCATACTGCTGTTAAAAACAGAAACTTGGTCGCGGCCGTGTTCTTTTGAGTAGTAAAGAGCGGTATCAGCGTTTTTAACAAGACTGTCTGCATTCATCGAAGGCATCGGGAAAGACGAAACACCCAGCGAGATTGTTATATTCAGAGGTGATCCATCGGCATTGACCGTTGAATCGCGGACGATATTCCTGATTTTGTCCGCAATATTGGCCGCCGCGGCAATAGATGTATTGTAAAGCAGAATCACGAATTCCTCTCCGCCGTAACGCGCCGCAAAATCGACTTTTCGGATTGATTTCTTTATCGTTGCCGAAATAAAGCGGATAACATCGTCTCCAGCTTTGTGACCGTAGGTATCGTTGACTTTCTTGAAAAAGTCGATGTCAAGCATGATCATAGAAAGCTGAACCTTACTCCTGCCCGCTTCGCTGATTTTCTGTTCGATCATATTGTTGAAACAGCGCCTGTTGTAAAGCCCTGTCAAACCGTCGATGTTTGAAAGTTCCTCCATCTTCTGGAACATTTCGATGTTGTTGAGTGCCGATGTAACAACTTTGGAAATCATCCTGACCGATGCGGAATGCTTTTTGAGCTCTTCAAAATCATTTATCGTGTCGGTAAGAACCGAAATTGTTCCTTTGACATCGTTTTTAAAGGTCATACAGCGGATCATGATGCAGCTTTTTTTGTTAAGATCATCGAATTCCGACGGAAACAGAGGATTTGACTTCCGTTTGTTTACATCTGTGGCCTCGTAGTAATCGTCAATTTTTCCGTTTACCATCATGGCATGAATCGACTGTGAATCCTTCATTTCAGCGGTAACGGGATCGTTTATATCGGACATTTCAAGTTTTACCTTCCCTTTGGAAAGCTCTTTGACTGTAAAAGAGTAACCTGAGAAAGTGTTTTCTTCGCCTTTTGTTGCAACAAATACGCCGCTCGCTTCCGGAGCGAGATTGAATATCGCAAGCGCTGCGGCTTTGAGAAGTTCGTCGTGGTCAAAAGCATCGACAATATTCGAAGTCTCCTGATAAAGCGTGGCATTACGCTGTTTTTCAACTGAAATATGACTGAAAGTTTCTGACTGTCTGAGCTGTTCCAGAACGTCGTCCTTTATCTCGGAGAACTTCTGAATGAGTTCTTCCTTGTCGATTTTCCCTTTAATGTTGGTGTCGACAACAACGACATATTCAGGCTCAAAAAGGGTTACATCGTCAGAATCGACCAGAGAAACGGGATAGTATATTCTGAAGTTGTATTCGGGCATCATCGGAATATTTTCCCTGTCGTCATCCAGAAGAACATTGGTTGCAACCTCGGTTTTATCGTGGACTGCCCTGAACAGAAGACCTTTTAACGCAAATTCTGTATCGGATTCGTATATTTTCGCCATTCCGCCAGGCAGAAGTACGACCAAACGCAGATAAACAGGTTTGTTGTTGAAATTCTTGGTGCGGACAAGATACTTTTTCAGCGGTCTGAAAGGATCCTTGACAAGCGGAGCGCTGACTTTGGATTTCATTGCAATCGGAGCGGCAGGCGCTTGAGCCAGCAGAAACGAAAAACCCTTCCTCATGAAAAACCAGACGCCTATCGCTGAAAAAACGAATAAAACATAAATGATAAAATCGGAATAATCGGAAATATTGCCGCTGCACAGCATCAGAATGAACGCTGTTACAGCAAATCCGATGTATGAACTGTCGTCGCTTTTCTGCAAAGTCAGCGGCAGAGCAAGAAAAAGGAGCGGAAGAACAGGACTCCCGGCAACTCCGCCGGAAACTATGAATAGAGGGAGCAGAAAAAGCTGTACGGGGATTCTCTTCTTTTCAACGAGACGGAGATAGATTACCAAAAAAACGAAAATACTCCAAAGTATGATGAGGATCGGAATACTTTCCTTGAAATAAATTGAAAGGATAGAAAACAAAAGGGTCACGATGTGACCAAAAAAACGGAATTCAAGTAAAGCTGTCATTTTTCGGGCGTATATCTGTATTTGTATTGATCTGAGCGAATCATTTTGTATTTCTGCCTGAGAATTTCCTCGGCAGCCTTAGGATTTTTGGAAAAACGTTCTATTTTCCAATTCAAAATATCTTTTTCGCGGCTTATGACATACTGTTTTTCTTCTATCACTTTGATTTTGTCCCTGTTGCGGTTGAATTCGCCGTAAGAGGAAAGAATGTCGTAGATACAAACAGCTGAAAATACCAAAAATAAAAAACCGATAATGAAAAATTTTTGGTTTTTTTTCATTCTTTTGACCTCGTTGCCACTGCTATATTTTCAAATTTCAAAGATTTCAGTATATCAAGAACTTCCGTTACCCTGCCGTGCTGAGTTGTAACGTCGGCTTTGATGACCATAACATATTTTAAACGCATATCCGTGTCAAATTTTGATAGGAATTCTTTTATCTCTTCAACCGACGAAACCTCTGTTCCGCCCAAAGCGACCCTGCCGTCGGCGCTTATCGCGATTTCAAACTTTTCAGCCGAAACGAGCGGTGTATCGGAACTTGCTTTAGGAAGATCGACTTTAAGCCCGGACTCCTTTACGAAAGTGCTCGTAAGAGAAAAGAAAATGAGAAGCGTGAAAAGAACGTCGACAAGAGAACTTATATCGATCGAAAAATCTTTACCGACACGTTTTTTAAGTTCCATCAACTCCTCTTCTCACCGGAAAAAGGCAAAAATATAAAGTATGCAAAAGGAACAAACCCGACAAACCATTCAGGCAGAATCACCATGCAAACGACATAAACGATCCAGAAAAGAGAGGGTGAAAGATAAGTGTCCGCCACACTGTCGGAAATCTGAGGCAGTTCGAGACGCTGCAGAACATTTCCGAGTTTAAGAGCTTCGGCCAGAGAAACGGCAAACATCACGACAACAAGCGGCAGACCGACAAAAAGCGTTCCGCATGTCTCCAAAACAGCCGGCAAAGTCGCAAGTATGAAGTTGAATTTCCATGAAAAAATGAAATTTTCGTTTTTCAGAGGAACCGTTCTCACGTTGTTTCTGATTTTGCCGAGATAAAAAACGAATGTAGCAAGCAGAAGCGGAACAGCGGAAAGCTGCGGAACACCGGCAAAAAGAGCGACTGCCGTAAACAGAAGAACAACTATAAAAACTACGGTACTAAGCAGATTCCAGTCGAAATGCTCATGCCCGAAAAGCATAAGAGCAAGTTCTTTCGCGCTTTTGGCAAACAGTTTATTCGAAAAAAATCCAAAGGAATCATCCTTTTCAAGATAGTTGTCTATCAGGCGTTCCTCGGCTTCGTTTTTCATCGAAGGAGTGTCGACATCCTGCCAGAGATGTCCCGTCATTTCTGCACATGCGAACTTTCTCTCAAGAGCCTCCATTCCCATGACATCCGAAATGGAAACATCGCCTTTCGTGTCATAAATATCCTGAAGTCTCGGAAATACAGCCGGTTTGCAGAGGAAAAGCCCGGTATCAACTGCGTCATACGAAGGAAGTTCCTTGCCTATCGTCGTTATTTCACCGTCTTCGGTAACGACTTTCGTCGCATCGTCGAGGTCAAAAACCCCTTCGATATTTCTGTCGACAGAAAGAACAACATCGTATTTTTCCAGTTTCGGCTCAGCCTTTTCCAGGAAATCGGCAAAAAAATCATTTGAAAAAATGTGATCGGACATAGAAAGCATAAACGGAGCTTCATCCAGAAACTCCCGGGCACGAAGCAGCGAAATGCCGTTTTTCTTGTTGTATTCGGTATTCTCAGCAAAAACAACGCCCTGAATATTGTTTTTTGCTATGTATTCTTTGATCTGATCGCCGCGGTAACCGACAACAACGACGATTTTTTCAATACCAACCGACTGCATGAGTGTGATCACGCGCTCAATCAAAGCCATACCGCCTACTGGCATAAGCGGTTTTGGTTCATTTCTTCCTTCACTGTTGAGCCTGCTGCCAAGCCCGCTTGCAAGGATAACGCCTTGTCTTATCATATTTTCCTCTAACCTTTTGGTTTCATATCTTCAGCGATTTCAGCCTTTTTAGCCGCGACATACTCCTTGTATCCGTCAAGATCGCCTTTATCGAAGCATAGAGGCGTCAGGAAAGTGTAGACGAGCATCTCAAAAAACAGACAGTCAAGAAGCCACGGTTTGTTGGTTAAAGATGTGGCTATACCGCTCAAAACAAGCAGAACGACAGCGGCACTCATAAAGAATTTAAGTTTTTTATTGAATTTACGTCCATGATGGCTGAGGAACGGCCTGAAAGAGAGGTTGTTCCAGCCTATCCAGATGAAAACAGGAATAAGAAAATACTTGTAGTACGGAAGATACTCTTTCGGAACAAATTCGCTGAGGTGCGTTCCGACACCGATAAGGCTCACCAGATAAAAAGCCGAAACAGGGCGCGGAGTCCCGAGGAAGAAACGCGGAAAATCAATGTCATAGACCTCGTTTCTCGCATGTCTGACACAGCCGAAAACAAGAGGAACCATTCCCATGCAGTACGCAACCAGAGCATTGACAAAGCCGCCGTTTTCGATCCTGAAAAAAGCGTAGAGCACAAATGCCGGACATACGGCGTAAGTCACATGATCTGCAATAAGATCGAGTTCTTTTCCGAATTCGTTGCTCATTTTCGTAAGTCTCGCAACGATACCGTCGCAAAAATCGAGAACGAAAGCAACCATTATCAAGTAGCATGCCTGCTGGACATCACCCTCTATCGCCAAAACAGCGGAAAGAAAACCGATAGCAACATTTCCCAAAGTTACGACATCTTTCAGATGGACAAGTCTCATTTTTCCTCCAAAATAAAAAACGAAACAAAAAAACGGTACATAATAAGGAAAAATATTTAAAAATCACTTTTTAAGAAGATTTTTTTGAAATTCAGGAAAAAAAAGAGAAATGCAAAAAGGATTGACTCAGAAGAATTTTATTCTCCGCCTGTAGCACCACCATTAGCAGCGTTGGAAGCGTCATCATCTTCTTTATCCTCTGGCTCAGGAGGCTCCTGTGAAGGACAGCATGCGTAATAACCGTTGTCATTGGCAGGTTTTTTGTAGGTATTGTAGATCATTTCGACTACGCCGTAAGCTGCATACCCAGGAATGTAGGTCCAGCCGTTCGATTCGACGATATACTGTTCCCAAGCCGTATCACCTGCATAGCAGTTGACCATCGCATCATCCTGACCGTAGAGACATCCGCCAAGAATAGGATCACTGAAAGCACACATACCCTTTATTGTCTCATACTCAACTTTTTCAGCCGACTTTGTCTCTTTGCCGTTTTCATCCGTCTCTGCCTGAAAACCGCCTTCCGGAATATAATATGTTGATCCCTGCTGAATCGTGGTTCCGAAAGTCGGGATGATGTTGAAATTCATCTTGTTCGTCTTGACAGTCGTACCGTCAGCAAGTTCACCGATGACTCTGACTTTTATGATAAGCGGGTTTGCAATCCAATCGTAATTATTAACATCATTTTCGAGAAGATTTAGTATCTGAGCTTCTTCAAAAATATGAACCCAGCCTGCCGCCTGACCTCCGTCGGGACCTACAACGATACGATGTTCAGTATTTCTTGTCTTTTTATTCCAAAGTTTCTGGTTAAGTTTAAGTTGAGCTCCGGTCGTCTCCTGCTTATAAGGATACCATTCGTACTCTATTTCTACCTTTTCGGCATAGAAATAATTGGCTTCCGCGGTAGTCAGCTCGGAATTTCCGCCGTCACTTGACGGAATGTAGTTCGTAAGCTGAAAAGCAAGTTTGTAATCGAACGTAAATGCGAGGTCTATCTTGCCTTCGGTGTAATAAGTGTCACCGCCGGGTTTGATTTCGCAATTGTCCGGAATCGGAATAAATTTGTCAAGGATGACTCTGTTACGCCTTTCAACGCATGAAACCATCATTAAACAAGCAACCATCAGGGTAAGAATGAAAAACTTTCTCATCTTAATTCCTCCAAATCTTTCAATATGTCATTAGAATTCCTGTAAATTATTCCGGGAACCCCCGTTTTTTTCAGGTAAACCATCGAAATTTTGTCCAATTTTCTCTTTTTATCCAACATTATAAATTTACGCCATTTATTTTCGTCTCTATATTTCTGCAAATCGTT